>DAOUJL010000072.1:0-65325 GCA_034422735.1 Dehalococcoidia bacterium | reverse complement strand
TATCTTGTTGCGTCATGCGGTTCCTCCCGGTCCTGTTGGAGAAACCTTACATATCGTCCCTGAATCCACTCTATGCATCTGTGGGTTAGGATTTTGAGATAGTTACTAAGAGGTTAGTGGTAGACGGTCAACAGAGACTTACCACATTACAGCTTCTCATAAAGGCTACACAACTAGTTTTCCAACAATTCAACGACGAAGCACGATTTGCACGACTACGAGAACTCACAGAAAACAACGAAAGTCACTTTGGAGGCGACACGAATAACCAGACAAAAATTCGCCAATCCAACATCAATGATCAGAAAGCCTTCCAAGAGGCAATCAGAGTCACATTCATCGACAGTCAGGGAGATTACTGGCCTATCACGAAGGCCTTCCGGTACTTCAAAGAGAAAGTTGAAGAGTGGCTATCTGAAGCTGAAACACCAGAGGAAAGGGATCGACGGTCTGACGCTCTCGAAGAAGCACTTGCCAAATCCCTGCTCATTGCCGTAATTGACTTGGAAGACGATGAAGAACCTCATATCATCTTCGAAACGCTTAATGCGCGAGGGGAAATCCTAAAACAATCCGATTTGGTCAAGAACACTGTCATGTATGAAGCTGGCGTTGTTGATGAGGCGAACGCGGCGCAGCGGCTGTGGGGTATGTTTGAAGACGGGTGGTGGCGGGAGACTACATCAGAACCTCGACTGGATAGAGTACAGTTAGATCGCCTGCTTAATCATTGGATGATGGCGACAACGCTAAGCAACGTGGCACCAAATAGGGTCGCTTCCGACTTCCGTGTCTACCTAAATGACCACCGTGATACAAGTATCGAACGCATTGCGGGGAAAATCCGCTCCGCGGGAACGGCATACAAGGATGTACTGGAGTTTAAGGACCCCGACCCATACGTCAGAGGGGCGCTCGCTCGCATCATAGGCGAAATGAACATAGTTGCCGTCATGCCAGTGATGCTATATCTCAAGGCCACTCGAATCCCCGAGGTGCGATACAAGCGGTGCATTCAGATTCTCGAAAGCTATTTGGTGCGGCGCATCTTGCATGGGCGTATCACGCAGGGGCTAACGGCTTTCCTTATCAGCCTACTAGAACGTATGCATGAAGAGCGGCCCAATCACTACGACGACACAATGGTTGGGTTTCTGAACTCACAGACCAACGACACTTTCATGTGGCCTAACGATAGAATCTTAACTGCGAGCCTTACAGACGGTCGGTTGGGGGGGAACGTGCAGAGGCGAAAGATGATTCTGGTCGAAATTGAAAGGTACATGAGAGAGCAGAACATGACAGAGCAGCTCGGCCCGACGAAAAATCTGACAATAGAACATATCATGCCGCGGCAATGGCAAGACAACTGGCGGCTACCCTCTTCTGCAAGTCAAGAAGCAAGGGACCGGCGAGAAGAAAGAGTACACTCCCTCGGTAATTTGACATTGACAACTGGGAGACTTAACGCCAGTCTTTCGAACGGACCTTGGGATGAAAAAAGGGCAGCCTTAGATAAGCACAGTACTCTGTTGCTCAATAAGGAGTTGCTTGGGGATACTGCCGGTGAGTGGAACGAAGAGGCTATTGAGAGGAGAAGCTCCATCCTCACATCGAGAATAATCGATATATGGAAGTCTGCACAGTACTTCTTAGAGAATCCCCTGTAGTCAATTGCACAGCACCGTGAGGATTGGAGCCTTCGCCAAGGCGACTTTCGTGCCAAGAGAGGATACAAGTTATTGGAGACTCGAAGGCGTCCGCGGGGATTCAGATTGCCGATATGGTGGCCTCAGCGATCAGGCAGTACGAAGAAGCGGAGTTGTATAGAAGGCCGCCTATGAATGATCCGTTCCTGTTGGCCATTAGGCGTTACTACCGCATAATCGAGCAGACAAGCCACGATGGTTATCAGAGGCCTGGGCTCTACCGATTGTAATTGCTGAGGGGGTCCTTGATCTTTGGGAGGCAAATTAAAAGAGCCAGTCACAACTCCCGCAGGGAGCTACGCCCGGCTCTCACAAGTTAAACGTTACATCGTTGCGAGCGCGTTGTCAATTGTAAACCTCAGTTTGGGCTACGGACTGCGGCCTACATGTCCAGCCAATCGGCGCTGAGCGCCCGCAGCGGACTAGATTAGGAGTGCATCAGTGGACCTAGGACTTACCGAAGCCCAGCAGATGCTGCGCAACAGCGCCCGCGAGTTCCTCGAAGCCGAGTGCACCGAGGCGTTCGTCCGCGCGATGGAAGAGGACGAGCGCGGCTACACCCCGGAAAGCTGGCAGAAGATAGCCCAGAACGGCTGGCTCGGCCTCATCTTCCCTGAGGAGTACGGCGGCGCGGGTCTGGAGTTTCTCGACCTGTGCGTCCTCCTGGAGGAGATCGGCGGGGCCATGCTCCCCGGGCCGTTCTTCTCCGCCGTCGTGCTGGGCGGCATGGCCATTCTCGACGCCGGCAGCGACGAGCAGAAGCGCCAGTACCTGCCGGGCATCGCGGAGGGCCAGGTGATAGCCACGCTCGCGCTTACGGAGCCCGATGTCCGCTGGGACGCCGCCGGCGTCCGTACCACCGCCGAGCCGGACGGGGACGGATTCGTAATCAACGGCACCAAGCTGTTCGTCCCCAACGCCCACGTGTCCGACTACCTGGTAGTCGCGGCCCGGACGGGCGACGCCGACGAGAACGTGTCGCTGTTCATCCTGCCCGCCAACACCCCCGGCGTGTCCCAGACGCTGCTCAAGACCATCGCGTCCGACCGGCAGTCCGAGGTGACGTTCGAGGGCGTGCGCGTACCCGGTTCCGCGCTGCTGGGCGAGCTGAACGGCGGCTGGCCCACCATCGCCAGGGTGGTCCAGTGGGGGGCCGTGGGCAAGTGCGCCGAGATGGTGGGCAACGGGCAGAAGGTGCTCGACATGACGGTGGAGTTCGTGAAGCAGCGAATCCAGTTCGGGCGTCCTATCGGCAGTTTCCAGGCGATCCAGCACCACTGCGCCAACATGGCCACCGACGTCGAGGGGTCGCGCTACATCACCAGCCAGGCCGCGTGGCGGCTTTCGGAGGGACTGCCCGCCGAGAGCGAGGTCGCCATGGCCAAGGCGTGGGTCAGCGACGCCGTGCGCCGGGTGTGCGCTACAGGGCACCAGTGCCACGGCGCGATAGGCTTCACCAAAGAGCACAGCATGCAGCTCTACTCGCGCCGCGCGAAGGCCGCCGAGCTGGCGTTCGGCGACTCCAGGGAGCACCTGGAGCGCGTGGCCGAGGCGATTGGGCTGTAGGCAGAAGCCGCGCCCGGCGATAGCGTGAGACGCGAGACGCTCGCGGCGCGTGCCGCACACCACGTGGACCCGGCGACGGGCGCGGTTACCGTTCCCGTCCACCTGTCCACCACGTTCGAGCGCGAACCCGACGGCGGCTATCCGCTCGGATACACCTACGCCCGCTCCGGCAACCCCAACCGCGCGCTGCTGGAAGACCGACTGGCCGCGCTGGAGGGCGGCGCGGGGGCCGCCTGTTTCGCGTCCGGCATGGCCGCCGCGGGGGCCGTGTTCCACACGCTGGCCGCGGGCGATCACGTGATCGCGCCCTCCGACTGCTATCACGGCACCGCGGCGCTGCTCCGCGACGTGTTCGCGCGCTGGGGTCTGGAGGCGTCGTTTGTGGACCTGACCGACGAGGCGCAGCTTGTGGCCGCGCTGCGGCCCAATACCAGGCTCGTATGGGTGGAGACGCCGTCCAACCCGCTGCTCAAGATAACCGACGTGGAGCGCACAGCCGCCATCGCGCACGAGGCGGGCGCCCTGTGCGTCTGCGACAACACCTGGGCCACGCCGATGCTTCAGCGGCCCATCGAGACCGGCGCCGACGCGGTGGTGCATTCGACGACCAAGTACGTCGGGGGCCACGGCGACCTGACCGGCGGCGCAGTGGTGTGCCGGAACGAGGGCGAGCTGCTTGAAAGCGTCAGGCGAACGCAGAGCGCCTACGGCGCCGTGCCGTCCGCTTTCGACTGCTGGCTGGCGCTGCGCGGAATGCGCACGCTGCACCTGCGCATGAGGGCGCACTCGGAGAACGCCGCCCGCGTGGCCGAGTTCCTGGGCGAGCATCCGCGCGTGGAGGCGGTACACTACCCGGGTCTTCCGGGCCACCCCGGGCGCGAGACCGCGGCGCGGCAGATGGACGGGTTCGGCGGCATGGTGTCCTTTCAGGTCGTGGGGGGCCGTGAAGAGGCCATGCGCGTTGCCGCCGGGGTGAGGCTGTTCACGCGCGCGACGAGCCTGGGTGGCACCGAGAGCCTGATAGAGCACCGCGCATCCATCGAAGGACCGGACACGCGGACGCCCCAGAATCTGCTGCGCGCGTCCATAGGCCTGGAGCACCCCGACGATCTGATAGAGGACCTGGCCCAGGCCCTGGGTTAGCGCGCCAGCGACCGGTGATGGCGACGGCAGAGGGGGATTGCACGCTCGGCCGAGGGCGGCCAGGGGCATAGCCGCATGGCACAGCCGACCCAAGAACCACACGGCGAGCGGCTGCCGGGCGCCGGCGGGCCGGGAGACGACGCGGGCGCGTCCGGTGAGGGCTGGAGGAACGCGCTGTGGCTAGCCGGCATAAGCTCCGCCCTCTTCCTGGCTCTGCTCCCGTTCTCCAGCTACGTGTCGTCCGCGCCGCTCATTCGCGACGAGTGGCAGCTCTCGAACGCCGAGGCCGCGCTGGTATTCTCCGCCTACCTCATCGGCTACGCCGTATCGTCCGTCGTCCTCATCCCGCTGGCCGACAGGCTATCGCCCCGGCGCGTGCTGCTCGCGAGCGTGGCGGTGATGGCGGTGAGCAACCTGCTGTTCCCGCTGCTCGCGACAGACGTGTGGACCGGCTCGGCCCTCCGGTTCGTGTCGGGCATGGGCCACGTCGGAGCCTACGTGCCGGGCATTCAGCTCGTGTCGCTGCGGTTCGCGCACGGCCGGCGCGGCGCGGCGGTGGGGGTATTCGTGGCTATGGGCTATGCCGGTACGACCGTATCCTACGTGTTCATGGGGCAGTTGCTCAACGCCGTGGAGTCCTGGCAAACGGCGTACCTCGCAACTTCGTTCGTCGCCCTGGCGGGCCTCGTTCCCGCGTTGCTGCTCATGCTTGGCCGCGACGCGGAGCGTCCCGACCCGGCGCCCGGTCGGCAGGCCGCCCCCGCCGGCTGGCACCTGGACCTGAGCGTGCTGCGCAACCGGCCGGCGGTGCTGGCGATAGCGGGGTACACGCTGCACACCGCGGAGCTGTACCTGGCGCGGCTGTGGCTTCCGCTGCTGCTCGGGGCGATGTTCCTTCACGGCGGCGCGGGGGACCAGGACGCGGCGGCGCGGGCGTCAACGTGGGCGGGCCTGATGTTCATGATGGGCATCGGCGGCGTGCTCATCGGGGGGTTCGTGTCCGATTACACGGGCCGGACGGCGGGCGCGATGCTCATATTCGCCGTGAGCGGCGCCTGTTCGTTCATCGTCGGCTGGCTCATCGGCGCGCCGCCCGCGCTGATGCTCGCGCTCGGCTTCGTCTACGGGCTGTCCACGGCGGCCGACTCGGCCATCTACTCCACGGCGGTGACCGAGTTGTCGCCACAAGGCCGGATAGGGTCGACGCAGGCGGTGCAGGCGTTCATCGCGTTCACCGTCGGCGCGGCCGCGCCCATCGCCGCGGGCACAGTCCTCGACGTGGTGCAGGGCGCCGCCGGCTGGGGTCTGGCGTTCAGCCTGAACGGCGCGCTCGCGGTGGCCGGCGTGTCGGCGATGTTCGCGCTGCGCCGAATGCCGGAGTCGGTGCGGATGGCGCAGGGCAGGCGGTGATCGGCGTTTGACGCTCCGCGGCCTGTCGTGTAAGGTTTGCCCAGTCCGCCCGACACGCATGTAGCGGGTTCGGGAAGCTCCCTCAAGGCTTGCCAAGCGACTATCAGCGGACGGGGAACGGCCAATGAACACCACCACTTACGATGACTTGGTTCGCAGGGTCAACGCCTGCACCAAGTGCACCCTGGCCCAGAAACGCAACCGGGCCGTGCCCGGCGAGGGATCGCTCGACGCCGACGTCATGTTCGTGGGCGAGGCGCCGGGCTACTACGAGGACCAGGAAGGCCGCCCGTTCGTGGGGCGAGCGGGTAACCTGCTCAACGAGCTGCTGAACTCCATCGGGCTGCGACGCGAGGACGTGTACATCACCAACATGCTCAAGTGCCGCCCTCCCAATAACCGCGACCCGCTTCCGGGCGAGATTGCGGCCTGCCAACCCTATCTCCACGAGCAGCTCGAAATCATCTCGCCAAAGGTGGTCGTCGCCCTGGGCAGGTACTCCTTCGCCAAGTTCTTCCCCAACGAGGCTATCGGCAAGGCGCGCGGCAAGGCGCGCCGCTGGAACAACCTGCTGGTGTATCCCATGTACCACCCCGCCGCGGCGCTCCGCAACGGCAGGCTGCGCAGCGTGCTGGAGGAGGACTTCCGCGCTCTGCCCGGCCTCATAGAGGACGCCGGGGCTCTGCCCGAGGAAGAGACGGAGGATGAGCCCAAGCAGCAGTTGAGCCTGTTCGAATAGCGCCGGATGACCGAATCTCCCCTCAAGGTCATACCCCTGGGTGGCCTCGGCGAGATAGGCCAGAACATGCTGGCCCTGGAGTACGAAGACGACATCGTGGTCGTCGACGCTGGTGTGCTCTTCCCCGGCGAAGACACGCCGGGCATCGACTTCGCCATACCGGACATCTCCTATCTTCACGATAACCGGGACCGTGTCCGGGCCATCCTCATCACTCACGGCCACGAAGACCACATAGGCGCGCTGCCGTTCGTGCTCGCGGAGATCGACGTGCCCGTCTACTCCTCGCGGCTCGCCCATGGGCTGATTTCGGTCAAGCTGCGTGAGCGGGGCATGATTCGGGACGCGCGACTCAACGTGGTTGAGCCACACTCCCGCTTCAGGGTGGGCTGCTTCCAGATCGAGTTCTTCCGCGTCTGCCACTCCATCCCCGACGCCATGGGGATTGCCATAGAGACTCCGCTGGGCATGGTCATCCACACCGGCGATTTCAAGATCGACCACACGCCGATAGACTCGCAGCCGATGGACTTCATCGCTCTGTCCCGGCTCGCCGGCGACGGCGCGCTGTTGCTGCTGTCCGACTCCACCTATGCGGAGGTGAAGGGCTACACCGAGTCCGAGCAGGTGGTGGCCCTGGCGCTGGACCGGCTGATTGGCGAGGCGCCGGGGCGCGTGATGGTCGCCACGTTCGCATCGCTCATCTCGCGCGTGCAGCAGGTGGTGGACTCGGCCGTGAAGTACGACCGCAAGGTGGCCGTGGTGGGCCGTAGCATGGCGAACAACGTGAAGATGGCGCGTAAGATGGGCTACCTGGACGCGCCCGACGGTGTGCTCGTGTCGACGCGGGACGCGGCCCGGCTGCCGAATGAGCGCGTGGTGATCGTGGCCACGGGCAGCCAGGGCGAGCCGACGTCGGCCCTCGTGCGCATCGCCAACGGCGAGCACCGCGACGTGGAGGTCGAGCCGGGCGACACCGTGATCATCTCCGCCTCGCCCATTCCGGGCAACGAGACTCTCGTCGCCAAGACGATAGACAGGCTGTTCATGCGCGGCGCCCGGGTGTACTACAGCCGCGTCGAGATGGTGCACGTGCACGGCCACGCGAGCCAGGAAGAGTTGAAGATGATGCTCGGCCTCGTAAGGCCGCGCTACTTCGTGCCCATTCACGGCGAGTACAGGCACCTGGTGGCCCACGCGGCCATCGCGCGCTCCATGGGCGTGCCGGCGTCCAACACGTTCGTGCTCACCGACGGCGACGTACTGGAGATCGACTCCGGCGGCGCGGACGTTGTGGGCAGCGTGCCCGCGGGTCGTGTGTACGTCGACGG
This sequence comes from Dehalococcoidia bacterium, assembly GCA_034422735.1. GTDB lineage: Bacteria > Chloroflexota > Dehalococcoidia > Lucifugimonadales > CATOSD01 > CATOSD01. The sequence goes on along the minus strand of DAOUJL010000072.1, from coordinate 57,427 downwards.
GCGCACGCTGTGGGACATGCACAGCGATGCGTTGGACGACAGGCGGCGGCTCGCGCGCAATGGCGTGGTGGCGGTTCTTCTGTGCGTCGACGATGTCACCGGGGAGGCGCTCGCCGAGCCGGCGATAGTGTCCTCGGGATTCGCCGATTTGGACGAGTCCCAGCACTTGTTCGGAAAAACCGCCAAAATCGCCCTACAAAGCCTAGAAACGGAAACGCGCCGCGCCATAGATTGGGATAGGGTGGAGGCCAGGGTTGCGGGCGCAGTCTCCGACTCCCTGTACGAGCAGACGCGCAGGCGTCCGACCGTGCTCGTAGCCATCGAGCGCCTCTAGGGGCCGCCCGGCGTTTCCGGGTCGTCGTGCGGGCGAGTCGTCCCGTGTCAGTGCGGCTCTTGTGAAGCGGCCGATCCGGACTCAGGTCCGGGGCAGCATACCCCTCGACCTCCTCCACGAAATCTCGGGCCGCGGCCCCGAAATCGCCGCCGCCCGGAATCTTACGCAGGAACAGGCGCCATGCAAGAAACAGCCGAAAACGCCCCCGCCAGCGGCGGCGGGGAAACAATTTCCTTTCCCATTGTCCCGGTCGCGGTGGCCGGAGCGGTGGCGCTCTCGGTGATCGCCGGGGTCGTCTACTGGTTCCGCGTCCCCATCCTGGACGCGATCACCTCCGCCAGGGACGCCATTTTGTCGACGCTTGGCCTGGGTGTTGTGCCCGTAGTGGCCTGGCTCGTCGTCCTCGCATTCGCTCTAGGCTGGCGGCGCGGCTGGTTCCGGCATTACAGGCTGTGGCTCGGCTCCGTCGTCTTCCTTGCCGCCGCGCTTGGGGCGATGGCGTTCTTCTCGCCCTCAAGCGGGTCGCTCGCGGCGTTCACCCTGGATGGAGAGGCGCCGCTGGGAGGACGCGTGGGACAGGCCATCGTCGGCACTACCGCGTGGCTCGGCGCGCTGCGCCTGTTCGCCGTGATAGCGGTCGGCGTGGCCGTGGTGGCGCCGCCGGTCGCGGTTGCCGCCGCGTTCGGGTTGGGCAGGGCGGCGCTGTTCTGTTGTGTGGCCATGGCATTCGCGGCCAGCACCATGGCCGCCAAGCTGCGGGAGCGTCGGCAGCGGAAGAACGAGCAGTCATCCGAGGTTTGGCAAGGCGACGAGCGGGACGCCCAGCTCGCGTACTCGTCGCCTTCGGGTTACGGCGCCGACAGCGCGCGTCCAGGCGGGCAAGGCGCGGGGTCCCGGGCAGCGGGTGGCTACTACTCCAGGATGGGGTCGTACCGGTACGATGGCCTCACCGCGACCATTCACCCCGAGGAGCCCGCGCCGTCAGACTCCCTTGACGAGGGCATCGTGTCTGAAGCCACCGACGATGCGGCGCCCCTGCCAGCTGAAGACAGCCCCGCGCCGGACGTGGACGAGTACGCGCGCGAGTACGAACCGGCCGGCTACGGGTACAGGAACGAATACCTGAACGCCGAAGATTGGGCCGCCTACGGCTACGGCGTCGACGAGCCCGCCCCCGTGTCCAACGGCAACGGGAAGAGCGTGCCCGTGCCCGCGGCCGCGGCCGCCGGTGTGGTCGAGCCTTACGCCGAGCCGCCGCAGCGCCCCCTTTCTCCTGGCAGATCAAAGTTCAACAGCCTGTGGAACTCCGCCGTAGGCGCCGTAGGCCGCAACGGCAACGGTGATCGGTCCGGGGCCTCCCAGCCTTCACGCGGCGCAGGTCGCTGGAAGCTGCCCAAGAGGGACTTCTTGCGCGAGGCGCCGGAGGCCGGCGTGACCGAGGAGGAGATGCAGGCTACCGGCGACGTGATCCGGAGCACGCTGGCCGAGTATGGAATCGAGGTCGAGATGGGGCAGGCCATGCCCGGGCCGCGCGTGACGATGTACGGCCTGGTGCCCGGCTGGATCCGGCGGTACAAGATGGTTCGTGAGACCGACGAGTCGGGCCGGCCCAAGGTGGACGAGTCCGGCAAGGCGGTGACGAAGCGCCAGGAGAACAAGACTCGCGTAAAGGTGGATAGCGTGCTGTCGCGTGAGAAGGACTTGGCGCTCGCGCTGAAGACACCCAGTATACGCATCGAGACGCCGGTTATGGGCGAGTCGATGATCGGGATCGAGATTCCCAATCCCAATCCGGGCGTCGTGTCGCTTCGTTCGGTGGTCGAGAGCGGCGAGTTCCGCCGCTTGAGCAAGAAGGGCCACTTGCCCGTGGCGCTCGGCAGGGGTTCCGGCGGCGAGACAAAGGTGGTCGACCTCGCCACGATGCCCCATCTGCTCGTCGCGGGAGCGACCGGCAGCGGCAAGAGCGCGTGCCTGAACGGCATGATTTCGTCGCTCATAATGGAGAGGTCCCCCGCCGAGTTGAGGCTGCTGCTCATAGATCCCAAGCGCGTGGAGCTGACTCCCTATAACGGCATTCCCCACCTTCTTACACCGGTGGTCGTGGAGACGGACGAGGTGGTCGGCCTGCTGAAGGGCATGGTCAACGAGATGCTCGACCGCTACCGCAGGATGGAGGAGGTGGGCGTTCGCAACATCGAGTCGTACAACAAGCGCACGCCCGACAGGATGCCGATGTTGGTGGTGGTGATAGACGAGCTCGCCGACCTGATGATGTCGGCGGCGTTCGACGTCGAGCAGACGCTCTGCCGGCTGGCGCAGCTCGGCAGGGCCACCGGCATTCACCTGGTCGTCGCCACACAGAGGCCGTCGGTGGATGTGGTGACAGGGCTGATCAAGGCCAACTTCCCGAGCCGAATCAGCTTCAGCGTTACGTCGCAGGTGGACTCGCGTACCATCATCGACACCACCGGCGCGGACAAGCTGCTTGGCCGGGGCGACATGCTCTACCTGCCGCTGGACGCATCGCGTCCGGAGCGTGTGCAGGGGGTGTTCATCTCCGATGCCGAGGTCGAGCACCTGGTGGAGTTCTGGACGTCTACACCCTGGGGGCCGATGGACGAAATAGCGCTTCAGTCGGTCGCCACCGAAGATGAGAGCGGACAGGCGGGGGCACAGTCCGACGGCACCGACGAGTTGCTGGACAAGGCCATCGGCCTCGCGATGAGCCACAACAAGATATCGACCTCGCTGATGCAACGGCGTCTGCGCATAGGGTACCCCCGCGCCGCGCGCCTGATGGACGAACTCGAGGACAGAGGCATCGTGGGTCCCAGTGACGGGTCGAGATCGCGTGATGTTATAATAGGAAGCGTCTAAAGCCGCTGCCGCCGGCTGTCGAGCCTCCGCCGGACGCGGCTACACTGTGCGGGAGCGTGCCAAGGTGCCCAGAAGCCTGAGCGGACTCATAGGCTCCGTCGTGGGAAAGGGGCGGGCCGAGGAAGAAGGGGAGAGCCTGCCGCCCGCCAGGGAGAGCTGTCTGGTCTGCGGCAGTACGCTCGCCGGTTCGGTCCGGTACGATCGGTACCGCGTGTGCGGCCTCTGCGGCTTCCACTACAGCATGAACGCGCGCGAGCGAGTCGACTCGCTCGCGGACCCCGGCAGCTTTCGCGAGATCAACCGCTCGATAACTTCCCTCGACCCGCTGTCCTTCTCCTCCAAGGTCTCCTACAAACAGCGCATATTTCGCGACCAGCGGCGCACCGGACTGACCGAGGCCGCCGTGACCGGCACCTGCGCCATAGGCGGCAGCCCGGCCATGCTCATAGTGCTCGACTTTGGGTTCATGGGCGGCACCATGGGCTGCGTGGTAGGCGAGAAAGTCGCGCTCGCGCTGGAGCGCGCGTCGCGCAATTTGCTGCCCGCGATAGCCATTGTCACCAGCGGCGGAGCGCGCATACAGGAAGGGGCGCTTTCGCTGATGCAGATGGCGAAGACGTCGATCGCGTCCGGCCGGCTGGACGCGCGGGGTCTGCCCTTCATATCGGTGCTCGCCAACCCCGCCACCGGCCAGGCCTATGCAAGCTTCGCGAGCCTGGCCGACATCGTGCTGGCCGAGCCTGGCGCTATCGTGGGTGTGAGCTCGCTGCGCCAGATACAGCAGTCCACAGGCGAGCCACTACCCGAGCGCGCCCACACCGCCGAGTCGTTCGAGCGCCACGGCGTGCTCGACGCGGTGGTAGAGCGCGCCAACCTGAGGGACATGCTGGCGACGACGCTGGACCTGCTTGGCCCGCAGTACCGGCTCACCCCCATGCGGAAGCGCGACCAACGGCGGTCCGTCGAGACTAGTACGCCGCAGGCGCCGCAGGCATGGGATTCGGTGCAGCTCGCACGGCACGAAGGGCGGCCCACTTCGCTCGGCTACATAGACACCATATTCGCGCCGTTCGTCGAGTTGCACGGCGACCGGCACACGGCGGACGACCCGGCTATCGTGTGCGGCATCGGGCGCCTGGGAGGCCAGACGGTTGCGGTTGTCGGACAGGAGCGCGGCCGCTCCGATGCCGACGGCGACCGCAACGACGGGCGCACGTCGCCCGCCGGCTTCCGCAAAGCGCAGCGCGTGCTGCGCATGGCGGCCAAGTTCGACATACCCATCATAACGCTGATAGACACGCCCGGTCCCTACCTGAGCCTACAGGCCGAGCAGGGGGGACTCGGCGGCGCGATAGCCGAGACCATGGCGCTGATGGCTAGGCTCGAGGTGCCGTCGATGTCCGTGGTCATCGGCGAGGGCGGCAACGCGGGCGCGCTCGCGCTGGGCGTCGCCGACCGCGTGCTGATGATGGAGAACGCGATCTACTCCATCATCTCGCCGGAGGATGCGGCGGAGCTGATGTACCAGGACGAGGCTAGAGCCGAAGAGGCCGCCGCCTCACTCAAGCTCACCGCCGCGGACTGCCTGTCGCTCGGTATCGTCGACAGCGTGGTGCAGGAGCCGCCCGGCGGCGCGCACCTGAACCCCGGCGAGGCGGCGCGCAACCTGAGACGGGAGCTTCTGGCCGAGCTGGTGGAGCTGAGGTCGGCGGCCTCCAAGCGGCTGCTGCGCGACCGCTACAGAAAGTTCCGCAACGTTGGCGAGTACAGCTCGCACTTCCGGACCGCAATCACTCGCGAAGTGGACGCGCTCCAGGGGCTCGTGGTCACCGGCGTCAGGCGCATGACGCGCAGGCAGCAAAGCGCCCAGTCCGACGATGTGTCGCGCAACGGCATAGATACGCTGTACAGCGCGGACGATTAGGGTGTCAAATGAAGGTTGACCCTCCCACTGCTCACAACCCGGGTCCATGAACGCGAGTAAACGCTTGGAGGCGTTGGGGGCAGCCTTGCGCGCGGATCTGGATTTCCACGGTACGAGCGGCGGGTACGGTTCACACTCCTGGCATCCCTTTCCGGCGAAGTTTCCTCCCCAACTGCCCGAATTCCTCATCAATCGGCTTTCGGAGGCCGGAGAGATAGTTCTCGACCCGATGCTTGGCTCCGGCACAACGTTGGTGGAAGCGGTCCGATTGGGACGTCGCGCTGTTGGATGCGACATTGACCCTCTGGCGCGGCTAATCGCGGAAGCCAAGCTAACGCCCATTGACCCGGTAGCTGCGCTGGAGGCTGGACGCGGTGTGCTGAACGCCGCCAGGAACGATTACTGGGACGAAATCGACGTGCTGGAACGGGACTTGGAAGGGCGGTTCGACGCAAAGACCAGGGACTTCGTCGATTACTGGTTCACGCCCAAGTCGCAACTGGAGCTGCTCGCACTCACGCGACGGATTGACGCGCTCGATGATCAGGATATACGACGATTTCTGAGAGTTGCCTTTTCATCGACCATCATCGCCAAGTCAGGTGGTGTGTCGCTTGCGCGCGATCTCGCACACACACGGCCTCACCGGGACAACGCCAAGAACCCGGGTTCCGCGTTCGTCGAATTCAGCAAGAGGCTGGAGCGCAACGTGGAGACTCTCACCAAAGACGGCTCCCGTGCGCCTCTCTACGGTTCGCCCAGTGCGGAGCAATCGACGCTCACGCTCTTCCCGCGTTACCTGAAAGAGTCACAGGCTCCTATCGACGAAACTGGGAATGCCTCCGTTCGGGCGGCCAGGGCAGATAACACAGGGTTGCCGTCCGACAGTGTCGATCTGGTCGTGACTTCGCCGCCATATGCGAACAACGCGATAGACTACATGAGGGCGCACAAGTTCTCACTGGTGTGGTTCGGCTGGAAGACCAAAGAGCTCACACAGCTTCGGTCGCGCTACCTGGGGCACGAGTCTATGCGCGGACCGGAATACGCGGACCTGCCTGAGCAGTGTGAACAGACGCTGGCGAAACTGGCTGAGCACGATTCCAGAAAGGCGATGGTATTGCGGCGGTACTTCGGAGAGATGTCGGCGGTCTTGGAAGAGATGCGCCGGGTGCTGAGGAACGGCAGGGCAGCGGTTGTCGTTGTTGGAACATCGGTCTTGCGTAGCGTGGACGTGGAAACTCACAAGGGCATCGCCAGCATCGGCAAGAGCGTCGGGTTCGACTTGGTTGGCATAGGTGTTCGCCGACTGGACCGCGATAGGCGCATGATGCCCGCCCGTTGGGGCAGGCAAAATCAGTCTCAAATCGAAAAGAGAATGCATCAAGAGTACGTCATAGGCATGGTGAAGTCGTAATGCCCGGAGTTATGGAGGAGTTGCGGCGCGAATACCATAGCACTCTTTGCGACAGAGTGTTGCGTGTGAACGACGGAGTCCCCAACAACTCTGACAGAGGAAGCACCGCCAGCGTCAGACTGGGTAAAGGCATCATAGAAGGTATCGGGATCAAGCCGAAGTCTGGAAGGCTCGCTGGGCAAACGGCTGGACTTCGATTCGAAGAGGCGACAAGGGACTTCTTGCGCAATGCGTTCAGTCTGCTCTCTCACCTGCGACCTGGGGAATGGGAGTTTTCGCTTGGTGGCAACGTTAGGGACTTCGAGCAATACCAGCATCTCGCCGACGTGTCGCGAGTGATCGCACAATACAAAGAGTTGAGGGTTGTCTTTGGCGACTATATCGTTACACCCGATATCGTAGTCTGCCGGATGCCCGTAGATGATGATACGGTTAATGCGAATGATGCGCTGCTCGACGACGATGACGGCTTGGCTGTGCATACGCCCCTACGCCGCGCGAACTCGCAAGCGAATATCTTGCATGCGTCAGTTTCATGCAAATGGACACTTCGCAGCGATCGCTCTCAGAACGCTCGCACAGAGGGCCTGAACCTCGTACGCAACCGCAAAGGTAAAACGCCGCACATCGTCGCCGTTGTCGGGGAACCTTTGCCGGGACGCATCGCATCGCTTGCCTATGGCACCGGCGACATAGATTGTGTTTACCACTTCGCGTTGCAGGAGCTGACGGCGGCCGCGGTTGGCAGTGATTCGGATGCCGAGCTGTTGAACACGCTGGTGACTGGAAGACGCTTGCGCGACATTAGCGACTTGCCGTTCGACCTCGCTGTCTGACGCGGGCCGAATTCACCCTATCCTGTCAGGGCGATGGCCTCGAGACGCCGCGCGAGGGCGTCGAAGTCCTCGGGGCACTTCTGACGTATGGCGCCTATACGGCGGGACGCTTCCTCGCCCAGCACCTTCCGTCCGCCGCCGAGCGAGCCGACTAGTCCGCGTAGAACTGCGAGCGGCTCGAAGTACGTCTCTTTGACTTGCACCTCCGCGCGGACGTTCGCCCATCGCCAATCGTTGGGTAGGTTGAGGCCCGCGAGCACCCAGGTCTCTATCTCCTCCCAGGCGTTCTCGGCCAGGAAGGGTACGCGGCCTCCGAACTCAGTCTCCAGTTGGTCAAGTCTCTGCTTGCGGCCCAAGTTACCGTCGCGGTCGATGCAGAGCACGAAGACATCTACCCTGCCGCGATATCTCTCAAGGATGTACTCCATGTTTTCCGACTTCAGCGCCTCTCCGACGCCGCCGAGCAGCGGATCTCGGCAGATGGTGATATGTACCGACGGCCTGGCTCTCACGAGTCTGTCGAACAGCGGCTTGAGGATGTACTGGTCGTTGCGGAAGTCTTCCGGGATGATGAGGACGTTCATTGTCCAGACTCTTCATCCTGTTTCTTCCACGCCTCCAGGTTGAGAATGTCTTCCATCCAGCCACTCGTGTGTAACCGCCCGAGGCCTTGGGACTTTCGCAACTTCTTCGCGTTGTGCAGGCCGGCGATGGACCGGATGATGGCGTCGTCGCTGTCTTCGAGCCGGGCGGCTACGGACGTGTTCTTGAAGGTGTTGTCACTCATCCAGGACAGCAGGGCCGGCGAGTGCGTGGTGGTAACCACCTGCACATTGCGCTCGTTGGTCTGACGCTCGATGAAGTCCGTCAGCAGCCACAGCCGGTTCGGGTGGATGCCGTTGTCTATCTCTTCGAAGAAGTAGAAGCCGCTTTCGTCGGTACCGAACAGCGCGGCCAACAAGCCCAGAAAGCGCAGCGTGCCATCGGACGCGGCGTAGGCAGATACCTTGCGCCCATTGCGCTCCACTATCTGGAGATGGATTCTGCCACTGGGGTCCCTCGGAAACTCGAAGCCCTTGACGTCCATCGGGGTCAACTCTTCCAACCAGGAAATCAGGTTCCTCCCGCGTGTGTCGTCGGCGCAGATTTCGCACAACACCGTGGCGAGGTTCTCGCCCCCGTCGCCCAGTACCGTCTGGCCGGGGAAGGACGGCTGACGCATACGCTCCGGCACGAAATCGAAGAAGCGCATACAGCCCAGCACGGAGTGAATGTCGAGGTCGGAGTCTTGGAGCCACAACTCGCTCATGCGTCTGGGATGTAGCAGTTGCGTCAGTGCGGGCTGTGAGCGGCTTAGCGACACTTTGCGTTCGGGATACTCTCCCGATATCACGTGGAGCTTGGCCGTGTTCGTCGTCTCGGTCATGTACACGTTGGCCGTCGCCGTAGTCAGCCGTTCCTTCCACACCCGAAAGACGTCGACACGAGCCCTGTTGAATCTCGCCGTGATGGAATAGGAGACTTCGTTATCGTCTCGGCCTGTTTTGAGATGGACGGAGAAATCGCCACTCTTGCGAGGAGACTTCTTTCCAAAGCGCACTATCTCATTCGGCGCGCCGCGAATACCGGCCCACTCCAGTTGCCCGCCCGCGCCATACTTGCCACCCATTATCTCCGCCAGCGTGTAGCCGCGCCCTATGCCGTGCAGGAAACGGAAGGCGTCGCGGATGTTGCTCTTGCCGCTGGCGTTCGCGCCCACTATCACGGTAAAGGGGCCAAGGCGCAAAGTCTCGTCGGCGAAGTTCTTGAAGTTGATCAGGCGTAGCGAGGTGATCATGTCGAGTATCCTACCAAAAGCAGACCAACCAAAGTGGAGATGGTCTGGCCCACGCCCCAACCGACGCCTAGTCGGGCGAGCGGCCTACCTGGGCGGTCGCGGCGCCGTCGGGGATGCCCTCGCCGCGCCGCACTATCCCCACCAGCAGGTACACGAACGGCGTGTCTACCGCCGCGATGGCCAGCTTGACCACGTACTGCGTCACCATCATGTTCAGCAGCGTGCCCGTCGAGACAGTGCCAGCGAAGGCTATGGATACGAACAGCAGCGTGTCGATGGCCTGCGAAACCATCGTCGAGCCATTGTTCCGCAGCCACAGGTGGCGTTGCCCTGTCAGACGCCCCAGCGTGTGAAACAGGAAGACGTCGGTGTTCTGGCTCACCAGGAAGGCGATCATCGAGCCGAGCACGATGCGCGGGACCGCGCCCAGCGTATCGTCGAACGCGCCCTGGCCCTCCCAGAAGCCCGCCGCGGGCAGCACGCCGGCCACGTACACCAGCGCGGCCATCAGAACGCTCAGTGCGAAGCCCATCCACACCACGCGGGTCGCCGTTCGCCTGCCGTACACCTCGGAGAGGGTGTCGGTCACCAGGAACGTGAACGGGTAGGCGACGATGCCGGCCGAAAGCACCCAGTCGCCAAGCGCGAGCGGTTTCACCGCCACGATGTTCGCGACAATGAGCAGGGCGGCGAAGGTCATGGGCAGGGCTATGCGAGCCAAGTGGCTCCCCCTCTCTCAGCGGCGCGGAAAGTCTGAGGCGGTCCGGGGTCCGGGCGTGTGCGAGCCGGAATCAAAGGACCTCTTCGAGATAGCCGCGAACGGCGTCGACGAACCGGCGGGCGTTCCGCAGAACTTCCTCCGCCGTGCTCTGCTCGAACGGTTCCGTGCTGTAGTCGCCCAATAGTCGGAGCTTCTGCGCCCTGTCGAAGTCCAGGTGCAATTGTATTGGCAGCAGTCCCGCGCTAGAGAAATGGCGCCCGAAACCCGACACGACGCCGCTGTGCCTGGAATAGGTCAGACCCTTCGTCAGCAGCGCGGCGGACGCGGCGTAGAACATGGCGTAGTAGGCGCGCGAGGCGGCGAAGCCGTGGTGTTCGTTTTCGAACAACCCTCCGGCCGCGTCCAAGCTATCCTCAGCAACCTCCATCAGCCTCTCTATCTCCGTGCTCAACTCCGCTGCCTCCTCCGTGAAGATGAACATGCCCTCGCGCTTGACGTTGATGAAGAAGGGCGAACGCCCTGTCTGGTACTTGCGCTCGCTCATCGGCATGGGAGACAACAGCGCCACGCGCTCTTCGGAGATGCGACGCGCCACGCCGTCTACCTTGGGAGTGTACTCGGCGGCGGATTCGTCGTCCTTGAACAGCACGATAATGTCGATGTCCGATTCTTCGTGCTCTTCACCGCGAGCGTAAGAGCCGTAGAGCACCAGCCCGCGGAGGTCGGACGCGCAGGCCGCCCGCAGGCCCACGCGAAACTCTTCGATGACCTGCCACAGGTCAACGGCGGGAAGCGTATGTTGGGCGGTCTGCGTCACCTGGCTTGCCTTACGCGGCCGGCACGCCGCCGTGCGCGGCGCGCTTGCGCTCGTAGGCGGCTATCGCGTCCTCGTGCTCCAGCGTCAGGCCGATGTCGTCCAGCCCGTTGAGCAGCAGGTGTCGTCTGAACGCCTCCACGTCGAACTCCGCGGAGACCTCTTCATCGTCGTCCCAGACTCGCAGGCCCTCAAGGTCCACGTTCAGGTTGTAGCCCGGCTGGGACTCCGCCTTCTCCAGGATGCGGTTGACCGTCTCCTCCGGGAGGGTCACCGGCAGCAGGCCGTTCTGGAAGCAGTTGTTGTAGAAGATGTCGGCGAAGCTTGGCGCGATGACGCACCGGAAGCCGAAGTCCTGGAGCGCCCAGGGCGCGTGCTCGCGCGAGGAGCCGGAGCCGAAGTTGCGCCCTGCGACGAGCACGGACGCGCCGGAGTAGCCCGGCTTGTTCAGGATGAAGTCTTCGTTCGGCGAGCCGTCGTCGTTGAAGCGCCAGTCGTTGAAGAGGAACTGGCCGAAACCGGTGCGCTCGATGCGCTTGAGAAACTGCTTGGGGATGATCTGGTCGGTATCGACGTTGACGCGGTTTATCGGCGCGACCACGCCCTTGTGCTTTACGAATGGTTCCATTTGGCATACCCCGCTTATCTTGGAAGTGTACGTGGAAAACTATATCACAACGGATGGCGGCGCGGGGCGCACGACCTCAACTGCCAAACACTTCTCGCCCCACACTATATGTGGTAGTATAACCGCCATCACCACTAGACTTTGTGTTTTCTTTCACAAGTCTAATAGAAGTCTTGGACTCGATAAAATGGCGGCCGCTACGGCTAGGATTCGCGCGATGAAATGCCCCCAGTGCCAGAACGATCACTCCAGGGTGGTCGACTCGCGCGACTCCGGCGACGGCGTGCGGCGCAGGCGGCAGTGCTCGCGGTGCGATCAGAGGTTCACCACCTATGAGCGCGTTCACACCCGGACTCTCCGTGTGGCCAAGCTGGACGGTCGCCGCGAGGAGTACAGCCGCGAGAAGCTGCTCGCGAGCCTGCACAAGGCGTGCGCGAAGCGGCCGCTTGCCATGGACAGTATAGAGAGGCTGGCCGACGAGGTCGAGGTCGAGCTGGGCAACGCCGGCAGACTCGAGGTTCGATCTAAAGTGATAGGCGAGCTGGTGATGGACAAGCTGAAGGAGCTGGACCGCGTGGCCTACATACGATTCGCCAGCGTGTACCGCGACTTCCGCGACGTCCACAGTTTCATCGACGCGGCCAACGCCCTTCTCGAGGGCCAGGACGCCACGGTGGACGACAGCGGCCAGATGTCGTTTCTGGACAGCCGCAAGCTGCCTCGCCGCCGCGGGCGCCGCCGCCAAAAATCCGGCGCACAATAGGCGGCTAAACCTTGCGGGGTTGCCCTCGCTGTAGTACATTTGTACTCACAAGAGCACCAACGCATCGGTTCCGAACTACGCCAAACACCGCATTTATCCACAAGTGTTGTCATCAGGGGTGCGAAGTTGATAGAAGAGCGAAACGCCCAGGGGTCGCGGCCGGCGCGGACGAGGGAAGATCTGGCAAACGAAATGAGGGAACTCGCCGAGCGGCACGGGCTATCCTATGCGAGTGCGGCCGAAATAATGTCGCAGCTAGAGAACGGCGCTGGGCATCCGGGAGCGGGGGTGAAGTCCGCTCCATCCGAGCGCAACGGCGCGGCGGCGCACGGGGAGATTCCGCCGCTGAACGCCGCGCTGGAGCTGTCGGACAACGCGCGGGTGATTCTGGAAAAGCGCTACCTGATGAGGGACGAGGAGGGCAACCCCGCGGAAGGGCCCGAGGGGCTGTTCCACCGGGTCGCGGGCGCTGTCGCCCGGGGTGAGGCCGAGGCTGAACGCTCCCTCTGGGAAGCTCGCTACTACAACCTTATGACATCGCTCAAGTTCCTGCCCAACTCGCCCACGCTGGTCAACGCCGGCACGGGGGGCCGCGGCTGCCTGTCGGCGTGCTTCGTGGTGTCGCCCAACGACGACATGGACTCCATCATGGAGGTGGCCAAGGACGCCGCTATGATCGAGAAGTGGGGCGGCGGCATAGGCTTCGGCTTCTCCAAGCTCAGGCCCAGGCTCGACAGGATCGCCACCACGCACGGCGAGGCGTGCGGTCCGATCGCCGTGATGAAGCTGTACTCGTCGGTGGGGGCGACCCTCACCCAGGGGTCTTTCCGATTGGGCGCACACATGGGGCAGCTAATCATCAGCCACCCCGACGTGCGCGAGTTCATCCACTGCAAGGACAACGACGACACTCTGCAGAATTTCAACATATCGGTGCAGATAACCGACGAGTTCATGCGCGCGGTGGACAACGACGAGCAGTGGCAACTGCTCAACCCGCGCGACAGTGGCGACGGTCCCGTCAACACCGTCGTAGAGGAGGTGAGCGCGCGGCAGCTCTGGCGCGAAATATGCGAGTCGGCCTGGAAGTCCGGCGACCCCGGCGTGGTGTTCATGGACCGCGTCTGGGAAACGCAACCCAACCCGCAGATGGGGGACATACAGACGAGCAATCCTTGCGGAGAGGAGTTTCTGGAGAACTACGGCAACTGCTGCCTGGGCTCCATCAATCTCGACAAGCACGTCTCCGGAGGCGCGTTCGACTGGAACTCGCTGGAGGACACGGTACGCACGGCGGTGCGATTCCTCGACGACGTGATCGAGGTCAACCAGTTCCCGCTGGACAAGTTGCGGAAGGTCAACCTCGCCACACGGCGCATCGGCCTGGGCGTGATGGGCTGGGCCGACGCGCTCATCCGCATGGAGATTCCCTATGACTCGCCCAAAGCGTTAGCGCTAACGCACGACGTCGCCAAGTTCATCCACGACACCGCCTGGGACGAGTCCGCCCGGCTCGCCACCGAGCGCGGACCCTTCCCCGGCTACGCCGAGTCGGCGCTCAAGGCCCGCGGAATGCCGCCGGTGCGCAACTCCAGCGTGGTGACCATAGCCCCGACCGGCACCATAAGCCGGCTGGCGGACTGCTCCAGCGGCATCGAGCCGCACTTCGCCAACGCCTGGTGGTCGAACGTGCTCTGGAAGGACCACGAGGGCAGCAGCGACCGCCTGCTCGATGCCCCCAAGTCGGTGTGGGAGGCGCTGCGGGACCGTCTCGGCTCCGAGGAGCGGGTGAGGGAAGTGCTGGGCCGGATCGCCGATTCGCCCAATGACGCCGAGCGCGTGTTCTCCGAGCACGGCATAGATCCCGCGCTGTTCCGCACGTCGATGCTCATAAACCCCGAGGCCCACGTGAAAATGCAGGCCGCGTGGCAGGAATACGTGACGAACTCCGTTTCCAAGACGATTAACCTGCCAAACAGCGCGTCCGTCGAGGATGTGGAGCGCGCCTACCGCCTGGCGTGGGAGACGGGCTGCAAGGCGGTCACCGTGTACCGCGACGGCTCGAAGGCCATGCAGGTGCTGGAGACGGGCGCGGCGGACAGCGCCGACGAGGAGCATGCTCCCGCGACTCTCTACCCGCGCAGGCGCCCCACCGCGGTAAGAGGCATAACCGAGCGTGTGGGCACCGGCCACGGCACGATGTACGTGACGCTCAACTTCGACGAGGAGGGCAACCCGTTCGAGCTGTTCACCACCATCGGCAAGGCGGGCGGCAGCGAGCCGGCGCACCTGGAGGGTCTGTCGCGCATGGTGTCGCTGTGCCTGCGCTCCGGCATCGCCGCGTCCGAGATAGTCGACCAGCTCAGCGGCATAACCTCGGAGCCGTTCTGGGACAACGGAGTACTGATTCGCTCGGCGGAAGACGGGCTGGCGCAGGTGCTGAAGCGCTACCTACAGGACTCCGACTCGCCCGACGTGAGCGACGTCAGGGGCGATGCGGCGGCGCAGCTTGCGATGTTCGGCCGCTCGCCCGAGAGGGCCGGTGGGTTTGGCGCGGGCGCGCAGTGCCCCGAGTGCTCCGGGCGGATCATCCACCAGGAGGGCTGCATGACCTGCCTGGACTGCGGCTACACCAAGTGCGAGTAGGGGGACTGGCCGTGCTGTTGCGGCGCTAGGCGGATAGCAGTCTCAGCAGCACGTTCTGGATTACCACTATCAGCAGTATCGCCACTATGGGCGAGAAGTCCAGCATTCCCAGCCGGGGCAGCACCGCCCTTATAGGCCCGAGGATCGGCTCTGTCACCTGGTAGAGCACCGTCACAATGGGGTTTTCGGGCGAGATGGGCAGCCACGAGATTATCACGCGCCCCAGTATGGCGATGTGCAGCATGATGGCCAGCACGTCGACGAACCGCAGCAGAAACTCGTTCACTTGGGGTTCCCCAGTGCGACCGACTTTTCGAATGCGGTCACCACGGCGTCTATCACCGATGCCCTGAAGCCGCTACGTTCGAGCGCCAGGGCCGCCTCGATGGTGGTGCCGCCCGGCGACGTCACCATGTCCTTTAACTCCGCAGGGTGGCGGCCGGTCTGCTCGACGAGACGGGCGCTGCCCAGCACCGTCTGGAGCGCCAGCGTGCGGGCCACGTCGCGGGTCATGCCGAGGTACACCCCCGCGTCGATGAGCGCCTCGATGAACATGAACACGTAGGCGGGCCCGCTCGCGCTGAGGGCCGTGGCCATGTCGATGATCTTCTCGTCGTCCACCTGGAGCTGCGCGCCCAGCGTGCCGACCACGTCGCGCGTGGCGTCAACGGCGGACTGCGGCGTCTGCGACGATGCTGTCCAGACGCTCATGCCCTCGCCTATCTGGGCGGGCGTGTTGGGCATCACCCTGATGACGGCGGGATGGTCGAGGCCGGACACGAGCGTGTCCATGGTCGCGCCCGCTATGATGGAAACCACCGTCTGGCCTTCGCTGAGGCTTCCCTTGAGGGTGGGCAGCACGTAGGGCAGGCTCTGCGGCTTGATGGCCAGGAACACCAGGCCGGCGCCGTCGATGGCGTCGAGGTTGTCGGCGAACGCCTCCACGCCGTGTGTGTCGTGGAGGTAGTCGCGCCGCGCCTCCACCGGCTCGCCCACCCGCACGTTTTGCGGCTCGGCGAGGCTCGCCTGGAGCACGCCGCCGATGATGGCCTCGGCCATCACGCCGCCGCCCACGAATGAGATGGCGGCCCCGGATTTATGCTGTGTCATCGGCTCGGACTCCTTCACCCTCACCCTAACCCTCTCCCTCAAGGGAGAGGGGAATGCGGCAGCTTGCCCTCGGCCACGAGCGACACTGCCACCCTGATGGCTTCCAGCATACTCACGTGGTCCGCGACTCCCTTGCCCGCGATATCGAACGCGGTGCCGTGGTCCACGGAGGTGCGGACGAACGGCAGGCCGAGGTTTACGCTCACGCTGCGCGCCCAGTCGTGCACCTTGATGGGGATGTGTCCCTGGTCGTGGTACATGGCGAGCACCGCGTCGTAGCGGCCGTCGATCGCCTGGTTGAAGACGGTGTCGGCGGGCACGGGGCCGGTGGCATCGATGCCGGACTGCCGCGCGTCCTCGACCGCGGGGGCTATCTGCAGCGCCTCCTCGTCACCCAGCAGGCCGCCGTCGCTGCCGTGCGGATTGAGCGCGGCCACGCCTATCCTGGGCGCATCGAAGCCCCACTGCTTGAAGCACTCGTCGGTTAGCCTGAGCTTGGCCAGCACGTTCGCCCGTGTCACATGGTCGCATGCGACGCGCAGCGAGCGGTGCGTGGTGAGGTGGACCACCCGCAGCGAACCGGCCATGAGCATGGTGGCGACGTCTTTGGCGCCGGTCTGGCTCTGGAATATCTCCATGTGGCCCACGTCCGAGAAGCCCGCGAGACTGCACGCTTCCTTGTTGATAGGCGCGGTGGCGATGGCCTGCACGCGGCCCTCGGCGGCCAGTTCGCCGGCTCGGAGAATCCACTCCACGGCGGACTTTCCGGCGGCGGGAGAGAGCTTGCCGTACTCGACTCTGGCGTAGTCGAGGTTTTCGAGGTCCAGCACTTCCACAGCGCCGTAGTCGCCGACGGCATCCTCCGGGGAGTGGACGACGCGGGCGGTGCGGTCGGCGCCGGCGAGGGCAAGCGCGTCGTTCATGGCGGCGGCGCTGCCGACCACCAGGGGGCGCGTGTGCTGGTACACCCACTCGTCCTGGAGGGCCTTGGCGGTCACCTCCGGTCCGATTCCGGCGGCGTCGCCCATGGTTATGGCTAGTAACGGTCTTTGCGGCATGTGTGCGTTGCGCGTCCTAGTGTCGGCTGTGTCCATTATAGCGGATTTTGCCGTGTGGCTATCTCGCCGGAGGTCACGGACGCGGGGTCTGCGCCTAGCCGTGCGCGAGCGCGCCGCCGTCGATGAAGACCGTCTGTCCTGTTACGAAGTCGTCGGAGTCGGACGCGAGATAGACCAGCAGGCCGCACAGGTCCTTCGGATGGCCGCGGCGACGCGACGGGAGATAGCGGTCCAACAGGTCGGGCTGGGCGTCGGGGTCCGGCTCGTCGGTGGTCATCCAGCCGGCTCCGATGCCGCAGACGCGGATGTTGCTGCGCGCCCACTCCAGCGCAAGCGCGGAGGTGAGCTGGTGCACTGCCCCGTGGCTGGCGCAGGCGGCGGTGGAGTTCCACAGGCCGCGCAGGGCGAGGCCGGAGTTCATGTTGATTACGCGGCCCCGGCCCTGCCCGAGCATGTGCTTGCCGACCGCCTGGCAGAAGTTGAACACCGACCTTACGTTGAACTGCATCACGCGCTGCCACTCGTCTTCGGTCACGTCCAGGAAGGGCTTGCCGAACTCGACGCGGGCGTTGTTCACGAGGATGTCTATCTTGCCGAGCTCGGACAGGACGCTGTCCACTGCCGCGCCGACCTGTGCGGCGTCGGTCACGTCCGTGGGGATGGCCAGGGATCTTCGGCCCTCGCGCTCCACGGCGGCGGCGGCATCGCGCATGTCGGAGTCTTCGGCGCCGGCTATGGCGACGTCAGCGCCGGCCTCGGCGAGGGCTGCCGCGAGGTACGGGGTCCAGCCGCGGCTGTCCGCGGTGATGAGGGCGGCCTTGCCGGTTAGGTTCCATTCTGCGGGAATGGGCATTTTTTCAGGCTCCTTGGGTAGTGTGGGGTGGCTGGGCTTCACCCCCATCCTAACCTTCCCCCATCAAGGGGGAAGGGATCATGCGTTGAGCGCTATTTCTGGGGCGTAGCCGGTGGGGGCGTAGCCGCCCGCGAGCGCGCCGCCGTCCACGTGGATCATCTCGCCGTTCATGTAGTCGGAGGCGTCCGACGCCAGGAAGACCGCGGTCGCGCCTATCTCAGGCGGGTCGCCGACGCGGCCGAGGGGAATGAAGCGGCCGGCGGGCAGGTTCATGCGGTCTTCGCGGGTGCCCTCGGTTGGGATGAAGCCGGGCACTATGCAGGTGCTGGTGATGCCGTACCTGCCGAGGCTGGTCGCGAGCGTGCGGGTGAGCTGCAGCACCGCGCCCTTGGCGCAGGTGTACATGAAGTTGTCGCGCCCGCCGCGCAGCCCGAACCCTGAGGAGACGTTGATGATCTTGCCGCGTCCACGGTCGACCATGTGGCGGGAGACGGCGCGGGAGCAGTACAGCGAGCCGGTGATGTTGGTGTCCATGCCCAGCCGCCAGTCCTCGTCGGTGATGTCCCACAGGGGAATCGCGCCCTGGCCGCGCACGATGCCAGCGTTGTTGATGAGCACGTCGATCTTGCCGAACTCGGCGAGGGAGCGCTCGATGAGGCTGTCGACCTGGGACGAGTCGGTGACGTCGGTGGAGACGGTGATGGCGTTGCGGCCCAGCTCGCGCACTCTGTCGGCGACTTCCTCTATCGGGCCGAGACGCCGCGACGCTATCGCCAGGTCGGCGCCGGCGCGGGCCATCGCGAGCGACATCTCCCGGCCCAGGCCGGTACCGCCGCCCGTGATGACAATGGACTTGCCGTCCAGGCTGAGTTTCTCGAGCATAGCTTCCTCCTAGTGTAGATGGCGAAGGTAGTGTATCAGGTTAGGGTTCCCCCCGTAGCCCTACGTCTGCGATGTCACCTCGCCTGCGACGGCGGTGAAGGCGGAGCCGTCGGCGAGTCTGAGCACGAGGTTGCCGCGGTCGTCCACGGACTCGGCGAGACCCTCGACCTCGCGGCCCTGCCAGTCCAGGCGCACGCGGCGGCCAAGCGTCTCCAGCGTGGCGGCCCAGCGCTCGGTGAGCGACTCCCCGCGCCGCACCTCGGCGTACAGGTCGTCGAAGCGGGCAAGGAGCGTCTCCAGGACGGCCGAGCGGTCGGCGGGGCGGCCGGTCTCCCTGCGGATGCTGGTGGCGAGGTCGGCGATCTCCGGGTGGTCGGCGGGGTCGAAATTCACGTTTACGCCTATGCCGACGAGGGCGTAGGCGAGGCCCTGGCCGGAGGCGGCGGTCTCGATGAGGATGCCCGCTATCTTGCGTCCGCCTATCCGCACGTCGTTGGGCCACTTGACGGCGGCCTGGGAGTCGCAGTACCGGGACGCGGCGTGGGCCGTGGCGAGGGTCGCGGCCATGTTGACGAAGGGGAGCTGGGCTGCGGTGGGCCTGAGCAGCGCGGTGAGATGCAGGTTCTGGCCGCGCGGTGATACCCAGGCGCGGTTGAAGCGTCCCCGCCCGGCGGACTGCTCCTCGGTGGCGACGACGACGCCCTCCGCCGCGCCGCCCTCGGCAAGGTCGCGCGCCTCGTCCATGGTGGAGCCGACGAGGGTGTGGTGGTCGATGCGGCTGCCGATGACGCGGTGGGAGAGGGCGCGGGAAACGCGGGCGGCGTCGAGGGGTGGGGGAGGCGTGTTGGGGTCAGTGAGGTCGCGGGCCATGTCTAGGAAGCAGGTTGCCGGGTGCCTATCCAGCGCACCCAATCGACATTCGACCTTACCGAGTTCCACAGACGTTCATCGGCATACTCTTCGTCGACTATCCACTTGAATGCGAGACTGGCATCGACTACCACGGACCCGTTCACTTGCTGATGGGCCCGTGGTCGTATTCTTCTGCTTGTCCCTCCTTGAGCTCACGGATCAGATCCTCTCCTTCCGTGTACAGGCGGCCAAGGCTGACTTGGTCAAATATGCTCTCGAGCCGGTCTATCAGCCCACTACTCACGCCGGGGTCGCTTTCCACACCGTTGATCTTCGAGGTCACTTTGGTAACCTCCCTGTCCGTCGCGGCTGAGGGATACAGAAGCATATCAACCAGACTTGCCAACGCGGTTCCCGTATGAAATACGCGAACTACGTCGTCTGTGGACGTCTCTTGCAGGCTTGGAAACACCCGAACTCCTTGTTCAAGGAGTTTACGCTCGAGATCTTCCGACATAGCCCTCTTGAGCCGCGTAGTACTCTCACCGGAGACTTCTCGCAAAATGTCGGTGATCTCCCTGCGAGGGATTCTCTCAAAGGCCTTGCCGTCGATCCTGCTCCTGATGGACTTGGCGACACGTGACAGGTCTGAGGGATTGGGCATGTCATCCACCTCGATGACTTAACTCGTTTATCTGTTTACAGATAAACACTTGAATGGAGTGAAATCAACTCCTGTCACCTTTCCCTGAGGGATCGCGCCTTACTATCCCACTCCCGTCACGACACCCGCACTTCCCAGTCGCGGAGGACGGCCATGGCGGCGTTGTGGCCGGGGGCGCCGGTGACCTCGCCGCCGGGGTGGGTGCCGCCGCCGCACAGGTAGAGGCCGTCTACCGGCGTGCCGTAGCCGGAGCGCCGGTGGTTGGGGCGCTGGGTGAGCAACTGCTCCGAGGTCACGTCGAGGTGGCGGATATTGCCGTCGGTCAGGTACACGCGGCGCTCGAGGTCCTGCGGGGTGAACAGCTCCCAGTCGATGATCGAGTCGCGGAAGTTGGGCGCGTAGCCGTCGATGATGTCGATCATGCGCTCGCCGGTGGCCTGCTTCTCGTCGTCCCAGCAGCCGTCGGCCAGCGTGACGGGGGCGTAGAGCGCCCAGATGGACATGACGTGCTTGCCGGGCGGCGTCAGAGAGGTGTCGTAGACGGACGGGATCTGGATGTGCATGACGGGCGCGGTGGGCGGCAGGCCGCGGCGGGCCTCGTCCCAACTGCGCTCGAAGTACTCGATGGACGGGCAGATCCGGGTCTGCGCGAGGTAGCGCGGGTCGAAGCCGTCGCCGAGGTGGGCGGAGAAGTCGGGCACCTCGCTGAGGGCGCAGTGGAACTTGAGATACGACACGTTGGTCTTGTAGCGCTTGACGCGGTCGACGAACTCGGGCTCCAGCGCCTCTTGGTCGACGAGGGACAGGAAGGTGCGCTTGGGGTCGGCGTTGGATAGCACGACGTCGGCCTCGATGTGCTCGCCGGTGGTGAGCAGTACGCCGGTGGCGCGGCCGTTGGCCACGGTGATGCGGTCGATCTCGGCGCCGGTGCGGATCTCGACGCCCCGCGACTGGGCCGCCCGGGCCATGGCCTGGGTGATGCCGCCCATGCCGCCGAGAGGGATACCGACGTTGCGGTCGTCGTTGAACATGCCGGTCTTGATGTAGGCGACGGCCATGATGCTGCCGGGCGCGCGCACGTCGCCGGCGTCCTGGGCGTCGATGTAGGCGCCGCGGATTGTGGGGGACTGGAAGAACTCTTCCACCAGGTCCTTCATGTTGCCGGTGAGCATACGCTCGAAGACAGACTCGTCAGGGGTGCCGCGCACCGAGGCGGCGACCTCGGCGAGTGTGGGCGGCTCTTCGAGGAAGTGGCGGTGCAGGATGCCGCAGGCGCGCTCCCAGAAGGCGAACCACTCCGGCAGGCGGTCGGCGTCGGCGGGGGAGATGCGGCGGACCTCGGCGGCGGTGCGGTCGTCGTCGTGCCAGCCGAGCAGGTAGTCGCCGTTGGGGAAGGGCTGGAAGCGGGACGGCTCAAGGTAGTGGACGTCGAAGCCGTGGTCGCGGAGCTCGAGGTCGTCGATCACCTTGTCCTGGAGCATGTGGCAGATGTATGAGCAGCTCGAGACACGGAAGCCGGGGAAGAGTTCTTCGGTGACGCAAGCGCCGCCGACGAAGTCGCGCCGCTCCAGCACCAGCGAGCGGATGCCGGACTGCGCGAGGTAGTTCGCGGCGACGAGGCCGTTGTGGCCGCCGCCGACTACGATGACGGGGTAACGGTTCGGCATGGGGGCCTCCTGGTTGCGGGTGGCGTTCAGGTTAGCACGGGGCGGCGGGCTACGCCAACTCGCTGGCGATGTCCTCCAGTTGCTCCAGCGCCGCCCGCAGGTCCTCGACTATCTCCGCTGCCAACTCGTCCGGGGGCGGCAGATTCGCAGTGTCCTCGATGCTCTCGTCGCGCAGCCAGAAGATGTCCAGGTTCGCCTTGTCCCGCTTGGTCAGATCGTCGTAACTGAAGCGGCGGAAGCGCTCGGACTCCCGGCGGTCCAGCCGGTTGTCGGCGTTGTAGCGAGCCACGAAGTCGTCCAGGTCGGCGCGCGTGAGCGGCTTCTGGACGCGAGTGAAGTGGAGGTTCGTTCGCAGGTCGTATATCCACAACTCGCGTGTCCAGGGCGTCTCCCTGGCCGGCTTGCGGTCGAAGAACAGCACGTTGGCCTTGACGCCCTGCGCGTAGAAGACGCCGGTGGGCAGCCGCAGCAGCGTGTGCACGTCGCACTCGGCCAGCAACTTGCGGCGGATCGTCTCGCCCGCACCGCCCTCGAACAGCACGTTGTCCGGCACCACGATGGTCGCCCTGCCGTCAATCTTTAGCAGCGAGCGGACGTGCTGGAGGAAGTTGAGCTGCTTGTTGCTGGTGGTCGCCCAGAAATCGGTACGTGCCACCCTTTCGCTTTTTCGCTCGGACTTGCCCTCCTCGGTGACGAAGGTGAGGCTGGACTTGCTGCCGAAGGGTGGATTGGTCAGCACCATGTCGTAGTGGTCGCTCGGCTGATCGCGAAGGCTGTCGTCGACCGTGATGTTCGTCTTGTCGCCGCCGATGCCGTTCAGGTACAGGTTCATAGCGCCCAGGCGCGCCGCCCCGTCCACAATCTCCCAGCCGTGCAGCGCATTATCCCGCAGGTGGGACTTCTGGCCCGCGTCCATGCTGGGGTTGTTTCCCACGATGTAGTCGTGGGCCGCCAGCAGGAAGCCGCCCGTGCCGCACGCCGGATCGCAGATGGTCATGTCCGGCCCCGGACGCATCACCTCCACCATGGCCTGGATGAGCGGGCGCGGCGTGAAGTACTGCCCCGCGCCGGTCTTCACGTCCTGGGCGTTGCGCTCCAGCAGCGACTCGTAGGCCTCGCCCTTCACGTCCGCGCTGAGGGACAGCCAGTTCTCGCTGTCTATCAGGTCCTTGATGAGCCGGGTCAGCATGGCCGGATCCTGTATGCGGTTTTGCGCCTTGCCGAAAATCACGCCCAGCGTGCCCTTCTCCCCTCCCAGCTTCTCCAGCGTGGCGCGGTAGTGAGACTCCAGCTCCGCGCCGTCTCGTGCCAGCAGGCTGGGCCAGTCGTAGCCATCGGGAATGCCCTTGAAGTCGTCGTCCGGCGGTGAATAGGGCAACTGCGTTCGTTCGTGCATCATCTTGAGGAACAGCAGGTACGTGATCTGCTCCAGATAGTCGCCGTAGGACAGGCCCGCGTCCCGCAGCACGTTGCAGTAGGTCCACAGCTTCTGGCCGACGTTGGTAGATGTAGTCATCGGGCAGTTGCCTTTCGAGCGCGGACCTTGCCGGAGCGTCGGCGTCTCGGCTTGCGGGCCGCCTTCTCCGCCGCCTGCGCCGCCTCGCGCTCCGCCTTGATGCGCGCCAGCAGCGCCGACGCGGGCTCGTCGTCCGGGTCTTGCGGTACCAACTCCCCCGCGAACGCCCGCTTGAGGATGCTCTGCCGCAGCCGTTCGGCGCGCGCCAGGTTCGCCTCGACCGACGCCTCAGCCTGCGCCACCACCGACAGGCGGCGCTCCACCTCGGCGACGATACGGCGTTGTTCGGCCAAGGGCGGAAGGGCAACGCCCCAAGCCGCCGTTCGCTGAGCGCCGAGATGGTGAATGCCTACACCTCGAGCCGCTCGACCTAAGGCGCCTGAGCGGGCGTCAGACAAGAGACGAATGTGAAGATATGGGACCACCTTAGAATATGCCCTGACTCGAATGAGCGTGTTCTGAAAGCAGCAGCCGTCAATCTGTCCTTCCCAAATCGCGGGCTTCCCCACCTCATCGACACTACCGGACGCCTCCCCCAGGAGGATGTCACCCTTGCGCAACCGATACGACTCGAACTCTTTCGGATTGAAGTCCATCTCCTTGACACTGGAAAGGTCGAGGCCATCCCACGTAACATTTGCGGCCCGCAGGTATGGCCGCATGTTTGGTCCGACTGCTCTCTTGGGCGACCGCTGACGCCCCAGTCGCACCTCGCCTAGTTGGGCTAACGACGCCCACGCCCACCCTTCCGGCAACTCCGGCAGGTCCGACGTGTCCGGCGCGACAGGCTCCTTGTACTTGCGGCTACTCTTGGCTTGCGCCTCCCATCGGGCGCGGCGCTCGGCAAGGATGCGCTCCAACAGCGCGTCGGCGGTCTCGTACTCGCGCCCCTCGTCGCGGGCAAGCTCCGCCTCGGTCGGCGCCAGTCGGCCCTCGCAGGCGACCTTCAGCACGCTGGCGCGGTAACGCCTGAGGTTGGCCTGCGCCCGCTCCAGCGCGGCAACGGCGGCGTCCAGGCGCGTGAAGTGCTGCTCGATAGCGGCGACGATGCGTCGCTGCTCGGCGAGGGGTGCAAGGGGGAGTGTGGCATCTTCCAGGAACCCTGACGGCACTCGCAATTGTCCTGCCGTGCCTCCCATGTGGCGCCGTGCTTCAGCACGGAATGAATCTTGAAGTAGAAAGTACAGTAGGAAGCTGTCTACGACGCCTCTTTCTGGGCGCAAGACGTGGAACTCGGTCGAGCCGCAGCCACCACCGTTGGCCAACCCTTTCGCAATGGCTATCTTGCCGTTCTCCATAGAAGGCGTGATCTTGGCAAACAAGACATCACCTTCCGAGAATCTAGTGTAACCCTTGCGGACTTCTCCATAAGGCCTCTTTTGGGTTGCATTGAGCCTGCCCGTCCCGGCCTCGACAGCGGCCATGGGGACAAAGGATACTTCGCAATCGTCATTAACGGTCTCGCTAAGGAA
Source organism: Dehalococcoidia bacterium (assembly GCA_034422735.1). Lineage (GTDB taxonomy): Bacteria > Chloroflexota > Dehalococcoidia > Lucifugimonadales > CATOSD01 > CATOSD01. The sequence continues at coordinate 32,556 of DAOUJL010000072.1, read as the reverse complement.
GCCTGGGTTAACGACGCAGGCTTCGCTGAGTGTGGTAACGGCCCAACTGGTAAGCAATCTCTTTAGCCTCTGGTAAACCAAAATCCTCGGCGGTCGGTGCCTTGGCTGTCGCGACGCCAAACGCGGAATACACGAAAGTTGTCGCATGTGATGTCGGTGGTGCCCAGCACATTTCCGTCTACGATGGCCGCCACGTGGTGATCCTTGCCTTCAACTTTTCCATCCACGACGTAGTCGGCATCGTTTGAACAAAGGCAATACTCAGGCTCAAGGCCCGGTTGACCAAACACAAGGCGGTAACCGGCATCACGCTTTAGCAAATGGCCGTAACCGTCGATGTGCGTTCCATACAGTGGATTCCGATGGTGAGCACGACTCGGGCGAAAGGTGTCGGTGAGGCATTCGCGTATTCTACGAGCAATATAATCCCATAGTGTCTCGTCATATCTTTTGCAACGCCACAGTCTACCCATTGCAGTGTCCAACTCCAAAGAGTCATAAGCCGTTTGGTAGGGAATAGGCGCAGCGTAGGCTAAAGCGACAATCGCACAGTCGCCCATGGCGCATTCCAAACGGAGCCCCATTAAGTTGAAGTAATCCGACCGCCCTGCTTCTCCATAACTGAATGGCAGTGTCAGCAAACACTCATCAGGGTGCGTGTGAGGTCGTCTCTTCATTAAGTTCTCTGAGCGTGCCTTGCCACTTGGCCTCCAGAGCCTCGGCAGCCAGACAATCCAGCTTGCCGGCCTGTATGTCCTCTTCGGTCTGCTTTAATTGCCGACTGATTCCAGTTGAGGGGCCCTCACGCTCATCCCACACTCCTGCCTTCAGCCTTGAGCCGACGCCGCATCTTCGCACCCCAGTCCTCCCAGGTCATTTGGGACCAGATTGCCTCAATTGACGACACCATATCTTCAGTGATAATGCCCGTTAGCCCACACATGGAGCACATAAACCGCCCGACGTCGTCCAGGACATAGGCAGACTTGAACCCCGGCCTGCTTCCAAAACCGTTTACGTCTAGAGGATAAACGTGTGGACACTCATTCACTATGCGACTCTGTCTGGCCTGTTGCCTGTATTCGATGATCTGCTCAACCATTTCGTTGAAGTCAAGACTGATGCTCAGTTTGACCCTCAGTGCTGCGACTACCACTCCCGCGCCAAGCAAAGCGGCAAGTATTGTTCGCCAATCTACTAGCTCCATGACAATCATATCTCAACTTTCTTCCGTCAATCCAAAGGTGATTTCCTTGCAGCGAACCTCTACGCCGCCAGTGCCAGGCTGAGCTCCTCGAGCAGATCCGGCAGCTCGGCGCCGAACAGTTCGTGCGCCCGGAAGACGCCGCCCTGCTGGTTGAAGGGCGCATAGTCGAAGTCCGCCAGTTCGATGCTGACGCTGCCCGCGATGTGGTCGCGTATGGACTCCAACCACGACACCTGTTCGGTGGTGAAGGTGCGGCCGGCGGCCTGCTGCATCGCCAGCCACTCCGCGAATCTCTCCCGCACGCCGTCGGCGAATGGCGCAAGCTCGTCGGTGTCGCCGGTCGCGTATCGGACGACCGACACGATGTCTGCAAGCGTGCGCTGGCCCGACCCTCGCACCCTGGACTTGTCCAGCCGCCGGTAGGCCGCCCACAGCCGCTCGGTGGTCCAGGAGCGCGGCGGCGCACGCAGCGCGTCGGCCAGCGCCTTGATGTCAGCGTAGCGCAGCCGCTGCCGGTAGGGACGTTCGTACAGCATCTGTAGCGCCGCGATCTCGTCGCGGTTCTGCTCGATGTACTCGCTGAACGACTCCACGACGGAGTTGGCCTCCGCGTACGAGAATCCGGCATGAAGCACCGTGTCGGCGCTGACGGTGTCGATAGTCTGCTCGTAGGAGCGCCGGAGGTCGATCAGCAGTTCCCGCAGCGCCGGATTCGACGCGATGGGACGCGCGGCGTCCTCCGCCAGCCGCTTCCGGGCCTCGTCGACGGCCGCCTCCGTCGGCTCGTCCTCGCCCGTCGCCTCACGTGCCGCCTTGAGCGCGGCGTCCGGGTCGTCGGCGGCGACAAGGCCGGCGATCAGGTCGCCCAGCGGCGCGCCCGCGGTGTCCTCGATGCGGCGCAGGTCTTCCTCCGAGAGCCGGCGCCGCATCCGCGCGAGTCGGCTGCCCAGCGTCGACAGCACCTCAGAGTCGCGGTTGCCCAGCGCCACCGCATCGAGCAGCTTGTCGGTGGGAACGCTCCGCTTTCTGTCCAGGGTGTAGGTGTCACTGAACGGGGTCTCGGTCACGCCCACCGCGTCGACGATAACGAACCGCTTCTTTTCCTTGGCGTCCGGCGTCACAGCGTTGAACTCGGTAGTGGAGATGGTGCGCACGCCGCGGCCCTTCATCTGCTCGAAGAAGCTGCGGCTATGAACGTTGCGCATGAAGAAGACCACCTCTACCGGCTTGATGTCGGTGCCGGTGGCGATCATGTCGACCGTGACGACCACGCGCGGGTTGAAGCTATTGCGGAACGAGGCCAGCAGCTCCTCCGGACTGGCGCCGGTGGTCCTGTAGGTGATCTTCCGGCAGAAGTCGTTGCCCTTGCCGAACTCCTCGCGCACGACCCCCACTATGTCGTCGGCGTGGCTGTCGTCCTTGGCGAAGATTATGGTCTTGGGCACCTCGGTGCGGCCGGGGAATATCTCGGTGAACAGCTTGTCGCGGAACGTTCGGATGACCGTGCGAATCTGGTCCTCGGCCACCACGTCCCGATCGAGCTGGCCGGGGCCGTAGACTAGGTCGTCCTCGAGTTGCTCCGGCTGGGGCACCCGGGTACGTCGGTCCCGCCGGTCGACGTGGTAGCCAGCCTCGACGGTGGAACCGTGCTCGGTTATCTCCGTGCTGATCCGGTAGACGTCATAGCCGACGTTCACGTCGTCGGCGACTGCCTGCGGGTGGCCGTATTCCATCACGCGATTCTGGCTGAAGAAGCCAAACGTCTGCATGCTGGGCGTCGCGGTCAGCCCAATGAGGAAGGCGTCGAAGTACTCCAGCGCCTGGCGCCACAGGTTGTATATGGAGCGGTGGCACTCGTCGGTGATTATGACGTCGAAGGTCTCGATGGGAACGTTCGGGTTGTACTCGACAGGTGCCGGCTCGGACTGGAGCCGGGCCTCGTCGTAGCTGGACATCTCCTCTGTGTCCGGGTGGCGCTCCTCGCCCCGCAGGATGGAGTGGACGCGCTGGATGGTGGCGATGCACACGCGGCTGACCGGGTCGACGTGCCCGGACTGGAGATGCTGGACGTTGTACAGTTCGTGGAACTTGAAGACCTCGCCGGGAGGCGCGAAACCCTGGAACTCGCGCAGCGTCTGGCGCGCCAGGTTGCTGCGATCCACGAGGAACAGCACGCGGCGCGCTCCGGCGTGCTTGATCAGCCGATAGACGAGGTTGCAGGCCATGAACGTCTTACCGCTGCCCGTGGCCATCTGGACCAGCGCTCGCGGCCGCCCAGCGGCCAGCGATTCTTCGAGGTTGCGTATGGCCCGCGCCTGGACGTCCCACAACCCGGCCTCTTCCAGTTCAGGCATATCCTGTAGGCTACTGCGGAGAATGCGCGGGCCGGCGTAGCTGGCAGCCGATTCGGCCAGCCCGGACGCGTAGGCAAGTTCGGACTCGGAGGCGGCGAGCCAGTCGGCCAGAGTGTCCGGCTTGTGGAAGGCAAAGACGTTCCGGCTTCTGGGGTCGGGATCGAGGCCGCTGGTGAACTGCGTCTCCTCCCCGGTGGTCTCGTACAGGTAGGGCAGTGGGCGACGGTGCGCGGGAAGGTTGTCGGGCAGGCCCGCGCCGTACTTTTCAGACTGAGTCTCGACACCGGCGAGGGAGTGGCCCGGCCGCTTGGCCTCCACCGCGCCGGCGGCCTTGCCGTCCACGTAGAGCAGGTAGTCGGCGACGCCGTGGCCGTGCTTCAGCACGAGCTCGCGCACGGCGACACCCGCACCGGCGTACAGGTTGACCGCCGAGTTGTCCTGGACGGCCCATCCCGCTCGTTCGAGCATATTGTCTATCTTGATGCGCGCTTGTTGCTCTGAAGTCATGTCTCCACTAACGATATTCGCCATTGCCTGACAGGTCAAGACCGTCCAGCTAGTTCCAAGGGGGAAGGGACTTCTGGAAAGTGCTAGAATCTGGCGGAGCAGCGTTGGCTCTAGCGGGAGGGCGACTATGAATGGCACTGAGTACGATATCGCGGTGATTGGGGGCGGGATTATCGGGCTGGCGACGGCTATGCGGCTGAGCCAGGAGTTCCCGCGCTACCGGGTGGCGGTGCTGGAGAAGGAGCGGGAGGTGGCGCTGCACCAGACGGGCCACAACAGCGGGGTGATCCACGCGGGCATCTACTACGCGCCGGGCTCGCAGAAGGCCAACTTCTGCTCGACGGGCGGGTCGCTGCTGCGGGAGTTCTGCGACGAGCGCGGCATCGAGTACGAGATGTGCGGCAAGCTGATCGTGGCGATCGACGACGACGAGGTGCCGCGGCTGGAGGAGCTGTTCCGGCGGGGCACCGAGAACGGCGCGCAGGGTCTGGAGATGGTCGGGCCGGAGCGGCTGCGGGAGATCGAGCCGCACGCTGCGGGAGTCCAGGCGATCTTCTCGCCGAACACGGGGATCATCGACTACACGAAGGTGGCGCAGGCGTACTCCGTCGAGATGCGCGAGAACGGGGCGGACCTGCTGACGAGCACGCCGGTGCGGGGGATCGACGCGCGGGACGGGACGCACTACCTGATGACGCCGCGGGGGGAGATCCGGGCGAGGCGGCTGATCAACTGCGCGGGGCTTCACGCGGACAGCGTGGCGCGAATGCTGGGCGTGGACGTGGGGGTGAGGATCATCCCGTTCAGGGGGGAGTACTTTTCGATCCGGCCGGAGCGGGCGCACCTGGTGAAGGGTCTCATCTACCCGGTGCCGGACCCGAATCTGCCGTTTTTGGGGGTGCACTTCACCAAGCGGATCGGCGGCAGCGTGGAGGCGGGTCCGAACGCGGTGCTGGCGCTGGCGCGGGAGGGGTACGCGAAGACGCGGTTCGACCTGGGGGACACGCTGGGGAACCTGGGATACGCGGGGTTCTGGAAGATGTCGCTGAGGTTCTGGAAGACGGGATTCCAGGAGCAGTACCGGTCGCTGGTAAAGTCCAAGTTCGTGCGGTCGCTGCAGACGCTGGTGCCGGAGGTGCGGTCGGAGGACCTGTACGAGCCGGGCGCGGGGGTGCGGGCGCAGGCGGTGGACAGGCGGGGCGGGCTGTTGCAGGACTTCAGCATCGCGGAGACGCCGAACGCGATCCACGTGCTGAACGCGCCGTCGCCGGGGGCTACGTCGTCGCTATCGATCAGCCGGTACATCGTGGACTTGGCGAGCGAGTCGTTCGAGCTGGCGGCGTAGGGGCTGCGCCTTAGTCGTCACCCCCATCCTAACCTTCCCCCGTCAAGGGGGAAGGGACTTATCGGGTAGCCTTCCCCCTCGCAGGAGGAAGGGACTACTCGGACAGGGTCGATCTCGAAAAAGGTGTGCCATTCTGCTCCGTTTCGTGCCATTCGTACTTGGGAGGGGTGTTCAGTTCGGCGGCCCTGGTGTGAGATTCTGCTCCAAGAATGGTAGGTTCTGTGCCCTGTTTGGGTGAAAATGGGACACTACGTTTGAGGGCGCTACACCGATGTTCTGGGAAGGGTGTGGACTGACCCGTTCTCGTTATGAGATTGTTAAGCTGCGCGGGCGACGGGGCGGTTGGCCCGCATGAGGAGAGTGTAGTACGCGCGTTCGGATGCGTCAAGGGCGTGGAGCGTGGTGGCAAGGCGGTCGTTGGGGGTGAGAAGAAATGGGGACGGGCTGCGCGTCTGTGAGGTGAGGTTGGGAATGTGCGTGACGCGGTTGGGAATGGACTGCGCGTGGATGGGGCGGAATTTTCGGGGGAGTGGAGGTGTATGAGATGCTTGCGGAGAGATTCAAGAAGCAACAGAGAATGAAAGGCAGGGAGGAAGGCAGGCAGGAGCTGGCCAAGCGGTTGCTGAACATGTCCGACGCCGAAAGGAAGTCGGAGATCGAGCGTATCGCCAACGGCGACCGGTAGACTCAGGAAGCATAGAGCTGGAAGAGACCCACTGCAGTTTCTGCTGGTGGGCCTCTCCTGTTTCGCGCCCCATCCCGCCAGCGGCGTGCCGCTTACGCCGGCTCGAAGACGAGCTCAGGTATTACTACCTCCCATTCGTCGCAGCGGAGGCTGTCCTGGTACTGCGGGTCGGACTTATCGCGGCTCCACGTGGCCACGGCCAGCACCGAGGCGAATGAACAGTGCATCCCGCTCGGAGGCTCGAACCCACTCGCCAACTCTCCCACCACCGTGCCTTTGCGGTCCAGCAGTTGCCAGCGCTTTCCCGTCGTGCGGATACTCAGCGGATCTCCGGGTTCGAGCGCCGCGATGGCGCGATGCACCGGATGGTCGGCGTGCTTGTATCCTGCGTAGCTCAGGAACACTTTGCTAAGGCTGAGACGCCGGTAGCGGCGCGATAGCTCGGGCGGGGCGGGCGGCAGTTCGGCAAGTGGGTGCCGTTGCAGGACTGACGGGACACCATTGAGGGTGTCCTGTATCCGGTGCGGCCCTGGAAGTCGCGCCAGCGTCAGAGTGTGTCGCGCCCGCGTCATGGCCACGTAGTACAGCCGGCGTGGTGCGTCCGGGTCTTCGCTCCGGCCAACCCGGTCCCAGCTCCCGTCCAGCACGACCACGTGGTCGAACTCCAGCCCCTTGGCGCGGTGGGCGGTGAGCAGCAACAGCCCGCGCTGGCGGCGACGGAAGTCCCGCGCCCACTCGGCGAACCATTCGATGAAGCTGTCCACGGGCGTTTCCGCGCCGCCGGTCTCTTCCGCATACTCGGCTATTGCCTCATGCAAGACCTCAATCCAGTGACCGCCTTTTTGGTCTTGGAGCCAGCCTTTCAGATCCTCGCTCTTCACCAGCCGTGAGTCGCGGTTGCGGAGCCACTTCACCAGCGCCTGGGTTTCGCGCAGATGCCAGGTGCCCGAAAAATCCTCGTTCGCCATCTGCGCCGGTATGCCTTCCAGTTCGCACAGGGAGCGGACCGGTTCGAGGTATGCCCACTCCCGCGCTATCACGGCGCACTTGGACCAGTCACAGTCGTCGGAAAGGGACGTCAACCGGCGCAGCTCGGCTACGGTCGCCTGCGCTTGGGTGATGGGAGTGTTCCCGGCCGGCAACACTTGGACGCGGCCGCGGGTGCCAGGATCGACCGTGCTCCACGCTCCGCCCGGTGGCTCACTCCGGCGCGCCCGGTCTACCTGGATTGGATGGTCCGTCTTCATCCGCTGACGCGCCGGCTGAATCACGGTGTTGGACGCGTTGATGATGTGCTTGGTGGAACGGTAGTTTCCGGTCAGGAAGGCGGGCCTGGCGCCGTAGTCCTTCTCGAACTGGCGGATGAACTCCACGGACGCGCCGTTGAATGCGTAGATGTTCTGGTCGTCGTCGCCAACGGCGAATAGGCTCAGCTTGTCATCTTCGTCGGGGAGCCTTCTACCGGCCAGCGCCGAAATCAGTTCGTACTCGTTGCGGCCTATGTCCTGGTACTCGTCGACGAGTATCCAGCGGAAGCCCGCCAGCAGCCGCGTTCGCTGCTCGTCCGCCTCGTCGGGCGGCAGACCCTTTCCGCGCAGCAGGTCCACGGCCTGGCTCAGCACCGCTTTGAAGTCGATGTCGTCCAGCCGATTGGCGCGCCCTGTGAAGCTCGCGCCCACCAGACGCATGGCAAGCGCGTGACAGGTGAGCACCATTACCCCGCGCGCGTCGTCGCCGATCAGGTCCGCCAGCCGGCGGCGAATTTCTACGGCGGCGTGCCGGTTGTAGGCGAGGGCGAGTATGCCGCGCGGATTCTCGCGCCGCACCCGTACCAGGTAGGCGATGCGGTGCACCAGCACCCGCGTCTTGCCCGAGCCCGGGCCAGCCAGCACCAGCACGTTCGTCTGCTCTCGATCGTCGGCCACGATTCGCCGTTGCACAGGATTATTGAGGTTTTCGACGATGGACTGCCAAGATTCCGGCGTGGTCTGGCGCGAGATTTCTCTCTCTCGCTCCGGCAACCAGCGCTTCAGAAATTCCTCCCTGCCAAGCCTGAAGTAATCTATCGCCAACCGGACCGCATCAGCCATCACTTCAAGACCCCGTTGAACGTACTCGACCATCACGTGAATCTGGACGACCTGTTCGTCGTAATGGACTTTGAGGGGTCTGAAGTCGGATTGGGCGAACCCGCGCCGGTCGCGCTCTAGTCGAATCGTCATCGCCGGACGAAACACGGTGAGTCCCCTGTTCAGCCGTATGACCTCCTGCTCGTGCAGCCACAACAGGGCCCGGTCCAGGAGCTTTGGCAGAGCGTCCTCCCTGACTTGGCTGGCAAGCGCCATGTCGGACTTCAGCGCGGTCGTCAGCTTGCCCATAGTGGTCTCAGCCAGCAGGTCCGTACCGCGGCTTCCCGAGGGCAGGGTGGAGAGCAGATGGTCTAGCAGGATGGAAGCGGCCGCGCGGCGTCGCTCCGCGAGTCCCTCCAGGTCCTTCCACTCTCGTTGCAGCGTCACCAGGACCGTCTCCGTGTCGCGCCCTCGCACGCCCAGGCTTCCCCCACTTCCGCCCTCTCCCCGACCGTCGGCGGCGATGCTGCGGACGATGCGCCGAACCCTCTCCGGCAGCGCGGAGGAATGGCCCTGGTCTTTGAGCTGTGGTGTGACTAGACGGAGATGCAATGGGGAAGCCTCGCCCCGAGCCATGTCCGGGTAGGTCTGGCGCAGCAGGTCGATAAGGGCGGACTCCAGACCTGCAGCCTGTTCGAAGCGACTCCGGGAGGAACGCTGGACTCCCGCGTGCACAAAAGCTGTCAGCACGGTGTCGTTGCTGGCTATGCCGAGCTGCTCCAGGTCGTGGAGCGCGCTACGCACACCCTCCGAGGACAGTCCAGATTCTGCCATGAGTTCGTCGGTGGATAGACCCTGGTCCGGGTCCGCCGCGAATAGCGCCCCGCAGATGGACAGCAGACTCCTACGGTAATCGTCGCGGATGTGGGCGCGCTGTAGGCGTGACTTTGCTTGCTCCATAGAGTTGACCCGTAAGGAGGACGGGAACACCTGCACACGGTTCTCCTCGCGGGTCAGGAGTTGAGCTTCCTCCAGCCAGGCTACCGAGGTCCGCACCCGTGTGTCATCTGTTGCCGAGTCTCGCTCGAATGCGTGCTCGTCGTCATCTCCGAGTATCTCGCCGGAGGTCGCCACAACCTCCCCGCCCAGCCGCCTCCTGCGGTCCAGGTTCCGCAGCGCCCTCAGCACCCCGTGAATCTCGAGACGGCTCAGGCGCGAGCGGGCCGACATGCCGAACTGTCTCTCTACGTCGTCTTGTGTGTAAAGCAGCACGCAGTGGGCGGGCCGCTGATCCCGTCCGGCGCGCCCGGCCTCCTGCAGGTAGTTCTCCAGCGAGCCGGGGATGTCCGCATGGACCACAACCCGCACGTCCGGCTTGTCTATACCCATGCCGAAGGCGTTGGTGGCGACGATGGCCCGCAAGTCGCCGTTGATGAACGTGTCTTGTACGTTCTTCTTGGTTTCAGGCGTCAGCCCTGCGTGGAAATGGTCCGCCGCAACACCCTTTTCTTGCAGAAATGCCGCCAACTGCTCGGTCTGGTTCCTCGTCGCGCAGTAGACGATAGCGCCGCCTTGCTCGTCCGCCGGCAGGTGCTGCTCCAGAATCTGGTGGACGTGCTCGAACTTCTCGGCGCCGCTGGTACGCACAACCACGAACTCGAGGTTGTTGCGCTTGGCTCCGCCATCGAAGACCCTCAGCGTGACGCCGAGCTCTTTTCGGAAGTAATCCACAATCTCGACCGTTACGTCCGGCCTTGAGGTCGCCGTCAGGCAGATTAGAGACGGAGGTGAGTCCTCTCCGGCCCTCTCGCGGATGAAGCGCCCTACGTAGCGATAGTCGGGGCGAAAGTCGTGGCCCCACCTGGAAAGGCAGTGGGCCTCGTCCATCACCCACGCCCCAATCTCGCGCTGTTCCAGTACGCGGCGCACGGAGACGTTGCGCAACTGCTCGGGCGAGATGATGAGGATTCCGGCGTCGCCCAAGCGCACTCGGTCGAGCGCTTCCTTGCGCTCCGGCATGGACAGCAGCCCGTTGATGGTCACGCACGAGTCGATGCCCCGTTTCTCCAATCCGTTGACTTGGTCGGCCATGAGCGCGACAAGTGGGGAGATTACTACCGTTAGGGCGCCGGTCTTGTCGTATCGGGAAAGCGCGGGAACTTGGTAACACAGTGACTTACCGGAGCCGGTAGGCATGATCGCCAGCACGTTCTCTCCCGCCATTGCCGCCTCGACGACGGCCTGCTGCATCGGCCCTCCCTCGTGCTCCGGTTCCTCGCGGAAGTCGTCAAATCCGAACCAGCGCTTGAGCTCCTTGTGCGCGTCATGTCGCTCGCTGCACCACCTGCAGTCGCTTTCCGTGCAAGCGGTGTCTCGTAGCCGGCGCACCAGCCGTCCCGCCTCCGGGAACTGGTAGCGCACCCACGGCGGCATAACCGAGTTGCCCCCGGCCACCGACAGCCACGCCAGCGCGTAGGCCAGCGGCCATCCTAAGCTGTCGGCGTCTGCCATCATCTCGCGGATATGTGCTCGACAGGCGTTGCCATCCAGACGTGTGTGAATCGCTCGATATGCCTCTACGTCCGTGGGCCGCGGAGCGCCCCGCAACGCCGTGAACACTCTATCGAATCCAGAACCGCCGCCTGTGAGCCAGTGCCAGACGACCAACAAGTCAGGCTCTGCGCTGCGCAACTCCTTTTGCTGATTGGCAAACACTTCCAGCGCAAGTCTGGCGTCCAGTTCAGGGTCGTTGATTCGCCCGCGCACGAGTTGGCCGTCCTGGTAGTGCTTCACCAGGTGATGGTACGGGTTGCGAGGGTAGGCGAGTGGATTGAGCATGAGCGTGTCCACCGTTGGCAGACGCAGAAGCCGCAGGTTGGGATTCGCCGCCCGCAGGTGGGGCAGGTCGAACGCGATGAGGTTGTGGCCCAGCAGGAATTCGGCGTCTTCGGCAAAGGCGTCCAGCCTCGCCAGCGCCGAGTCCAGGCCGTCACCGCCGCCCCTGAAAATCACGCTCACGTCCGTGTCCGGACGCACGCCGGCGAAAGCCCGGATTCGCCGGTCCTGCACGCCGACTTCGAGATCCAGCGAGAGGCACCGTCGCAAGAGGCGATCGCTATCGCCCACCTGTGGCGCTCGATACTTCCCAGACGGTTCGTTGACCATGCGTGTGCTCATGCGTTGGCCTTCGCTTGTGAGTCCTTATGGTCTCCGCTCGTCGGCATTATTTCATTTCTGGATACTGTAGGCCAGCGGTGGTGATGGCAACGGAGTTTTGGCGTCTGATATAATGATTACAGTAGCGAACGGCTGTTCGTTTGGGGCTGCGCTCCTACAGTAGCGCCAGACAGGAGGACTTCTTGACAGAGAAAATCAAACACCCCGCTTTGCCATCCCTTGAGGATCTGGCAGCTATCGCCGACATGGATGTGGGCGACTTTGACGAGTATCTTCGCAAGCACGCCAAGCTGTCACTGACTCCGGACGAGATAAAGGCCCAAAGACTCTCTTTCGTCATGGGAATGTTGCCGCGTAACTTCACGCTCACACGCGACGAGGTAGCGAAATTGCTCGCCGACTACTACGGGTAAGCATCAACCATGAACCTGTACGAATTGGAGGGAACCGAAGACAATCCCATCTACCAGAACCTGTCAGCGGCGAATATCGCACGGTACTACGACTTCCTGAACTCGATGGTGAGTTCCGCCATACAAAGTGACAAGCGATGGCTGTCACAAACTCTCATCAAGGCTATACACTTCCACGCGCTAGTGGGACTTCATCACGAGGCGGGGGAGTACCGTTCTCACGAAGTTGTTGTGGGCAGTTACAGTCCCCCTGCACACTATCGCGTCGAGCCTCTGATGGACGACGTCGTAAATTGGGTCAACCGGAATTGGGAGTCCACTGAAAGTGCAGAATTAGCTTCATACGCGCTATGGGCTATCAACAACATACATCCGTTCGTCAACGGAAACGGACGTACAGCTCGCGCGGTGTGCTACTTCATTCTCTGCGTTAAGATTGGCGGGTTGCTGCCGGGACAAACCGTTCTTCCCGAAGTTCTAAGGCAGGAGCCTGTGCGCAGCGAGTACATCAAAGCGCTGCAAGCCGCTGATGAGGGCGACCTCAGCGATCTAACTACCCTCATTAGACTGCTGATGCGCTGGCAGATTGGGAGTAGTGCTCTCTAGGATTCCGGCCCGCGGGCCCCTCTCACCCCCATCCTAGCCTTCCCCCGTCAAGGGGGAAGGGACCGTTCGGAAGGCCCCCACGGCATGTCGGGAGGGCGCTCGGCTAGCTGGAATTCGGTGACTGCGATGACGCCTTCAGATCGCTGTTCAGAGCACTTCGTTCCCGACGGGCCGTCCTGTGTCCACCTCGGCGTGGAGGTTTTCTTCGGTTACGCCTGCCAGCAGGGCGTCCAGTTTGGAGTGGCGCCGCGCTTCAAGCGTCACTTCGACCTGCCGGGTCTCGATGGTGAGGGGCGAACCCTGCTCAGCCCGCTCTTCAAGGCATAGCTCGATGGCCTCACGTATGTTGGCCAAGGCGTCCTCTTTGGTGTTTCCTTGACTGACACATCCGGGAATCGACGGGCATTCGACGATCCACACGCCGTCTTCGTCTCTGTCGATCGTGACGGTCAGTTTCATGGCTCTACCTCGGCGTACGGACTCTCAAATGATTGTTCGGACTAGATGAGGCTTGCGACCTCAACCCTCACCCTAACCCTCTCCCAGTCTTGGGAGAGGGGACACAACGGGACGGCCCGCGGGCCCTGTCACCCCCATCCTAACCTTCCCCCTCGACGGGGGAAGGGACCATTGGCCGTCACCCCCATCCTAGCCTTCCCCCGTCGAGGGGGAAGGGACCGTTCGGAAGCCCCCTACGGGATGTCCGGCGGCCGCTCGGCTAGCTGGACTTCGGCGAGGGCGAAGATGCCGTCGCTGAAGTACTCCAGCTCCACCACGTCGTCTACGTCGTAGGTCCAGAGGCGGGTGAGGAACTTGGCCATGTCCGGCGTGGGGATGCCGTCCATCTTGATCACCACGTCGCCCACCTGCAGGCCGGCCCTGGCGGCGGGGCCGTCGCGGGCCATGCGGGTGACGATGATGCCCTCGTCCACCGGCAGGCCGAGGCGGTTGGCGTTGGCGGGGGTGACGTCGGTGCCGCTCAGCCCTATCAGCGGGCGGACGACGCGGCCGTGCTCGATGAGGCTGTCGATGATGGGGGCGGCCACGGCGGAGCTTACGGCGAATCCGATGCCCTGGGCCTGGCGGTAGATGGCGGTGCTGATGCCGATCACCTCGCCGTTCATGTTGACCACCGGGCCGCCGCTGTTGCCGTCGTTGATGGCGGCATCGGTCTGGATCATGTCGTACAGCACGCCGTGCTGGGTGTCGATGGTGCGACCCTTGGCGCTGATGATGCCGAGCGTGACGGTGGGGCCGCCCTTGAGCGCGAGCGAGTTGCCCACCGCGACCACCCAGTCGCCCACGTCCACCGTGTCCGAGCTGACCAGCTCGGCCGTCGGCAGAGGGTCTTCGGTGTCCACCTTGATGACGGCGAGGTCCGTTACCAGGTCCTGTCCCACTACCCTGGCGGTGTAGGTTTCGCCGCCGGGCAGCGACACGGCGATCTCGTCGGCGTTCTGCACCACGTGGTAGTTGGTCACGATGTAGCCGTCGTCTCGGATCACGACGCCGGAGCCGGCGCCCTCGTCGTTGAAGTCGAAGAACACGCCGCGGGTCACGGACTCCACGGAGATGGACGCGACGGAGGGGTTGACCCGCTCGACGAGGTTGGAGATGGAGGGGAGGGTGGTGAGCGCGGCGGGCGGCGGGAGCGTCACGGCGGCGGGAGCGGCGGGCAGAGGCGCCGCGGTGGCGGTGGGGACGGGCACGAGGGCCTCGTCGGGGACAGGCTCGGACTGCTGGGAGCAGGCGGCGGCCAACACCAGCACGCACGCGGCAAACGCCAGGCGCGCTACGCCTCTAACCGGTGTCCGGCGCCGCCATAACCCTGAGTCGAACACGCAACAGCCCCGCCCACAAAAGCCTAACGCCCTGCACTCCCGACGACTTCTGAACGTAGGTCGTATATCGGGACGTAACCAGGGCGCCCATTAGCAAAATGATAGCCGATACGTACACCCAGGTCAACAGAGCCATGATGGCGCCGACGGAGCCGTAGACGAGGTTGTAGACGGGGAACCGCGACACGTACCAGACGAAGATGAAGTTGGTGATGCCGAAGGCGACGGACGCGGCGAAAGCGCCGTACCAGACGTCGGCGAAACGGACGTCGGTGTTGGGCAGGTAGCGGTAGAGCACGAGGAACGTGAGGAAGTACAGCAGCGGCGTGATGAGCTGTCCGACGAGCCCCAGGAGGTCGTGGGCGTACCAGGCACCCGGCGCGAGGTAGATCGCGATGTCGCTGAGGTAGGCCGAGAGGAAGGGCGCCGCGAACAGCACGAATATGACGACCAGGCCGCTGAACAGCACCAGGGCGAGGTCGATGAGACGCTCCTCGATGAACGGGCGCGCCCTGGTTATGCCCCAGGCGGCGTTGATGCCCTTGCGTATGGCTCCGAACACGGCGGTGGACGCGGCGAGCAGTCCGATGACGCTGATTATGCCGGTGATGGCGCGCGCCCTGGCGACGCCCTGGAGCGTGTCGCCGATGAACTCCTGGGAGACGGGCAGCACCGCGGCGATGTCGTGGGCGAGCCTGTGCTCGACCGGGTCCGGGCTGATGAGGTAGCCCACTATGGACACGATGGCGAGGGTGAGCGGGAATATGGAGAACAGGGTGTAGAACGCGATGGCCCCGGCCACGAACGGGCAGTTCTTGTCCAGGAAGTCGTTTACTGTGTCCCTGCAAAAAAGTATGAACCGGACGGCGAACAAGCCTGCTCTCCTGAGATGATACGTGGGTCGATACTACGCAAAGGGGGTGGCGCGTGTCAACGAAGGGGGGCGGTTTCCAGTTTGGGACGGGGTGGCGTATGCTACTGCTCGGGGGTAATCGACTATGCCAAAGATCGAGTACGATATGGAGCCCAGGCCGCCGTATGATTTCGCGCTTACGGCGGCGTACGTGACGCACTTTCAGCGGCGATATGCCGCGGAGTCGTTCGAGGATGGCGTGTTCCGCAGGCTGCTGGACCTGGCCGGCCGGCCGGCGCTGGCCGAGGCGCGCTCGGCGGGCGACCGGGACGCGCCGCGGGTCGAGGTCACGCTGCGCGGCGAGGGCCTGGACGCGGCGTCCGTCGAGGCGGCGCGCGCGCAGCTCGGGCTGCTGCTGGGCACTGAGGACGACGTCCGCCCCTTCTACGAGATGGCCCGCGCCGACGACCACCTCGCGCCGCTGGTGGAGCAACTGTACGGGCTGCACGTGCCGCAGGCGGCGTCCGTGTTCGAGGCGCTCACGCTGTCCATCATCGGGCAGCAGATCAGCGCGCAGGTGGCGCGGGTGCTGCGCGGCCTCATCATCGAGACGTTCGGACGGCGGGCGGAGTTCGACGGCGAGGGCTACTGGGCGTTTCCGCGCGCGGAGGCGGTGGCGTCGGCGAGCGTAGAGGACCTGCGCGGTCTGAAGCTGAGCCAGCGCAAGGCGGAGTACGTGCTGGGGGTGGCGCAGCGCGTGGCGTCGGGCGAGCTGGACCTGGAGGGTCTGCGCGGCCTGCCCGCGGCCGAGGTGGTGGAGCGGCTGACGGCGATTCGGGGCGTCGGGCCGTGGACGGCGCACTGGCTGCTGATAGGCGCGCTGGGCGAGCCGGACGGCTTCCCGTCGGGGGACCTGGCGCTGCAGCGCACGATGGGCGCGCTGGTCGGCGGCGGTGAGCCGATGGCGGCGGGCGACGCGCTGGCGTACTCCGAGCGGTGGTCGCCGCACCGGAGCTACGTGACGACTTACCTGTTCGCGGCGACGCGGGCGGCGCGTTGGCGGGAGGGGGCGCCCCCATCCTCACCCTCACCCTAACCCTCTCCCTCAAGGGAGAGGGGACTATCGGTGTCACCCCCATCCTAGCCTTCCCCCGTCAAGGGGGAAGGGACAGTTCGGAACCTGTTACAATCGCCGCACATCGCAGAGAGGAGCAAGGGCACATGGCAGACGTTTATCCGGAAGACAAGTGGGCAGAAGTCAACGGCCTCAACCTGCATTACCTGGACTGGGGCGGCGATATGACGAAGAAGCCGCTGATTCTGATGCACGGCATCGGCGGCCACGCGCACATGTTCGACGAGTTCGCGCCGCACATGACCGACAAGTGGCACGTCATCGCGCTGGACGCGCGGGGCTGCGGCGACAGCGACTGGAGCCGGGGCGGGTACTCGACGCAGGCGTTCGCGTCGGACGTGGGGCTGTTCGCCCAGAAGCTGGGGCTGTACCCGTTCGACTACTACGGCCACTCCCAGGGCTCGCGCATCGGCATGCCGCTGGGCGCGTACTACGGCCACCTGGTGGACCACCTGGTGCTGGGGGACTACGGCCCGGTGCCGGACCCGTCGCCGAGCGGGCGGGACACGGCGGCGCGTCGGTTGCAGGGCAGCGCGGCGCCCAAGCCGAAGGGCTTCTTCAATCCGGAGATGGCCTACGCCTGGTACAAGGAGCAGAACCCCGACTGGTCGGACGACCGCATCAACGACACTATCCGGCACACGCACCGGACCAACTGGGACGGCATCCTGGTTTCGAAGACGGACCCTGAGATATCGTGGCTGATGGGTCGGACGGCGCTGAAGGAGGGGCCGTTCCTCAAGGACTGCGTGAGCAAGATTTCGTGCAAGACGCTGGTGCTGCGCGGCGAGTCGAGCACGGTGCTGGACGCGGCGCAGGCGCGGGAGATGGAGGCGGCGATACCGAACGGCAACGGCACGTTCGGCGAGGTGCCGGGCGCCGGGCACGGTCTGCACAGCGAGAACATGGGGGAGACGGTGCGGATAGTGCGGGAGTTTTTCGGGACGTAGGGGGGGTGAAAGTCCCTTCCCCCCCGCAGGGGGAAGGTTAGGATGGGGGTGAAACGGTGGCTGCCGCTCCGCAAGGCCCCTGCCCTTTGATCGGAGTGATAGACTAGGACCACGTACCTAGCATCTGCGTTGTTGTCATTTGTCTGGGTGTTCTTGTTGAGAAATGTCCAGATTCTTCGGCTCCGCTCGGATTGACACGCGACAGTACGACGAAAAGTTGCACGAAGGCGCGCTCGATACGGACTCACTTCGCATCATCGACTCTGACCAGTTACGATAGATTGGATTTTCGCATCGATACGAGTAGGAAGTGTAAGCTGGCGGAAGACCTAGGAGGGACCAATGGAGAGCAGGATAAATGTGGCGGAACTAAAGCAACTGCATGCACAGTATCGTGCAGAAGTTCAGATGGCAGACCTCTCCGATGGCACGAAGAATATGTACATTGAGTTGGCGGAGTACTTTGTGCGCTGGATAGAGGGGGATTTCACACCCGGGAGCGGGGGACGATCGCGGAGCCGGAGAGTGCGCCGCTAGATACAAATAGCCTATCCGGTTATATTCGAGTGGCCCGTCCCATTAGTATCGCAGCCTAGGAAAAGGAACTCTAATGCTCAAAGTCTTGAGGGGCAGTGCTGGTTTGCAATACTTGGCACCAATATTCGGGCTATCCTTGATCCTAGTGATCCTCCTCACCGCGTGCGCTTCCGACTCGCCGATAGCATCGCCTGACTCCGACGGGACTGGAGCGGGACCAACTCAGACAAGGTCTGACTTTGGTGAGGTCCGACCTACGAGCGAGTCAGTTCGCGCGCTTGCGGACACATCGCCTGAGACGGATAAAGAAGCGTTGATTGCTCTCTTCAATTCCACTGGTGGGGAATACTGGTCAAGCAGTGAAGACTGGCTGGGCTTCAGGCCAATCAGTGAATGGGAGGGTGTCACTGTCGGCGCAAACGGCCGTGTTATAGGGCTAGACCTCAGTCACCGCTGGTTGAAGTCTGGGCTTCCACCTGAATTGGGCAACCTTACTTACTTGAGAACGCTGAACCTCGGGCGCAACTCATTGACCGGTGCGATCCCGCCTGAACTGGGCAACCTCAGCCAGCTCGAAGTTCTGGATCTTAACAGCAACGAGTTGACGGGTGAGATACCCCCCGAGTTAGGCAACCTCGCTAATCTGAGCGCACTGCTCCTTGATGGCAATCATCTGAGTGGTGAGATACCCCCCGAGTTAGATAAACTCACTAAATTGAAAGAACTATCCTTGCCCGGTCGGCATCACGTAGAGAGGCGTATTGAGGGCCGGAGTAAGGACGTTGTCTATGAACTAGATGGTTGCATTTCCGATCTAATGCACGATACGCTCGTGCGTAGAGAAATACATGACGTCCAAACGTGCCCTTCCAGCAAGGTAAGCGATGCAGAAGCCTTGGTAGCCCTACACAACGCCACAAACGGCCCGAATTGGCAGAACGACGAAAATTGGTTAACTCGCAAGCCTATCGGCGAATGGCATGGGGTGTCCACATACCGTGATGGGAGTGTAGCGTCGCTCGATCTCTCAGGCCAGCAGCTTAGTGGAGAGATTCCACCGGAGATAGCGAACCTCACGAACCTGCAATCGCTTAACCTCAGCCGGAACCGACTGAGCGGTGAGCTCCCTTCTGAACTAGGCGGCCTAGCCAGTTTGAAGGAGTTGTACATCTGGGGAAACCAGTTTAGCGGATGCGTGCCAGGCAATCTGCAACAGCAGTTGTCCGAATCCGATCTGGGGCGGCTACCCTTCTGTGGATCAGGCATTGCTCAGGAAGGAACAGACAGAGACGTACTGGTTGATGTCTACCGTGCGATGGGTGGCGATGGATGGACCAAAGCAACAGACTGGATGAGCGCCAGACCAATCAGTGATTGGTCCGGTGTCGCCACTGATGGCGATGGCCGTGTGGTGGGGTTGGACCTCTCTGGCCACGGCCTAGAGGGCGAGATACCCCCGAGTTTGGGCAGTCTAACCAACCTGCAATCGCTTGATCTATGGCAGAATCAGTTAAGCGGCGAGATACCCCCTGAGTTGGGTGGCCTGACCAGCCTGCAGGCGCTTGACCTCGGCATGAATCAGTTAAGCGGCGAGATACCCTCTGAATTGGGCAGCCTGACCAACCTGCAATCGCTTAACCTCAGCCGGAACCAGTTGAGCGGGGAGATACCGCCGGAGTTAGGCAACCTCAGCAACCTGACATCGCTGCAGTTCAGCGTTAATCAATTGAGCGGGGAGATACCACCGGAGTTGGGCAACCTGACAAACCTGATAACGCTGTACCTTGGTGGTAACCAGTTGAGCGCCGAGATACCGCCCGAGTTGGGCGGCCTGACCAACCTGCAATCGCTTCTCCTCGGCGGCAACCAGTTGGCCGGGACGATACCGCCGGAGTTGGGCAACTTAACAAACCTGAAAACGCTATACCTCAATGGTAACCAGTTGAGCGGGGAGATACCGCCGCAGTTGGGAAGTCTGAGAGCATTGCAGGAGTTGTGGATTCAGGACACCGGCCTCTGCACACCTCCTGACAAAACACTCCACGAGTGGCTTGAGACCGTAGTTAGAGTGTCGGTCTCGTACTGCACTGAAATCACACATACGCCGATGCCCGCACCTACGCCGGCACCTGTACCTAATACGCCGACGCCTGCACCTGAGCAACACTCTTCGGACAGGGCAGCGCTTGTCGCGTTATACGAGGCCACGGGCGGCCCTAATTGGACCAACAACGCCAACTGGTTAAGTGACGCACCACTAGGTCAGTGGCATGGTGTCGTCGTAGACGTCAATGGCCGCGTCACCGAACTAGACCTCAGGCAAAACCAATTGAGTGGGAATGTACCGCCGGAGTTGGGCAACCTGAGCAGTCTGACATTGCTGAGACTCTACAATAACCAATTGAGTGGAGATATACCGCCGGAGTTGGGCAACCTGAGCAACCTGACACGGCTTTACCTCGGGGTAAATCAGTTGAGTGGAGAGATACCGCCGGAGTTGGGCAACCTGAGTAACCTGATAGGATTGGAAATGGAGAATAACCAGTTGGCCGGGGAGATACCGCCAGAGTTGGGCAACCTGAGCAACCTGGCAGGATTGGACCTCAGGCAAAACCAATTGACCGGGGAGATACTGCCGGAGTTGCGCAACCTAAGCAACCTGACATGGTTGGACCTCTCCTATAACCAGTTGAGTGGAGAGATACCACCGGAGTTGGGCAACCTGAGTGACCTGATAGGGTTGTCTCTCCGCAACAACCAGTTGAGTGGGGAGATACCACCGGAGTTGGGCAACCTGAATAACCTGACAACATTGGAACTCGACGGCAACCGATTGAACGGGGAGATACCGCCGCAGTTGGGCAACCTGAGCGATCTAGCATCGCTTTCCCTCTACAACAACCAATTGAGTGGGGAGATACCGCCGGAGTTGGGCAACCTGAGCAACCTAGCATCGCTGTCCTTCCACAACAACCAATTGAGCGAAGAGATACCCCGAGAGTTGGGCAACCTGAGTAACCTAACATCGCTGAACCTTCGCAACAACCGACTGAGCGGGGAGATACCCCGAGAGTTGGGCAACCTGAGCGACCTAGTTGCACTGTACCTCGCCGGTAACCAGTTCGCTGGATGCATACCTGAGGGGCTGCAAAGCGCACAGCACCATGATTTATCCGATCTGGGTCTGCCTAACTGCCCCTAGCTTTTCTTTGCATCGATTGACGACATTCGGGGCAACTCCATTACACCTTGACCTCGGGTAGAGAGAGGGAGAGAAACTCTACGCGAAGCCGCCACGAGGGTCCATGAAGCCGCCGCACCTAGTGATCTGAAACAGCTTCCACCTGCCAAATGGTTGTTGAACGCAGCCATCGAATGTGGCATGATGCAACGCGGTTCGGCCAGCGCCCGCTACAGGGTACAACACCTCTACTGCGCCGATTCCGACCCGCCGTCTGCTTTGAGGCGCGCCATGTGCGGGTACTCCTGTCGGGGACCTGTAGGAAGTAAGGACCAATGCCGCCACGCTCCTCTTGGTATTCCAATCATCCCGCATACTGCACCTGCGTAGGCTGCACCAACGCCAGGTTCGAATCCTCGTTCACCGACCCGGAACCCCGTCCACCTCGCCCAATGCGCAACCGTCGTCGGAGGCGGTTGAGGCGCCGTTCCCGCAACAGGCCCCTCACCTGGGTGGCAGTCCTGCTTGTTCTCTTCGCTCTCTTCGTGTGGTGGCCCGCCGACACCTACGGCGAGGGTCCGCTTTGGGATCTCAAGGCCACAGTAGACTCGAGCATTCGGTCGCCTATCGAAAGCGAGATTTCAAAGCGCCGCGTGCAATTTGAGGAGTGGCAGACTGAACGGGCAGAAAAGTCCCAGGAGGACGACCAGCGATTCATCGCCACTCTCGAGCAGGGTGTGATAGCTCTTACAAACGAAGAAAGGGGCCGGTTCTCGCTAAGGCAACTGAAGCACGATGCCGAGATCTCTCGCATAGCTCGAGGACACAGCGAGGACATGATGCGCGAGGGCGTGTTCGAGCATGACCTCTACGGAAAAGACCCGACCGACAGAGCGCTGGCTGCAGGCTATGACTGCGAGGCACACATGGGCGGCGGACGCTACTCTTACGGCCTCAGCGAGAACATCTTCTACATTGAACGGCCAACTGGGAGCGCCGAGCAGATCGCCCGTGAGATAGTGCAGGGCTGGATGGACAGTCCCGGTCACAGGGAGAACATTTTGGATCGCGACTCGCGACGAATCGGTGTCGGCGTGGTCAAAGAGTCAGGCGAACTGTACGCTACGCAGAACTTTTCGCCATGCCACTAAGAGATTTGCTCTGCCGTCCCCGGCCTCTTGGAAGGAGGCTGGGTATCCGCCGCAAAGCTGCCTAGCAATCTGACACAGGCTCCCACGCCCCACGGCCTTTTCATTCTCCGTCGTGGCAACCTGCCGGTATAGGTTGCCGCGACGGCGCCCCTTCCGCTTGTCCCCTCTCCCCCAACTCCAACCCATTCGCGCCCCCGCACCCCGAAAAAAGCGTCACTCTCCCGCGCCGCCTGTTCCCAATCGTGTCTTACCCATTCTCACCCATGCCCCACCAGTTCCCGTTCGTGCGCCATTTCTCCCCACGAATTCGCCCCTATCCCGCAGATTCGCCAGCCCTCTTGATTCTATAGCACGCGCGTGCTATTTTCTACCTGGCAGGCGCTGCGGCCGCCGGCTTTGGAGTAGGGGCGGGTTTCAAACCCGCCCGCCCTCTGAGATGGGAGAGGAGCCTACCCTGAGCTTGCCGAACGGGTCCCGTTCTGCCACATTCCGCGCAATGCGCGTGACGATCCTTAACAACCTGGCTCACAGAAAGTGACAAAAACACCGGGCCGCCCAGCTACGGATTGGGCAGCATGTAGCAGAATAGTGCAGATTTTTCGTGAAGCCCGCACAAGAGGCCCAATCGCCGCTCGAAATCTCCCGTCCTGGCCCGCGCTCCCGGCCGGAGAGCGGAGAACGAAGAGGCCTGAGCCTACGCGCGACGGCGCGCTTGCCCGCGCTTGCGTTTGGGCGTATGCTACTTTACGCATTTTCAATCGGCAGAAAGCTGTGGAGGATACCCAGATGAACGTTCTTGAGGCGGTCGCGCGCATCTTGAAGATGGAGGGCGTGGAGTGGATTTCGTGCTTCCCGTCCAATGAGCTGATAGAAGTCGTGGCGCGGGAAGGGATACGTCCCATCATGTTCCGGCAGGAGCGCGGCGCGGTGATGGCGGCGGACGGCTACAGCCGGATGAGCAACCGCGAACGCTTCGGCGTGATCATCACGCAGGGCGGGCCGGGCTCGGAGAACTCGATGGGCGGCCTGGCGCAGGCCTACGCGGACAACGTGCCGGTGCTGTACCTGCCCGGCGGGCCGTCGGTGGCGCAGTACGCGGTGCAGCCCAACTTCTCGCCCGCGCGCACCTACGAGAGCGTGTCCACGCACAGCGAGGTGCTGCTGAAGGCCGACCAGGTGGCGAACGTGATGCGTCGCGCTTTTCACGCGCTGCGCAACGGCCGGCCGGGTCCGGTGATCGTGGAGATACCCGCCGACATCGGCCCGCAGGAGGTGCCCGACAGCGCGATGGCGTACCAGCCGCCCAAGCGCAGCCCGCAGGCGCCTTCCTGCGAGGACGTGCGGGACGCGGTGAAGCTGCTGCTGGGCGCCAAGAAGCCGGTCATCTGGTCCGGCATGGGCGTGCTGTTCTCCGACGCCACCGAGGAGCTGCGGGAGCTTGCGGAACTGGCCGAGGTGCCGGTCTACTGCACGATGCCCGGCAAGTCCGGGTTCGACGAGCGGCACCCGCTGTCGCTCGGCTCGGGCAGCGGCGCGACCGGTCTGCACGCGCGGACGTGGCTGCAGGAGTCGGACGTGCTGATGGCGCTCGGCTCCAGCATGACTCGCACCAGCTACGGCCAGCCGATTCCGGACGGCAAGGTGATCATCCACAACACCGAGAGCATCGAGGACATCAACAAGGACTTCACGGTGGACGTGGGGCTGCCGGGCGACGCCAAGCTGACCATCCAGATGCTGATAGCAGAGGTGAAGGCGCAGGCGGGCGAGAACGGGCGCCGCGGCCAGACCGGCGTGGCGGACGAGATAGCCGAGGTCAAGGGGAAGTGGCTGTCCGAGTGGAAGGACCTGCTGGACTCCGACGAGACGCCCATCAACACGTACCGCGTGATCGGCGAGCTGGAGCGCGTGCTGGACCACGACAACAGCATCGTGACCCACGACGCGGGCGCTCCCCGCGACACGATCATGCCCTTCTACACGGCGACCACGCCGAACAGCTACATCGGCTGGGGCAAGACCACCCACCTGGGCTACGGCATACCGCTGATGATCGGGGCCAAGCTGGCAAAGCCCGACAAGTTCTGCCTCAACTTCATGGGCGACGGCGCGTTCGGCATGTCCGGCCTGGACGTGGAGTCGTCGGTGCGGGCGGGCGCGCCCATCACGACCATCGTGCTGAACAACGGCGGAATGGCGACCTATCCGGGCGGCTACCCGACCGCTCGGGAGCTGTTCGGCGTCACGCACATGGGCGGCGACTACGCCAAGATAGCCGAGGGCATGGGCGCCGTGGGCATCGTCGTCTCGGAGCCGGGCGAGGTCGCCAGCGCGCTGGAGGAGGCCAAGCGGCTGAATGCCGAGGGGCGGACGGTACTGCTGGACATCCGCAGCGGCATGGAGGCGCGGCGGTCGCGGTTCGATTAGGGGCCGCAAGTCCCTTCCCCCTTGATGGGGGAAGGTTAGGATGGGGGTGAGCGCCGTATGCCATGCCAACCCCAGTGTGGCCCAACATGACGCCACCAAACGCGGCAGATAGCCGGCAGGGCGAGCCGGCGGCGCTTTCGCACCTGCGCGTGCTCGACCTGACCGGGCCGGGCGCGCAGTACTGCGGGCGGCTGATGGCCGACCTGGGCGCGGACGTGGTGAAGGTGGAGCCGCCGGAGGGCGACGCCGCGCGCCACCTGCGCCCATTCGCGGGGAACGAGCCGGGGCCGGAGCGCGGCATCCCATTCCTGCCGCTCAACGTCAACAAGCGCAGCGTCGCGCTCGACCTCGGTGACGAGACCGACAGGCGTCGTTTCGAAGCGCTGGCGCGGGCGGCGGACATCCTGGTGGACGACGGCTCGGCCTTCGCGCTGGACGAGCTGGGGCTGGGCTACGACGCGCTCAGCCGCGCCAACCCGCGGCTGGTGTACGTGACCATATCGCCGTTCGGGCTGAGCGGTCCCTACAGCGGCTTCCTGTCCGGCGAGCTGATTGCGCAGGCCGTCGGCGGGCTGATGTACGGCTTCGGCGACCCCGACGAGCGGCCCGCGATGGCTCCGTTCTCGCCCGGCTTGCAGCTTTCGGCGCAGCACGCGGCGTTCGCGGCGCTGGCGGCGGTACGGCACCGGACCGACACGGGCCGCGGCCAGCACGTCGAGGTGTGCGTCCAGGAGGTGCTCGCCAACATCCTGGCCTACTTCGGGCGCTACGCCTCCGACGGGCAGATCAACCGGCGGCCGGGGGGCAGTCCAACCATCGCGCCGACCAACACGTACCCGACCAGCGACGGCTTCATCTACATGCAGCCCACCTTCCCGCGGCACGTGGACGCGCTGTTCGAGTGGCTGGACAACCCGGTGTTGGAGGACGACCTGTGGAAGGACGCCGCGTTCCGACGGGAGAACGGGGACGTGCTGAACGACATGATCTCCGAGTTCAGCCGCGGCTTCACCAAGATGGGATTCGCGGAGGAGGCGCAGCGGCGGCACATTCCGACCGCGCCGCTGATGACGATATCGGACCTGATGCAGGACGACCACCTGGCGTACCGGGAGTTCCTGGTGGACGTGGAGCATCCGGTTGTGGGGAAGTACCCGACGCCGAGCGGGGCGTTCCGCATGGGGGCGAGTCCGTGGCGGCTGTACCGTCCGCCGCCGCTGCTGGGCCAGCATACGGACGAGGTTGTCTCGGAGTGGACGGCAGCCGCTGACGGGGAGGGCGGGACGCCCGCCGTGCCTGCGCCTTCACCGGCGTCCGCCGAGCCGCCGTTGCCGCTGAAGAACATTCGGGTGCTGGACTTCAGCCGGGTGTGGGCGGGGCCGTACATGACGCGCTACCTGGCAGAACTGGGCGCGGAGGTCATCAAGGTGGAGTCCAACATGCTGCCCGACAGGCAGCAGGCGCGGGGACCGTTCGCGTCGTTCAGCTTCGTGGAGATCAACCGCAGCAAGCGCTCGGTCACGCTGAACATGCGCTCCGAGAAGGCGATAGAGCTGTGCGAGCGGCTCATCGGCCTGTGCGACGTGGTGGTGGAGAACTTCCGGCCCGGCGTGCTCGACGGCTGGGGAATCGGCTACGAGCGCCAGCGCGAGCTGAACCCGGATATCATCTACATCAGCATGCCCGGCATGGGCATCGACGGCCCGCGCGCGTCGGAGCTCGCGTTCGGGCAGAGTCTGCTGGCCTACACCGGCGCGATGGGCATCTGGGCGCAGCCGGAGTCTCCGGGCATCACCCGGCCCAAGGTGCCGCTGCCGGACTTCTACGGCGCGGCGACGGGCGCGTTCGCGGCGCTGGCGGCGCTGGAGTTGCGCGACCGCACCGGGCGCGGCCAGATGATCGAGCTGGCGCAGCTCGAGGCGCTGGTGGCGACGATGGGCGAGGCGTTCCTGGACTACTTCTTCAACGGCCACGTCCCGGAGGCGAGGGGCAACTGGGACGCGAACGCGGCGCCGCACGACGTCTTCCCGTGCCTGGGATTCGACTCGTGGTGCGCGATCGCGTGCTACACGGACGAGCAGTGGCGGCGGCTGCGCGGCGCGATGGAGGAGCCGGAGTGGGCG
This sequence comes from Dehalococcoidia bacterium, assembly GCA_034422735.1. GTDB lineage: Bacteria > Chloroflexota > Dehalococcoidia > Lucifugimonadales > CATOSD01 > CATOSD01. Next base: position 5,995 of record DAOUJL010000072.1, on the reverse strand, counting down.
TCGGACGCGAGGTTCGACACGCTGGAGGGCCGGCTGGCGAACCTGGAGGAGTTGAACACGAAGCTGGGCGAGTGGACGTCGGACATGACGGCGCGGCAGGTGATGCGGCTGCTGCAGCGCGAGGGCGTGCCGGCGGGCATCGTCGCCAGCGGCGAGGACCTGTACCACGACGTGAACCTGCGCGCGCGCGACTACGTGGTCACGGTGGACCACAGGCCGGTAGGGGACGTACACGAGCACCCCGGCGCGACGGTGCGGCTGCGCGACACGCCGAGCCGGGTGATCGCGGGCTGCCCGCCGCTGGGCGCGGACAACGTGCACTACTTCGGCGAACTGCTGGGGCTGACCCCAGCCGAAATTGATCAGTTCCAGCGCGACCAGGTCATCTACTAGCGGAGCGTGAGGGCGTCACCGCGCGGCGAGAGCTTCGCTGGCGGCCTCTTCAAGTCTGTGTAGCTCCTCGATGGCGTCGGCCGCTTGTGGGATCTTGACGTGAGGTTTCAGTTCGTTGATTCGTCGCGCCGCCTCTTCGTCCGTCAGATCCGCATCTTTACGTGTCACGTAGAGGGCAGTGGAGAGTCGCTCAAGGACGTCCATCCTCTCTACCGATAACTTAGTGGCCACGAACTGTACGGCGTCGCGGTACTCTGCTACGAGTCCGAGATTCGACTCTCCCCAAAAACCCAAGATGAATGATGGGCCATAGGGGTATCGAGGCTTTAGGTCCAACTGGAGCCGGGCCCGCATCATGGCCAACTCGCGTTGAAGGTCGAAGCTGTAGGGCGCATGCTTATAGAGTATGTACTTGTAGCCTACAGGGACGTTCCACATCTCTTGGAGGAAGTAGACGCACTTCTGTATGTGGGACTCGGCGGCCCAGCTGTCAGTCTGCCCCATCTCATGGACTAGTAGGCAGACCAAGGCCCGGCGTTCTTTTTCGTTCATGGGTTCCATGGTTGTCTCCTTAGTTGCCGGATAGGATAGTGCTTTTGTTGCTATCAAGCCACTTTGACGCGGCGTCCATTATCTCCGGTGCGACAAGAATGAAGCCAACATCCACTATGGGTACGTTTGGGAGCACAACTGAAATGTCGTTTGAAGATACGACGTTTCCAGACGAGTCGCGAACCGGGAACCTCAGTTCCGCCGATGACTGCGCATATTCGCTCCTCTGGACCAACTCTCCATTGAATTGATCTTTGACAGCTTCGAAGGCGGCTTCTAGCGGATTCTCGTGCAGTTCCTTATCCACGCGAGTCGGGACAAACAGCTGCCGGAAGTGCCTTCGGTTCATGATTCTGTCGGCGGCTTCATGACCGGGTGATGATGGATCACGAGAGGCGTCCAGAATTGCAGCGAGCACTTCGTTGTCGGTGAGTTTCTGGTGAGAGGCTAAGTCGGTCGAGAAACGACTCTCTTGCAACCAGGCCTGTAGAAACTGTTGTAGATGAAAGTCGTAGGATACCCTCACGCGGTGGTGATAGACCTGAATGAACATGAAGAATCGGGCGAGCAACAGGGCTTCCGAGGAATGGATTCCGCCTACTTCGACACCTAATGCAGGCTCATAGGAGTTCTGGACAACGTTGGGCAGAATACGGATGGTGTCCACTAGTCGATGATGATCGAATTTGCCATAGGCCACTCCGGCGTGATGCGAGTCTCTGAGCAAATAGTCCATCCGGTCGACTCCAAGAGCCTCGCCACTAACGATCTCCGACAAGAGAGTCTCCCAGTCCGAAAATTCGACCTCTTCCATTTCTTCTGGACCCACGGCGACTTTCGCCACGTCCAGAGGGTCCAAAGGAGGCCTCATTGATTGCCAGATATCCCCCAGTTCATCTCCCAGGATAAGCTCGGTAGTTATCCTCTCGTGATTCCAGCCTTCAGGTAACAGATCCTTTTCGGCGGCGTGGGAGAACGGTAGATGGCCTATGTCGTGGCAGAGCGCTGCCATTCTCAATACCTTTCGCCAGTAGTCCAAGAGATCTCTTCTGGCCAACTCCGGAACCACTTCCCGCATAGCTGGATGTATGTTGTGGTCTGCTGTAACAACATCGAAGACTCGCCCCGCCAGTTCCATCACGCCCAGGCTGTGCTCGAAGCGCTTGTGGGTCGCTCCCGGATAGACCAGATATGACATTGCGAGTTGGTGAATATGTCTCAGCCTCTGAACAGAGCCCGAATCCAACACACGCCATTCGTCGCTGTCTAGCCTGACGAAGTCGTGAATGGGGTCCCTAATCTCGTGGAATTGCTTGGAGGTCAAGACGGTCTCACCCTGGTTACTTGTTCATGTGAGTATAGCACGTCCGTTCGCACAAGGCAAAAGGAAGGGAAGACCAGGCTGTTTACCGCCCTCCTTACAACCTGCGTAGCTCCGCCTGCGCGCCGGTGTGGCTCGGAGTGTCGTTTCAGGAGGAGATGAGGCCCTCCTGGGGCTGCGTCCAGGGGAGCCTGTAGAAGGGCGCGAACTGGGGCGCGCGCGGTATGGGCATCTCTCCGAAAGGCACGTCGATGACCACCGGCGCCTGCCGCTCCAGCGCCTGCGGAATCAGCGTCTCCAGCTCCTGCGGATCGTCTGCCCTCATGCCGACCGCGCCGAACGACTCGGCGAACCTGACGAAGTCCGGGTTGTGCAGATCAGTCCCGTACGCGCCGCCAAACGCATCGTCGAGGTCGCGGGCGACGTTGCCGTAGGAGTCGTTTCTGAACACGACGGTCACCGTGTTGATGCCGTACTGGATGGCCGTGGACAATTCGGACGAGTTGAACATGAACCCGCCGTCTCCGGTTATGCAGACCACGGGGCGGTCGGGTCTGGCGATTTTGGCTCCCAGGGCGGTCGGAAAGGCGTAGCCGAGGTTGAACGAGTAGCCCGAGTCTATGTAGGTCTTCGGGTGGTCGACCTGCCAGTGGGTGCGGGCGTAGTAGCTGAATTGTGTAATGTCCCAGACTATGAAGGCGTCCTGTGGGATTCCCTTCCGCATGGCCTCGATGACCGGATACTGAGGCTCCCTGAGCCGTATGTCGTAATAGGCTATCAGGTTGCGGGCGGCGCTCACCGCCTCGGCAGGCGACGGCCGCTCTGCCGCCCCGGCCTCCATGAGGAAGGGCAGAAGGGCGTCGATTGTGGCCCTGGCGTCTCCGTGCAGCGGGATGGTGTTCGCCTGATGCCTTGTGAGCTCGGCGTCGTCTATGTTGATGTTCACCAGCGGGGACGCCTCGCCGGCCGGATTGCCCAGCGAAAAGCGCGCGCCGATCCCTATCACCACGTCGGCGGATTGCATTACCTCGAAGAGCTGGTTCATCTCCTGCCGGTCGCCCCGGGGACTGAAGCAGGAGCCGTAGGACAGCGGATGGCTGTCGGGGATGGCTCCCTTGCCCCCACTGGAGGTGACCACGGGTATGTTGGTCGCCTCTGCCAACTTCACGAGCGACTCTTCGGCGTCGGAGCGCGCCACTCCGCCCCCCGCGTATATCAGGGGCGTGTTGGAACGGGCGATGGCGCGGGCGGCCTCTCGTAGGTCTTCCGGGCTGGGCACGATTCGGGAGATGCGGGCGGGATTGCGCATCTGGACTTCCTCGCGCTCAACGCCGGCTTCGGGCGGCATCTCCAACAGAGCGGGACGGGGGCGGCCGGTACGCATCTGCCTGAACGCCTCGAACACGGCGCCCGGCACTTCACGGGGCCTGGACGCCTGGCCCTGCCACTTGGTCACGGAGCGCACCGCGCCGGGCTGGTCGGCGATTTCGTGAACGGCTCCGAGGTTCTTGCCGATTGCCCCACGCGGCACCTGGCCCGCAATCAGAAGCACCGGCGTGGAGCGGGAGTACGCGTTGGTCAGTCCGGGCGCGGCGTTGTAAAGACCCGCGCCGGGAACCACCAGCGCCACTCCCGGCTTCCCTGATGCGCGGGCATAGCCGTCGGCCATGTACGTCGTGGCCTGTTCGTGCCGCGTGGTGACCATACGGATGCCCGGTTCGTCTCGCAGCGCGGCGACGATGCCGTATATCTGTATGCCGGGGACACCGAACACGACCTCGACGCCTTCGCCTACGAGCGATTTCGCGAGGGCTTCGCCTCCGCTCATCATGACCATGCTTCGCCTCCTATATTCGCTGAGCCTGGCGCGTACCGCCCGCGACTTCTGCGCCGCTTACACACCGCGCAGCTCCGCAATCGCGCCGTCCACGTACAGGATGCGCAGCGCGTTCAGCGCCGCGCCCGCCACCTCCGCGCGCCGGCCCTCCGGGTACGCCGTGCACACCGCCGCCACAATCTCCCCCACGCTCGCGCGTCCGTCGATGCGTGCGACGAGGGCGCCGACGAGCTCGCTGCAGGGCATGCCCTCGGGACGGTCGGGGGTGGTGAGCACGTGGCCCCAGACGAACTCGCCCTCGGCGACGACGGGCTTGCGCTCGAGGACTGCGCCCGGCGCGAGGCTGGGCACCGCCGCCAGCAGCGCGTCCTGGGTCACGGCGCCCGGCGCGAGGCGGGCGGTGCGCTCGGCGCGGGCGCGCTCGACGGCGCGGACGCCCTCCACCACGTCGGAGGGCGGCTCGCCGCGCTCGAGGGCCACGCGCTCGTAGCCGCGCGGGGACTGGCCGGCGAGCGCGCGCACGAACGCCTGGCGCGGCGCGAGGGCGTCGCCTGAGTCCAGCAGGCGGCGGGCCTCCCAGAAGTAGGACTCCTCGGTGCGGTTGCTGGTGTAGAACAGCCTGGCCAGCTCGCGGAAGTGGTCGTACTCGTTGCGGTACAGTTCCTCGTACACCCGCGCCGCGGCCTCGCGCATGTCCGGGTTACTGAGCGCGGTGGTGACGTAGGCGGCGGCGAGGACGCCGGACATCATGGCCAGGTGGACGCCGGACGAGAAGAGCGGGTCGACGAAGCAGGCGGCGTCGCCCACCAGCACGAATCCGTCACCGGCGGTGCGCTCGGAGACGTAGGACCAGTCGCGGGCGACGAACGGGCCGTCGGTGAGCGTGGCGTCGCGCAGCATCGCGGACGTGTGCGGGGCCTGGGTTATCTGGCTCGCCAGGAACCGTTCGGGGCCTTCTTCGCGCAGGCGGTCGCGGCCGGCGGCGGCGTCCACGACCGCGCCGACGCTGGCCGTGCCGGTGTGGAGCGGGATGGTCCAGAGCCAGCCGTTGGGGTAGGACTCGATGAATATGTTGGTCTCGTCCGGCGAGGGCAGCCTGTGCGCGTCGCGGTAGTAGGCGTAGACGGCGAGGTTCCGGAAGAAGTCGTCCCAGCGCCGCAGGCCGAAGCGTCGGCTGAGTAGCGCGGACTGGCCGCTGGCGTCGACGACGAAGCGGGCGCGCACCTCGGATTCGGAGCCGTCCGGTCCGCGGACGCGCACGCCCTCCACGGCGCCGTCGCGCTCCAGGACGCCGGTGACGGCGTGCTCTTCCCGCACGTCGACGCCGTGGGAGCGGGCGTTGTCGAGCAGGATGCCGTCGAACTGCGGGCGCGAGACCTGGTAGGAGTGCGGATACGTGCGGCTGGTCTCCCGGAAGTACCACGACCAGGGGGACTTGTCCCGGCCCCAGACCATGGTGGCGCCGTACTTGGGGAGGAACCCGGCGTCGCGCACGCGTTCGTAGGCGCCGAGCTCTTCCAGCACGGGGATGCTGGCGGGAAGCAGCGACTCGCCTACGTGAGCGCGGGGGAACCGCTCTCGCTCGAGCAGCGCCACGCGGAAGCCCTTGCGGGCGAGCATAGTCGCCGCGGTGGCGCCGCCGGGCCCGCCGCCGATGACCGCGACGTCGGCGCTGTGGCAGTGCCAGCCTGTTGGGGGTCCCTTAGCCTGTCCGGTAACCAGGTCACCACCCCCATCCTAACCTTCCCCCGTCGAGGGGGAAGGGATTTATCGGACAGGCTCTTAGTAACTATCTCAAAATCCTAACCCACAGATGCATAGAGTGGATTCAGGGACGATATGTAAGGTTTCTCCAACAGGACCGGGAGGAACCGCATGACGCAACAAGATAC
>DAOUJL010000071.1:0-64634 GCA_034422735.1 Dehalococcoidia bacterium | reverse complement strand
ACTTCTTCATCCACAAGGATCTGTCCGGCTTCCTCCACCGCGAGCTCGACTTCTACCTGAAGAACGAGGTCCTGAACCTGGACAACCTGGAGACCGCCGGCGAACGGGCCGCCCCCGGTTGGTTCCAGTTGATGCGCCTCATAAAGAGCGTGGGCGGCCAGATTATCGACTTCCTGGCGCAGATAGAGGGCTTTCAGAAGATGCTCTGGGAGAAGCGCAAGTTCGTGGTGGATACGCAGTACTGCGTAACACTCGGCAACGTGGACGCCGCCTTCTACCCCGAAATCGCCGCCAACGAACCGCAGTGGACCGAGTGGCAAGACCTGTTCGACGTGGATGGCGCGGACCGCTCCGACAAGTTCCTGCGCGACAACCCCACGCTGGTGCTCGACACACGCCACTTTGACACCGACTTCACCGATCGCCTGCTCGCGTCATTCGACGACTTGGACGGCATGACCGACGGCCTGCTCATCCACAGCGAAAACTGGCAGGCGCTCAGGCTGCTGGAGGAGAAGTGCCGGCAGGGTGTGAAGTGCGTACACATCGATCCGCCGTACAACACGGCAACCAGCGGATTTCTCTACAAGAACAGCTACCAACATTCGAGTTGGCTGGCAATGATGAACAATCACATTGCGGCCGCACTGCGACTTCTGGAATCGCCTGGGTCGTTCCTGTGCCATATCGACGAGAATGAGTACGAGCGTCTGCACCTCCTGTTTGAGCTTCACTTTCCCATTTCCAATGCGGGCACGTTGGTATGGGACAAGCGCAATCCGATGACGGCTGGCCGCGGAATCGCCAATCAGCACGAGTATGTCGTATGGCGGTCGGATACGGATAAGTCTATCAACCTACGCGGCAATACGACACTTATGATGGTGAACAAAGCCAGCGATCTCATACAGGAAAAAGGGGGAGTTACGGAAGCGGTACGGAAAGAATTCACCAGTTGGGTAACGCGAAATTCCCAACTCAGTGGTGGCGAGAAGGCATACCGGTTCCTGGATGATGAGGGGCAAATCTATCGTGGCGTCAGCTTGAGGGCACCAGAACCTCGGACTGATCCGAAATTCTTCCAGCCGCTAATCCATCCCGTAACTGGCAAGCCGTGTCCCGTGCCGCCGAACGGCTTTTCCCGTACTCCGGAAACACTACAAGGCATGATTGAACGGGGAGAGATTCTGTTCGGAGCTGACGAAAGTACACAACCCCAACAGAAGAGATTCTTGACGTCCAAGTCTGTCAGGCAATTGACTTCCGTGATGCAAGACGCTAGGCGTGGCAAGCCTGATCTCGACGCATTGGGGGTGGAGAACTTCCCCTATTGCCATGCGGTCGGGTTCTACGAGGAGCTAATCGGGGCCGCATCGGACGCATCTAATGACATCGTCCTAGACTACTTCGCCGGCTCCGGCACGACCGGCCACGCCGTAATCAATCTGAACCGCGAGGACGGCGGCGAGCGCAAGTTCATTCTCGTGGAGATGGGTGACTACTTCCACACGGTGCTGCTGCCGCGCGTAAAGAAGGTCACCTTCTCGCCCGAATGGAGCGCCGGCAAGCCGAAGCGCAAGGCCACGCCGGAAGAGGCCGAGCGCTCCCCGCGCATCGTCAAGTACGTCCGCCTGGAGTCCTACGAGGACGCGCTGGATGGCATCGCCTTCGACGAGCAGGCCGCCCAACTGCGGCTGGAAGAGCGCATCGAGGGCTACCTGCTGCGCTACATTCTCAAGTGGGAGACCAAGCAGAGCAAGACGCTGCTCAACGCCGCCTCGCTCACGCGCCCGTTCGACTACCGCCTCCAGGGGCGATCCAACGGCGTCGAGCTGAATCTAGCCGCGGACATCCCCGAAACCTTCAACTACCTGCTGGGCCTGAACGTGAAGACACGCCGCGTGTATGACCGCGACGGACAGAGATACGTCGTCTATCGCGGCGAGACGCGCCAATCGCCCGGCCGCGAAGTGGTGGTCATCTGGCGCGCCACCGAGGGCTGGACGGACGACGAATTCCGCCGCGACGAGCGGTTCGTGGCCGAAAACGGCCTCGCGAAGGACGCCGACGTCATCTACGTCAACGGCGATTCCGTCATAGAGGGTGCAAAGCCCATCGAGCCGCTATTCAAGCAGCGCATGTTCGCCGGGGTAGATCTGTAATGCCACCGCGCAGACGGGACACACCGCCCAACACGGCCGCCGCGCTGCAGGGTCGCCTTTCGCTGTTGTCGTGGCTGCATTCCCGGCTGGGCTACGCTGACACACGGGAGATGTTGGACGACATCAAGCAGGCCGGCGAGGGTTTCGACGCTGATGGGCACAGCTACGTCTATTGGCGGCTCAAGTCCCGCGAGGAGCGGCTGAAAGGCGTAAGTCCGCAAGACTTGGAACGCTACGACGACAACATCCGAGACCACTTGGCCGCCATAAATTCAGGGCGCGCCCAGCAGCGCATCACACTGCGTTACTTTCAGTACCTCGCCGCGCTCTACGCCGAGATTTTTCTCGACCGCTATACCCAAAGCCCCGCGAAGCTGCTGGTGTCCATCAACGCCTTTGTCGATGAGCGCAACTCCCACCTCCGCGCCGACGAACACTTCGAGCGTTTCGCAGTGTCAGACCTGAACAAGCTCGCCTTCTGGATGGCGACGGGCAGCGGCAAAACGCTTCTGATGCACCTCAACTTCCGCCAGTTTCTGCATTACAACCGCGCCAAGTTGGACAACATCTTGCTAATCACGCCCGGTGAAGGATTGACCCAGCAGCATTTGGGAGAGTTGGAGACGTCCCGCATCTCCGCGCGCAGGTTCGACCTGAACGAAAGCGGCCTGTTTGCGAACGACCCTAACACGGTCAGGGTCACCGAGATTACCAAGCTGGTGCTGGAGAAGACGGGCGAAGGTGAGAGCATACCCGTTGAGGCGATCGAGGGGAACAACCTGATATTCGTGGACGAAGGGCACAAGGGGACTCGGATCGAAGGACGGAGAGGGGATGGAACCAGAACTTGGCGCGCGGTGCGGGACGCTCTGGGCGAGACGGGCTTCACCTTCGAGTACAGCGCCACTTTCGGCCAAGCGCTGACGGCCGCCCGCAACGACGCGCTCACCGCCGAATACGGCAAGGCCATAGCGTTCGATTACTCCTACCGTCACTTCTACGGCGACGGCTACGGCAAGGACTTTTACGTCCTGAATCTCCAGCAGCAGACGGCGGTGGACGATACGGACAAGCTGTTGCTGGCGAATCTGCTGTCGTTCTACGAGCAGCAGTTGGTGTACGCGGAGCAGGGCGACGCATTGCGCCCCTACAACCTCGATCGGCCTCTGTGGGTGTTCGTCGGGGGCAGCGTCAACGCCGTCCGCACCGAGCACGGCCGGCCCACGAGCGACGTGCTCACCGTGGCGCGCTTCCTGCACCGCGCGCTGTCCGATCCGCAATGGGCCACCGCGCAGATTCGCCTGCTGCTCGATGGCGAGTCGGGATTGAAGGACCCGGACGGAGCGGACCTGTTCGCCGACAAGTTCCCCTACCTGCGCGGGCGCGAGAACACGGACGCGGCGGCGGTCTATCAGGACATCCTGGCGCGCACCTTCCACGCGCCCTCAGCAGGCGGCCTGCATATCGCCGGCATACGCGACGCCAAGGACGAGCTCGGGCTGAAGGCGAGCGGCTCGGACGACTACTTCGGCCTCATCTACGTCGGCGACACGACGAAGTTCAAGCGCCTCGTCGAGAGTGAGGCCCCGGGCATCACCCTGGAGGAGGACGCCATAGCCGGCTCGCTGTTCGACAACATAGCCAGGCCGGACACGACCATCGAGACGCTGATAGGCGCGCGCAAGTTCAACGAGGGCTGGAGCTCGTGGCGCGTGTCCAACATGGGCCTTCTGAACATTGGGCGCAGCGAGGGATCGCAGATAATCCAGCTCTTCGGGCGCGGCGTGCGCCTGCGCGGACGGGACATCTCGCTCAAACGCACCTCCGCGCTTGAGGACGGCGACCATCCGCCCCACATCGGCCTGCTCGAAACGCTCAACATCTTCGCGGTGCGCGCCAACTATATGGCCCAGTTCCGCGAATACCTGGAGCGCGAGGGCGTCGCCACCGAGAGCCCGGTGGAGCTGCCGCTGTTCATACGTCCCAACCCCGACTTTCTCAACAAGGGCCTGCTGGTTCCCCAGGTGGAAGAGGGCAGGGACTTCGCCGCGGAGGCTGAGATCGCGCTTGAGCCGGACCCGGAAGTCGGCCCGGTGCTGGTGGACTTCGCCGCCGGGGCGCGCTCGTTCGCCAGCGCGAACGCAGGCGTGAGCGAAACGGCGGCGCGCTCCGGCGGCCAGACGACCATACCCGCCGACAACTTGGCGCTGGTGAACTGGGACAGGGTCTACCTTGAACTAGCGGACTACAAGGAGCGCAAGGGAATGCGCAACTTGGTCATACGCCCGGCAGAGTTGCGGCAGATAGTCGAGGGCGGCGAGGATGCTTACACGCTCATAGCCGAGGACTCGCTGGTAAACCCCGGCGGTGCCGAGGACTGGCGGCGCTTAGAAGACGCGGTGGTCACCATCCTGCGCAAGTACGCCGATAAGCTCTATCGCCAGCGCCGCGAGCGGTGGCTGTCCGAGAACATGGTCTACAAGAAGCTCGACAAGGCGCACGCCAACTTCCGTTTCAACTTCAAAGAGGGCGATTGCGCGGGTAGGTACGTCGTCAGCGTCCCCAGGGCCGACGATGAGCTGATACGGGCGATAGAGGAGCTGAGAGCGGACTGCGAACGGATTTACGAGCGGGAAGACCGTAGTGGCGAACGGGGCCTGTCCCGCATCTACTTCGGCCGCCACATCTACCAGCCGCTGCTGCTCGAACAACCGGACAGTGTGGCTGTGGCGCCGCCGGGACGCGTGACCGTGACGCCGCCCGGACTCAACGCCGGTGAGCGGCAGTTCGTGAACGACCTGCGGGCGTACTGGGCCGAGCGGCAGACCGAGACGCCGGACGACACGGAGGTGTTTCTGCTCCGCAACCAGGGCCGCGGCGCGGGCGTGGGCTTCTTCGAGACGAGCGGGTTCTACCCCGACTTCATCCTGTGGATTAAGACGGGCGAGCGGCAGCGTATCGTATTCATCGAGCCGCACGGGATGATCTACGCCAACGCCCCCGACCATGAGGAAAAGGTTACTCTGTACAAGCGGCTGTGCGATCTGGCCCGCGCCATCTCGAATCGCTCGGGCGAGACGCAGGTAAGCCTGGACTCGTACATCATCTCCCAGACCGGCTTCGCGATCCTTACGAAGAAGTACGGGGGCAACATGAGCCGCGAGGACTTCGCCGAACGGCATATCCTCTTCCCCGTGCGCGATGGCGGCTACGACTACATCGAGCGCATCCTGCGCCCTCAAAAGCCCCAGTAACGGACCCCACGTCCGCGGCCTCGGCTACAACCAGTACGCCGACGACCCGGACGAGTAACCCATCCCCATCGCATACGCCACTTCTCGCCCTAAATCAGCCGCGCCCCAAATCCGAAGCCCGAAAATCCCGCCCCAAACCCACCCCATCCCTCCCTATCCGCGTCCCAACTGTTCGCACCAGCGTCCCCTCCATTCCCAACCGACACCCATTCCTCCCCACACCCACCGCCCGCGGACCAGCGTGCGACCGCCCCGCCAAAGGCCCCACCTATATCTTCACCCAGCTCCGCGTCGGCCACCGGATGCCCAGGGGGAGGCGGACGGAGAAGGGACGAAGGAGTCTTGAAGTGGATGCGTTGATCCGGGGGCGCTGGCGCTACCCCCTGGCCTGTATGACGACGCGGCCGCCGTCCTCTACGTCGACCTTCAGGTTGTGTCTATTGAGCAGGAGCATTACCGACGCAGGGAGCTTCCCCCGAAGTGTCGCAACGCCGGATACCCGACCCGCTCACTCAAGACATTGATAGCATCCGGGCGCCTCTCTCGCAGACGCTTCACTGCGGTAACCACCATGTCGCCGATGGCGTAGTCGCCGCTGTCTACGTCGATAGCGACGACCTCCCCGTGGTGGGCATCTTCGACCAGGGGCCGGATGTCCCTCCCGTAAATCTCCTTGCCGAGGCGGGCAGTCTCTTCCTTGGGCCGACGTGTCGGCGTAGTCATCTCTTCACCTACTGTCAAAGGCATTCCTCTACAGGTCACATGTTACCGTGGGGAGGCTGCGACCGGCAATGGAATACGCCCGCGCAACCACAACTCAAAGACGATCCTGACTATCGTCTTGCTCGGGCCAGCGTAGCGCTCCTGCCGTCCCTCAGTCCCCACGCATCACACCACCGGAATTGCGAGCACTTGATATGCCGATGATCAGGACGAATAACCCCGAAAATCCCGCCCCAAACCCACCCCATACCTCCCTATCCGCGTCCCAACTGTTCGCACCAGCGTCCCCTCCATTCCCAACCCACCCCCATTTCTCCCCACCCCCACCGCCTACGGGCCAGTGTGCGATCACCCCGCCAAAGGGCCCTTGACCCCACCCGCACACCCGTGCTACCCTACCACAACAAAGGACCGACCTGCCACTTCAAAAGTCCCCTCTCCCTTGATGGGAGAGGGCTAGGGTGAGGGTGACCTGCCCCCCCGCAGCCACCTGCGGCAGCCGCACCTGTTACCGTGCACCCAGGCGCCCCCAGCCAGACCCCGGCGGACATCCCCAAAATGTCCCGGAATGTCCCCAAAACCTCACGGTTTGACACACCAGGGGACACATCCTGGGACAGCCCCCCAGCTACGAAATGAGCGGAATTGTGCAGAATGGAGCACTTTTCGCGAAGACCCTCTCCCCGCTTTGTCATCCCGCCACCTTGCGCGTATAATGGCCCCCAGCCCTGAAGCGGGCCGCCCGCCGGCCGCCCGCAGTCCCGAAACAAAGGAGATTCCAGCCATGCCCGAAGCCCTCGCCTTCTTCCGTGGTAACGTCGTGCCCCTCGCCGACGCCAGGGTCAGCGTCATGACCCACGCCATGCACTACGGCACCGCCGTATTCGAAGGCATCCGGGGCAACTGGAACCAAGACCAGGGCAAGATGATGATCTTCCGGATGAGAGAGCACTACCTCCGCTTCCTCCAGGGCTGCCGCATGATGATGCTCGACATCCCCTACAGCGCCGACGACCTCTGCGACATCACCGTGGACCTCGTCAACAAGTGCGGCTACAGCGAAGACCTCTACATCAGGCCCCTCGCCTACAAAAGCGAAGAGCTCGTCGCCAACCTCAAGCTCCACGAGCTCGGCAGCGACTTCACCCTCATCGTCAACCCATTCGGCGCCTACATCGACGCCGAGGGCGCAATCCGCTGCTGCACCTCCTCCTGGCGCCGCATCGACGACACCATCATCCCGCCCCGCGTCAAAATCTCCGGCCACTACGTCAACAGCATCCTCGCCAAGACCGAAGCCGTACTCGCCGGATTCGACGAGGCCATCATGCTCACCCAGGACGGCAACGTCTCCGAAGGCAGCGGCGAAAACCTCTTCATGGTCTCCAACGGCGTCGTCCACACCCCGCCCGTCGCCGACAACAACCTCGTCGGCATCACCCGCGACTCCGCCATCACCCTCGCCAAGCGCGAGCTAGGACTCGACATCGTGGAGCGCAACATCCGCCGCAGCGAGCTCTACCTCGCCGACGAGGTTTTCCTCACCGGCACCGCCGCCCACGTCACCCCCGTCGGCGAGCTGGACAGCCGGCCCATCGGCGAAGGCGGCATCGGCCCCATCACCGGCCAGATCAGGGACAAGTACCTGGACGTCATCCGCGGCAACGACCCCGCCTACGCCGAATGGTGCACCGCCGTCCCCCTCGAAAGCTGGTAGCCCGGCCCGCGGATGCCAAAAGTCCCTTCCCCCTCGACGGGGGAAGGTTAGGATGGGGGTGCAAGAGTCCCTTCCCCCTTGACGGGCTTATGGGGACAGGCATCGTGAGTAAACCTTCCGAATAGTCCCTTCCCCCTTGACGGGGGAAGGTTAGGATGGGGGTGAAGGCGCTGTTCACCTTCGCGACCGACTACTACATCCTCGTAGCCGTCGCCGCGACCGGCACGCTCCAGTTCGCCGCATCCCTCGGCGGACTCCGCGGCCTGCTCTTCCTCAAGCCGCCCGTGCCGGCCAGGACGCTCGGCGGCGTCCTGATCGTGGGCGCGTTCGCCTGGTTCTTCGCCGTCGAGGACCGCAACATCAACGACTACGAAGGCGGACTGGACGCCCCGAGCCAGGCCCTGTTCTTCTTCCTGGGCGCGTCGACCGCGGTGGCCTTCACCCTGCTCGCGTCCTCCCTCGTGAACCTGGGCATGAGGGCAGGGGAGTGTGACCCGCCGGACGGCCTGGACGCGCTGAGAACCAGCAACTACGCCAGCGCCCTGCGCCGCGGCATCGGACGCCGGCTCGCCAAATGGTGAGCGCGGACCAACAACTGTTCCTCTGGCTGAACGGCCTGGCGGGCAGGTACTCGCCCGTGGACACCTTCATCACCTGGGTCGTCAGCGACTACCTGATCCCGGTGACAATGGCCCTCGGCCTCATCGCGTTCTGGTTCGCCGGCCAGGACGCGGACGCCCGCCGCCGCAGACAGGTGGGCGTGTTCGCCGCCCTCACCTCGATGGCCCTGTCCAGTTGGGCGGTCTACATCACCAACTGGTACTACTTCCGGCCGCGCCCGTTCGCCGAGTTCCCCGACCAGGTGACGCTGCTGTTCTACCCGCCCACCGACTCGTCGTTCCCGTCCAACGCCATCGCCGCCGCGGGCGCCATCGCCATCGCCGTCTGGTGGGTCGACCGCCGCGCCGGGGCCGCCTTCCTCGCCGCCGCCGGACTCTACGCCTTCGCCCGCGTCTTCGCCGGCGTCCACTACCCCCTGGACGTCGCCGCCGGATTCGCCATCGCCGGAGTGGTGACTGCCGTAGTCTTCACCCTCTTCCGCCTTCTCCGCCCCATCCCCGAGTTCGTCCTCAAATTCGCCCGCGCCCTCTGCCTCGCCTAAAAGTCCCCTCTCCCTCGATGGGAGAGGGTCAGGGTGAGGGTGCAAAAGTCCCTTCCCCCTCGCAGGGGGAAGGTTAGGATGGGGGTGCAAGAGTCCCCTCTCCCTTGATGGGAGAGGGTCAGGGTGAGGGTGAACGCCTACCCCGCCCGCTGCACGCCCGCCTCGGCGAACGCGTCTCGCCGCTCCTGGGTGTATCGCGCCATGTGCGCCGGAATCTGGTTCGCCCCGCCGAGCGTCCTGGCGTTCATGTACAGGATCGCCGCCTCCTCGATCACGACGTTGGCCCGCACCGACGACACCGGGTCCGACGCGAACGCCAGCACGCCGTGGTTGGCCAGCAGCACGCCGCCCGTGTTCGGGTTCTCCCGGATGGCGCGGGCGATGTTCTCCACTGACTCGCTCGATCCCCTCGGACCGTAGCCGGCCAGCGGCACCCCGTCCGTCATGTCGAACCGCGCCATCGCCTCGTAGATCAGCGGTATCGACTCGTAGGCCACCGCCAGACTCGTCGCAGCCGGCGAGTGCGTGTGCAGCGCGCCGCCCGCGTCCGGTCGCAGCCGGTACACCACGCCGTGCATGTCCACGATCTCCGCCGAAGTCGGCTCCACCGCGCCCTCCACCAGCGTGCCGTCAAGCTCGTACAGCGCGATGTTCTCCGGCCCCAGCTCCGACAGCGTCCCGCCCGCCGTCAGCAGGAACGCGTCCTCGCCCGGAATCCGCGCGCTGATGTTGCCGTGCTTGCTCAGCGACATCACCCCGCAGCTAGTCACGAACCTCCCAGCCTCGATGATCTTCTGCTTGTACTCCGCTATCACTGTCGAGTCCACTTTCTACCTCCTGAATCCATCATCCAAAACTACTTGCCAACGCCGCCCCGTTCCCGCCCTCGACCACCAGGTCGGTCGCCTCGTGAAACGCCATGAACCCCCGCATCGCCTGGGCAAAATCCGCGACCAGGTCCTCGTCCGGTTCGACGTCCGGCTCCAAGTGCAGCGCCCTCAGCCGCAGCGTGCCCGTAGCCCGCTCCAGCTTCGGGTCGAACCTACCCACCAGCCTGTCGCCGTGCAGGATCGGCAGGCAGAAGTACCCCCACCGCCGCTTGGGAGCCGGCACGTAGGCCTCCAGCCTCTGCTCGAACCCCCAGAGCTGAGCGTCGCGGCCCGGCGCCCAGAACAGGCTGTCGAACGGCGTCAGGAACGTCGTCGCCCCCGGCTTCAGGTCGCCGTCCGCCGCGCGCTCCAGCGTGTCCAGGCTGTCGCGGTGAACGATGAATCGCTCCGCCTCGCCCTGCGCCGTGACGCACGACACCTCCACGAACACTCCCTCGTCCATCAGCGCGGCCAGGTGCCCCCGCGTCTCCACGACCTTCATCCGGGCATAGTCCCGGAGCTGGCGCGGCGTGCAGATGCCGACGCGCCGCATCGACCACTCCAGCAGGTGCCGCACCGCCTCCTCCTCCGTCGGCTCGCTGGTGTCCACCCAGTCCGGCAGCACGCGCTCCCGCAGATCGTACACGCGCTGGAAGTTCTCGCGCCCGGACACCATCGCTTCGCCCAGGTCGTACAGGTACTCCAGCGCGTGCTTGGCCGGCTTCCAGTCCCACCACCCCTTTCTTGGCAGCGGGCGGTCGTCCGAGAAATCGGAGACGCGCACCGTGCCCTCTTCCCGCACCCGCCGCCGCACCGCCTCCAGCGTCTCCCCGCTGCCCGGCTCGTCCAGCCAGCGCCTGCGCGACCTGAACTTGTCCTCGGCGACCCGGCGCATCAGCCGCAGCCGGTAGCGGTACTCGCTGAACGGGATGATGCTCGCCGCGTGAAGCCAGTATTCGAACAGCCGCCGCCGTTCGGGATCGTACGCCAGCGCGTCGAGGTCCGCCGGATCGTACATGCCCAGCCGGCTCCAGAGCGCCAGGTAGTGGCTGCGCCGCACCATCTGGAGTGTGTCGATCTGCAGGCACCCCACGCGCTCCACGGCGGAGTACACCTCGTCCGGCGTGGAAGGCGCGTCCAGGTTCGGCTGCTCGGCCAGGCCCTGCGCGTGGAGCGCGAGCGACCGCGCCGCGTTCAGCGGATACGTGACGTCGGCTCTCATTGAAACATTGCCACCTGCCATTCTTGGCCTATAGTACACCAGCCCGCGGGTAGCTGACAGCCCCGACGACCGCGCCGTCCGCGTTGACACGGAGGCCCCCTCTGGTGTAGACTCTTCTGTCAGACGGTGGCCGTCCGGACGAGGAATCTCCAGTCGGCACACCACAATCGCAAATGAGCGTCCCTTGGTGGTTCTGGCGAGGCGGCCCCACCCGTTCCCATCCCGAACACGGCAGTGAAACGCCTCAGCGCTGACGATACTGCGCCCGTAAGGACGTGGGAAAATAGGTCACTGCCAGGGGGCTCTTTGCATTGTGGCCCCTCCAATCTCGCTTTGAGGCCCCGTTTCTCTCGATCCATCCCGATTTGCCGACACGTTTCGGCTTTACACGCCCTAGCTATACACATATAATTGTGAAATATTGGGCTATGCCCTAATAAACACGGCGGTAGTTGATTTGTTGAGTTCCAATTCTCAGGAGGAGCAAGGCCAAGTCCAAGACATGGGGGAGTTCATTGACTCCGTTGAGTCACTGAAACCTCTGCGGCGGGGCGACGTTGTCGAAGGCATCGTAATGCGCGTCGATTCCGACGGCCTGCTCGTAAGCATAGGACACAAGGCCGAGGGCATCGTGCCCCAAAGGGAGATGCGCTCGCTCAGCCCGGAGGACGCGGAGCGACTCGAGGTAGGCTCCTCCGTCGTGACGTTCGTCATCCGCGACTCCAGCGACGAAGGCTCCGCCATCCTGTCCATCGACAGGGCCATCGGCGAGAAGGCATGGCACGAGCTGGAAGCCATGATGGGCGAGAACGAGACCGTCCAGGGCACCATCCTGGGCTTCAATCGCGGCGGCGCCATCGTGGACGTCGAGACGATTCAGGGCTTTGTGCCGATGTCGCAGCTGGTGAGCGTGCCTCACGACCAGTTCCGCGAGTTCCAGCGCAGGCAGGAAGAGTCTGAGGCCAAGTCGGAGGAGACCGGAGAAAGGCAGCCCCCCCCGGTCGACCCCCGAGCCGAGTCGGTCGGCAACGTGCTCCAGCTCAAGATTCTGGAGATAAACCGCGGCCGCAACCGCGCCATCTTCTCCGAGCGGCAGGCGGTGCAGGAGCAACGCGAGGCCCAGAAGGCTAGGCTCATCGAGGAGCTGACTGAGGGCGACGTTCGCAGGGGCAAGGTCACCGGCATCAGCAGCTTCGGCGCGTTCGTCGATCTGGGTGGGGCCGATGGCCTCATCCACATCTCGGAGCTGTCCTGGCACCCGGTCAAGTCCATCGAGGAGATAGTCAAGCTCGGCGACGAGATAGACGTTTTCGTGCTGCGGGTCGACGCGCAGAACAAGAAGATCGCCCTGAGTCTCAGACGCTTGCAGCCGGAGCCTTGGGAGACGATACACGAGAAGCACGTTGTCGGTGACATCGTCGACGCGACCATAACCAAGCTGATGAACTTCGGCGCGTTCGCCCGGGTCGAAGGCTCGGTAGAAGGCCTGGTTCACATCTCCGAACTCAGCTCCCGGATGATCGGCCATCCCAGGGAGATAGTTCGCGAGGGTGAAACCGTTAAGCTGAAGATTCTGAAGATCGAACCAGAGAGAAGGCGATTGGGACTCAGCCTGAAGCAGGCTTTGGAAGAGGGGGAGTTTGGGGATTTTAGGCTCTAGTTCTGCAACAGTCGCCAACTCCTGATAGGAGATTTAGACGTGGCGAGTAGGTTTGAGAAGTTCTCCGAGAGGGCGCGCAGGGTGCTTTCTCTGGCCCAGGAAGAGGCCCAGAGATTCAATCACAATTACATTGGCACCGAGCACATCCTCCTCGGCCTTGTCCGCGAGACGGATGGAGTCGCCGCGAAGGCGCTGGCCAACCTGGGTATCGAGCTGGACAAGGTGCGAGCCGCCGTCGAGTTCGTGATGGGGCGCGGAGAGCGCACCGTCCCGGGTGAGATCGGGCTGACCCCACGCGCCAAGAAGGTGATCGAGCTCGCGGTCGATGAAGCCCGCAGGCTCAATCACCACTACATCGGCACCGAACACCTGCTGATAGGCCTCATGCGCGAGGGCGAAGGCGTGGCCGCCGGCGTCCTCGAAAGCCTCGGCGTCAGCCTGGACAAGGTCCGCGGCGAGACCAGCCGCATACTCACGCAGAGCCCCCAGCAGTCCCAGGGGTCCGGCCGCTCATCCCGCGCCAAGACCCCCACGCTCGATCAGCTCGGCATCGACCTGACCAAGCGCGCTCGCGAGGGAGAGCTCGACCGCACCGTTGGCCGGGAGACCGAGATCCAGCGCGTCACCCAGATTCTGAGCAGGCGCACCAAGAACAACCCCGTGCTCATCGGCGAGCCCGGCGTCGGCAAGACCGCCATCGTCGAGGCGCTCGCCCAGCGCATCGCGGAAAACGACGTGCCCAACACCCTCAAGAACAAGCGCCTCGTCACCCTGGATCTGGCGGCTACCATCGCGGGCACCAAGTACCGCGGTGAGTTCGAAGAGCGGCTCAAGAAGGTCATCGAAGAGATTCGCAACTCCAAAAACTGTGTCCTCTTCATCGACGAGCTTCACACCATGATAGGCGCGGGTGCCGCCGAGGGCGCCGTCGACGCCGCCAACATCCTCAAACCCTCGCTCGCAAGAGGGGAAGTGCAGACCATCGGCGCGACGACCCACGACGACTACCGCAAGTACGTGGAGCGCGACCCCGCGCTGGAGCGCAGGTTCCAGCCGGTGAGGGTGGACGAGCCGACCGTCGAAGAGACCGTCGAGATCCTCAAGGGCGTCAAGGGCCACTACGAAGAGCACCACGACCTCAACATAGGCGACGACGCCCTCAGGGCCGCCGCCAGCCTGGCCTCGCGCTTCATACCCGACAGGTTCCTGCCGGACAAGGCAATCGACCTCATCGACGAAGCCTCGTCGAGGGTGCGGATCAACACCAACACCCCGCCGCTGTCGCTCAAAGAGGTCACCAAGATGCTGGAGCGCGTCCGCAAAGAGAAGGACGACGCCATAGAGGCGCGCCACTACGACGAGGCTGCCGAGTTGCGCGACCGCGAGGAGAACCTGAGCGACCGCCTGACCGAACTGGAGAGGGAGTGGCAGGACGAGATGGGCGGAGAAGCCGTCGTCGTAACCGAAGAGAATATCGCCGAGGTCGTCGCGATGTGGACGGGCATCCCCGTCACCCGCCTCGCCTCCGAGGAGTCCGAACGCCTCATCCACATGGAGGACGTGCTCAGCGAGCAGGTCGTGGGGCAGGACGAGCCTATCACCATGATCTCCAAGGCCGTGCGCAGGGCGCGCGCCGGGCTCAAGAACCCCAAGCGCCCCACCGGCGTGTTCATGTTCCTCGGCCCCACCGGTGTCGGCAAGACCTACCTTGTCCAAAAGCTCGCCGAGTTCATGTTCGGCAGCGAAGAGGCCATGGTCCGCATCGACATGTCCGAGTTCATGGAGCGGTACTCCGTGGCCCGGCTGGTCGGCTCGCCGCCCGGCTACGTGGGCTACGATGACGGCGGCCAGCTCACCGAGGCGATTCGCCGCAGGCCATACTGCGTGATCCTGCTCGACGAAATCGAAAAGGCCCATCCCGAGGTCTTCAGCATCCTGCTCCAGATCTTCGACGACGGCCACCTCACCGACGCCAGGGGGCGCCGCGTAGACTTCCGCAACACCATCATAGTCATGACGAGCAACATCGGCTCCGACCTGATCAGGCAGGACCGCGGCATAGGCTTCGCCAACAGGTCCGAGGACGCGAGGGGTGTGGAAGCCGCCTATGACCGCATGCAGAACAACGTCAACGAGGAAGTCAAGCGCTTCTTCCGGCCCGAGTTCCTCAACCGCATCGACGGCTCCGTGGTGTTCCACGCCCTCACCCGCGACCACATGCTGGAGATCGTCGACCTCATGCTGGCCGACGTGTCGGCGAACCTGGTCGAGAAGGGAATCACCCTCGAGGTGGACCAGGAGGCGAAAGAGTGGCTGGCGGAGAAGGGCTACGATCCCACCTTCGGCGCACGTCCGCTGCGGCGCGTCATTCAGGACAACTTGGAGGACAAGCTCTCCGACGCCATCCTTATGGGTGACGTCAACGTGGGCGATACCGCCGTCATCGAGGTCGAAGGCGACGCGATCGTCGTCAACGTGCAGTCGCCGCTGCCCGACGGCCGCTCGCTCAGCTTGGCCGCACCCAACTCATAGCCCGGACCCGCGGCGAGCTACGGGCGAACTCCAGTGTGCGGCCCCGCCGTGATGGTGTGCCGCAGCCGAGGCCATTGACCATGCCTAGGTCCAGGCTCAAGTCCACCTTCGTGTGCGACGAATGCGGTAACGAGACGCCCAAGTGGGAAGGCCGGTGTCCCGCGTGCTCCGAATGGAACACGCTCTCCGAAGTGAGCGTGGACCGGCGCGCTCCGGCCGCGAGGTACGATCACCAGCCGGCGCCCGCGCTGGAACTCTCCCGGGTGTCTGCCGCCGACCTGCCGCGCATCGAACTCTCGCTCGGCGAAGTCAACCGCGTGCTCGGCGGCGGCGTGGTGCCCGGTTCCCTCGTCCTGCTGTCCGGCGAGCCCGGCATCGGCAAGTCCACTCTGCTGCTCCAGTTGGCCGCCGACGTCTCCGCCACCCGCGGCCACACACTGTACGTGTCAGGGGAGGAGTCGGCGCCGCAGGTCAAGATGCGCGCCGACCGTCTCGGAATCGATGGCCGCGGCCTGTTCATTCTGCCGGAAACCAACCTCTCCGCGGTGCTCGCCCAGCTCGACGCCCACAGGCCCGCCTTGCTCGTGGTCGACTCCATCCAGACACTGCACGACGACGGCCTCACCGCCGCCCCGGGCAGCGTCGCCCAGATCCGCGAGTGCGCCCAGCGGCTGATGGAGTGGGTCAAGGCCATGGGCACTCCCGCCTTCATGAGCGGTCATGTCACGAAAGAAGGCGACGTCGCCGGCCCCAGGCTGCTGGAGCACCTCGTCGACGTCGTCCTCTACATGGAAGGCGACGCCAACGGCGTCTGGCGTTTGCTCAGAAGTACCAAGAACCGCTTCGGCTCCACCGACGAAATCTGCGTGTTCGACATGGCCACCGAGGGACTGAAGGAAGTGCGAGACCCGTCCCGCACCTTCCTCGCCGGTCGCAACGACGGTGCCGTCGGCTCGGTGATCGTCGCCACGATGAAGGGCAGCCGGCCCCTGCTCGTGGAGGTCCAGGCGCTGACCATGACCTCGATGCTTGCCCAGCCTAGGCGCGTAGTCACCGGCATCGACTTCAACCGCCTGCTTCTCGTGTGCGCCGTCCTCAGCCGCCGCGCCGGCATGGCCCTCGCCGGGCAGGACATCGTGGTCAACGTAGCCGGTGGCGTCCGCCTCAACGAACCCGCCGCCGACCTCGGCGTGGCCCTTGCCATAGCGTCCAGCCTCAAGAACCAGCCTATCGCCCCCGGCATCGCGGCGGTTGGCGAGCTCGGCCTGACCGGCGAGGTGCGGGCCGTGTCTCAGATCGAGCGCCGCGCGCAGGAGGTCGCACGCCTGGGCCTCGGACCCGTCATAGCGCCTGCCGGCCCCAAGGGCGAGGTCGGACGCACCGGCCCTGGCAACGGCTCAGCCGGCCGCCGCGTGCGAACTCTGGAGGAGGCGCTCCAGATGGCGCTTCCGGACCGTCCGCGAGAACCCACCCGGTCTCAGCCGGCTCGTGCTCTGCTGGGCGATCAGCGATGACCGTCGCCTACTTCGACTCCATCGGCGGCGCCAGCGGAGACATGATCCTCGGCGCGCTCGTGGACTGCGGCCTCCGTCTCTCCGACCTCGAGGCCCAACTCGCCACGCTCGACGCGGAGGGTTTCGCGCTCGCCGCCCGGCGCGACAACCGGCGCGGTGTCAACGGGACGCTGGTCACCGTCGAACTGACCGACGAGGCCAGGCGCCCCCGCCACTGGCGCGACTTCATACGCATCACCCGAAATTCGGACCTGCCCGAGCCGGTCGTTGACCTCTCCTGCGTCATCTTTCGCAGGCTCGGCGATGCCGAGGCCAGCGTGCACGGCACGTCTCCTGAGCAGACTCAGTTGCACGAACTCGGCGAGTTGGACACGCTGGTTGACGTCGTGGGAGCCGTCGCCGGACTCCACCTGCTCGGCGTGGAAAGCGTCTACTGCTCGCCGCTGCCCACCGGCTCCGGTGTCATCAACAGCGCACACGGACTCCTTCCCGTGCCCTCGCCCGCCACCGCGGCCCTGTTCGCCATGTCCGGCGCCCCCACCGGCCCCGCGCCTCACAACGCTCGCCGCACCGGAGAAATGGTAACGCCGACGGGCGCGGCCATACTCACGACCCTCGCCGAGTTCCGGCAGCCTGAAATGCGTCTCACCCGCGTGGGCTACGGGCTTGGCTCGCGAGACCCGGAGCAGTATCCCAACGCCCTGGCGCTGTGGCTCGGCGAGGAAGCCGTCGCCGACTACGCCGAGGGCGTCACGCTCCTCGAGACCAACATCGACGACATGACAGGGGAGATGCTCGCATATGCACAGGAGCGGCTCTTTGCCCTTGGCGCCAGGGACGTATGGTTCACGCCCATACAGATGAAGAAGAACCGGCCGGGCACCATGCTGAGCGCCATCGTGCCAAAAGAAGCCGAGGCCGAGGCCCTGCGCGTTGTCGTGGCCGAGACCTCCACCCTGGGCGTCCGCGTGCGGCCGCTCAGGCGGTACGAAGTCGAGCGCGAGGTGGTGAGCGTGGAGACCGAGTTCGGCACCATGCGCGTCAAGGTCAAGCGCCTGGACGGTCGCAACGTCTCCGTCGCCCCCGAGTTTGACGACTGCCGGCGCGTGGCCCTGGAACGCGGTGAGCCGCTGCAGCGCGTTTACCGCGAAACGCAACGCCAGGCCGAAGCCACGCTTGACCGGAACGGCCTCCTCTGATACCATAGCTCTCTGAGTTTCGGGCTAGTTGTCGACAATTGACGGCTAGCCTGTTTGGTGTTGGATCATCGAGGAGGCCCCGGGAAGCAGTCCGAAACGACCGCGGGCACCGTCTCCAACCGCGAATGGGCGGTACGTGCCCCAGTGGCGCAACAGGCAGCGCAGCCGATTTGTAATCGGCAGGTTAGTGGGTTCGAGTCCCCTCTGGGGCTTTTCGACTACTCCCCAAGCCGCCCGCCCGGATGCCGAAAGTCCCGCCGCAAACACGCCGATTCCGGCCTCCTCGCGCACGCTCCGGGACCGCGACTGGACTGCCAAGTATTGGATTGAATGTAGCGCTATGCTAAAATTGGAGCCGTGCTTGGCCCCGTCTTCGGGGGGGTGGGTGAGCGGCTAATACCACCAGACTGTAAATCTGGCGTCCGGAAGGACTACACAGGTTCGAATCCTGTCCCCCCCACCACCGGCACTTACCGAATCGTAAAATCACAATTTATCGCCCACATAGCTCAGTAGGTAGAGCGCGTTCTTGGTAAGAACGAGGTCAGCAGTTCGAATCTGCTTGTGGGCTCCACAACTAGGGAGGACGAAAGTTGGCAAAGGCAAGGTTTGAGAGAACGAAGCCACACGTGAACGTGGGCACGATCGGGCACGTGGACCACGGCAAGACCACGCTGACTGCGGCGATAACACGCGTGCTGGCCGAGCATAACTTGGCGAGCTATCGCCCGTTCGACAGCATCGACAACGCCCCCGAAGAGAAGGCGCGTGGCGTTACCATCGCCATTCAGCACGTCGAATACGAGACCGACGATCGGCACTACGCCCACGTCGACTGCCCCGGCCACGCCGACTACATCAAGAACATGATCACCGGCGCGGCGCAGATGGACGGCGCCATCCTCGTGGTCAGCGCCCCCGACGGCCCCATGCCGCAGACCCGCGAGCACATCCTGCTTGCCCGCCAGGTGCAGGTGCCCCGCATCGTAGTCGCGCTGAACAAGGTAGACGCGATGGACGACGAGGAGCTTCTCGAACTCGTCGAGTTGGAACTTGAAGAGCTACTTTCGGAGTACGGTTTCGATGACTGCCCCATCGTTCGCGTAAGCGCACTCAACGCCCTGGAGGCCGAGGACGTCAGCCGCGAATCCGAGTGGGGCAAGGGCATCTGGGAGCTGATGGATGCCGTTGACGCGCACATCCCCGTGCCAGAGCGCCCAAAGGACGAGCCCTTCCTCATGCCCGTCGAGGATGTATTCGGAATCAAGGGCCGTGGCACGGTCGTCACCGGCCGCGTCGAACAAGGCGTCGTCACGGTCGGCCAGCCCATCGAGATAGTCGGCATCAAGGACACGAGCAGTACCGTGGTGACCGGCGTGGAGATGTTCCACAAGACGCTGGACGAGGGTGAGCCCGGTGACGCCGTGGGCGTCCTGCTGCGCGGTGTGGACCGCGACGGCATCGAGCGAGGCCAGGTGCTCGCCGCCCCCGGCAGCATTACGCCGCACACCGAGTACGAGGCCAACGTCTACGTGCTCAGCAGGGAAGAGGGCGGGCGGCACACGCCGTTCTTCAACGGCTACAAGCCGCAGTTCTACATCCGCACCACCGACGTGACGGGCGAGATTGAGTTGCCCGAAGGCGTCGAAATGGTGATGCCCGGCGACAACATCGAAATGAAGATCAAGCTCATCACACCGGTCGCGATGGACGAGCAGCTACGGTTCGCCGTCCGCGAGGGCGGGAGAACCGTCGGCTCCGGCGTGATCATCAAGGTCATCAGGTAAGACGCCATGGCCCGCAGAACCGAAGCCAGAATTGTCGTCACCATGGGCTGCGTCGATTGCAGGGAGCGCACCTACACGTCTTCTAAGAACCGGCGCAGCGATCCGCAGCGCCTGGAGCTGAAGAAGTTCTGCCCGCGCTGCCGTTCCCACAAGTTGCACAGAGAGGTGAGGTAGCCGCATGGCGCGAAACGCCGGGGCGTCTCGCCGCGTATCCACGGAGACCGCGCGCAGAGCGCTCAGCTTCCGCATGGTCGGCGACGTCGTTTCCGAGTTGCGCCGCGTTACCTGGCCCACGCCCCGTGAGACCTGGCGGTTGTCCCTCATGGTCATCGCCGTCTCCGCTGTCATAGGCGCGTTCCTCGGCGTTGTCGACCTCGGATTCAGTGAGTTGCTCGGCTTTATCCTTGGGGGTTGAGCGAAATGGAAGAATCTATGCAGCACAACGACCCCGAGGCCCGCTGGTACATCATCCATGCCTACTCCGGACAGGAGGATAGGGTTAAGCGGAACCTCGAACAGCGCGTAGCCGCCATGGACATGAAGAAGGAAATCCTCCAGGTGGTCGTGCCGACCGAGGACGAAGTCGAGATAAAGGGCGGCCAGCGTAAGCCCGTCGCCCGCAAGATGTTCCCCGGTTACATACTGGTGCAGATTAAGTTGGGCGACCAGGGGAACATGGACGACGAGAGTTGGTACGCCGTTCGCAATACCCCTGGCGTGTCCGGTTTCGTCTCCGTAGAGGACGAAAGGGATGGACGCCCCCAGCCCGTGCCGTTGGATGAGCGCGAGGTCGAACTCATCCTGAATCATATGGAATCCGAAAAGCCGCGGCTGCGTGTCGGTTACGACAAGGGCCAGAAGGTGCGCATAACCGACGGCCCGTTCGTGGACTTCATGGGCACTGTCGACGAGGTCTTCTCCGACAGGGCGAAGGTCAGGGTTCTCGTGTCCTTCTTCGGACGCGAGACCCCCGTTGAACTGGATTTTCTACAGGTGGAACGGGCTTAGGGCTTGTTTCCCTATACACACAACTGGCCTACTCTCCCCTGATGGGAGATGATT
The DNA here is from genome assembly GCA_034422735.1 of Dehalococcoidia bacterium. Lineage (GTDB taxonomy): Bacteria > Chloroflexota > Dehalococcoidia > Lucifugimonadales > CATOSD01 > CATOSD01. The sequence goes on along the minus strand of DAOUJL010000071.1, from coordinate 43,771 downwards.
GAGGTGAGGGTGATAAACGTTGGCGAAGAAAGTCAGGGCCATAATCAAGCTACAAATCAGCGCGGGTAAGGCAACCCCCGCGCCGCCGGTCGGCCCGGCTCTGGGCCAGCACGGTGTGAACATAATGGGCTTCGTTAAGGAGTACAATGAACGCACCGCCTCGCAGATGGGCACCGTCATCCCCGTGGAGCTCACCGTATTCGAGGACCGCTCGTTCAGCTTCATCACCAAAAGCCCCCCTGCGTCCGAGTTGCTCAGGCAGGCCGCCGGAATCGAAAAGGGCAGCGGCAATGCCCGCGTCGAAAAGGTAGCCACCATCAGGCGCGACCAGGTGCGTGAAATCGCCGAGGTCAAGCAGAAGGACCTCAACGCCGCCGACATCGATGGCGCGGTCCGTATCATCGAAGGCACCGCCCGCAGCATGGGCATTCAGGTTACAAGGTAGCAAAACCCTCCGGGGCATCCAGAGGAGCCGTGCCATGCCAACCAAGCGAGGCAGACGATACAAGGAGGCCGAGGGCCTCATCGAGCAGGGCCGCAACTACTCTCCGGACGACGCCGTCGCCCTCGCCAAGCGCACCGCGACAGCGAAGTTTGATGAGACTGTGGAGGTCCACCTGCGCACCGGCGCCGACCCGCGCCACGCCGATCAGATGGTGCGCGGTGTCGCCCAACTGCCGCACGGCGTGGGCAAGCCCGTCCGCGTCATGGTGTTCACCAGTGGCGAGGCAATATCCGTAGCCGAGGGCTCCGGTGCCGACTACGTCGCCGATGACGAGATCATCAAGAACATCGAGGGCGGCTGGTCCGACTTCGATGTCTCGATTGCCACCCCCGAAGTGATGGGCCGCATCGGGAGGCTGGGACGGCACCTGGGCCGCAAAGGTCTTATGCCCAACCCCAGGACCGGCACCGTCGTGCAGGCCGAAGACCTTCCCCGTGCCATCGCCGACGCCAAGAAGGGCAGGGTGGAGTACCGGCTCGACCGCACCGCGCTCATCCATGCCCCCATCGGCAAGGCCAGCTTCGACGAGCAGATGTTGATGGACAATCTCACATCCGTAATGGACGCCATTGTCCGTGCGCGCCCCAGCGGTGTGAAGGGCCAGTTCATACGGTCTGCCTACCTCACCACGACCATGGGACCGGGCATCGAGATGGACGTTGCGGGAGCCACCGCTCTGAAGGTAGAATAGCCGGGGAATCAACTTCACCCGTCGCGCCTGGCGCGCGGGGCCATAACCGAATACGCCGAAGACAGCGGGCTCCGCGACCGCGGATTAAACCCACCAGCCCGCCCAGGCCCAACCAGAAGCAACGCCGGATCGCTCGGCGTGCTCTGCCCCGGGCCGAGGCTCGGGGCTTTTTTCTGGCCCCGGCCACCTTCAGGTGACAAACATCAGTAGAGGTGTAGATTGCCCGCAGAACGCAAAGTCGAACAGGTAGAAGAGATGCGCCAATGGATGGAGAAGTGCACTGTTGCCGTCTCCACCGACTACACTGGCCTTGGCGTTACCGTCATGACCGGCCTGAGACGTGCCCTCCGTGAGAAGGACATCGAGTACCGCGTCGTCAAGAACAGGCTCGCGCACCTGGCCGCCGAAGCCGCCGACCGGCCCGGGTTCAAGCAGATAATCGAGGGACCCACCGGCATGGCGGTGGGATACGGCGAGCCCACCGACCCGGCCAAGACGCTGTCCGAATACATCCGTGCCAACAGGATTCGCATGGAGATCCGGGGCGGCATGTTGGGCGACCGGGCGCTGAGCGCGGAAGAAGTGAGAAACCTCGCCCAGCTTCCCGCACGCGAAGAGTTGGTCGCCCACCTCATGGGCCAGCTAAACGGCCCCGCGGCCGGACTGGTCAACGTCCTGAACGCCCCCATCGCCGGACTCGCCAGGGTGCTCCAGCGCCACGTCGAGGACTTGGAGCAGTAGACTCCGGAAACACATTTCGCTACAACACGCAGCCAAGCATTCAAAGGGAGGTAAACCGCCGTGACCATGACCAAGGATGAGATAGTAGAGGCAATCAAGGGACTCTCCGTGCTCGACCTCGCCGATCTGGTGAAAGAGCTTGAGGAAGCATTCGGCGTCAGCGCCGCCGCGCCGGTCGCCATGGCAACCGTCCAGGGCGTCGCCGCCACCGCCGAGGCCGCCGAGGAAGAGGAAGAGCAGACCGAGTTCAACGTGCTGCTCCAGGAGATCGGCCCCAACAAGATCAACGTCATCAAGGCCGTCAGGCAGGAGACGACGCTGGGCCTCAAGGAGGCCAAGGAGCTGGTCGAGAGCGCTCCGGCCACCATCAAGGAAGCCATCGGCAAGGAGGCCGCCGAGGCCATTAAGGCCAAGCTCGAAGAGGCCGGCGCCAAGGTCGACGTCCAGTAGCAGCCAACCAAAGTTCCTTCCCCATCGCAGGGGGAAGGTTAGAGCTTGCCCTGAGCTTGTCGAAGGGATGGGGGTGAGCCGTGCGACCCACGCCACCCCCAACGAGGTTCCCCACCCCATGGGCCGACGGAGAGACGCGCAGCGCTACGAACGCATGAAGCGCCTGAATCCCGACTACAAGGGTTTTCGGGGCTACGCGAACGAACCCGACAAGCCGGGCAATACCCCGCTTGTCGCGGTCACCTGCTCCTCGTGCGGGCGCAGGCGCAACGTGGCGGTCGGCATCGCCCAGGAACAGGGCGACAGCTACGTCTGCCTCCGCTGCTCAGAATAGACCTGCCCCAGACCGGCGTCCTCAGTGCCCCCGCGCCTCCGCCAGCCTGAACACGTCCACGCCGGCGTGAATCCGCCCCGTGACTTCGTCCACCATCAGACCCACCGGCACCGCGAAGTTGGACTGCGCCGCCGTCTCCTGCACCACTTCCACGCCGTGACCCATCTCGCGCAGCGCGTCCACCGTGCCCGCGTCGATGCGCGAGTCCACGTAATTCTCCCTGTCCGCCGCGTCCACTCTCGGCGCCGCTATCGCCTCCTGGATCCCCATGCCGAAATCGACCACGTTCATGATAATCTGCGCGTTGCAGTTCATGATCTTGCGCCCGCCCGGTGCGCCCACGCTCAGCATCGGCTTGCCGTCGCGTAGCGCCAGCAGCGGCACCATGTTCGCCAAGCCCCGCTTGTAGCCGGCTATCGAGTTCGCCGCCCCCGGCTTGGGATTGAACACGACCATCCCGTTCGTCAACAGCAGCCCCGTGCCCGGCACGATGACGCGCGATCCGAAGCCTCCCACCGCTGTCTGCGTGCACGATACCATGTTGCGTTCGCCGTCTATCGCGCCGTAGTGCGTTGTGCAGTCTCCCACGCTCGGCGGCGACGCGGCGGCCTCCACGAGCGGCCGCCGCTGCGGGTCGAACGCCCACGGGTCGTGCAGCGCCTCGTCCGCGTACTCCACCCACGGCTGGCTGTCCGACCGGCCCTCCAACGCCGCACGCTCGGTGTCGACGACTGCGGCCACCGAACGCGCATACTCGTCGGACAGTAGACCTCGTAGCGGCACCGGTCCGAAGTCCGGATCGCCCAAGTAGCGGTAGCGGTCCGCGAAGGCATGTCGCGCCGCCTCGATGAACAGGTGCAGGTACTTCGGCGAGTTGTGTCCGAGAGCGGACACGTCGAAGTTGTCGAGCACATTCAGAAGCTGCATCGCCGTCGTGCACCCGCTGGGCATCGGCACTCCCTGAATCTCGACCCCTCTGTACGTCACGCTGGCCGGCTGCGCTACAACCACCTCGTAATCATGGAAGTCCGCCGTGCTCAGACAGCCGCCACTTGCCCGCATGTACTCCTCGACGGCGTGGGGAATGTCGCCCTCGTACACGCCCGCCCTGCCATGGCGGGCCACTCGCCTCAGCGTGTCCGCTAGGTCGCTCTGCACCACCTTGTCGACTCCCATGCGCGGCGGCAGCCCGTTGGGCAGGAACACTCTCGCTGGTTCGCCGTACTTGTGGAAGTCGGACATCGACTGGCCGATCGCGAACACGTTCTGCCAGTCCGGCAGGTACCCCTCGTCGGCGAACTGGATCGCCGGCTCCACGAGCCTTTCCAGCGGCAGCGTGCCGAACATCTCGTGCGCCTTGCACAGCCCGGCGACCACGCCCGGCACACCCGCCGACAGAGGGCCGACCGCGTTTGCGTGACCCTCCACCTCGTACAGCCCGTTGCCGTGTTCGACCTGCCGAATGATCCTGTACATATCGGGCGTGGCCGCTTTCGGCGCGCGGTGCGAAAAGTCCAGCGCCGTCGTCCGCCCGTTCATGTGCACCAACATCTGGCCATGCCCCGCCACGCACGAGCTCTGCGGCTCCACCACGGCGGCGCAAAAGCCCATCGCTACCGCGGCATCCACCGCGTTGCCCCCCTCCCGCAGCACGTCGATGCCCACCTCTGACGTAAGCGGGCGCTCGCTCGCGACCGCCCCCCTGTCGGCTACGACCTCATCCTTCCACGGCCTCCAAACGCTTCTCAGTGCCATGCTGAAACCTCCTCGCGGCGCGCTGTGTTCGGCGGCATTATAGGCCATACCCGCTGCTCCGGGCCAATCGACCCTGCCCGGACGCCTGTTGTAACTCCCATCTCGCTGGCGGCGCGGCGCGCTGTGTTAGAATGGCGCCGTAATCCGCAGCCATGAGTCGGGCGGAGCGGCCCGCCCCGGGAGTGAACACCGATGGACCTGATAGTAATCAACGGCAGAGTCGAAACGATGGACGCCGCCGGCAGCGTTTTCGAGGCGGTGGGCGTGAAGGACGGCAAGATCGTGGCACTGGGGACAAGTTCCGACGTGCTGGCGGAGCGCGCGCCCTCCACGACGGTAATCGACGCCGCGGGCAGAGCGGTCCTCCCGGGCTTCATTGAGCCGCACAACCACATGGTCGGCTTCGGCACCAGCCTGCTCGAGGTCGACGTCAAGACGCCGCCAAACCGCAACATACGCGACATAGTGGAGCGACTGCGCGAGCGCGCCGCCGCGACCCCGCTCGGCGACTGGGTGCGCGGGCGCGGCTACGACGACACCGGCCTTGAGGACATGCGCCATCCCAATCGCAACGACCTCGATGACGTGTCCACCGAGCACCCCATCATGATCGTCCACAACTCTGGCCACATGCTCGCCGCCAACAGCCGCGCGCTGGAGATGGCCAATATCCACGCCGAGACTCTCGACCCGCCGGGTGGCCGCATCGGGCGCTTCCCGGGAAGCCCCGAACCCGACGGCATGCTCTACGAGACCGCCCAGTCCGCCGTGCAGGAGATAGTGCGCACATACGACGAGCAGGAAATCCGAAACGGCTTCATCATGGCCCAGGACGAGTATCTGCGCCAGGGCGTGACCACCATCCACGATGCGGGCGTAGGCCGGGGCAGGGGTGTGGACATTCTCAAGACCTACCAGGACGCGCGGCGCGAAGGCTTCCTCAAGTTTCGCGTCAACATGTTCATAATCTACGCGCTTCTCAAGGAGCTGGACTTCGCCCTGCAGTCCGGCTTCGGAGACGAGTGGGTGCGTGTCGCCGGCTGCAAGATAGTCTCCGACGGCTCCATCCAGGGCATAACCGCCGCGCTGCGCGAGCCCTACTTCTGCGACGACAGCCAGAAGGGCTGGCTCATCTACGAGCAGGAAGAGCTGAACGAGATGGTGATGACCCTGCACGAAAAGGGCTACCAGATAGCGACCCACGCCAACGGCGATGCCGCCATTGACTCCACGCTGATGGCCTACGAGAACGCGCTACGAGCCATCCCCAGGGCCGACCACCGCTTCCGCATCGAGCACTGCCAGGTGTGCCACCCCGAGCACATCGACAAGATGCGTGAACTCGGCGTGATTCCCGACTTCTTCGCCAACCACGTCTTCTACTGGGGCGACCGCCACCGCGACCGGTTCCTCGGCCCCGACCGCGTCCGCAACCTCGACCCCGTAGGCTCGGCGGTCCAGGCGGGCATCAAGCCCCTGCTGCACTCCGACTGCCCGGTCACGCCCGTCAGCCCGCTCTTCTGCATTCAGAGCGCCGCGGCCCGCGTGACCAGCTCCGGTGAGATACTCAACGACCCGGAGCGCATAACGGTCCGCCAGGCCATCGAGACCATGACCGTCAACGCCGCGAGAGGCTCGTTCGAGGAAGACGTCAAGGGCAGCCTTGAGCTGGGCAAGCTCGGCGACCTAGTGGTGCTCAACCAGGATCCGTTCGCCGAAGCGCCGAAAGACATCGGCCAGATCGAAGTTGCGGCCACCGTCGTGGGCGGCCAGGTCATGCACAACGACGACGAGCTCTCCATAGGCTGAGTAGGTCAAACCTGCCAAGAGTCCCTTTCCCCATGAGGGCTAACAGGGATACGCAAAACAAGTAGGCCTTCCGAATTGTCCCTTCCCCCTCTTTAGGGGGAAGGTTAGGATGGGGGTGTTGAGACGCCCCTAGTCCACGCCCGCCCGGAACTGCCCGCGCAGTCGCGGGTCCAGCACGTCGCGCAGACCGTCGCCCAGCAGGTTCAGCCCCAGCACGGTTATGGCGATGGCTACGCCTGGGAACACCATCAGGTAGCCATGGCTGTTGATGGTCTCCCGTGCGTCGGATATCATCCTGCCCCAGCTTGGTACGTCCGCGCCCACGCCCGCGCCCAGGAAACTAAGTCCCGCCTCCACCAGTATGGCCGTGGCGAAGGTGAACGACGCTAGCACCAGTATGGGCGCCATGATGTTCGGCAGGATGTGATAGCGCATTATGCGAAGCGCGGACGAGCCGATGGCCCTTTCTGCGTCTATGTACATCAGCCCGCGCAGGGCGAGCGTGGAGCCGCGGGCGATCCGAGCCGTGCGCGGCAGGTAGGTCACAGTCAACGCAATTATCACGTTTATCACGCTCGCCCCCAGCGCCGCCATGAGCGCCAGCGCGAACACCAGCGACGGGAACGCGCTCAGCCCGTCCACTATCCGCATGATCACCGCGTCGGCGCGGCGGTTGTAGCCCGACACCATGCCTATGGCCGTACCAGCCGGTATGGAGATTGCCACCACGACCGCGCCGATAAACAACGACAGCCGCGCCCCCGCCAGCGTCTGGCTGTACACGTCCCGCCCCAGGTTGTCCGTGCCGAAGAAGTGGGAGAGAGACGGAGTTTGCAGGCGTTCTGCCGGATAGAGCCGCGTGGCCTCGTGCGTGGCGAGCACGTCAGCGAACAGAGCTACCAGGCTGAGTACAATGAGGATGGCCGCGCCGTAGCGCATATAGGTGCTGGCCCACACCCTCTGGAAGTTGCGCTTGAGTCGTTCCTTGAGCGGCCGCCGGAGAGATACAGCTTCAGTGCTGGTGAGTTCCAACTGGTCCTCCGTCTAGTAGCGTATGCGCGGGTCCATGTATGCGTACAGAATGTCCACTATCAGGTTGAAAACGATGAACAGCCCTGCAACCAGCATGAGCACAGCTTGGATCAGGGGGTAGTCCTGGTTGATGAGCGCCGCTGCGATGAGGCGTCCCAGGCCTGGAAGAGTGAACACGGTCTCGATGACCACCGCGCCGCTCAGCACGCCCGCCATGCCTAGCCCCCATATGGTTACGGTTGGGATGAGCGCGTTCCGCATCGCGTGGCGCATCAGCACCACCTTGGACGCCAGGCCCTTGGCGTACGCGGTCCGGATGTAGTCCTCGCGCAGCACCTCCAACATGCTGGAGCGCGTCAGCCTGGCCACCAGCGCCATACGCAGGAAGCCCAGCGCGAACGCGGGCATGATCATGTGGCGTAAGAAGTCCACCGGACCGTCGCTGATTATCGACTTGAAGTCGCTCACCGGAAGCCACTTCAACTCCACGCCTATCCCGAATATCAGCATCAACCCCAGCCAGAAGGCCGGTATGGAGATGCCCAGCAGCGCGAAGAACATCAACCCCTGGTCGACGAACGTATTCGCCTTCCACGCCGCCAGTATCCCAATTGGTATCGCGAAGCCCAGCGCGATGATCTCCGACGCGATCGCCAGCGACAACGTCGGCTCGATCCGGTCGACCACCGCCTCCAGCACCGGCTTATTCAGGAAAATCGACTCGCCGAAGTCCCCCTTGAACATTCGCCCGATGAACAGCGCGAACTGGATGTGCAACGGCCTGTGCAGCCCCAGATTGACCCTGAGCTGCTCGATGTCCTCCAGCTTCGCGTTCTCACCCGCGAGCACCGCCGCCGGGTCGCCGGGCGTGAGCCGGAACATGAGAAACGAGATCAGCGCAACGAAGAAGAGCACGGGCACGGCGGCGATGATCCGCCGGATGATGTACGCGGTCAAGCTGTACCTCCCGCCGGGGCCTGCCCCCTGTACGTCGTTCCCCCGAAAGCGGGAACCCAGAGAACGCTACTAGCCAATCGACAACTCCTGCGAGGCGTACATCACCTGGCCGCCAACGATTGTGGCGGTTACCCCTATGCCGCTGAGCGTATGTCCCGCCTCCACGAACGGGTCGTAGTCCAGGATCACCACGTCTCCCAGCTTGCCCACCTCCAGCGAACCTTTCAGGCGCTCCTCGTACGCGCCGAACGCCGCGTTCGAGCCTACCGCCCGCAGCGACTCCTGCACGGGGGCCCGCAGCTCCGGCATCAGCACGTCGCCCGTATCCGTCATCCGGCTCACGGCGCTCTGCACGCACATCAGCGGATTCACCGGCGTCACCGGGCTGTCCGAGTGAAGCAGCGGCCGCAGTCCCGCCCGGATGGCCGCCCCCACCGGGCTGATGTGTGGGCCCCTGTCCGGCCCCAGGAAGATGTCCCGGTGCCGGTCGCCCCAGTAGTATATGTGGTTGGCGAAGTAGTTGGGAATTACGTTCAGGCGCCTCATTCGATTGATGTGGTCGGGCCAGCACATCTGGCAGTGCTCCACCCTGAAACGCTGGTTCGGGTCCGGCTTCACCGCGAGCGCGTACTCGTATGCGTTCAGCACCTCGTCTATCGCGGCGTCCCCGTTCGCGTGGATGATGACCTGGTTGCCCCGCTGGTGCAGGTCCAGCACCATCTCGTTCAGCTCTTCCTGCTCATAGATCAGCCACGCCGACTCGTTCGGGTCGCACCAGTAGGGCGAGCGCAGCGCGCCAGTGATTCCCTGTATGGAGCCGTCCGACACTATCTTGCAACCCGCCACGCGCAGCCACTCGTCACCGTCCCCCGTCTTTACCGAGTAGTCCATCTCCTTCAGCAGGTTGTAGTGGATGAACATATTGACGCGCAGTTTCAGGTGTCCCTCGTCGTACATGCGGTTGTACAACTCGTAACCGTTCGAGCCGCGCCGGTTGCTGACCGCCGCGTCCTGCACCGACGTCACCCCAACCTTCAGGTTGTCCTCCACCGCCTGGATGAACGAGCTGCGCAGCTCATCCTGCGTGTAGGCTGGAATGTGCCTCGTTACCAGGTCCTGCGCCGGCATCTCGCCCAGCACGCCGTTGGGGTCAGCCGTGCCTGGATAGCGGTACACCCGCCCGCCGGCGGGGTCCGGCATCTCCGAGTGCACCTCTCCCAGCCGCATGGCGTAGCTGTTCGCCATCGCCACGTGGCCGTACCGCGTGGACACGAACACTGGGTGGTCCGTCGTCGCCTCGTCCAGGTCCGCGTTCGTCATGAAACGCATCTCAGCCACCGCCGACTGGTCGAACCCCCGCGCCAGGATCCAGTCTCCCGGGGGCGTGTTCTGGGCGCGCTCCCGTATCCGCTGCAACACGTCCCTTATGCTCACGTCACGCGTGGTCGTCGCGTCGACTCCCAGCAGCGACGTCGCGTAACCGGCCAGGTGGTTGTGCGGCTCTATGAAACCCGGCAGCACCGTCTTGCCCCTGGCGTCTATGACAGCGACGCCCGGCTTGCGGAAGTCCTTAACCTCGTCGTTAGAGCCAATGGCGGCGACACGTCCATCCTTTATGGCGACCGCTTCGGCCAGGGTGTCGCGATAGTCCATCGTGTGGACGCTGCCATTGATGATGACGAGATTCATTTCAGGCTCCTTGTGTGCCTGGGTCCCAGATGTGCTCCAGTCTGCCTCCGGGCCGGCTGCCGGCCAGTTGCGCACCGTCCCAGAGGTCCGCGCGCCCCGACCTCGGAGCCGAGGCGCGTCGACTTCGAGATTACCTGTCTTCGGGTATATCTTCGAACCAGAGGCCGAAGTACACCGGGTTGCCTGAGTAGGTGTAGTTCTGAACGTTCTTGCGAACGCCAACCAGCGTTGCGAAGTTGCCCCACGAGAACAGCGGGACGTCGTCCCACCACCACTCGGCGAACTCGTCCGCTATGCGAGAGACCTCCGCCGGGTCCGTGGTGCGCTGACGCTGAGCCATCAACTCGATGCGCCTGTCGGCCTTCAGGAAGCCGCTGGCTGGGTGCTCCCAGTCGTTCCAGGTTGGCGCCAGCAGGTCGGTCTGGTAGAACGGGTTAAACCCGTTGTACATGATGTTGTGCTGCTTCTCCCAGCGGACCTGCACGTGGATGGGCCAGGTGTTCTCCTCGGCGTTCACCTTCCACAGGCCGCTGTCCTCGAGCTGCTGTATCACTACCAGGGTCGCTCGGCCGCCACTGGACTGCTCCGGCGGATTGTAGATGTACTTGATATCGACGGGAGTCTCGTAGCCCGCCTGCTCGATCAGCGCCTTCGCCTTGTCGAGGTCAACCTCGCTGTAGATGTCCCAGCCCGTGTCGCGCCACCAAGTGGTCTGGAACTTGTAGAACGGGCTCTGGTTGAGCTCATAGAGCCCCTCCGGAGCGCGGCCCTGCAGGATCTGCTTGGGATTGAGCGTCCAGGCCACCGCCTGCCGCATCAGGTTGTTGTCGAACGGCGGTATTGTGGCGTTAAACGTTGACTCGTTCCGGCCGGTCATCGCGATGAACGGCTCTACTTCGGGGTCGTCCTCGAGGGTGCTTATCTGGTCCAATCCGGGGCTGGATATGTCGTAGCGTCCAGATAGAAGACCGGCCAGCCTGGCGCCGGCATCGGGCACGATGTTGATGTCGATGCCGTCGAACCACGGAGTCTTCTTGCCAGCGTGGAAGCTGAGAGGCTCGTCCCGCTCGGCGTAGTCCTCGTGGCGGGCCATCTCGATCTTCACGTCCGCAACCCACTCCACGAACTTGTACGGCCCGGTGCCGATGATGTCGGCATCCTCGATGCGAGGCTTCTCCTCACCCTCCGCGATGTCCTTATACTTGTACTTGGCGATGACGTCGGCAGGGTGAATCACCGCCTGGCGCGCCTCAGACATGCTGAGCGCGGCCAACATGGGCGCGAACGGCTCGGTCAGCTTGATCTGCACCGTCTTGGAGTCCGTCGCATCTATCGAGTCGAGCAGGTTGAGGATGCGCTTGCCCCACACCGTGTCCCAGTGGAACCAGCGGTCCAGCGACGCCACCACGTCGTCGGCGTCCATTATCTGGCCGTCGTGGAAGGGCACGTTCTCGCGAATGGTGAACGTCCAGGTCGCGCCGCCGTCCTCGGCGACGAACGACTCTGCCAGCATAGGCTTGGCGTCCAGCGCGGAGTTCAGCGCGAATAGCTGCTCCATCATCTGGTTGGCCGGATGCGTCACGGCGCTGATGGTGTCGGACATGGTGTCCATAGTGAAGGGATTGCCGCCCTGGTTGGCTTCCAGCGTGCCGCCGAAGTTGCCTTCCATCATCGCCGCGGGCTGAGTTGGCGCCGGTGCTGCCGTCGCCGCCGCGGGAGCGGCCGTTGGCGCCATGGACGGGGCCTGCGTCGGCGCCGCCTCCTGCACCATCACGGTCGTAGGAGTAGGCTCAGTAAAGCCCGGGGGCGTCGGAACGGTCCGAACCGCAGTAGGCTCGGTCACCTCGTCCTCCTCGTCGTCCGAGGCGCTGCACGCCATCGCGCCGAAGAGTGCGAATGCGGCCAAAACGCCAATGAGCACCAGTGCTTTCGGCAATCTGAAGGTCATGTCCTCCTCCTTTCGGACTTCCGACTTGTGGGCCAGCCCGTGGAGGCCGAACCAGTCAAAACTTCGGCAAATTACACCAAAACGACTAGAGAATGTCAATGATGGCCGAGGGAGCCGGGACTCATCGAAATGCGGCAACGCAAAATCTGTTAGATTCTGCGACATTCTGTGAGGCTCGTAGCTGGGAGTGTCGGTGGCGCCGCTCAATTCTGTAATGCTGGAGTGGGCAATTCAGGGCATAAGTGTCGCGCCGCGTGGCAGAAGAGGACACGGGGCGGACGGGCCGCACAGCCGTTTCTTCACTGCCACAGGGGACGCCCCTACCTGTCACCCCCATCCTAACCTTCCCCCGTCAAGGGGGAAGGGACATTGGGAAGGCGCGGGGTCGGTCCCGCGGGCGGGTTTGCGGCCCGCCTATACCGTGTGCGATGATAGCACGTATGTGCGTATATTTCAAGAAGGGTGTCGAAAATTCGGGTCTGAGGGCGGATTGGTGGGGAGAAATGGCGCACGAATGGGATCCGGTGGGGCTTGGATGAGGATGGATGGATCACCAATGGGAACGGATGGCGCGGGAAAGTGACGGTTTTTTCGGGGTACCTGGGCGCGTTCTTGACACCAAAACTTGCCACACTTAGACTACGCCGAAATCCCGCCAACCCTCATACCGCTTCGCCGAGGTGACACAGTGGCAAGCCAGAACGACAGGCCCGATCCCAAGTTTTCCTGGTTCATACCCATCGACGGCGACGGAGAGCACATCGGCACCCTTCAGGCCGAGCGCCCGCCCACGTTCGACTATCTCAAGGAGGTCGTCCAGACCGCCGAGGACGAGGGCTTCTACTCCCTGCTCATACCCACGCGCTTCGCCAACGGCCTGTTCGAAGAGGGCGAGCCGCTCGCCGAGACTTGGACCATGGCCACCGCCCTCGCCGCCGTCACCAGCCGCATACGCATCCTGATCGCGCTCCGGCCCGGCTTCATCTCGCCCGGCCTGTTCGCGCAGATGGCCGCCACGCTGGACCAGATATCCGGCGGTCGCATTGACATCAACATTGTGCCGGGCGGCATACAGGGGGACTTCGAACGCTTCGGCGAGACCAGCGACCACGCCAGTCGCTACGCCAGGGCGGAGGAGTTCATCGCCGCCTGCCGCGCCATGTGGACGTCAGACGGCCCCACCATGTTCGAGGGCGAGCACGTCAACCTCAACGGCGCCTTCTGCTCCCCCGGTCCCGTGGGCGACGGCCCCAAGTTCTACCTCGGCGGCGCCTCCGACGCCGCGCTCCAACTCGCCGGCCGCCAGTCCGACGTCTATCTCGCCTGGATTCTGCCGCGCGACGTGCTCGGGCCGTTCTTCGACCGCGCCCGCGTCAAGTTCGACGAGGCCGGCAGGTCCGCCTCTTTCGGCCTCCGCACGCACCTGATAGTCCGAGACACCGAATCGCAGGCGTGGGACGCCGCGGGCGATCTCCTGTCCCAGGCAGCCAACGCGGTTAGAGAGCAACGCCAGGCCCAGTTCGCGGGCACGGCCATGGTGGGCCAGCGCGCGCAGGCCCAGATCGTCGCCGACCACCGCGTAGGCGAGCGCCTCTGGAACGGCATATCCACCGTGAGGGTCAACTGTGGCACCGCCATAGTCGGCGACGCCGAACAGGTCGCCAACGAGCTCCTCCACTACTGGCGGCTCGGAATCGACGAGTTCATCCTCTCCGGTTTCCCCCACGTCGAGGAATGCCGCCGCGTCGCCGCCGAGGTCATCCCCCTCGCCAAGGACCTCATCGCCGCCGAGTAGCAGTCCTTTCTCCCTCGCCCGCTTCCGCCATTCCGGCCACCGAGCCGGAATCCAGGGAGTGGGTGTGGCGCCAAGTCCCTTGCCCCTCGCAGGGGGAAGGCTAGGATGGGGATGTCCTCACATACGGAATCGTCTGCGGCCCCTCCGGCAGCACGCACACCGCCGCCCCCGGCCCGTAACCGCGCAGCAGCCCCGCCACGGTATCCCCCACGCTATCGATGGGCCGCATGTGCGCCGCCCGCACCTCGTCGTGCGTCACGCCCTCAGCCTTCACGTACACGTCCGCCCGCTGCTGAATCTGCGCCTGTATCTGCACCTGCCACTGGTCGTGGCGCTCGATCCTGCGGGACTGAATGGCGTCGAGTAGCTGGACGGGACTTTCCCCCATGGACAGAATATCCCTGTACGCTCCGTGCTCTGGCACACCGTCCGCGCACTCGGCGGCGCACACGATGGCTCCGCCGTCCCTCACCACCTGCGCCGCCGCCGATATCCCCTTGACCGCCTGGTAGAGATTCTGGTCCAGTGGGTAGCCGCTGTTCGTCGTCACGACCACGTCGAAGCGCCGGCTCACGGCTCGCATCGCCCGGCGACGCGCGTCGTCGCACGCGGCGGCATGCACGGCGAACAGCTCCCCCGCGTAGGCGCTCGTGATGGCGTGGTCGCGGTTGATTGTGACATCCACGCTGAACCCAACGCCCGTCAGCCGTGCGATCTCTCGTATGGCGTCGTGTATCGGGTTGCCCTCCGTCACGCCCCACGTGGACTGCGGGTCTCCAATCATGCGCGCGTCGTGCAGCCGCATGGTCGTTTCGAAACCGGCAAGTCCAGGCGCCACCATCTTGGGACCGCCGCTGAAACCGGCGAAGAAATGTGGCTCCACGAACCCGGTCGTGATCCGCAGATCGCTCTCCACCCAATGCCGGTTGAGCCATATCGGAATCCCGCCACCCGTATCTCCCACTCGTACCAGGTTCTCTGCGTCGAAGGCGTCGTGATTGGTAACCGGATAGCTCGCCACCACCTCCCGCCCCAGCATCGCCTCCAGTTCGGCGGTCGTGTTCGCCCGGTGCGTGCCGGTCGCCACCAGTATCTTCACCCGCTCCGGCGGCAGGTGCGACAGGTCGCGCAGCAGCACAGGCAGCACGGCCTTGCTGGGCATTGGCCGCGTCACGTCGCAAACGGCGATGGCCACGCTCTCGGCGGAGCGGGCCAGCCGGCTCAGCGGCGGCGAGCCGATGGGATTGCGAATGGCGGCCAGCAGCGCGCCGGCGGGGTCGGGCAGTCCGGGCGCGAAGTGGGGTTCGATGACGGTGGTGTGATCGTCGGGCAACTCCACCGGCAGCACGCCACGCCCGTAGGCCAGATCGATGCGCACGGTGCGCTACTCCGTCAAGTTCTGACCGCGAGGGTAGGGCGGTTGGGAGCGCCGCCGGGAAGTGCGAATCGACGGCAGGTTCATTCCCGTAAAACACTCTCGCACAGGTGGGCGGCGTCCACCAGGTCGGGAATCGTCACGTACTCGCGCACCGTGTGCATACCGTGGTCGGCCATGCCTACCACCACGGAGCTGATGCCGTGCGTACGGAACACGTTGCCGTCCGTGCCGCCGCCGGAGGGTCGCAGCGACGGCTCCAGCCCCAGCCTGCGCAGCACGCCCATCACGTGCACCGTTGCCGGATCGTCCTCCGTCAGCGTGTAAGTCTCGAACTCGGTGTGGACGTGAACGTCTATCTTCGCCTGCGGGTACAGCTCCCGCACCTGTCGCAGCGCGTCGTCTAGCTGCACTTGGATGGCGTCCAGCGCCTCCAGGTTCCGGCTTCTGAACTCGCCGGTCACGGTGACGTTCTCTGGCACCGCGTTTCGCACCGTGCCCCCCTCTATGGTGCCCACGTTGAACGTCGTCTCGTCGTCCAACCGCCCCTGAGGCAGCCGTGTGATTAGCTCCGCCGCCATGCGTATGGCCGACAGACCCTTTTCCGGCTCCACGCCAGCGTGTGCCGCGCGTCCCGTTATCTCGAACTCGAACCCTATGTACGTTGGGCTAGAGGAGGTAATCTGGCTCGGAGGCCCTTCCCCGTCGAACACCACCGCCCACTTGGCGTCGATCATCGAAAAATCGAGGTTGCGGGCGCCCACCAGCCCAATCTCCTCCTCGCGTGTGAACGCCACCTGGTAGGGAACGTGGGGAACGTCGTCCTCCTTGATGGACCTGATGGCCTCGAGCACCGCGGCCACGCCCGCCTTGCAGTCGCCGCCCAGTATGGTCGTCTCGTTCGTGCGTATGCGGTCGCCCTCCACTATCGGCTCGATGCCGCGCCCCGGCTCCACGGTGTCCATGTGCGCCGAAAGCAGCACGAACTCGGTCTCACCGTCCGTCTCTCCGTCGGTGCCGATGACGTTTCCGTAGGCGTCTCTCGCGACGCTCAGCCCCAGCCCTTCCAGCGTCGCGACCAGGTGCTGCGCAATCTCCTCCTCCTCGCTGGAGGGGCTGTCGATCTTCGCCAGTTCCACGAACGTGTCCACCAGCCGGTCTCTGTCGATCATTGCGAATTATCCTCGTCGGCCGCGCCGTGGTTGCTAAAGGCTCTCTTGTCCCGCCGTCTGGAAAGTGAAGTCCTCGATGTTCACGCTGGCCTTGGCGTGTTCGATGGTCATGCTGACCAACCCGCCATGCTCATCGAGTTCGACGAGGACATTTTCGTTGATGTCCGTGGTCTCGGCGATGTCTCTATCGGCAAAGTCTATCAGCAACGTATCGGTGTTGGGAAAGTACTTCACCCGCATCGCTACTCCTCTCCCCGTGCGGCCTATTCTATGTCCCGCACGGCGGCTGTCAAGCGCACCGTTCGCCGACAAGCACTTTGTCAGAGTTGCGAACCCCGAACGTTTATGCTAAAGTGTGCCAGAATGTTCAAAACAGACCCGCGGCGTACACGCCGCGAACGAAATGGAGGCGGTCGATTGGTTGGTCAGGAAGCCCGAGTAACGTATCATGCGCGCATTGTTGACTTTCCGGAAGACCAGAGGCCGCGCGAGCGGCTCAGGGAGGTCGGCGCCAGGTACCTGAGCGACGCCGAGCTGATGGCCATTCTGCTCCGCACCGGAATCAAGGGCCAAAACGTGGTCGCCCTGTCCCAACAGCTTCTGGCCCAGGTCGGCGGCGTCAGTGCCCTGTCCGACGTGGCATTCGGCAGGCTCTGCGAGCTCAAGGGCATCAGCGACGCCAAAGCCTGCCAGCTACTGGCCGCCGTCGAACTCGGACGCAGGGTCGCCGACGCCGAGCCGGTTATGCGAAGGACCATAAGTTGCCCCCAGGACGTGGTGAACGAGCTCGGGTCCACGCTGACCGGCCTCAAGCAGGAGGAGCTTTACGTGCTGCTGCTCAACACCAAGAACAAGGTGTTATCCAAGGAGACCGTCTACAAGGGCAGCGTCAACTCCGCCGCGGTGCGAGTGGCCGAGGTGCTGCGCCCCGCGATCCGCGAAAACTGCCCATCCATCGTGATAGCCCACAACCACCCGTCCGGCGATCCCACTCCCAGCCCGGAGGACGTCGCCGTAACCCGTCGCATCCGCACCAGCGCCGAATCGATGGATATCGACCTGCTGGACCACGTTATAATAGGCTCGCGAGGCTTTGTCAGCCTGAAGGAGAGGGGACTGGGCTTCTGACCCACGCCCTCTCCCGCGGCGGACGGAGCGCAAAACAATCGGTTTGGAGGTGTCACATGCCCAGAGGAGACGCGCCGCTAGGGGACATAGCGACAAGGGTGTTGTTCGAAAACGATCGCGTTAAGATCTGGAATCTGATAGTGGAGCCGGGCCAGGCCAGCGACTGGCACCTGCACGGGCGGGACTACGTGACCGTGGTCGTGGAAGGCGGCAGCCTGACGTCGGAGTACGAAGACGGCGAGACCGCGAACAACCCGTCAGAGGTCGGAACCTGGCGCTACCACGGCGACCACCAGGTCCACCGCGTCATCAACAACTCCGACACGCGCTACATGAACGTGCTCATCGAGCTGAAGGACTAGCGCGGCCAACCCAGATTCGTCCCCTCTCCCTTGATGGAGGGAGGGACATAACCTCGATTTTGCGTTGAATCCGTCGCAAGGCGTCTTTGAAGGGACAAAACTCACGGGCTAATTTGACTCATCTTGGCTGCCCTGGATTGAGACAGTAAAAGGACAGAAACTGAGACTAAGGCTCCCCTACCGCCAATTGCAATACGGTAGGGGAGCTGTCACAGAGAGGGGATAACAACCCTGCATCTCTATGATAGCTCACTTGTTCCGCATTGGTCAAGTTTTCAATTGTACTTGTTATGGGGTTCCTCTCTGTTGAATGTCAAGCTGTTACGCCACTTTCTTCACCATCCAGCGGGGCCTGTCGGACTTGGCGCGAGTTTGGACAAATACAGTCGCGGCGTAAGTCAAGACACTCATTGCTGCGTGCAACGTCATCTGTTTCAAGCCCCTGATGTAGTGGTTCTCTAGGCTTCGAAACTCTTTCGCAGATTTGAAAATCCGCTCTACACTTTGTCTACGTCTATACAGATTTCTCCATTCACGACTGCCTCGGAACACAGGGCCATACACTCTTTGATTGGCCTCAGTACGCCAGTCTACTACTGCATGAGCCTGACACCGAGGATTTCCCGGATGAGCAGAACACTGGAAGTAGTGCTTCCCGTCTATTGTCCCGACGTATCTCATGGCCTTACCATCGAAACAGAAAGGATTGCCGTTCTTCGTGAACATAGGCTTCTTCTTCGGTGGGCGTTTGTAATGGCGCATCCCACAGATAAACGCCCCGCCTTTGTCGAGGATGGCCTTATGGTTCGTTTCACTATCGTAGCCTCGGTCAGCTATGACGTACTGGGGCTTGAACCAATCAAACTGGTTCTCGGCCTGCTCCAGCAGCTTAGGCAACTCTGTGGTGTCGGAGCTTTTCGCTGTCGTCACACTGAACGCCAAAGGAAACTGTGAGTCAGTGTCTGTCATCAGATGGAGTTTGTCCCCGAACCACCACTTCATAACACCTTTGTTGTCTGGTTTCCTTGTCCAGGACGCTTCGGGATCAGAGACTTGACCTGTAATCTTGGACTTCTTATCTGGATTGCTATGCGATTCGACAACGGAAGAATCTATAGCGATTTTCTTTCCTAAGTCTGGCTGCAAGACCTTCTGTCTTTCTGTGAAGTCTGCCATTGCTTTACGCACCAAGTCTGGATGATCAGATAATCGTTCGACGAATCTATTGAACGTTCTCCGTTCGGGCAGCTTGTCAAAGCCGCATACTTGCCGCAAGCACAGATCATTTTCCAATCTGCGATGCAACTCGTTGATGCTCGACAGGTTCAGCAGATACCTCATTAGATACGCTCGCCAAAACGCTTCGATGGCATAGGTTCGGCGTCCACCTTTGGCCCTGTAAGCGTTCAGCACTCTCAGTAATTCAGTTACGTTAACGGCGTTGATAATCTCGGTTTCAAACTCGTAGGACACTTGCGGAGCTACGTGCGTTGTCGTAATCTTAGTGACAGTCATCGAGTTTATCCCCTCGCGTGACTAGAGGCCACCAGATCGCGAACTTGCAATTGACGATTTGGTGGCCTTGCTGCGTATGGCTACCAAATCATCACGCTATTCCTCCTAAGTTCACTAAGCAAACTGTTTCGGTCTGATTACGCAACGAACCCCGGCGCTTTCGATTACAGCGTCGGGGTTCGAGGGCGTTTGTGAAGGCTGACTGACGAACCTGATACCAGCCTAACTCCTGACCTCGCTGGTGTCAATGTCCTGCGTGACACTTTGTTGCAGGTGTCCGTTCTCTGTGCTATGGTCAGATTGCTCCCAACCACAGAGTACCTTCTCACGTCATGCGAGACGTGTGGGCCTCGTGCCCTCTTGTGGCTCGCATGACATGGGTGACTCGTGGTTGGGAAGCCCGCGCTGCCACAGGAGGGCGTCTCTATGTTAAGGCTTATTCAGCAGTCCGTCCGCAGGTATTTTCTTGTCTTGACGGTGGCTGGATTGCTTGGAGTATGTTCGGTGGGCTGTCAACAGCCGATGGCTTCAACTCCGACGCCAAACATCGAAGCAACAGTTCAGGCTGCTATAGCTTTGGCCTTGCCGACTCACACGTCCACATCAGTACCCATGCCAACGCCGGAGCCAACAGCAACTGCTTTGTCTACACCGACTCCCGAACCAACCGCAACTCCGACAGAGACCTCGACTCACACACCTACTGCTACCGCTACACAAACACCGGAGCCGACTGTGACAGCAACTGCGACGTATACGTCAACTCCGTCTCCGACAGCGACCTTTACGCCAACAGCGACTGCAACTCATACGGCGACTGCAACTCATACGAGAACACCAACACCCGTGCCTACCTTCACACCCATCCCAACTAAAACGCCGACTCCGACAGCGATTCCGACTCCCACCTTGACGCCCACACCGATTCCTTCATTTTCAGAACAAATACGGGACGCCATTAACATTGCGCGTAAGGAGAACAACAATCTCGCCCCCGGACTTCTTCATTCACCGGAACTCGAAACTATGGCCGAAAGACATAACGTTCTAATGGTTATTAGCAATGAACTTACAACTGAGTCCGTTGTTCTGGGGGATTTTGATGACGGCGCAGAACTGCGAATTAACGATCTACGTTGCTATGAGCGATACACTTTGGTTTTGGAATTTGATAACATACCTCAAAGAAACAGAGGTCACGCTGTAGTGACATACATCAGAAGCGAATGGCCCAAGGGCAAGGAAGATATTCTTGATCGAAACATGGAATACGTGGGAGCTGCGTGGTCAGAAAGAATGGTAATCGACTACTTTCCAAACTATGTCACTATTCTACTAGCAGGGAAATGTCGACACGAATAAGCGGAAGAGGACGCAGAGATGAAACTCTGCGTCCTAAAGCGGAAGGCTAATATGATGACTGATCAGAACGTTGCGGCTGACACGGAACTGACAGCTGATGAGATGAACCAAGCACTGATAGTGCTTCTTGTTGGAGTGCTAAACAGTCTTCCACGAATGTCTCCGCAAACTCAGGCTGAAATAACTGTGACACGAAGTTTAGTTGGGCATCCAGGATACGACCAGCTAACGCCTCGTCAACGGATCTACCTGCACACAGTTCTGAAACCCCTTCTTGACTCAGCTTATGTAGTTTATGCTGCTTGTAATCCATGAGCTTTTTCCTTTCGACTTATCCCGCTGAATTTCCAAACCCCTTGTTCCGGTATGGAACAAGGGGCGTTTGACGCTGTGATACTGAAATGCGAAGTCTCAATCGAGCGAGATCTTCGAGTTCAGAGCTATGGGGTGTTTCTCACAGGGGCGTTATCTGCGCGAATTCGGAGTTGAACGGGTTGACCCCCGTTTTGCCCCTCGCTCCTTGATGGGAGAGGGTGAGGGTGACGAGAACTCTAGTCCCCCTTACTCGAACGCCGGTATCACCTGCTCGCCGAACAGCTTGATCGACCGCATCACCTTCTTATGCGGAATCTGGTCGCTCTGCATTATCAGCAGCGTCTGGTCGGCGCCGATCTCCTCGTGCCTTCGCACCGAGTTGATGCAGCTATCGGGGTCGCCCGCCACGATCACGCCGCGCTCGCACAGCAGGTCCGCCGGCAACTCGCCCAGCATCGCGCGCGGCACGCCGCCGCCGCCCAAGTCCTGCTCGCCGCCCAGGAACCGCTCGAAGTTCGTCTTGAGGTGTTCCGGCACCCCGCCCCACGACTCCAGCAGCCGTTCGTAGGTCTCGTGCCGGTCTGACGAGTAGGGCCGGTTCGGTCCGAAGAACTCCTTGATCGCCCGCGCGCCCAGCTCCTGTGCCTCCGCGTTGTTGTCGCCGCAGTGGCCCAGCGTGAAGCTCGCCCACTGGTTGTTGATCGCCGAACCCACCGGCTCCGCGCTCTTGATGTCCTCGCGGTACTTGTCCACGTACTGTTTCATGCCCGCCGGCGCTCCTGAGCCGAACGACAGCACGCCGATGCCGTTCTGCGCCGCCATCTCGTAGCTCGACGGCTGGGTGCACGCCATCCAGATGGGCGGGTGAGGGTCCTGTTTGGGCTTGGGCAATATCTCGCGCGGCGGGATGTTGTAGAACTTGCCCTCCCACTCGAAGTTGCCTTCGGTGCGCCAGATCTCCGGCACCATCCGCAGCGACTCTTCCATGATCTCCCGCGTGTCCCGGGGATCGACCCCCATACCGAGCTGCTCGTACGGGCTGCTCCTGCCCACGCCGAACTCCACCCGGCCGCCGGACAGGTGGTCCACCATCGCCACGCGCTCCGCCACCTGCGTCGGCCTGTGGTGCGGAAGAATCACCACGCCGAAGCCCAGCCTTATGCGCTTGGTCAGCCGCGCCAGCGCCGACATGATCACCTCCGGCGCCGAAGAACCCGAGAACGTGGTCAGAAAGTGGTGCTCCACGAACCACAGGTAATCGAAGCCCACCTCGTCGGCGAGCTGGCACTGCTCCAGCGTCTCCTCGATAAGCGCCGTGTAGTCGATCTTGAAGTCCTCGTGGGGGCGCTGCATCTCGTATAGTAGTCCGAACTTCATGGCAAGCCTCCTCGCGGGCGGCGCGTCTGGTGGATTCGCGGATTTGTAGTACGCGGCCAAGTGTAAAGTTGGGTCGATTGCCTGTCAAACCCACGACGCCCCACCACACGCCTGTGTTTGCGGAGCGCGCCACTCGCCTATATCATTACCTTCTGCGGAGCGCACCACTCCGCCCCAACCCGCCGCCCCCACGTATGGCGGCCCAAGGAGCGTTTCATGCGCGTGCTTGTAATGGGAACCGGCGCCGTTGGCGGCTACTTCGGCGCCTCGCTCGCCAGGAACGGCGAGGACGTCGTGTTCATCGCCCGTGGCGAGCACCGTGACACCATCGAGGCCAACGGCCTGCGTGTCGAAAGCGTGGCAGCCGGCGACTACACCGTCCGCGCCCCCGCCGTCGAGCGAGTCCCCGCCGGCTGGGCCGCCGACCTGGTCCTCTTCTGCGTCAAGGGCTACCACAACCCCCAGGCCATCGAGGTCATACGCCCCGCCGTGGGCCCAGACACGACTGTCCTCACCCTTCAGAACGGCATCGGTAGCGCCGACCAACTCGCCGCCGCATTCGGACGCGACAGGGTGATAGCCGGCGCGGCCTACATCCACGCCATGCGCGCCGCCCCCGGGCTCATCGCCGAGGTTGGCGGCCACTGCCGGATCGTGTTCGGCGAGGCCGACGGCAGCGAGTCCCCCCGCGCGCTGGCCATTCGGGACGCCTTCGCATCCGCCGGCGTCGATATCGAGCTGTCGAACGACGTGGCGAAGGCGCTCTGGAACAAGCTCGTGTTCATATGCGCGCTCAGCGGCATGGTCTGCATCACCCGCGAGCCGTCCTTCACCGACGTGCTCGCACAGCCCGAGACGCTGGACCTGACCTGGCGCGTGATGCACGAAGCCGCCGCGGCCGGCCGCGCCAGCGGCGTCGCCCTCGACGACGACCTTGTGGAATCCACCATGGCCGAGTTTCAGGAGACCAGCGAAGAGCTCACGTCGTCCATGTACATTGACCTTGACGCGGGCAACCCGCTGGAAGTGCTGCTACTGAACGGCGCCGTCTCGAGAATCGGCAAAGAGGTCGGCGTCGAAACCCCGGTCAACGACTTCATAGCCGCCTGCCTGTCAATCGCCAACGCAAAGGCGCAGCGCCGGGCGGGCCTGTAGCCGCGGCCCTGGCCGCGGCGAACGAACATCGGCGATTGGCCTCACAGGAGGATAGAGTGACCTACTTTCACGACCCGTCGGAGATACAACGCAAGGACTTGGCCCCCGGCGTCACGCTGCGGCCCATGTGGGGCGACAAGATAATGATGAGCATGGTCGAGATAGCCCCCAACGCCGTCGTCCCCATGCACACCCACCCCCACGAGCAGGCGGGCATAGTGCTCCAGGGCGAGTTCGACTTCACCATTGGCGGCGAGACCAAGCGCCTGCGCCAGGGCGACGCCTACGTCATACCCGGCGGCGTGGAGCACGGCCTCGTCGGCTGGGACGGCTGGTCCATGGCGCTCGACATCTTCAGCCCGCCCCGCGAGGACTACAAGTAGAGCAGGGGACGTGAAAAGGGGCGGCCTTACGCGAAGAGCCGCCCCTCTGCATTTCGCTGCTGTCAGCCTGCCGCGCTGTGGCGCCGGAGGCGTCGTCCGGGGTTACGCGCCGAACCGTACCTCGGCCAGCGGGTCGCTGTACTCCACGCCCTTGGTGGCCCAGAATGCAGTGGCAATGTCGTCCACCGCAGCTACCAACTGTTCGGAAGCGGCCAAGTCAACTGTCTGGCGGCACTGGCCGGCCAGCTTGAGCGCGGCGTTGAAGGAACCGTGCAGGTCAAAACCCTCGGGCATGTTGGGCCAGGCGTAGTCGGCCCAGAGAATCCGCAACTCGCGCTTGCACAGTTCGGCGTGCTCTTCCTTGGTCGCGATGTAGCGGGCCATACTGTTGGCGAAAGCCACGTGGTCGTCGCCTTCCTCCAGGGCCTGCATTCGCACCACCATCTTCAGCACGGTCTGGGCCGCGATCTTCGCCGAAATCGGGTCGTAGATGCCGCAAGGTACGTCGCAGTGCGCGCGCGCTGTGCGCACCGGAGAAAAGCGCTTGATAGCAGACGCAATATTCATGTCTGTTTCCTTCCTTTCCTGAGGTTGATTTCAGCTATGAAGATACATGAACGGACCGCTTCTCGCAAGTCCCGCGCTCCTTCACACACCGGGAGCGCCCCTTGATAAAACTCTACCTGATCCGCGGCCGCAGCATGGAACCTTCATACCGTTCCGGCGACCTACTGCTCGTCCGCACCCTCGGTCGCCGCGCGCCCGCGAGGGGCGACGTGGTCGCGCTGCGCAACCCCCGCGAACCGGAGGCCCACGACCTCAAGCGCGTGGTCGGCCTGCCCGGCGAGTCGATACGCCTCGCCGACGGATCCCTCTACGTCGACGGCGCCCACCTGCCGGAGCCGTACCTCGGCGGCCTTCCCGCCTCGCTGGGACTCGAGCGCCGCGATTGGACGCTGTCCGCCGACCGGTACTTCGTCCTCAGCGACAACCGCGCCAGGGGCACAGACAGCCGTCACTTTGGTCCGGTGCGCCGCGCCGCTATACTGGGCAAAGTCTACTTCAAGGTCTGGCCGGTGCGCCGTCTGGGCCGGAATAGCGGGAGCCGACAACGTGGAAACCGCCAAGCGCCGCCTCTTTGAGCGACTGTCCGCCGAGATCGACGACAGGCGAGTCCTCCGCGCGATGGAGAGCGTCCCGCGTGAGCTCTTCGTGCCGGAAGAGGCCGCGCACCTCGCCTACGAGGACGTGGCGCTCCCCATCGGCCACGGGCAGAGCATCTCCCAGCCCTACATCGTCGCGCTCACCCTCAGCGCCGCTCGTGTGCGCCCCAACGACCGTGTGCTCGAAGTCGGAGCGGGCAGCGGCTACCAGGCGGCGGTGCTGTCCATGCTCGCCGCCAGCGTCGTCAGCGTCGAGCGCATCGAAGCGCTCGCCCGGTCCGCCGAGCGTCGGCTCAGGTCGCTCCGAAGCGACAACGTCGAGGTCCGCCTGGCGACAGACGCTCTCGGATGGCCCGACGGCGCTCCCTACGACGTCATCGTCGTCGCGGCCGGCGCGCCCAGGATACCCAACGAGCTTCTCGCCCAACTCGCCGAAGGCGGCAGGCTCGTCGCGCCTGTCGGATCGATGCAGTCCCAGGAGTTGATGCGCGTCGTAAAGTCCCCCGATGGACTGGCCTTCACCTCGCTCGGCGCCTGCCGTTTCGTCCCCCTCGTCGGCCCCGGCGCCTGGCCCGAACACGACGATTCCTAGTATCACGGGCGGGGAGGAGCACCCGCGCCGAATTGCCTTTGGTCGCTCCGCTGGGCTATACTTTCCCGCACATATTCCATCGTCCCCGCCGCTTCGGAGAGATTTTCCCCATCCGTTATGGACTACGAAATTGTCATAGGCTTGGAAGTCCACGCCCAGTTGCTTACCAGGAGCAAGATGTTCTGCTCCTGCAGCGCCGGATACCAGGAAGCCGCCCCTAACACCGTCGTTTGCCCCGTGTGCCTGGGAATGCCCGGCGTGCTTCCCGTCATCAACCGGCGGGCGGTCGAGCTGGTCGTGCGCACCGGCCTCGCGCTGGAATGCCAGATTTCCGGGCGCACCAAGTTCGACCGCAAGAACTATCCCTATCCCGACCTGATGAAGGGCTACCAGATATCCCAGTACGACATGCCCATCGCCCACGACGGCTGCCTCGAAATCGACGTGGACGGCCACACCAGGCCCGTCGGCATCACCCGCGTCCACCTGGAGGAGGACGTCGCCAAGCTCATGCACCGTAGCGAGCCGTTCGGCGAGGGCTACAGCCTGCTGGACGTCAACCGCGCGGGCGTCCCCCTCATGGAAGTCGTCAGCGAGCCGGACATGCGCTCCGCCGAAGAGGCCCGCGCCTACCTCACCCGGCTCCACTCAATCCTTCGCTACATCGGCGTCAGCAGCGCCAACATGGAGGAGGGCAGCTTTCGCTGCGACGCCAACATCAGCATCCGGCCCGTGGGCGACTCCGAGCTCGGCCCAAAGGTCGAAGTGAAGAACATGAACAGCTTCCGCTCAGTCTTCAGCGCCCTGCAGTTCGAAGCCGAGCGCCAGAAGGCCGTACTCGAAGGCGGCGGCCGCATCGAGCAGGAGACCCGCGGCTGGAACGACGAGCGAGCCGAAACACTCTCCCAGCGCAGTAAGGAGTACGCCTCCGATTACCGCTACTTCCCCGAGCCGGACCTGCCGCCCCTGGAGATCGACCCCGCATGGGTCGACCAAGTCCGTGAGCGGCTGCCCGAGCTCCCCCACCAGCGCGAGCGGAGATTCGTGGCGCAGTTCGGACTCTCGGCCTATGACGCCGGCCTTCTCACATCCACGCGGGAGATCGCCGACTACTTCGAGGCAGCCCTCGGCTCTCCGCCTGCCGCCGACCTCGCCAAGCCCCTCGCAAACTGGATTCTGGGCGAGCTGCTCAGGCTGATGAACCTGTCCGGCGACTCCCTCCAGGACGTGAAGGTGCGCCCCGTGCAGATCGCCGAGCTCGTCAGCCTCGTCGATTCCGGCGTCCTCTCGTCCACCATGGCGAAAGACGTCTTCGAGCAGATGTACTCCACCGGGGACTCACCGGAGGAGATCGCCCAGGAGTCAGGCGCGATTCAGATTAGCGACTCGGACGCCATAGCCGGTGCGGTGGCCGAGGCCATCAGCGCCAACCCCAAGCCGGTCGAGGACTACCTTGAGGGCAAAGAAGCGGTGATGCGCTTCCTTGTGGGGCAGGTGATGCGAATCACGAAGGGCAAGGCCAACCCCCAGCTCGCCTCCGAGGAGCTCGTCCGTCGGCTCGACGCGCTGAAGCGCGAGAGAGTATGAGCAGCACCGGCGACCTGGCCCCGTTCGACACTCGCCCGGCGTCCCCCACCGTAGACGCGCCTGCCTGGCCGCAGTCCCAGCGTCACGCCCTGCTCAAGCTGCTGTACCCTGGCTTGGGCGTCAAGCGCTGGCTGCTGCTCGGCGCCGCCGGCATATCCCTCTGCTCCATCGGGCTGGCGTTCCTGATGCGCAAGCTCTTCTCTCTCGGCTTTCCCGACTTCCTGCCGTCGTACTTCGAGGGCGTGTTCATGCTCGCGTTGGGCGTCGCCGTCATCGTGCTGGCGGTGTACGGCCTCTACCGCTCCGTAGGGCCGCTCATTCTCGCCTCCAAGACCATCGACGGAATCGCCGACACCATCTACACGCGCCGCTCGCGGGAGAAGGGACCGCGCGTCGTCGTCATCGGTGGCGGCACCGGCTTGTCGCGGCTGCTCAGGGGCATGAAGGCGCACACCGACAACCTCACCGCCATCGTGTCCGTCGGCGACGACGGCGGCAGTTCCGGCCGGCTCCGCGAGGAGCTCGGCGTGCCGCCTCCGGGCGACTTCCGCAACTGCCTCGTCGCCCTCTCCGACTCCGAGCCGCTCGTCCAGGAGCTGTTCCAGTACCGTTTTGACAGGGGCAACGGACTACGCGGCCACAGCTTCGGCAACCTGTTCATCGTGGCCATGACCGACATAACCCAGGACTTCGAGCAGGCCCTCAGCCACTCCAGCAAGGTGCTCGCGGTGCGCGGAGACATCATACCCGCGACCGCGGACAGCCTTTCCCTGTCCGCCGTGCTGAAGGACGGCGCCGTCGTCCACGGCGAGTCCCAGATAGGCGAAAGCGGGGGCGCCGTAGAGCGGCTCATGATCGAGCCGGTCGACGCCCGCGCCTCCCTGAGCGCGGTGGACGCGATTCGCCACAGCGACGTCGTCGTGCTCGGACCCGGCAGCCTCTTCACCAGCGTGCTGCCAAACCTTCTGGTGGACGGCATAGCCGACGCGGTGAGGCAATCCAGCGCTCTGAAAGTGTACGTTTGCAACGTGGCCACCCAGAAGGGCGAGACCGACGGCTTCGACGTCGAAGACCACGTCGAGGCCATCCAGTCCCACACCTTCGATGACATAATGGACTACGTAATTGCCAACAGCAGGCCCATCGACTTCGGCGACCGCTTCCTCGGCGACACCGTGGTCGGCGACGGTCGCCCCGTGCGCCACGCCAGGATCGTCTTCCGCGACGTGATCGACACGGATCACCCCGTGGGACACGACTCCGCGAACCTGGCGCGCAGTATAATGGAGCTTTACAATGAACATTCCTAGAACATTCCTAACGTTGGGACGAGGGGCCAAATGACGGCGCTCAACATCATCCAGATACTTCTGTCAATCCTGCTCACCGTGGTGATTCTGGTCCAGGTGCGCGGGCAGGGGACCGGTCTGTTCGGCTCCGCCGAGGGCTCCTTCCGCACCCGCCGCGGCATCGAGCGCACCCTCTTCCAGTTCACCATCGGGCTGGTCGTAGTGTTCATCCTGGTCTCCATCATTAGCGCAAGCCCCAGGATACTGGACCTGCTTGGGATCTCCTGAGGCGGCCGCCGCCGGTCGCGCGGCGCCGCCCATTGTTACCCTCACCACCGACTTCGGGACGATGGACGGCTACGTCGCGGCCATGAAGGGCGTCATGCTCGGCATCGAACCCAGCCTGACGCTTTTGGACGTATCCCACGACGTCCCACCGCAGAACGTTGCCCACGGCGCGTTCGTGCTCGCCGAGGCCACGCGCCACTTCCCTGCCGACGCAGTCCACCTCGCCGTCGTCGACCCCGGTGTCGGCGGCCACCGCAAACCGCTGCTGCTGATCACCCCCGACGCCCGCTACGTCGCCCCCAACAACGGACTGCTCACGCGCGTCCTGGCCCGCTACGGCTCCGCCAATGACCCCGACGCGCCGTTCCTCTCATCTATACTCGCCCCGCTGCCGGAAGGCTGCCGCGCCTACGAACTCGCCGATCCGCGCTACCGGCTTCCCGACGTGAGCCACACCTTCCATGGCCGCGACGTATTCGCCCCCGCTGCTGCGCACCTGTCGAGGGGAGTGCCGCCTGAGGAGTTTGGACCGCCCGTAGCCGAGGTGGTCTGGCTCAACCTTCCGCCGCCCGCCGAGTCCCCCGGCCAAATCGAGGGCAGCGTCATCCACGTCGACCGCTTCGGCAATCTAATCACCAACATCGCGCTCGCGGACGAAGGGGCGGGCAGGGCAGTAGTGGTGGACGTGGGCGGCCCGCGAATCCAGGGCCTAAGTCGCTCCTACGAAGAGTCGGATGGCGTTCTGGCGATAGTCGGCAGCCACGGCACCCTCGAAATCGCCGTCCGCGACGGCAACGCCGCCCACCAGTTCGGCCTGGGTGTAGGCGCATCCGTGCGCGTTCTAATCTGACTCAGCGTGCTATAATTGGCCGTGAACCCAAAGGCTTGTGCTTGACCGCCGAAGCTGGAGCGAGATCAATGGCATCACCAGGACGTATCGAGTACTACAACGCCACCGGCCATGAATTCATGGAGAAGGCCTGGAAATACTTTCACGAGGGCGATATAGTCCAAGCATCCGAGAAGGGCTGGGGCGCCGCCGCGCAGATGGTCAAGGCCGCCGCCGAGGCCCGCGGCTGGCGCCACGATGGCCATGGTGAACTCTTTCGGGCGATAGATCGATTGGCGGACGAGGCCGGCGACGCACAACTACAGGAACTGTTCCACTTCGCGAACTCACTTCACATCAACTTCTACGAAGGCTGGATGCCTAGAAGGATGGTAAGGAGCGGGCTTATCAGGGTCGGTGAACTAGTAGATAGTCTGAAACGCCTCCAGTCCTAAGCAAGCTCGCGCCGATCCTACTCCACCACCACCGCCGTGCCGTAGGCCAGAATCTCGGACGCGCCGTTCATTATGCCGGAAGTGGTGAACTTAGCGCCGACGACGGCATTCGCGCCCATCTGCTCCGCGGCCCTGCTCATCCGCTCCACCGCCTCGTCACGGGCCTGCGACATCAGGTTGGTGTACTCCGGAATCTCGCCGCCCGCGATGCTCCGAAAGCCCGCCATGATGTCGCGGCCAATCGCCCGGGCGCGTACCGTGTTGCCTCGCACCATGCCCAGCACGCTGACTATGCGCTTGCCCTCGATCGTCTCCGTGGTGCTAACCAGCATGTCGTAACCTCCCGCGTCACCGGCGTCTAGCCAAGCTGCTTTCCGGGGTTGAGGATGTTGTTCGGGTCCAGCGCCCGCTTGATCTTGCGCGCGGCGTTCATACCCGAGCCGAGCTCCCGCTCCATCAGGTGCGCGAGCTTCACGCCCACGCCGTGGCAATACTCCATTGTGCCGCCCATATCCTGCGCCAGGGCCAGCGTTCTGTCAACGACTTCGCCCATGCCGCTGGAGGTCTGCCCGCCGTCGTCGTCTTCTTCCAGGAACAGGAACGACAGCATCTCCGGCCTCGCCCACAGCGACCACTCCCGCACGATAGCCCGCTTCTCTCCCAGCAGTTCCTGGCAGCGGCGACGGTACTCTAGCACCTGCGACACGGGCAGCGCGACGTGCAGGTACTCCATGCGGTACTCGCTCCTCGCCCGCCGCGCTCCGGCCACGTCGCCGCTCTGCAGCACCTGCCGGAGGTAGCGCTCACCCGGCGCATGCCGTGTCTGCCAGAAGTGCTCGGCCTCGCCCTCGCTGGCCGGACTTCCGCTCATGGCCTCGCATATCCGCATCGCCCTGCCGTCGTGCGCTTCGGCCTCCTCCGAAAACCCCTCGAACGCCAGGTACACCGTTGCGTCCGACTCCACGGACTGCCCGTCGCGCCACAGCTCCTCGCCGTAATCCAACATGGCGGGTTGGACGCCCTCGGCATACATGGTGACGACCGCCTCGAAACCGGCCTCGAAACTTGGGAAATCTACGGCGCGCAGTATGCGCCGCTCAGGCCGCGGAAAGGCCCGCAGCGTCGCCTCGGTGATGACGCCGAGCGTGCCCTCCGTGCCGATGAGCAGATGTGCCAGCGATGGCCCGTAAGATCGCTTGGGCACCTCCGCCGTGCGAACGATCTCGCCATCAGGCAGCACCGCCTCCAGGCCCATCGCCTGGTCGCCCATCGAGCCGTACTTCGCCGCGGTGTATCCCACGCCGTTCGTGGAGAGCGCGCCGCCCACCGTGGCGATCGGGCGGCTCCAGGGGTCGTGCCCCAGCAACATGCGCTCGGAGCGCAGCGCGTCGGCGGCATCCTCCAGAACCACTCCCGCCTGCGCCCGGATGGTCATGTCGCGGCGGCTCACCCGGCACAGACGGTCCATGCGCTGTAGATTCAGCACGATGCAGCCGTCGTTCGACACCGCGGCACCCATGACACCCGTGCCTCCGCCGTATGGCACCACCGGCACGTCGAGGCGATTGGCGAACCTGAGCACGCGGGAGACGTCTTCGGTGGAGGCGGGCCAGGCGACCACCGCGGGGCGGGCGTACAGCCGGCGCACCGCGCCGAACGCGCGGTAGTCGCCGAGGGCGTCGGCGGCGTAGTCGTCGAGATGCTTGCCGTCGGCGGAGACGTTGCCGGAGCCGAGCAGGCGGGTCAGGTCCCGGATCAGTCCGGTATTCACCGGGGCGTCTTCCCGCGCGTGCGGGCTACGGGCGCCCTGCGCGCCAGGTGGTGCCCTGGGGCTTGTCTTCGAGCGTCACGCCCAGCTCGGCCAGGCCGTCGCGTATCCTGTCCGCCAGCGCGTACTGCCGCGCCTCCCGGAGAGCGGAACGCACCTCGATCAGCAGCTCGACGTACCGTCCGGCGTCCGCGCTCTCGCCCCTGTCCGGGGCGTCCAGCGACAGGCCGAGTACTCCGGCCAGCTCGCGAAGCTCGGACTGAGCGCCCGATATGCCGGCGCCCTGCTCGTGCCCGCGGTTTATCGACCTGGCCAGGTCGAACAACGCGGCGAGCGCGCGGGGCGTGTTCAGGTCGTCGTCCATGGCCTCTACGAACCGCTCGCGGTACGGCGCCGCGTCGACCGACGGACCGTCGCCGTCCGCGCCGCCCTCCAGGCTGAGCGCGTTGCGAAGCCGGTCCAGCGCCCGCTCCTGCGCCTCCACCGCTCCGTTGTTGTACACCAGCGGACTGCGGTAGTGAGAGCTGAGAACAAAGAGCCTGAGCGCCTCGCCACTGTACTTGCTCAGCGCCTCCCGTATCGAGATGATGTTGCCTTGCGACTTGCTCATCTTGTCGTCGCCCAGCCGCAGCAGCCCGTTGTGAAGCCAGAACCGGGCGAACGGCTCGCTGTCGGTGTAGGACTCCGACTGGGCGATCTCGTTCTCATGGTGGGGGAAGACCAGGTCCTGGCCGCCGCCGTGGATGTCGACCCGTTCACCAAGGTACGCGAGCGACATCGCGCTGCACTCGATGTGCCAGCCCGGCCTGCCCGGACCCCAGGGGCTGTCCCAGTACGGCTCTCCGGGCTTCTGGGACTTCCACAGCGCGAAGTCCATCTCGTCCTCTTTGGACTCGTCGATCTCGACCCTCGCGCCGGCCATGAGGCTGTCCAGACTCCTTCGGCTCAGTTTGCCGTAATCCGCGTCCGAGCTTACCCGAAAGTACACGTCGCCGCCCACGGAATAGGCGCAGCCCTTTCCTTCGAGTCCCTGGATGATCTCTATGATCTTGTCGATCTCGCCGGTGGCGCGCGGGTAGTGGTGCGCGCGGAGCACCCCGAGCTCGTCCATCTCGTCGAGGTAAGCGTCGATGTTGGCCTCGGCGAGTTCGCTCATGGAAGTGCCGTTTTCGGCCGCCGCCTGGATCATCTTGTCGTCCACGTCGGTAAAATTCTGGACGTGGATAACCTCGAATCCCTTGAATTCGAGGTAGCGCCGCACCACGTCGAACGCGACGGACGACATGGCGTGACCCAGATGAGACGCCGAGTATGGCGTGATGCCGCAGACGTACATTCTGACTTTGCCGTCTGCGGTTGCGAACTCTTCCCTGGCGCCGGTCAGGGTATTGTACAGTCTCATGGTATCTTTTCGACGGTGGCCACGGCCAAGCTGGCGATTCCCTCCGAGCGGCCTGTGAATCCCAGCCCGTCGGTGGTTGTGGCCTTCACGTTCACGTCCTCGCGGGACAGCCCGAGAGCCGAAGCGAGCCTCGCGCTCATCCCGCCGAGGTGAGGTTTCAGCTTGGGTTGCTGCGCCACAATTGTAGCATCAACATAAGCGGCGCGCCAACGCCGCGCGGCCAGGATTGCCGTGGTTCGAGCCACCAGAACGAGACTGTCGATGCCCCTGTATCGCGCGTCGCCGGGCGGAAAATGGTCCCCGATGTCGCCCAGCCCCGCCGCGCCCAGCATGGCGTCTATCACCGCGTGCGCCAGCACGTCCCCATCGCTGTGGCCGTCCAGCCCCATGTGGTACGGCACCTCGACGCCCCCGATCACCAGCCTGCGTCCCTCCGCCAGCGGGTGCGCGTCGAAGCCTATGCCCGTGCGCGTCGTCATGCGCCGCCGGCCGCCGCGCGCCTGGCCAGGATCGCTCCCGCCGCCGCGTAGTCTTCGGGCGTGGTCAGCTTGATGTTGTCCCGCGCGCCCTCGAACAGCCGGACCCGGCCCCCGATTCGCTCGACCATGGCGGCGTCATCAGTGAAGGTGCCGTCGGCGCGGGCGTGCGCCTCGGTGAGCAGTTCGCGGCGAAACACCTGCGGAGTCTGGATGCTACGCAGCCGCTCCCTGTCGAGAGTGCCCGCCGAGAACCCGTCCGGGTCCACCCGCTTGATGGTGTCGGTCACAGGCACGGCCGCCACTGCCGCACCCGTGAGCCGCGCCGCGCAAAGGCCGCGAGCGATCATATCGGCGGTGAGGAACGGGCGCGCGCCGTCGTGAACCACCACCCACTCCGCGTCCGCCAGCCGTCCCAGCCCGGCGGCCACCGAGTCCTGCCGCCGGTCGCCGCCGGGCCACACCCCCACCACCTTGCCCCAGCCGCGTTCGCGCGCCAGCATTTCGCAACGCGCCACCCTGTCGGTCGAGACCACCAGCACTATCGCGTCTACGAGGGGGCTGGCCTCCAGGACCTCGACGCCGAACGCCAGGGCTGGCTTGTACGGCACGCCGGGAAGCGGATCGAATATCTTGTCCGCGCCGCCCATTCGCACGCTACGCCCGGCCGCCACCACGATGGCCGACGCGGTCGGCGGGCTGCCGCCGGTTTCGCCGGGGGCGCTCCGGGACACCTTCAGGCTCTCCGTGGCTTGGCGAAGACGATGCAGCCGGTCGATGTCTGTAGCACGCGCGTTATCTCAACGTCCAGATCGTTTCCCTTGTATTCCGCGCCGCCCTCCACGACCATCATGGTGCCGTCCTCCAGGAAACCGACGCCCTGGCCCTCCTCCCGGCCGTCCTGCAACACGGTGACCGTGGACGTCTCGCCGGGCAGGAACGCGGGCCGCAGCGAGGTGGCCAGCTCGTTGATGTTTAGCACGGTCACCCCGTGGAACTGCGCCACCCGGTTGAGGTTGAAGTCCGTGGTGATGATCGACGCGTCGATACTCTTGGCCAGCTCCACCAACCGGCTGTCCACCTGCTGGCCGTCGTCCTCGCCGGCGTCCATGATCTCTATCTCCACGCCGTTCCCGTCACGAAGCTTGTTGAGCACCTCGAGACCGCGCCTGCCGCGGTTGCGGCGCAGTCCGTCGCTGGAGTCCGCGACCCGCTGCAACTCGTCCAGCACGAAGTTCGGCACCACAAGGCAACCCAGCACGAACCCCGTGTGGCTTATGTCGGCTATGCGCCCGTCGATGATCGCGCTCGTGTCCAGCAGGATCTTCGGACTCGCGGGCGAACTCCCGTTGATGGACACCCCCGTGGAACCCTGCGGAAAGAAACCCTGGAACACGTCACGTCTCGGCGAGAGCATGAACGCCCCGCCCAGGTACGCGAACAGCATGGAAAGGGCGGCCGGCAGCGCGATGCCGAACCAGCCCGGCAGCCGCGCCAGCGGTATAGCCAGCAGCAGAGCCAGCAGCAGCCCGAGCGCCACGCCAACCACGCCCGAAAAGAGCCGGGAGGTTGGCACGCCCTCAGCCTGGGAAGCCAGCACGCCCGCCAGCTTGCCTCCCACGTAGGGCGTAACCGCCAGGCCGAGCAGCGCCCCGAAGATCGCCAGGCCGAACACCCAGTGGACGTAGTACTCCGGCCCCCAGGTGGTGCTTATGTAATCTCCCAGCCTCCAGCCGCCGGTGGCGAGTAACGCCCCGCCTACCAGACGCCCAAGTGTCTTGACCACGACCATGTCACACCGCAGATCGCCGGCGCAGCAGCGACACTTCCCTCGCCCGCCCCTGGTTGCGGACAAAGCAACGAGAAGCTGTAGTATAGTGAATGAGGTTAGGTTATCACCCGATTCCGAGACGTGTCAAAGCTGGCCGGGACGCCGGGCCTGTGCCGACCATAAGGCGCGCCAACGCCGCCATTCCCGCGCGAGTGGGAAGCCGGCGGGGGCGAAGGCCGATCCGCCCGCGAAAGGAGACCGACGCCATGCTGCCACGCCGCCCCCGCTTGCTGAAGCTGGTTGTGCTGGGCTGGCTGGTGGCGCTCGGCATCGGGCTGGCCGCTACTCCCCAGGTCCGCACCGCGTCCCACACGCTGCTGTTGGTGCCGCAGCTCCTGCCCGCTATCCCCGTCAAGCCGCAGCAGTGGTTCGTCGGCGAGCCTGTGCGCCGGCCCGTCGTATACGCCAGTGGCGGCAACCTCGAGGACGCGGACCTGTACCTCCCCCCCGGCGGCGGCAAACACGGCGCGGTTCTCCTCT
The DNA here is from genome assembly GCA_034422735.1 of Dehalococcoidia bacterium. GTDB lineage: Bacteria > Chloroflexota > Dehalococcoidia > Lucifugimonadales > CATOSD01 > CATOSD01. Next base: position 7,761 of record DAOUJL010000071.1, on the reverse strand, counting down.
TCCTCGGCGTCAACCCCGCCGGCAAGGACGACGAGCGCGTCGTCAACCTGGCCAACGGCCTCGCGCGAGCCGGGCTCGTCGTGATGATCCCCTGGTCCGACAGGATGACGCAGAAGCGCGTCGCCGCGGAGGAGGTCGAAAACCTGGTGGCGGCGTTCCACCACATGCAGACGCTGAAGGAGGTCGACCCGGACCGGGCCGGCATGGGAGGCTTCTGCGTCGGCGCGTCCCTGGCCGCGGTGGCCGCCCAGGACGAGCGCATACGCGACCAGGTGCAGTTCGTCAACTTCTTCGGCGGCTACTACGACGCCAGGGACCTCGTAAAGTCCGTAGTGGCCGAGAGCCGCTTCTACGGCGACGACTCCAGGGCCTGGGATCCCAACCAGCTGAGCGTGGAGGTCGTTGCCTCCCACCTCGTCGAGTCGGTGCCGGACCCCGACGAGAGGGCGCTGCTCTCGGCCAGGTTCCAGGACGGCGCCCCAGACGCCAGCCTAGACGAAGCGGCTCTCTCGCCCGAGGGTCGCGCGGTGTACGCCCTGCTGTCTGGGCCTGCACTCGATGAGACCGACGACCTGCTGGCGGAGCTTCCCGAGCGCACTCTCGCCGACCTCGCCGCCATCTCCCCGAGCGACGGCATAGAGCGCCTCCGCGCCCGCACCCTCATCATGCACGACCGCCAGGATGAGCTTGTGCCCTCCGAGGAGTCGAGGCGCATGGCCGACGCCATGCGCTCCGGCGGCAACGTCTACTACACCGAGTTCTCCTTCTTCAATCACGTCGACCCCACACGGCCCGCCAACCCCGCCGTGTTCGCCAGGGAGTCCTTCAAGCTCTACCTCCACCTGTACAACGTCCTGCGCGAGGCCCGCTGACTTCCAGTGGGGCGTCCTCTCCCATCGAGGGAGAGGATGCTGAGAGCCTGCCCCTGAGCCTGCCGAAGGGCGACAGCGGTACGTGGTACAATGGGGCGTGTAGTCCTCCGCCCGCCGGAGCGGTTTGCGCTGGCGGAGGAACTGTTCCACCCGAACGGGGTACACTACAATGGCAAAAAACTTCTGGATGATAGTCGAGACCCTGGAGAACTTAGAGATCGCCAGGGAGATAGGCTTCAGCGAATACGCCTTCGGCCCAAAGTACCGCCGCCGCGCCGAAAGGATGCAGCCGAACGACCGATTCCTCTTCTACGTGAAAGACCTGCGCAAGTGGGTCGCCACCGCCACCGTAACGTCCCCGTGCTACGAGGACGACCGCAGCATCTGGAAACCCAACGGCTCTATGGTCCACCGCCGGTACAGCATTGACCTAAGCCCCGACATCGTGCTGAAAGAACGGGACTTCATCGACGCCCTGGTCCTGGGACCGAGGCTCGAATACGTCAAGCGATGGGCGCCCGAGGACTGGCCGCTGGCCTTTTTGGACGTGCTGCACCTGCTGCCCCAGAGGGACTTCCGCCTCATAGAGGGCGAGATGCGCCGGCTGATGCCCAGGCGGCGCAATCGCGGCAACCGCGGCGGAGGCCGGCAAGGCGACCGCCGGATCGGCGGCGAGCCTCGCGGAGGTCGGCCGCGCCGGAACGCCAATCATAGGCCCGCCGGCGAGAGCTGACCGCCCGGCTCAGGACCTCGCGCCGCTCTGCGGCCCCTGCGCGTCCGGCAGGGCGCCCTCGTCATACAGCTCCCTCAGCCGCTCCAGGAACTCCTCGGGAATGTCGTCCCCGTCCGGCGCGGCGGCGAACTCCTCCAGTTGCCTCACGCCGCCTATGTTCGGCAGCGCAGACGCCACCGCCGCTTCCGACAGGGCGAACTTGATCGCCAGTTGCCCCAACGTCAGGTCCAGGTTGCTGGTCAGGAACCCCAACCCCGCGACCTCTCCCTCGCCTGGCATGGGCGCACCGTGCTCCAGTTCCCCCTCGTACTCCTCCCCATCGCTCGGCACGGCCCGCGCCGCCGTCAGCGCCCCCCGCGCGTGCGGCTCCCTGGCAATCAGCCCGGTGTTAGTCTCCGCCGCGATGGGAAACAGTTCGCGCCCGGGCCGCTGCTCCAGCATGTTGTACACCAGTTGCAGCGCGTGCCCACCCCGCTCCCGCATCGCCGCCTCCGCTTCCTCTTCCCAACGCACACTCGGTTCCGGCGCGAACCCGTAGTATCGTATCTTGCCTTCCCGCACCAGGTCCTCCAGCGTGTCGAACAGCTCGTCGTCCTCCAGCGTGTACATCGTGGGGTCGTGAAGCTGTAACAGATCGATGTAGTCCGTGTTCAGCCGACGCAGGCTCTGCTCGCAGGCGTAGCGCACGTATCGCGGACCGAAGTTCAGCTCGCGCGGCGCCGGATCCGGGCTCAACACCGTCGTGTACATGTCGTACCCCACCTTCGTCGCGACAACCACGTCGTGGCGCTGCCTGCCGAGCGCTCTCGCCAGCACCGTCTCCCCGTAGCCGTCCCCGTAAGTGTCGGCGGTGTCGAAGAACGTGACCCCCAGGTCGAACGCCCTCACCAGCAGGTTCACCGCCTCCGACTCGCTCACCACCGGCCAGCCCCCGGCAGCAAGCGTCCACAGGCCGAACCCGACCTCCGACACTACCAGTTCGGTTTCCCCAAGCGTCCTGTATCTCAATCCGCGAACTCCGGCAGTCCACGCGGGCGCGACTACGCCGCCGCGTGGCGTGGTGGAAAAGATGCATGGATTATACGCCAGGCTCCAGACACGGGATAGCCCGCGATTGCCCTTTTCCCGGCTTGCGCCGAGCTCCGCGAATTGCCTACACTGTCCCGGCGATAGTTCGACACCAGGAGGGTGCTATGGTCAAGAGCGACGCTGGAACCGTCCAGGATTACCTCGACGAGCTGCCCGACGACCGCCGCGAGTCTATGGAGACGGTGCGCCAGGTGGTACTCGACAACCTCCCCGACGGCTACGAGGAAATGATGCTCTACGGCATGATCGGCTGGGCCATCCCCCTCGAAGTGCTCCCCGAGACCTACAACGGCCACCCGCTCGCCTACGCCTCGTTGGGCAATCAGAAGAACTACATGTCCCTCTACCTTATGAACGTCTACGGCGACCAGGTAACCGAGGAGTGGTTCAAGAGTGAGTATGCCGCGCGCGGCAAGAAGCTGAACATGGGCAAGTCCTGCGTCCGCTTCAAGCGCGCCGACGACCTCCCCCTCGACCTGATAGCCGAGGTCATCTCCCGCACCCCGGCGGAGGACTACATCCGCTACTACGAGCAGTCCAGGGCCAACATGAAGAGCAACCGGCGGCGAAAGAAGAAGGGCTAGACCGGCGGCGCGTCCTTCAACCCGCTGCCCGTAATCGCCACCAGCGCGCAGTCGTCCGCGCCCACCACGCCGCGCGCCGCCAGCGCCTCCAGCCCCGCGAACGCCGCCGCGGACGTCGGCTCCGCGTAGATGCCCTCCTCCTCGGCCAGCAGCCGCTGCCACCGCGCGATATCCGCGTCGTCCACCGCCGCCGCCTCGCCGCCCGACTGCCGCAGCACCCGCAGCACCTGCGCCTTGCGCGGCGGCACAGCCACCGATATGCCCCCCGCGATGGTCCGTCCGGCGTCCGCCGATGACCACGCGCTGCCCTCATACGCGGCCACCACCGGCTTAACCGCGCTCGCCTGCACCCCGTGGACCTGCGGCCCGCGCCCGACCAGTCCCGCGGTCGCAAGCTCCCGGTACCCCTTCCACGACCCTATAGCCAGCGACCCGTTCCCCACCGGCGCCACCACATGCTGCGGCGGATCGTCGGCCAGTTGCCGCGCCGCCTCGTACGCGAACGTCTTGGTCCCCTCCAGAAAGTACGGGCTCAGATTGTGGGAGGCGTACACCATGCCCCGCGCCTCGCAGTAAGCCACCGCCGCGTCAGCCGCCGCCTGTCGTGGACCCTCGATCAGGTGCGTGTGCGCGCCGTACACCCGTATCTGGCTCAGCTTCGCCGCCGGCGCGTCCGCGGGCGCGAACACGTGCGCCTCGATGCCCGCCCGCGCCGCGTACGCCGCCACCGACGCCCCCGCGTTCCCAGACGAGTCCTCCACTACCGCCGTCACGCCCAGTTCCGCGGCCACCGACATCATCACCGCGGTGCCCCGATCCTTGAACGAGCCCGTCGGATTCTGGTACTCGGCCTTGCCGTACACCCGCCGCACGCCCAGCATCCCCGCCACCGCCCGCAGCTCCACGCACGGCGTGTCACCCTCGCCCAGCGTCACCGCCGCCGCACGGTCGTGGTAGGGCATCGGCGGCTCGCCGCCGGACGCCCCCGCGGCCTCAGCTGTGTAACGCACGTCCAGCGTCCCGCCGCACCGCTCGCAGCCGAGCGAGTACATATCGGCGGGATGCGCCGCGCCGCACGCGAAACAACACAGGTCGAAGTGAGACATCGAGCGCCCCCTCAGGCGTGGATTGGGACAATCGCCCGGATGCTACCGGCGGGGTAGGGGAGTTGTCAACGCGGCCCCGGCGCCATGCTTGACAGCGCCCTTTTGCGTTGGATACGATTTTGTTAAGTCTCACTCCTCAGGCAATCGAGCATTTGGTGCGGAGTAAGGGCAAGTACGCCGGCCCGTCGGACGAGGGGCCGGGACTGAGAGGTGGAGGATGTCGAAGAAGTACGAGAAAGAAGTAGAAGAGATTCTCGAACAGGCGGGAGTGTCGCCAGGCCGGGCTCCGGCCCCCCGCCGCAAGCCCAACTTCTGGCGGCTCCTCTGGATGTACGCCGGCAGAGCACTGGGCGGACGCACCTGGGCCATCACCCCCGGCCGCGTGATGATCGCCGCCGTCGTGGTCCTGCTGCTCGCGCTCGTCCTGCGCGCCGGCCCCATAATGGGACTGATCGGCCTGCTGCTGTTCATCGTCGCCTACGCCATGTTCTTCATGAGGCCCCGCAACCGCGTCGAAAAGCGCTGGCGCGGCCGCCCCATCGAAGAAGAAGACGACAACGGCTGGTGGGATCGCACCCGCGGCCGGTGACTGCTAATCCCCTCTCCCTTGACGGGAGAGGGTCAGGGTGAGGGTGACGTCCGCCACCCACACCCCATTCGTGTCCCTTCCAGCCTACGTGGCCCCCTCGTCATTCCCGAGAAAGCGGGAATCCAGGCGCGGGGCGCACCCCCTACGCGTCGTCCACCGGGAATTCCCGCTCCATCTCGCCCATCGACGTATCCAGTATGTCGATGATGTCGTCCACGATCTCCTTGGTGATCGTCAGCGGCGGCGACAGCGTGATCGAATCGCCCGCACGCGTCGCCAGCCCGTAGCTCCGCAGCTTCTCCGTGAACGTCTTCGCGTACTCGCCCTGCGGTCCGCCCGGATACGTCTCCTTCGTCCTGCGGTTCTTCACCATCTCTATCGACATCAGCAGACCCATGCCGCCGCCAACGAACCCCACCGACGGGTGGTTCTCCTGCAACACCGACATCGCCCGCTCGTACAGGTAGTTGCCCATGTCGTAGCTGTTCTGCACCAGGTTGTCCCGCTCCATGATCTCCAGATTCTTCAGCGCCGCCGTCATAACCGCCGGATGCCCTCCGTAGGTCACGCCGTGCTGGAACGCCGAGTTCGCCCCCTCCGCGCTGTCGAACGCCTCCGCCACCTTTTGCGAGGCCACCACGCCGCCTATCGGAAGCTCGCCGCCCGTCAGCGCCTTCGCCACCGTCATGATGTCCGCCTGCACCCCGAACCGCTGCATCCCGAACCAGCTCCCAAGCCGTCCGAACCCGCAGATGATCTCGTCCGCGATCAACACCACGTCGTGCCTGTCGCAGATCTCACGCACCTCCGGCCAGTACTCCTCCGCCGGAATCTGCGAGCCATTCGGTATCGGAGTCGCGATGAATGCCGCCACGCTGTCCGCGCCCTCGCCCGTGATGATGTTCTCCAGTGACCTCGGACTCTGCATGCAGCAATTGCCACTGTCCCGGTCCTTGAATCCCCACGGACACCGGTAGCAGTAGGGCGGGTCCACCTGTATGTTGCCCGCCGGCGTCATCGCCTCGAACAGCCCTGGGCTGCGCCTGCCCGCCGAGCCGACGCTCATCGCGCCCCTCGTGGAGCCGTGGTACTGGCCCCTGCGCGAAATGATCTTCGTCTTCTGCGGCCTGCCCGAGATGTACTGGTACTGCCGCGCCATCTTCAGCGCGATCTCCACCGCCTCCGACCCGCCGCCGCAGAAGAACGACCTCGTCATGTCCCCCGGCGCCAGCTCCGCCAGTTTGCGCGACAGCAGAATGCCCGGTATGCTGCTATACGCGCCCGAGTTGCTGTACGCCAGCGTCGTCATCTGCTCCGCCACCGCCGCGGCCACCTCCGGGTGGCGATGCCCGATGTTCTTCAGGAACAGCCCCGCCATCGCGTCGATGTACTTGTTCCCCTCGATGTCGTAAACGTAGCAGCCCTCGCCCCGCGCCATGATGTTGTACCCGCCCGGTGCGACCAGGTCCGCCATCTGGTGATTCTGCGTCCAGAAATGGTCCAGCCCCCACTGGACGAGCTGGTCGATTTCCTCTCTGCTGTAGCTATCCTTGATCCACCAGGCGTGCTTGTCGGTGTTCGGAGTCACCATGCGGTCTTTGCCTCCTCTTGGCCCGCGCCGTCTTTGTGGCTCTCAAGCCGCGGAACCGGACGCCGCAGCGCCCCGCGTCCCGCAACCAAACGGTCAGCCGAATATAGCCCTTCTCCAAGAAAAGCACAAGCACCACGCAAGTCCCTTCCTCCTCGCAGGGGGAAGGTTAGGATGGGGGTGAAGGACGCCCAACTTTGCGCCCCTCACTCCGTTCGGCTATAGTTATCCCCGCGTCAAACCGCACACCCATACACGCAACAGCCGCCCGACGGCAATACACCCGAGGAGGAACCAATGACCAAGTTCGCGAGGTACGAGGCGCACGGCGAAATCGCCTACGGCGTAGTCGAAGGCGACGTCGTGAAGCAGTTGACCACGTCGCCCCTGGAGGACTACGAGGTCACCGACCACACCCACAACCTGTCCGAGGTGCGGCTGCTCGCCCCCGTGGTGCCCAACAAGATCGTCGCCATCGGCCTCAACTACAAGAGCCACCTGGGCGACAGGACGCCCCCCGCGGTGCCGGAGCCCTTCATCAAGACCACTAGCTCTCTCGCCAACCCCGGTCAGGAAATCGTAATCCCCCGCGAGGCGATCGAGCAAAACGTCACCATCCAGGAGGAGGGTGAGCTTTCGCTCGTCATCGGCAAGCGCTGCAAGCGCGTCAGCCGGGAAGACGCCATGAGCGTCGTGCTCGGCCTCACCTGCGGCAACGACGTCAGCGCCCGCCAGTGGCAGCGCGGCGACCTCCAGTGGTGGCGCGCCAAGTCCTCCGACACCTTCAGCCCCATCGGCCCCTTCATCGTCACCGACCTCGACCCCGGCAACCTGCACTTGGTGGCCCGCGTCAACGGTAAGGTCGAACAGGAAAGCAGCACGTCAGACCTTCTTTACGACGTGCCTACCATCATCGAGTTCGTCACAAGGGTGGTCACACTGGAACCGGGCGACGTCATAATGACCGGCACCCCAGGCCAGGCGGGCGACCTCCACCCCGGTGACACCGTCGAAATCGAAATCGAAGGCATCGGCGTCCTCAGCAACCCCGTAGTCGCCGAGTCCTAACGCTCTCCGACCTTCGTCGTTCCCGCGAAAGCGGGAAGCTGGATTCACATTTCAAGTGCAACAGCTGTTCATTGTAGATTTCCGCCGGGGTGCGGTATTTGAGGCACTTCCTGGGCGTGTTGTTGTAGGCTT
>DAOUJL010000070.1:0-9911 GCA_034422735.1 Dehalococcoidia bacterium | reverse complement strand
TCCGCATCACCTTGCCGACGGCGTCCCTGGCCCAATCACGCGGCAGCAGGTCGAGAGGTGCTGCGCGGTCTGTCCTCGTGGCCACCGCGCGAGCCAGTCCCGGCCCTTCCGCGTCGCCACTACCGCTTGCCCCCTCTCCCTTGATAGGAGAGGGCCGGGGTGAGGGTGACACCCGCCCGCGAACCTTTAACAACTCAATCGGTATGCCATCCGAATCGAGGACGTTCTCGCGCTAAAGCCATTGGACTCCCTCTCCCCGTTTCCACAGGGACAGGCTTCGGGGCAGTGACGGAGCTTTGCCAGCGCCGAATTGAATAGCCGCGCTCCAACTAGGCTGATACATGCTCCTCGCGCTGGCGGCGGCTGGCGGGAATACCGACTTTGTGATACATTGCACACATGGCCGAGTTGACCGCAACCGCCCCGGGCAAGCGCATCCGCACGTGGTCTCCCGCGCGCGACGGCCTGCTTGTGTTGAGCGCGCTGCTCATGGCGCTCTCCCTGTACATGATCTTCATGTGGGCGCCTACCGAGCAGAACTTGGGCGTGTCCCAGCGCATCTTCTACTTCCACGTGCCGCTGGGCTGGCTGGGCATGGTTTCCATAGTCATTGTGGCGTTCGCCAGCATAATGCACCTGCTCACGGGGCGCGAGCGCTGGGATAGCCTGGCCCACTCCACCGCCGAGGTGGGGCTTATCGCCGCCACGCTCATCATCGTCACCGGCAGCATCTGGGCGAAGCCCGTCTGGGGCGTCTGGTGGACTTGGGACGCCAAGCTCACCACCACGCTCATACTCTGGTTCATCTACGTCGGCTATCTAATGGTCAAAGCGTATGCGCCCGCCGGATCGCAGGGCCGGCGGTTCGCGTCGGTGGTGGCGCTCATTGGCGCTATCGACGCGCCGATCATCTACTTCGCCACCGTGTGGTGGCGAACGGCCCACCCCGAGCTGAACATCGGGCCGCTGGCCGAGTCCGGCGGCCTGGACTCCAGGATGGCGCTCACGTTCCTGGTTTCGCTGGTCGCGTTCACGGTGTTGTACGTGCACGTGCTGATAGAGAGGTACTCGCTGAAGCAGACGGCAAATGATCTGGACGAGCTACACAGGCGCGCCGCTTAGCCGGCGCTTGGGGATTGCGCTGCTCGCGGCGGCGCTGCTGGTCGGGCTGCTCGCGCCCGGCGCGCCGGCCCGCGCGTTCGATACCGAGCCGCTCCCGGCTCCTGCGGCCTATGCCGCCCAGGAAACCGGCGCGGATCCGGAGGCTAACCTGCCGTACCTGTTCGCCGTGTTCATCACCACCTGGCTGGCCTTCTTCGGGTACGTGTTCTACATGTCGAGGCGGCAGCGGGAGATGCAGCGGGAGATAGACGAACTGAAACGCGCCATCTCGGAGAGAGATTCGTCAGGCGGCGCGATGGAAACGAGGAGCCGAAGTGAGCCAGGAGCTTAGTCCGGCCGTGAACGCACAGAGCGTAAACGCGCCCGCCGAGGGTTTCGCCGGCCGGTGGAGGCTGCTGGTCGGGTTGGCGGTGCTGGCGGCGGCGCTGGGCTATTTCGCGTTCCTGGCCTTCCAGAGCGCCACCGTCTACTTCTACACCGTGAGCGAGATGAGCGACCAGCAAGCCACTCCCGAGGGCCGGACCGTCCGGGTCGGGGGCAAGCTCGTCCCCGAGTCTTTCCACCGCGCGGACGGCTCCACAGTCGCCAACTTCGCGCTCACGGACGGCACGGAGACGCTGACCGCGATCCACGACGGCATACTGCCCGACCTGTTCTTCAACGAGCACTCCGAGATCATACTGGAGGGTGCTCACGTGCCCGGAGAGCCCTTCGTGAGCGAGCGGGTTATCGTCAAGTGCCCGTCCAAGTACGCGGCCATGGATGAGGAAGCGGGTTAGCTCCGCGACCTCTTCCCGGCCCTAGCCCTCCAGCCACACCAAGCGCCAGTGGGCGTACTCCGACGCGGCGAAGTTGGGGTGGAAGCCGCGCACCCCGGACGACCAGGTCCACAGCGAGACGCCCGCCGCCGGCATGTAGCGGTAGGCCCCCTGCAGCGCCCTCACCTGTATATCCCTCACCAAGTCCCGACGCTCCACCTCGTCGAACGCCTGGGCCTGCGCCTCGATGAGCGCGTCGAGCGTGTCGTCGCGGTGTCCGGTGGTGTTCCAGCGACCCTCGCTGTGCAGCAGGGTCAGCAGGTATGCGTTGGGCGTCACCATCGGGGCGATAGGCCCCACGAACATCTGGTAGTCGCCGCCTAGCCACACCCGCTCGGCGAACACCCGGCGATTCACCTTTTCCAGGGAGACTTCGAACCCGACGGCCTCCAGCTCGGCGGCTACCAGCCGGGCGTGGCTGTCGTAGCGCTCGCCAAAGTCGCCCAGGGTCAGCCGAGCCGTCCTGGGTGCGTCACCGGGCAGCGGCGCGAACCTGTCGCGAGCGGCGTCCGGGTCCGCAAAGAACGGGCGTAGCGTGGCGTCTTCGAGCAGCCAATCCGGACGCGCCAGTGGCACCCCGATCGACACGAACGCGGCGCCGAGCCACACCTCGTCGACGGCGCGCCACGGGTCCATGGCCAGGAAGGCGGCGCCCCGCGCGCGGGGGTCGTCGAAGGGCGCTGCCCTCGAGTTTAGCGCGATCTCCAGACCAGCGCCGGAGTCCACGCTGCGCAAGAGGGGCGCATCTGGCTGCCGGTCGCGCAGCGACGGCCAATCGGCCGCATCCACCTGGTGAACGTCGATGCGGCCCACGCCGAAGGCGGCGTTGCGAGTGGCCCCGTCCTCGATCACGTGCATCCTGATGCCGTCCAGCAGGGGAAGGCTGGCCTCGAAGTAGAGAGGGTTGCGCTCGAAGACGTACCCCTCCGCCAGTCCGCTCGCGGCGAGAATCCACGGTCCGGAGCCAACCGCCGGTCCCGCCTTGAGGTCTCCGCCGATCTCCACCGCCTCTCGCGCCACGACCTTGGTGTGCCCGTCCGCCAGCCCGACCAGGAAGTCGGCGTCGGCGTAGGCGAGCGAGACCCTGAGTTCGTTCGGGGCGGGCGCTTCGACGCTGTCGACCATCGCCAGCAGGCCGGCGTTGGGCCAGTTCGGCTGGCGCTGGCGGTCGTAGCTGTACACCACGTCTTCGGCGGTGAGAAGCCTTCCGTTCACCGGCGCCGCGTCCTGCCAGCGCGCGTCTCGCCGTAAGGTGAACACCAGCGTGGTGGGGTCCTCCATGCGCCAGGACTCGCACAGCTCGCATTCGACGGCGAGAGTTGGCAGCTCGACGTCCGGCCCGGCCCGCAGCCGCAGCAACCGGCTGTAGACGATGCCCGGCCCCCAGGTCGACAGGGCGGGAGAGACCTCCTGGTGCACGTCCAGGTGGGGCGCGGCGTGCCGCACGGCGATGTTAAGCACGCCGCCGCTCGCTTCCGGAACCGGCGTCGGCACGGGCTCCGCCGTCGGCGGGGGGGGCGTGGCTGTCGCAGCGGGCGCGGGGTGCGATGTCGCGGTGACCGCGGCCAGCGACGGTCCTTCCCCCGGGCGCGCGGTTGGAGAAGACGTGGGTACCGGGATGGGTGTCGCCGTGGGAGGCGGAGCCGTCGCGGTAGGAGCCGGTGTGGGCGCGGCGGCGGTCGGCGTAACTTCCTGATCGCCCGAGCACGCGAGGGCTAGCGCGCAGTACACCGCAAGGGTGGAGATCGACAAGGCGCGGAGGGCGCGCCTGGCAAGGCTAGGCGTGGGTCTCATTGCCGGCCCTCGCGCTCTCTGCGCTCTTGAAGAGCGTTCGGCGCACGGTCCGGATGGATCCGAGACCCTCCCGGGGCAGGAACACCGCCGCGATTACAGTGGATGGCAGGAAGAACACCGCGTGGGTAATCACCGCGAACCCGAACGCGGCGGCCTCGTTATCCTCGTTTACCAGGCCAAGAACGCGCATGACGCCGACGACGGCGAACTCGAAGGTGCCTATGGCGCTGGGGGCGCCCGGCACGCTGGTGGCGAAGAAGATGGAGCCGAGTATGACGAGCGTCGCGACGACCGGCGAAATCTGCACGTCGACCGCCTGGGCCACCAGCCAAGCCGTAATCCCCACCAGTATCCAGTACAAGAGGGTGAGCGCCGACGCCGACGCCAGCCGCCCGGGGCTCCTGCCCAGGTCCTTGAGGGCCTGCGACAGGCTCGCGAGCATTTCCGCCAGGAAGGGCAGCCGCCTGAGGACGACCGCCGCGCCGCTGCCGCCCCACGCCACCACGGGCACCACCACGACGGCCACCACCGAGATTATCAGCAGGCCGACGATGACGGGCGTGAACACCTCCATTTCCGACCCTCCGAAAAAGAAGGCCAGGCCGAAGAAGGCCGCCGCCAGGATGCTGGCGCTTGCCACCAGGTCGAGCACGCGCTCCATGCCCAGCGTGGCCACAGCCGTGGAGACACGGACGCCGTCCCGCAACGACAGCACCGTCAGTTGCGCCAACTCGCTGGCGATGCGCACCGGCACCAGGTTGTTCAGCCCGATGCCCTCGTTCTGGACGATGAACAGCCGCATCGTCGAAACGCGCTTTTCGGTGAAGAGCATCTGCCAGCGCACCGCCCTCAGAGCGCTCGCCGCGAGGAACACGACGAACGCGAGCGCGACCAGAGGCACGGATACGCCCTGGAACGAGTCGATGACGTCGCCCCATTCCAGGCCGCGTATGACCAGCCAGCCCAGAACCAGGCTGGCCGCGATGCCCAGCGCCGAGGTGCCGAAGCTCTGAAGCACACGTTTCATACAGGGTAGACCACTGAGTCAATACGCGGATCGATCCGCTTAAGGGGGCAACACACGGCACTGTAGTATAATTCAGTTAGACCCGCCGCCGCCAGCAGCGGGCCGGTGTCATCGAACCGGAACGGCGCCGGCACTTCAGCGCCCAGGGAGTCCAGGCGTGGGAATGAAAGGAAGCTCGCCATGCTGATAGACAGCCACGCACACCTGGACCCCTACTCCGACGGGGAGGTTAGCGAGATACTGGAGCGGGGGAGGAACGTGGGCGTCGGGTTTGTCGTCTCGGCCGGCACTACGTTGGAGACTTCCCAGCGGTCTATCGAGCTTTCGAAGAGCTTTGACGATTTCTTCTCCGGTGTAGGGATCCACCCCATGAACGTGACGGGACCGGTGGATGAGGCCACTTACGAGCGACTGCGCGAGATGGCCACCGGAAACGACAAGGTGGTGGTGATAAGCGAGATCGGCCTCGACTTCATGGAGGGCGCGCCGGACAGGGCGATCCAGTACCAGGCGTTCCGGGAGCAGATCAGGTTGGCGCGCGAGCTGCGGCTGCCGGTGGTATTCCACAGCCGGGAGGCGCACGACGAGGTGTTCCGGGTGCTGAGGGAGGAGCGCGCATACGAGGTGGGCGGGGTGATGCACTACTTCCAGGACGACGAGGCGACGGCCGGCCAGGCGATCGAGCTGGGCTTCTACGTGTCGCTCGCGAGGCCGCTGCTACGCCTGCCGCACCTGCAGCGGGCTGCGGCGAATCTGTCGCTGAACAACATCGTGCTGGAGACGGACGCGGCGCCGCAGCCGTTCAAGGCGAAGCGGGAAAACTGGACCGAGCCGCGCCACCTGCGGGTGATCGCCGACAAGCTGGCCGCGCTGCAGGGCCGCGAGCCGGAGGAGGTCGAGGAGGCGACCAGCGCCAACATGCGGGCGCTACTGGGGCGAGGGTGGGAGACGGTGGCGCGGCACGTGCCTGCTGCCGAATCCATCGGATGAAGGTTATCGCCAGTTAAGTTATTAAAGGGCTTGGGGGGTAGCGGGTATGGGTTGTCGGGGCGGTAGGCCAGGCTCTTTCCCCCTCCCGCTTGAGGGGGCTTTGGGCAGGCTCTCCGAAAAATCTGCTCAATTCTGCTACATTCTGCACATCCCGTAGCTGGGCGGCCCGATGTTCTTGTCACTTTCTGTGAGCCAAGTTGTTAAGGTTCGTCACGAGCATTGCGCCGAATGTGGCAGAACGGGACCCGTTCGGCAGGCTCAGGGCAGACTCCGCGCCTACTCGCCAACCGGTGGCGGCAGCGCCTATGTGATGGATGCTAGCACATACGTGCTGTAGAATCAAGGGGGTGGTTAGGGACAATTATGTGAGTCCGCCGATTTTGTTGGCGCGAGGCGGGGCTACTTGACATAAGATCGTGGGAGTGGGGCTGAGAGTGGGAATTTCTGTGGCATGTGCGTGGCGTCTGCATGTCAGGTCCGAGACGCCACCTCCATGGATCGCTGGCGTTTGGGTTACGCGGTTGGGAGGGTTTGAGACACGATTTTCGGGGTGGTTCCGGCCAGGGAGCGTGGGGGAGCCTGTATTCCATCCGAGAGGTGTCGCAGAGATACATGCGAGCACTCTTGCGATGGATAACGATTAGGCCCTGTCCCCAAGCCGCGGCGCCTTGACACTCCATTGGGGCTTGAGTACGCTTGAAGTGCCACTTCCTCGTGGGCTCGTAGCTCAGCGGTAGAGCGGTCGGCTCATAACCGATTGGTCGTAGGTTCGATCCCTGCCGAGCCCACCAAGCGCCTAGACGGGCCAGGCTGCGCCCACGACCCCAATAGGGCAGCCTGTTCGAACGCAGTTACGTCTGCATTAGCTGGATCAGGTTGCCGCAGGTGTCGTCAAAGACCGCAACAGTGACATTGGCTAATTCTGTCGGCTCCATCGTAAAGGCTACGCCCAGTGACTTCAGTTTCTCATGTTCTGCGCGGATGTCCGTAACGGTAAAGGACGCCGCTGGGATGCCCTGGTCAAATAGCCCTTTCTGATATGTCTGTGCCACCGGGTTTTCATTTGGTTCGAGCAGAAGCTCGGTTCCATCCGGGTCATCGGGCGAGACGACGGTAAGCCACTTGAACTCCCCCACAGGGACGTCATGCTTCTTCACAAAGCCGAGGGTCTCCGTGTAGAACCTCAGAGCTTCGTCCTGGTCACTTACGAAAACGCCGGTGAGTGTGATGCGCAAATCTGGCCTTCCTTTCCATTCCATTCATAGTGTCACTTGAGCCATCGATCCATGACTGCCCTGAGGGGTTCATCGTTGAAGACAAGCATCCGATACTTGCCACGCTTCTCTGAGCTTACGAGACCTGCTTTTTCCAGGGTATCAATGTGCTTGGCCAGGGCCTGTCGGGAGATGGCGACTTCATGCCGCATGATCAAGCGGGGCGTGCCTCTTGACAAGTCTGCGGCAGCAGTTTACGATGCAAACTACTTTACAGTGTTGAAAGGAGGTGTGGTATGAGGAACCCGGATAGCGAAGAGCAGCGCATCACGGCGGAACAGGGATGGGCTTCGATACACGCGACACTGGACAGGTCGCGCAGCTCCATGTACATGGCGGGCTGGAGCAGCATAATGCTGTTGTGGGGGGCCATCGTTGCGGTGGGGTACGTCTCGATGTACGCAGTCGGGACATGGGCGCCCGATTTTGCCGCCGAGTATCCGTGGTATCCGGGGCCGCTGTGGCTCGGCCTGGGAGTTCCGGGCATGATCGGGAGCTCGATCATCGGCCACAGAGCCGGCAAGAGGAACGCGAGCGGACCGTCTGCCACGGCAGCGGGTCTGCGCGTCTTCGGGTTCTGGATGGCGGTGGTTGCGGCCGCATTCGTGATTCCCGCGGCGTCCGGCTTGTGGACGTCTGACCTCGACCCGGTGGGCATCGCCGGAACGGGCGTCGGCATAATCGCGCTGGGATACGTGCTGTTCGGCATATTGCACCACCCGGCCATCTCCCTGGTGGGTGTTGGCATCGCGGTTGCCTTCTACCTGCCCGCGCATTTCGCCGGCGACGTCGCGCCGGTGTTGTCAGCGGCGCTGATCGTTGCGGTCGTGGCAGTCGCGTGGGCGTGGACACGGAAGAGCGCCGTAGCATGAGCGAGGGGACGATCGTTCTCAATGAGACGATCCACCAGTCCACGCGGCTTCGGATAATGACGTTGCTGGTGTCGAGGTCCGAGTCGGACCGGGTTGCTTATCCATTCATCCAGAGGGCCCTTGATCTGACGGGCGGGAATCTCACCATCCATCTGCGCAAGCTGGTCGATGCCGGGTACGTGAGCACGGCCAAGGAGTTTGTGGACTCGAAGCCCCGGACGTGGGTGGAGGCGACACCGGAGGGACGGCGGGCCTTCGGCGAGTACCTGGGCAACCTCGAGCGCGCCCTCGACGTGACGTTCAGATAGCGGGGCAGTCTTCTCGTCGGCATGAGCCGAGATGAGGCCGGAACGGCGCCGGAGGTGGGGCCACATGCCGTCCGTGCCGACGGGGATTTCAGCCAAGAGTGTTTCATTCCGTTTCATTTTGTCTCATTTCGTAGCTGGGGCATTGGCAGACTGAGCCGCAATGCTCTGTGGAAGAGACGGTGTCGGAGCCGAAGAGGGCGCAAAAGGGACTGGCATGGGACAGCCTGTGGGAAAGCCCAATCGTCGTGGCGGGTGTTGGCGCGTGGTCGTGCGGGCGAGTCATGCATTGACGGTAGCACGGATGTGCGGAGGAGGCAAGACCGTGGAGGAAAGTGCTTTGGTGCTCCACGGGCGACGGGTGGTAGGATGAGATCATGAGACCGGGAAGAGCAATCGAGAGGAGGCAGAGATGGAGCCTGTCGCCAGCCGCCCGCGATTTCCGGAGGAGTACGGCGTCCCAGCGGACACGGAGAGGCTTCTGCCCTGGTCGTATGTGGACGACAGGCTGGCGGAGGCCAAGCACTACTGGCTATCCACGGTTACTCCGAGCGGCGCGCCGCACACGCGGCCAATAGACGGCTTCTGGCTCGACGGGCGGCTGTATTTCGGGGGCGGTTCAGAGGCGGGATGGCGGCGCAACCTGGAACATAATCCCCGGGTTTGCGTGAACCTGGAGGATGGCGAAAAGGCGGTGATACTGCACGGAACCGTGACGGTGATGCGCACCGACCGGACACTTGCGGAGCGGCTCTTCGAGGTGTCGAGCGCCAAGTACGACGAGAGCCACGGGCAGTCGGCAGATGATTACGAGAACCAGGACGTTCTGGTGTTCGAGCCTGAAGTGGCGTATGCGTGGAAGGTGTTTTTCGAGGACGCGACGCGGTGGCGGTTTGGGGCGGGGAGGTAGGGGGCGGTGGCAAGGCTTAGCCGCTAGTCCTCCTCAATAGTCGCGCCTGTCACATGCGCCCTATACCGGACTCCCAAGCCAACAGCTACGCCCAATACCAGTGTCGGCAGATACAACAAGAAGTCGTCTGCGCCCCATGAGGACAGCGTAAAGAACACTGTCAGACCTACTACGACGCCGAGAGCGAGGCAGCCAAAATTGACCTTCTCGCGCTTTGAGATAAATCGCGTCCTCCTAAACTCTCGAACACTGTCAACCTGACTCGTGAGTCGAGTCTCGTCGCTGAACTCACCTTGGGAGATGCGCCGACGTGGGGGCGTCAGACGCCTACTAGGGACCAGCCGGGCGTATCTTGCCCTGAACTCTTCATCGGTTTGAATTCCTTTGCGCAGATTGCAGGGGCGACAGATTGCCTGGAGGTTGCTCTCATCATTGGACCCACCGCGGACGACGGGGATGATGTGATCTATTTCCATGCTGGTAGCCCTACGTCGAAATCCGCAATACACACAGGTGTTATCCTGCTGTCGCATCAGGCGCCGCTTAAGACCCTTCGGCCAAGGAATCCTCTCGGTGGGTCGAATCCGGCGTTCATTGGGCCGGGTGAGCAGCATAATCAGTATCAACGCATCTGTTATCCATAACGTAGCCACAGTAGTCCATTTCGCAGATGTCCGTAGAATGGTCTTAGGTAGTGTTGACATTTCATCTTAGCCATATGAGAGCGCCTGTGAAGTGGAGGAATCCGAGGTACCTGCTCGCCAGTTTGTCGAATCGGGAGAAGATGCGGCGGAAGTGC
>DAOUJL010000069.1:0-45507 GCA_034422735.1 Dehalococcoidia bacterium | reverse complement strand
AGTGGAAAGGAAGCGTTCCCTGCTGCATAATAGTCGCACCTCGTTGGTGATGGCTTGTTGTTGTTCACTACCATCATAGCCGGCTTTACAGCCGGCTCCAACGAGGCCTTCTTTTGTAACTAGGCGGTGGATCTGGGAACAGTTGCCCCACTTGGCATAACTGCCCATTGGTGCAATAATGGAAGGCGGTCAGCGAGTTAAGTTGAAGGGCGGGCAAATGTGTCACGCCGGGAGCCCAGGAGGAGACTAGGAGAAATGGACTTTTACAAGGCTGAATACATCTGGATTGACGGAGCGGAACCCACCGCCAAGCTGCGCTCCAAGGGCAAGGTGGTCCCAATGGGCGAGGCTCCGCCTCTGTGGGGCTTCGACGGCTCCAGCACCAACCAGGCCCCCGGCGAGAACTCGGACTGCGTGCTGAACCCGGTGTTCGTCTGCAAGGACCCGATCCGCGGCGGCGACCACAAACTCGTGATGTGCGAGGTGCTGCTGCCGGACATGTCCCCGCATCCGTCCAACACGCGCGCCGCGTGCGCGGAGTTGGCCGAAAAGTACGGCGACTTCGACACTTGGTTCGGCATCGAGCAGGAGTACACCTTCTTCGACGGCATCAAGCCTCTCGGCTGGCCGGACAACGGCTTCCCCGCGCCCCAGGGCGGCTACTACTGCGGCGTAGGCTCCGACGAGGTGTTCGGACGGCCCATCGTCGAGGCCCATCTCGACGCCTGCCTGGAAGCGGGCTTGATGGTCTCGGGTATCAACGCCGAGGTCATGCCCTCCCAGTGGGAGTTCCAGATAGGCCCGCTCGGCGCTCCGCTGGTCGCCGACCAGCTCTGGGTGGCCCGATGGCTGCTCTATCGCGTCGGCGAAGACGTGCACATCTCCGACTCGCCCAACAAGGGCGTCACCGCCAGACTCGACCCCAAGCCGGTGCAGGGCGACTGGAACGGCGCGGGCGCGCACTGCAACTTCTCCACCCAGCAGATGCGCGAGAACTACGAGGCCTGCATCGACGCCGCTGAGGCGCTGGGCCGCAACCACGACCTGCATATCGCCAACTACGGCGACCGCATCGAGGAGCGCCTGACCGGGCTGCACGAGACCTGCTCGTACCGCGAGTTCCGCTACGGCGTCTCCGACCGCGGCGCGTCCGTGCGCATACCCTGGCAGGTGCACCGCGACGGCAAGGGCTACATCGAGGACAGGCGCCCCAACGCCAACTGCGACCCCTACAAGGTCACGGAGCTGATCCTCGGCACCGTCTGCGGAGCCGCCTCCTAGCCCCTCTCGCTTCAGGCCGGGAAAGTCGAGAGCCCCCGATTTTCGGGGGCTCTCGTCGTGTATGGGAGTCGCGCTGCTAGCGGCCGTAACCGAAGAAAACCTCCACGCCGAGGTGGATAGGGGCAACCCGCAGGGGGTTTTGACCGTCTTTCCCGCGAAAGCGGGAACCCAGGGGCGGCGACGACCCCACTCCCTGCCCCCGACATCCCGTCGTGAGCGAATGTTCTGTAAAATACTGTACAATCGCGAAACCACCTGCGACTTACATGAGAGAACACTATGCCTCGACAGACAGAGCCTAGCGCCAACAACGCCCTTGGCGCGCTGCTGCAGGCCATGCTGGGAAGCAGCAGAGTTCGCACCGAGAACACCCGTGTCATAGCCGACCACCCCAGGTTGCGGCCCGACATCGTGATTACGCGGGACGGACGTTCGCCCGTAGTGATAGAGGCCGAGTACATGCCCGCGCCTACCGCTGAGGAAGAAGCCAAGTCTCGTCTCAACCTGGAACTGGCGCGGGAGCGCCGTATGATCGAGGCCGCCATCGCCTTGAGATACCCTGAAGACGTGGCCGATGCCGACGACCTCGCCGCTGCTATAAGCGCCGCGCGGCTGTCCTACTGCGTCTTCACCAATGGCCGGAGAAGGCCGACCCGTTTTCCCGAATCGGGCTGGTTGGAAGGCTCAGTGTCTGACCTCGCAGACCTCGCCCGGCTGGTGTCTCTTCCGCAGAACGCCGTGGATGCCGCGGCGAATGCGATGGAACAGGGCATCGACCGCGTAGCCGCGATATTGGATGAGATAGAGGGTAGCCGCGCACACGTCAACCGCGGAATAGCGCGCCTGCTGGGTATGACCAACGTGCCCCAGATGCGACGCATGGCCTGTGCCATTATCGCAAACGCCATGGTATTCCACGACCGCATGGCCGGGATGTATAAGGACGTCAGGCCGCTAAGGCTCGTATGCGGACGGGAGGTTGCCGACCCACAAGCTGAAATCCTCGAAGCATGGTCGCGAATCCTGAGAATCAACTATTGGCCTATCTTTGCTGTCGGCAGGGACATTCTGAATCAACTTCCCTCTGACGTCGCCGCTCGCTTGTTAAGAACCTTGGAAACCACATCAGGAGAGGTCAGGGCGACCGGCATCGACAACTCACACGACCTTACCGGGCGAGTTTTCCAGAGGCTGATAGCCGACCGCAAGTACCTCGCCACCTTCTACACACTGCCCTCATCGGCGTCGTTGCTGGCGCGGCTGGCGGTGGCAAAGATGGATGTGGACTGGTCGGACGCCGAGGCCATCGGCAAACTGAGGGTAGGCGATTTCGCGTGCGGAACCGGTGCGTTGCTCTCGGCAGTGTATGAGCAGATAGCCGCCCGCCACGAGCGGGCCGGGGGCGACCCGGCCGTTCTTCACCCGTCGATGATGGAAGAGGTCCTCTACGGCTGCGACGTCATGCCGTCAGCCGTTCACATTACCAGTTCCACGCTCTCCGGCGCACAGCCCGAAGTGATATACAGAGACTCCAGGACATACACTCTTGCCTATGGCCGTCTCCCGGACACCAGCGTCAGAATCGGCTCTCTGGAATTACTCGAATCGTCCTCTGCGATGACCCTGTTCAACACCAGTGACCCCGGTAGGCGCACGGGCAGCATAGGGGAAGAGACCGCCTCCCACCTGATTGTTGAGATAGCCGACGCTGGTTTCGACCTTGTGATAATGAACCCGCCGTTTACGCGCGCCACCAACCACGAGGGAGCGCACGCCGATATTACCAACCCGGCCTTTGCCGCTTTCGACGCCACTCCAGACGACCAAACCGCGATGGGCAGGCGCGTCAACCAACTCGGCAGGCCCACATGCTACCATGGCAACGCGGGCATAGCGTCGGCATTCGCGGCCCTTGCCGACAAGAAGCTCAAGCCCGGTGGCGTACTCGCGCTGGTGTTGCCATTGTCCGCCGCGGCCGGTCTTTCCTGGCAGGACTTCCGGAAGATGCTGGCCGAAGGCTACGCGGATCTGACCGTCGTCAGCATCGCGGCCAACGGCAGGGACATGTCCTTTTCCTCAGACACCGGTATGGCTGAGTGTCTGGTAGTAGCCCGCAAGTTGCTCGATGGGGCGTCCGCCGCGCAGGACGAAACTCCCCGGTTCGTGTCGCTCAGCCGCCGCCCGCAGGGACTGTATCAGGCGGCTGAAGTCGCCAAAGAACTGCTTCGCGACGTTCAGGAATGGAACATCACGGACGGGCCATTTGGCGGCTCTCCTATTGAGATTGGCGAAGAAGAAGCCGGCCAGACGGTGAGGGCCGCACGCGTATCTGATGGCGAATCATGGCGAGCAGTCCGTACCGCGGACTACTCTTTGGCTCAGACAGCGCAAAGACTTACAGAATCGGAGCTTTGGCTTCCAGGCGCGCCAACGCTACTTCAACTCAAGCAAGCGCCCATCAATTCATTGGGCAGAATGGGATATGTTCACAGGGACATTACTGGGCCTCTTCCGCGCGGCCCGTTCAACAAAGCGGCTGCAAGTCCCACCGCCACCTATCCCGCTCTCTGGAACCACAACGCCAGGAGAGAGACTCGAATGGTGTGCGAACCGGACTCGCAGTTGAGGGTGCGGCCCGGACAAACGACCAAAGCAGGTCAGATCTGGGCTACCGCCAGCCGTGCTCACCTCAATCTCGACTTCACGTTTGGGGCGCAGCCACTGGCTGTGGCATTCACCGACACGAAGACCATCGGTGGCAGGGTGTGGCCAAACGTCTCTTTTGCCGACAACAGATGCGACCACGCCTTTGCGGTGTGGGGGAACTCGACGCTGGGCCTGCTATCGTTCTGGTGGCACTCTAGCCGCCAGCAGTCCAGCAAGGCGAGCGTGACCATCCGCTCGGCGGAATCACTGCCGGTGTTGGACTTTCGCGCTCTCTCGAACGAGCAACTTGACACGGCGGAGGCGATCTTCGAGGAGTTTCGAGACCTGGAGCTGAAGCCAGCCTATCTCGCGGACGCCGACCCCAACCGCGCCCTGCTGGACAGGCGCGTGGTGTGCGACCTGCTGGGCTTCGACGAGGCGACCTACGAGGGCGTGCGTCGGCTGGCGGCGAAGTGGTGCGCCGAGCCGTCGGTGCACGGGGGGAAGGCGCGGCCGCGGGGCGCGGCGCTGG
Organism: Dehalococcoidia bacterium; assembly: GCA_034422735.1. GTDB lineage: Bacteria > Chloroflexota > Dehalococcoidia > Lucifugimonadales > CATOSD01 > CATOSD01. The sequence continues at coordinate 41,048 of DAOUJL010000069.1, read as the reverse complement.
TGGTGTGAGGGGGACTAACGATGTTCTTGAAGGCAGGATAGATTGAGCAAGTCGAGCGTGACGTGGCTGCTTGTGCTGGCGATTGCCGTCGCCGCGCTCCTGGTGGGCGTGACGTGGGGCGCTGCCGAGGCGACCGGCAAGAGCTTCAACGACGCCGCCAAGACCGTGCAGGCGCTCAGATAGTGTAGACGCGGGAATAACCGACGGCGGCGCGGTGCGCTTGCCCACTCCCCCCGAAAATCCCGCCCCAAAACCGCCCAACTCCATCCCCATCCGCGTCACGCACATGACCCGCCACCACCTCGCAGTCGCGCTGCTCCGTTACCATTTCTTCCCACCCCCAACGGCCGCGCGGCAGCATGCGACCGCCTTGTCCCCGCATTCCACGCCCTTGACGCACCCGAACGTGCGTACTACACTCTATCCGGGCCAACCGCTTCGTCCGACCGCGTAGTCGCCCGCGCAGCTTAACAATCTCATAACGAGAACAGGTCAAGCCACACCCTTCCCCGAACATCGGCGTAGCGCCTCAAACGGAGTGTCCCATTTTCACCCAAACAGGGCACAGAACCTACCATTCTTGGAGCAGAATCTCACACCAGGACCGCCGAACTGAACACCCCTCCCAAGTACGAATGACACGGAATGGCCCAGAATGACACACTTTCACGCCGGCACCCTCGTCCACACCCAAGTCCCCTCTCTCCTTCGATGGGTGTATAGACCGGAGAGAGGGGACCATTCGGAAGGCTACGGGCCGAACGAACTACCGGCGACGGCGCGGAAGATAAGCCGGCCTTCCTCGTCCTGGCCGTGGAGCGCGGACTGGAACACCTTGTACCAGAAGTCGCACTGGCCGATCATGATCTGCGCCCTTAGCCTTTCGGCAGAGGGAGCGGACTGAAGCGCCAGGTCGCGGCTGTAGAGTCTTTGCTTTTCGCTGCTGTCGAACAGCGCCCTCAGGGGCGTTAGCTGCGGCGCGGGCACCAGGTGGACGATCACTCTGTTGGGCATCTCCACCGGGTTCACCACGATCGCTATGCCCGCGTATTGGGCCGATTGGTTGATGTGCCGGCGGAACCTCACGACGAGAGCTTCGGCCTCGTGCAGGTTGCCCCGCTCGATGAGCGTGTGCATCTCGCTGCTGCGCTCGTTGGCCATGCGGGCGTGCTGCTCGGATCGGCCCATGTCGTCGCGCTGCATACGCAGCGAGATGTTCTCCTGGGTGGTCTTCACCCAGTAGAGCGGCTCGCCGGGCACGCTGCTCCTGGCGGCGGCCGCCGTGCCGCCGGCGACGAAGAGGACGACGAGAACGGCCGCGAAGGCGGCCATAACCGGACGGGCCACCGGGGTTCTCAGCATCGAGTTGAGCCGCTCCCACAGCGATGGGCTCTGCCTCGGCGCGCCTCTGCCCTCACCGAGGGCCTGGGCGAAGCGCTCGTAGCCGCGGGCGCGGGCGACGGCCAGGTGCGGCGTGGCGCGGGCGGTCTGCCGGACCGCGGAGGCCGACAGCAGCAGCGGCTCCAGCTCGTCGGCGTGCTCGGGGTAGCGCGCGCAGCATTCGGAGACCGTGTCGCCGGCCGCCAGCCGTTCCAGGCACTCGTCCAGTATGTCGTCGAAATCGCGGCCCAAATCAGCCATCCTCACGCCTCGCCGCATCCGATCGCCCCCGCGAGAGAGGGCTCCTTGTCTTCCATTAGGCTTCTCAACTTCTTGAGGCCCGCGTGTTGGAGCGCCTTCACCGCGTTGGCCTTTCTGCCCACCACCTCTGCGGTCTCGGCGAGAGAGAGCTCGCCGGCGAAGCGAAGCGTTATGACTTCGCGCTGAAGGTCGGTCAGGCCGGACATCGCGCCGTACACCTCGCCGAGCGTGAGCTTGCGGTCGATGAAGCCCTCCGCGTCCCAGGAGTAGGCGCCGACCGATTGCGACACTTCATCGATATAGACGGTGGGCCGCTTGCCCTTGCGCCTGAAGTGGTCGACCACCAGGTTGTGGGCGATTCGGAAGAGCCAGGACGAAAACGGGAAGCCCTGCCACTTGAATGAGTGGATTGATTCCAGCATCTTCAGAAAAACCTCGCCCGTCACGTCCTCCGCCTCGACCGGGTCGCGCAGCTTGAAACTCACGTAGCGGTAGATCCTGTCGAAGAAGTGCTCATACAGGGCGGCAAAAGACGCCTGGTCGCCCTTCTGGGCTCCGTCCACCAGCGCCTTCACGTCAATGTCTACATCGACGCCTGCCTTCATCGTGGCCTTTCTCTCAGGGTGCCCCTAGAGTCCGGGCGTTGGGGGCAAGGCCCCTATCACCCGTTACAACGTTGCGTTATGGCTGAAGGTTAGCATACGGACTTGTGTGGGTGAAGTGTTATGATGGGGATTCGACACTGGCTTAGAGCGGAGAAGATATGCGGACGGACGAGGTTGTGGTTGCCCGGCTGAAGGGCGGCCTGGGAATAGGACGGTTCCTCGGCGACGCCCCCGCCGTCGCGGGCCGCCGCCGGCAGGTGCGCGTGGCCACCGGACGCAACCGCGAGGCGCGGCTGCCGGAGGACAGGGTCGTGTTCGCCACCGGCGTGATCGCCGACGCCGAGGACGACCTGGAGCGGTTCCGCTCCTCCGCCGAGGAGATCGCGGGGTCGATGGACCTGGCCGAGGTGTGGGAGGTGGTGTGCGGCGAGGACGAGGCGCTTTCGCTGGACGACGTGGCGGAGCTGCACTGGGGCGATGCGCCGTCGGGCGAGCAGCTCGCGGCGATGCTGCTTCACATGAACCGTTCGTCGCTCTACTTCGTCGACGAGGACGGCGGCTATCGTCCGCGTCCCCGGCAGGCCGTCGAGGAGACGCTGGCCCGGCAGCGGCGCGCCGCCGAGAACGAGCTGGCCAGGGAGGAGCTGGCCCGTCACCTGGCGGACGGCGCGCTGCCGGAGGAACCGACGGCGTACCAGTCCGAGCTGATCTCGCACCTGCGCGGGTTCGCGGTGCACGGCGAGAACTACACCCGGAATTCGGTCGCCGAGACGCTGCTGAGGAGCGTCGACGCGCGGGCGCGGGACCTGCAGCGGCTGAGCTTCGACACGCTGGTGCGAGTGGGGGTGTTCGCGGAGGACGAGCCGCTGGAGCTGGAGCGCGCCGACATCCGGGTGAGCTTTCCCCAGGAAGCGCTGGACGAGGCGGAGGCGGTGGACGTGCCGGCCATACTGCGCCAGCCGGGCCGCCGCGACCTCACGTCGTTGCCCGCCATCACCATCGACGACGCCACGACGCAGGACAAGGACGACGCTCTGTCGCTGGAGGTCGTCTCAGCCGAGCCCACGACAGTCTACCGTGTGGGCGTGCACATCGCGGACGGCAATGCGCTGGTGGCGGACGGCGGCGCGGTGGACCGCGAGGCGGACGCGCGTATGTCGACGCTGTATCTGCCCGAACTCCAGGTGGCGATGCTGCCGCCGAGCCTGTCCCATCGCGCGGGCAGCCTGCTGCCCGGCGAGGAGCGCGGCGCGCTCAGCCTGCTGGCGGACGTGACCGCCGACGGCGACGTGCTGGACTGGGAAATCGCGCCGTCGGTCATACGCAGCCGCGCCGCGCTGCCCTACGAGGAGGCGGACGAGGCCATCGATGGCGAGTCGCACCCGTGGCACGACACGCTGGCGCCGCTGAACGCTCTCGCCGCGACACTCCGGGCGAAGCGCGAGCGCGCCGGCGCGCTGATGCTGGACCGCTCCGAGATGCGCGTGGACGTGGGCGAGGACGGACGGGTGGACGTGCGCGTGGTGCGGCCGTCGGCGGCGCGGGAGATGGTGGCCGAGCTGATGATCCTGGCCAACTGTCTTGTGGCGGAGTTCTGCCGCGACCGGGAGATCCCCGCGGCCTACCGGTCGCAGAAGGCGCCCGACCTGGAGGGACTGCCGGAGGATGTGCCGGATGGGCCGCTGCGGCGCTTTCTGACGCTGCGCAGGATCGCGCCGGCGGACCTGGGCACGCGGCCGGGGACGCACGCGGGGCTGGGCGTGTCCGCCTACCTGCAGGCGACGTCGCCGCTGCGACGCTACCCCGACCTGGTGATGCAGCGGCAGATAGGCGGATTCCTGGAGCGGGGCGAGCCGCCGTACCCGGCACAGCAGGTGACGGATGTCACGCAGCGCGCCGACGTCCAGATCAGGGAGCTGGGCCGCCTGGAGGAGGACCGCCGGCGCTACTGGTTTCTCAAGTTCCTGGGGCAGCGGCTGGAGGGCGACGAGCCGCGCGAGCTGTATGACGCGGTGGTGCTGGAGAACGCGCGAAACCGCAACGCGCTGCTGGAGCTGACCGACTACCCCTACCGGCTGCGGACCAAGCTGCCGCAGCAGTGCGAGCTGGGTGAGGCGGTGACGCTGCGGCTGCACGGCGTGGACCTGTGGCGGCGCGCGGGGTTTTTCGTGCACGCGCCGCACGAGTAGGGGCGGGGGAGGCTACGACAGGGCCCCCTCACCCTAACCCTCTCCCACGCGGGGGAGAGGGGACTGGCCGCGCCCGCTACACCTTCTGGAACTTGGTGACGCGCAGGCCCTCGCCTATCTCGGTGACGTAGATGCTGCCCTGGTGGTCCACGCACAGGCCGTGGCCGCCGACGATGGTGCCCTTGCCCGGGCCCTCCCTGCCGCGCCAGCGGGTGATGAGGTCGCCGCCCAGCGTCCACAGGCTCACGCCGGAGCCGGGGCCCTGCTCCACGACGTGCACCACGTCGTCGTGGACCCAGATGTCGCCGGGCTTCTCGAGGTCGGTCCACTCCTCGATGAAGCCGCCCTGGTCGTCGAAAATCTGGATGCGGTCGTTCTCGCGGTCGCAGATGAGCACGCGGTTGTCCTTGTCCACCCACACGTTGTGGACGAGGGCGAACTCGCCGGGGCCGGTGCCCTGACGGCCCCACGACAGCAGCAGCTCGCCGTCGGCGCTGTACTTGTGGACGCGGTGGGCACCGTAGCCGTCGGAGACGAACATGTCGCCGCTGGGGCCGATGGCGAGGCCGGAGGGCATGTTGAAGGGCATCCCGGTGAAGGACGGGGAGGGCGCAAGCTTGTTGCCGAGCGTGCGCAGGGTCTCGCCGCCGGGGGTGTACTCGGTGGCGATGTGGAAGTCGCGGTCCACGAGCCACACGTTGTCGTTGGGCGCGATGTAGATGCCGTGCGGGTTGGCCGAGAAGGTGCCCTCGCCCCACGACGACACGAAGTTGCCGTCGGTGTCCCAGATGGTCAGCGGATGCGCGCCGCGGCTGAAGATGTGGACCTCGTTCTGCGAGTTGACCGCGCCGTCCGACGCCGCGCCGAACGACCAGTACTTGGGCATGTTGGGCCACACGGGAACGTGCTCGTAGGTGTAGTTGCCGGAACCGACTGTAGTCATGGGTGTCCTCCTAAAATCGTAAACTCTGGTTCTCGCGTCCCGTTCAGTAATCCGCCCCTCCCGCTACCACCACTCGGGGCTCTCGTGCTCGTCCTGCCGCCAATCCTGATCCATCCGCTCCCACGCCTGCCGCTCCCCCTCCAGCCACTCGCTCCCCGCCTGCTGCTCCCCCTCCAGCCAGTCCAGCGCCGACCGTTCCACCGACTGCCGCTCCCGCTCCATCATCTCGCGGTCCTCCCGGTCCGCGCGCTCCATGTCTTGCCAGTCGCGCTCCTGCCACTCTTGTTCAACCTCTTCTTCCTCACCCTCAGCACCCTCAGCGCACTCCGGCTCGTCTTCTACGCGCTCGTCCTCATCCGAATGCAGCTCGTCACGACACATTATGCCTCCACTCCTCACTCAACTCCTTTGAACAGCATGTGTTCGGTGTCGCTATTGGGCTTGCGCCGGGTCCCATTCGCAGCGTCCCACCATCACGCGCCCGTGCTTTGGACGCCAACCTACTATATCAGTCCAAATCGCTCTTGCGCTCCAACGGGCTTTCCATGCAGTTGGCGGACATCGACCACGGCGCCAATCTTGGCTCAGCGAATCGGCGCTCTTACGTCCTGCGGTCATAGCTGCCAATACTTCGCGGCCCGCTACAACACCGAGTAGAGCGCATAGGAGACACACGCCACGACAATCAATCCGGCGGCAATCGCCGTGCGAACCAGTACTCGCTTGCGGCGCTCCCGTTCCAGCCGCTCCCGCTCCGCCCGTTCGCGCTCCTGCCGCTTCCGCTCCGCCTGCTTGCGCTGCTGTCTCCGGTGCTCGGCCCGTTTGCGCCGCTGCCTCAGACGTTCGGCCCGTTCCTGCTCCGCCTGCTCAAGCTCCTGCCGTTCCCGCTCCGCCTGCTCGTGTTCCAGCCGCTCGCGTTCTGCCCGTTCGCGCTCCTGCCGCTCGTGCTCCGCCTGCTTGCGCTGCTGTCTCCGGTACTCGGCCCGTTTGCGCCGCTGCCTCAGACGTTCGGCCCGTTCCTGCTCTTCGCGCTCCTCACGCTCCCGCTCCTGCCTCTGGCGCTCGGCCCGTTCCTGCTTTTCGCGCTCGATCCGTTCCCGCTCCTCGCGCTCTGCGCGTTCCCATGCCTCCTGGGCTACGCGTTCCCATGCTCCGCGCTCGGTCCGTTCCCGCGCCTGGCGTTGCTGGCGCTCCGTCTGTATACGTCCCGGGTTCCGGCGTTCGGTCCGTTCCCGCGCCTGGCGTTGCTGGCGCTCCGCCTGTATCCGTCCCGGCATACGGCGCTTGGTTCGTTCCCGCTGTTGCCACAGGCGCTCCGCCCGATTCCGCGCCTGCTGATCCACGAGTATATCCTTCTCAAACAAATCGCTCGCGTTGTTCAACTCCATCATGGCCTCGTGTGTGCCGCCACGGTCAGGATGGGTAGTGAACACCTTCTTCCGGAATGCCTGTGCAATCTCGTCCTTTGTGGGCGGCCAATTGAGGTCAAGCACCTCCAGTGCTTTGTCAATTGACGAAAGCAGCTCGTCGTCCTTCATCCTGCTACTTCGTTTCACTCGACACTCCATGAACAAGACTGATAGTCAGGCGCACACCCTCCTTGCGATTCTTGCGAACGGTTCTCGGATGTTTACTATCGGACGCTCAAGAGAAGGAATCGAGCCCGCTAGCCGCTCATGTCCATGCCCATGTCGACGGTGGTCTCGGGGCGGTCGAGGGCGGTGCGCAGGCGCTCGCGGAAGGCGCGCCAGAGGGCGTCATCGTCTTGGGGGGCGTCCGCGCCGTTGCGGTCGGGGTCGTTCAGCCGCTCTTTGAACTCGGCGAACAGGATGTCCTCGGTCGTGCCCCTGGGCATGTCGAAGAAGTCGGGCGTGAACCGGGGCAGCCTGCTGGGGCGGAAGTAGCCCTTGTCGGGCAGGGTGTAGCCCTCCAGGTTGTCGGTGCCCTTGCCGAGCACTGCGCCGGTCTCGACGTAGTGCTCCATCACCGGCTTCATGCCGTACTTCTGAATGGGGCAGACCTTCATGCAGATGCCGCAGCCCGAATAGCGCGTCATCACCGGGCGGCAGCGGGCGAAGTTGAGCTTGTTCTTCTCGATGCCGCGATACCACAGCTTCTGGCCGTCCAGCGCCCTGCCGGGGCAGCGCGTCACGCACACCTGGCACAGCGCGCAGTACTTGTGGATGCCGTAGTCCACGGGCCTGTCGTGGGTGATCTTGGCGTCGGTGAGGATTATCTGGAGCCGGGCGCGCGATCCGAAGCGCGGCGAGAGGAGCTGGCCGTTTACGCCGAGCTGGCCCAGGCCGGCCTCCACGAACATGGGGATCATGGGGCCAAGGTGCCACGTCGGGCCGGATACCTGGACGCGATAGCCCAGCGACAGTATGAGGTCGACGAGCGACCGGGACAGCTCGGCCTGGCGGACGTAGGCGTCGCCCTGGGCGCGCTCGGCGTCGAGGCTGGGGATGGTCTGCGTGGCGTCGAAGTCCTGCTCGAGGGCGAGACAAATGGCGGTGGGCAGCCGCGGGTTGAGGTCTGGGCGGCGGCTGCGGTAGACGTAGCGCGGGTCGAAGGGCGCGAAGCCCACCTCGCTGTAGCCCAGCTTGAGCGCGGCCTCGCGGATGACGTCCGTCACGTTGTCGCCGGTTGGCTCGGCGGTCGGCTCCATGTCGCGGGTGGACTTTATCCAGTCGACGATGGGGCGCATCTGGCGCTGGAAGTCCTCGTAGAGCTTCGCGGTTTCGGGCGCGAACTCCATGCGGACGGCGCCGGCCCACTCGGCGGAGGCGCTTTCGGAGACCGCGATGCTCTCCAGCGGGGCCTCCCTGCTGTAGTAGGAGATCTCGTTGTCGCGCTTGGGGATGCCGGGCACGCTCTGAATGTCCTTCGCGACGGGGAAGGACAGCGGCTCTTCGTCCGGCAGCCTGGGAGGTCGGGTTACTTCGTGGCCGATTCTTCGTCTTGCCATGGGGATATATCCTTTGGTTATGCCCCCTCTCCCTCGACGGGAGAGGGTTGGGGTGAGGATGACGTCGCCATTTCACCTTCCCTTATCATCAAGGGGGAAGGGACTCAGGGCAGTCTTCTGCCGAAGGCCTGGCGGACGAGGGTCAGCACGGACTGGGGACCTCGCGACTCGACGATTCGCAGGTCCGGCTGCCGGCGCAGGGCGTCTTCGCGTAGCGAGGCGAATTCGGCCTGGGGCACCGCGGTGCCGACCACCATCGCGTCGAACGCGGAGGACGACACGAGGTCGACGGCCACGGCGTCGTTGAGGGTGGCGGACACGATGCAGCCGCTGGACTCGAGCAGGGCGACGACGCTGTCGAGGTCGTCCTGCCACCTGTCGACTACCAGAATCCGGCAACCCGCCTGCACCGTCTCGCACGCTCCCGCTGGGATGTGGGGGCCGCCGCCCCTCGCCTGTTGTACGCGCGGCAAGTGTACCTTGAAACGCCGGGAGCGTCCAGCGGAGGGGAGGGACTACTCCGCCTGCCAATCCTGGGCTGGTGGCCGTCGGTGTAACATAAGAGGGTAGTACAGAAGTCGAATGAAGAAAACTCGGGAGCAGCGGACTCTTTGAAGGACACACTGACAGTCGCCCCGGCGTCCGGCGCAGACGGCTCATTGCGGTATCTTCGCGCTGTGGCGGCCTGCGTGGTGCTGGCCGCCGGCCTGATTGCGTGTGCCGGTGTCGGCGACGAGCGGGTGCTCGAGTTGGAGACCCGGGTCCGCTCCCTGGAAAAGTCTGTCGCCGCGCTTTCAGCCGAAAACGATGAGTTGAAGGGAGAAATCGCGGCCCTTCGACGGCAACAGACCGAGTTCGGAGAGTCTCGGGAATCCGCCTCCAGAATGGAGTCGGCGCTCGCAGACAAGGAGCAGTGGTCCAAGGACAAGGGCGACCTGCCGGAAGGCGACGTAGCGGAGAGGACCGCCAGGCTTGCGGAGGGGGCAGGAGGCGACGTCCGCTACGTCGACCACCCGGAACGAGGTCGCTCGGTCCTGGTGGCGCCCGTGGAGTTCGTCGACGGCGAAACTCCGCTTGTCGTTTCCCTTCACGGCTTCGGAGGCGATTCCGCAGGCCACTCCGCATACGTGCCTCTTCACGAGCGGGTGAACTCCGACGGGTTCGCTCTGTTGCTGCCGAACGGGCAGCTCGACGGCCAGGGGAACCGCTTCTGGAACCCAACCGACGAGTGCTGCGATGGCGGCAAGACCGGGGGGGATGACGTCGCCTACCTGGGCGAGCTGGTGGCGGAAGCAAGGGCGATAGCGGACTTCGGGCCGGTATACTTCTTCGGTTACTCAAACGGCGGCTTCATGTCGTACCACATGGCCTGCAAGGGGCTGCCCGGCCTCCGCGCGGTGGCCAGCTTGGCCGGCACCAGCTACGTCGAGGACTCGAGCTGCGAGGGCGCACCCCCGGTATCGGTGTTGCACATTCACGGCACGGCAGACGACGCGATCCTGTACCAGGGTTCCGAAATCGGTCCGGACCGTAGCGGCGACGGCGAGCGGGCCTTCTTCGCCGGGGCCGAGGAGATGATGGCTCGCTGGGGCCGGCGTGCCGGCTGCGATTGGCCCCAAGACCCCCGGGCTTACTCCACGTTCGACCTCGACCGGTATGTGCCCGGTCCCGAGACGCAGGCGTTTCGTCCGCAATCGGTATGTGCTGAGGGAATCAGCATCGAGCTCTGGAAGGGCGTGGGCAGCAGCCATTCACCCGGCTACGGCGCCGCATTCGTGGACGCCCTGTTGGGTTGGCTTCTGGCGCAAGAGTGATCGCTCCGCACACAGCGCGCCGAGGAGCGGCGAGCGCCCGCGCGTTTTGACTTTCGTACCCCCACAACGTAGAATCCAGACTGAAACGCCACTATTGGAGGTAACACCGTGGAGAAGATCAGGCTTAGCGTTTACGGAGACTACGCTTGACCCTGGGTCTACAATGCAGCCGTGTGGCTGGATAGGGTCAAGCAGGTGTATGGCGAAGACCTCGACATCACGTGGAAGAACTTTTCGCTGGAACAGATAAACAGCAACGAAGGGCCGGAGTGGAAGGCCTGGGAGCAGGGCGAGCCGTCGGAGCGGCGCTCGCTGCTGTCGCAGATCGCCGCCGAGGCCGCGCGGCGACAGGGGCCGGAGGCTTACGACAAGTTCCACCTGGCGCTGCTGACGGCGCGCCACGGCGGGCAGGGCCGCATTCCGCTGAACGAGGAGGAGCCGCTGGTCGAGCTGGCCGAGGCGGTCGGCTTGGACGTGGGGCGCTTCCGCGAGGACCTCAAGGACCCCGACCTGGCGGAGATCATCGGCAGGGAGCACGAGGAGGCGTCCGCCGAGGGCATCTTCGGTACGCCCACCTTCACGTTCGAGAACGGCACCTCCGCCTATCTCAAGACGTTCATCCCGCCGGAATACGACTCCGTGGCCGCGTTCGACAGCTTCATGGCGACGGCAGGCCACAGGGCCTACTTCGGCGAGATCAAGCGCCCGCAGCCGCCGTGGCCCAAGGGCGCGGTCAGCTAGGCGAAGGCAACCGGACAGAAGAGCAGAGTGGGGGCGGGTTTCAGACCCGCCCCTGCCATTGGTGTTGCCGAGCGTCCAAGCATATGGCACAAGCGCCTCGACACGACTCTCACGACCTCGATAGCCTCGCGCGCAGCTTGGGCGTCCCCTTCGAAGACGTGGCGCTGCTGCGGCTCGCGTTTACCCACAGCTCCTACGCGAGCGAGAACCCGGGAGTCGATGGCGTTTCCAACGAGCGCCTGGAGTTCCTGGGCGACGCGGTCGTCGGCGTGGTGATGGCGGAGCGCGCGTACATCGGGCTCGCGGCGCTAGGTGAGGGACACCTGTCGTCGTGGAAGGCCGCACTCGTGCAGAACGAGACACTGGCCCGAGTGGCCCGCTCGCTGGACCTGGGGCGCTTCATGCTGATGGGGCGCGGCGAGGACGCCAGCGGCGGGCGCGAGCGGACGTCGAACCTGGCCGCGCTGTTCGAGGCGCTTGCGGGCGCGGTCTTCCTGGACCAGGGCTTCCCGGCCGCGCGCGGCTTCGTCGTGCGCTCGCTCTCCGCTGAAATGGACGCCATACCCGATCCCGCGCCTCCGCGAAACGCCAAGTCCCAACTGCAGGAGACGCTGCAGTCCCAGGGTATGGAGCCGCCAACCTATCACATAGTGGGCATGGAGGGGGCGGACCACGCTCGCACGTACACCGCCGAGGTGCTGGTAGCAGGCGAGCCGCTGGCGCAGGGGAGCGGTCCGCGCAAGGCGACCGCCGAGCGGGAGGCGGCGCAGCGGGCGCTGGAGCGGCTGGCCGGGGAACAGGTGCTATAATTGGGCTGCGCTGAAGCGTCGGCGCGAGTGGAAGTGCAGCAGGGTCCGGTCCAAGGGCAAGGGAGGCTCCCCATGAAAGTCTATCTCGGCGTGCCGCGCGGTTTCTGCGCAGGCGTCGTAAGGGCGATCGATATCGTCGAGCTCGCGCTGGAGCGTTTCGGCGCCCCCGTCTACGTCAAGCACCAGATAGTCCACAACCCCTACGTGGTCAGCTCGCTCGAGCGCAAAGGCGCCGTGACGGTCGAAGAGGTGGAGGAGATACCGGAGGGCTCGATGGTGGTGTTCTCGGCCCACGGCTCGCCGCCGGACGATTTCGCCAAGGCGGAGGCGCGCGAACTGAAGGTGATCGACGCCACGTGTCCGCTGGTAACCAAGGTGCACAACGAGGCAAAGAAGTACGCCCGCGACGACAGACAGCTCATCCTCGTCGGGCACCGCGGCCACCAGGAAGTGAAGGGCACGATGGGCCAGCACCCCATGTATCTGGTCGACGACAGGGAGGGCGTCAGGCTGCCCGACTGGTCGGACGGCACGCCGGTGACTGTGTTGACCCAGACAACGCTCTCGGTCGACGACACCGAGCGGTCGATCGACGAGATCAGCAATCGCTTCTCCGACGTCATCGTCCGCAACGACCTGTGCTACGCGACGACGAATCGCCAGACCGCGGTGAAGGAGCTTGCCCGGCTGACGGACCTGGTGCTGGTGATAGGGGCGGCCAACAGCTCGAACTGCAACCGGCTCAGAGAGGTGGCGGAGGCGAACGGCGTCACGTCGTACCTGCTGAACGGGCCGGAAGAGCTTGACATGGCCTGGCTGGAGGGCGTCGACACCGTGGGCATCACCTCGGGCGCGTCCACTCCCGACGAACTGGTGATGGGAGTAATCGACGCGATCGGCCCGGACGAGGTGACGACGATCAAGGGCGCCGACGAGGACGTTAGCTTCGTGCTGCCGAGAGAGCTGCGCTGAGCGTGGAGGAGCTTCCGCTTGCCGAAATGGAGTCCCTCGCCGTTGACCTCGCCCGGGAGGCGGGCGGGATTCTGGCGAGGCACTTCCGCAGCCTGGGCGCACTGAACGTCGAGTTCAAGGACAAGCGGGGGCGCGACCCGGTGACCAACGCGGACACCGAGTGCCAGCGCCTGCTGGTGAAGGCGATTACGGAGCGGTTCCCCGAGCACGGCATACTGGGCGAGGAGGATGAGGACGAGGAGGGGGAGACCGCGCCGGCCCCGGACACGGTGTGGGTGCTCGATCCGCTGGACGGCACGCGCAACTTCCTGAACGGCCTTCCCGTGTACGCCTCGTCTATTGGCGTGATGCACAGGGGCGTGCCGGTGGTCGGCGCGGTGTTCATCCCGTGGCCGGGCGGCGACGGCCTGGTTGTGCACGCCCGCCGTGGCGGCGGGGCGTTCGCGGGCGACGAGCCGATCGGCGTCTTCGCAGAGTCCGAGCCTCACGCCGCCCGGCTGGTGACGCTGCCGGCCTACTTCGGCGCCGCCTACTCGTTTCGCAAGCCCATGCGCGATAAGGTGGGCGAGCTGCGCAGCCTGGGAAGCCTGGCCTACGACATGGCGATGGTGGCCATGGGCGTGACGCAGTACTCGATCACCACCGGGCCGCACCTGTGGGACGTGGTGGGCGGCCTGGCGGTGGCGGCCGAGGCGGGCGCGCAGATCGCGCTCGGACGGCGCGAGCGGCTGCTGCTGGGGCTGGGGCAGACGACGCGGTGGGAGCGCACGGAATCGCTGGTGCCGTCGTGGCGGTCGGGGACGACGACGATGCGGGAGCTGCGGCGATGGGTGATGCCGGTGGCGGTTGCCAACCCGGCGATCCTGGGTATGGTGACGTCGAATCTGCGGGCGCGCCCGGCCACTGTGCGCAGGCTCAGGCGGTGGTGGCGCGGGCGGCGCAGAAGCTAGCGAATCTGGAGGGCGGTGATGCGGAGCTCGGCGGGGAGGTTGGTGGCGGTGACGTTGAGGCGCGGCTGCGGGGATAGCTCAGTAATGCCGAACTCGCTGAGAAGCTTCTCCAGCGGGTCCAACTCCACGTCCACGTCGTCGTACCTGTAGTGCACGGGTACGAGTATACGCGGCTCGATGGTGCGCACGAGTTGGGCGATGCGGGGGGCGTCCAGGGTGCACACGCCGCCCGCGGGGGCGAACAGCACGTCGGCCTGGCTCAGCTCGTTCACCTCCGTCGGCGTGAGATTGGCGCTGAGGTCGCCGAGGTGGCACAGGGTCAGCCCCTCAGCGCGGTAGGTGTAGACGGTGTTGACCTGCCGCTCGCCCTCGGAGTCGCGGCCGCGAGTGCCGTAGCCGGTGATGTAGAAGTTGGCGATCTCGTACTCGCCGGGGCCGGTGATGACCCTGGGGTCGCCGTCGATGGCGGTGGCGTTGGAGTGGTGGGGATGCGGGTTGCTGACCGTGACCACGTCGGCCTCGCGCCGGCCCATTGAAATGCCCAGCGTGTCGGCGAAGGGGTCGGTTATCAGGGTCACCTGGGTTCCCCTTATCTGAAGGGCCGAGTGGCCGAGCCAGGTTATTTCCATCTCACCCCCATCCTGACCTTCCCCCTGCGAGGGGGAAGGGACTGGCCTAGTCCTCCTGGAGGCTCTTGATCATCCAGCGCAGGCGCTCTTCGTCCTCGGGGGAGCGCACCGGGATGGAGAAGCTGAACGAGGTGTCGAACTCGCCGAAGCGCTCCTTGATCTGGTCGACGATGCTGTCGTAGTGGCCGACTACGGCGAACTCGCCCAGCATCTCGTCGGTGATCTCGGCGCCCATCTCGCCCCAGCGGTTATCCACGGACATTCGGTAGAGCTTTTGGGCGGTGTCGTTCCAGCCGTGCGTATTCATCACGGGCGCGTAGGCGCGGGTGGAGGCGTAGAAGGCTATCTGGTTGCGGGCGCGCTCGGTGTTGGCGGAGATCTCCTCCTCGGTGGCGCCGGTGATAACGAATCCGCCGCCGCTTATGTCGAGCTCGTCCAGGGTTCGCCCGGCCTTCTGCAGGCCTTGCTGGATGTTGGGCAGGATCACCTCGCGGGTGTGCTTGGGTGTGTTGAAGCCGTGCAGGAACACGCCGTCCGCGACCTCGCCGGCGACGCGCATCATGTAGGTGTTCACGGCGGCCAGGCACACCTTGATGTCGGGGTGCTCGATAGGGCCGGGGTTGAAGTTGGGCGGCATCAGGTTGAAGTTGTAGCTCTCGCTCTTGTAGTCGAGCCGGGTGTTGTTCTGGAAGCAGTCCCAGATGGCGCGGAGGGCGAGCACGTAGTCTCTCATGCGGCGCGCGGGCGGGGACCAGGGCATGTTGAAGCGGCGGACGATGTGGCCGCGCACCTGGCTGCCGAGGCCGAGCACGAACCTGCCGTCGGACTGGGCCTGCAGGTCCCAGGCGGTGTAGGCGGTGTCCATGGGACTGCGGGCGAACGCCAGCGCGATTGAGGTGCGCAGCTCGACGCGCTCTGAGTGTTCGGCGGCGAGCGTCACGGGCAGGAAGGGGTTGTGCTGGGTTTCGCTGGCGCTGAAGAAGTCGTAGCCGAGGTCTTCGGCGCGTCGGACCGCGTCGGGTACTTCCGCGAGGGAGCCTGCTTCTCTTCCTGAACCAACTCTCACGTGCCAGCCTCCGTTCTCTGGGTTCGATGGCGTCAATTCTAACATAGGGGGATAGGCCCTAGTACCCCCGGCGCGGGCGTGGGGCGGGGCAGCCGGAAAATCGGCTATAATGCGGGCAGCCGCCGGAGGGCGGATTTTGCATTACGCGGGGGACGGTCGAGATATGAGCGGAGCGGAGAACGAAATCGGCCTCTTCGAGGCGATGTATACGCAGCGGGCGATTCGACATTACACCGATGAGCCGGTGTCCGACGAACTGGTGCGCAAGCTGATCGAGGCGGGGTCGAAGGCGCCGAGCGGGGGGAACAGCCAGCGCTGGCACTTCCTGGTGATTCGGGACGAGGACACGAAGCGCCGCATCGCGGAGCACTACTGGCAGTCGTGGGAGCGCGCCTACGGCAGCCAGGCCGACAGGGAGACCGGCATCCAGACGCACGTGCGCGCGTCGGCGACGCACCTGGCCGAGACGATGGCGGACGCGCCGGTGCTGATAATGGCCTGTATCGAGCACGACGGCACGGCCAGCACCATGTCGCGCGGCTCGTCGATATATCCCGCCGTGCAGAACATGCTGCTGGCGGCTCGGGGGCTGGGTTTGGGGAGCGTGATAACGACGCTGCACAAGCGCTACGAGGACGAGATCAAGGAGATCTTGGGGATACCGGACAACGTGGAAACAGCGGCGTTGCTGCCCATCGGCGTCCCGCAAGAGGGCTACAGCTACGGGCCGACGCGGCGCGCGCCGGTGGACGAGATCACGAGCTGGGAGCGGTGGGGCGGGGTGCCGCCGGGGTAGGCGCGGGCTTGTTGAGGGAGTGAGGTTTTTCACCCTCACCCCAGCCCTCTCCCATCGAGGGAGAGGGGGCAGATAAGGAGCGAGGTTTTGGCATACGAATTCATCAGCTACGAGAAGAAGGGGCGCATCGCCTACGTTACGATTCAGCGGCCGGAGCGGCTGAACGCGCTGCATCCCTACGCGAACCAGGAACTGCTGGACGCTTTCACCGAGTTTCGGGAGGACCCGGACGCCTGGGTGGCGATCCTCACCGGCACGGGCGAGCGGGCGTTCAGCGCGGGCAACGACCTGGTGTACACGGCGCAGCACGGCGGCGCGCGGCCCGGCCCGAGGGCGCCGTTCGGCGGCATAACCACCGGGTTCGAGTGCTGGAAGCCGATAATCGCCGCGGTGAACGGCTACGCGCTGGGCGGCGGGCTGGAACTGGCGATGGCGTGCGACATCATCATCGCCGCCGACCACGCCGAGGTGGGGCTGCCCGAGCCGCGCGTGGGGCTGTTCGCGGGCGCGGGCGGCGTCCATCGGCTGCCGCGCCACGTGCCGCACAAGATCGCCATGGGCATGATGCTGACGGCGCGGCGAATCTCCGCGCAGGAGGCCTACCGCATTGGCCTGGTCAACGAAGTCGTGCCGCTGGCCGACCTCATGCCAACCGCGCAGCGCTGGGCCGAGGAGATTCTGGAGTCCGCGCCGCTGAGCATCCGCGCGAGCAAGCAGATGGCAATAACCGGCCTGGACCTGCCGTTCGACGTGGCCTTCAACCTGAACTACACCGAAACACAGAAGTCCATCGAGTCCGCCGACCGGATCGAGGGACCCAAGGCGTTCGCCGAGAAGCGCCAGCCAAACTGGACGGGGGCGTAGAACAGCCGCGTCTAGCATCTTACTGAGAAAGGACTAAAAATGCCTGAATCCAACGCGGTCGCTTTGCCGAGGGACGTGCGGCCCACACGGTATGACCTGACACTGGCTCCGGACCTGGAGGCGTTCACGTTCGACGGCCAGGTGTCGATTGACGTCGAGATACTGGAGCCGACTTCGAGGATCGTGCTCAACTGCGCCGAGATAGCCGTGCAATCGTGCTCGCTGACTACGGCCGACGGTGCCGAACGCGCCGCTTCGGACATCGAGTACGACGAGGACGAGGAGACGGCCGCGTTCGACTTCGGCGGGGAACTGGCCGCGGGCGAGGCCCGTCTGGACTTAGCGTTCACGGGCGAGCTGAACGACCGGCTGCGCGGCTTCTACCGCAGCAGCTACACCGGCGCGGACGGCCGCGAGCGGGTGATGGCGACCACGCAGTTCGAGTCCACGGACGCGCGCCTCGCCTTCCCGTGCTGGGACGAGCCGTCCCTGAAGGCCACGTTCGAGGTCACGCTGCGGATTCCCGCCGACCTGGTGGCGGTGTCCAACATGCCCATCGTGAGCGAGGAGGCCGGGGACGGCGGCGTGAAGACGGTGCGGTTCGCGGAGTCGCCGATCATGTCCACGTACCTGCTCGCGTTCGTGGTGGGCGACCTGAAGTGCGTGGAGCGTCGGGCGGACAGCGGCACGCTGATTCGCGTGTGGGCCACCAGCGGCAAGGAGGAGCAGGGGCTGTACGCGCTGGAGACGTCCATCAAGCTGCTGGACTACTTCAACGACTACTTCGGCATCCCGTTCCCGCTGCCCAAGCTGGACCACCTGGCCATACCGGACTTCGCGGCGGGCGCGATGGAGAACTGGGGCGCGATAACGTACCGGGAGGTGGCGCTGCTGGTCGACGAGCAGAACAGCTCGACGCTCACGCGGCAGATCGTGGCGGCGATCATCTCGCACGAGATGGCGCACATGTGGTTCGGCGACCTGGTGACGATGGCGTGGTGGAACGACCTGTGGCTGAACGAGAGCTTCGCGTCGTGGATGGGGGACAAGGCCGTGGACGCGCTGTTCCCGGAGTGGGAGATGTGGACGCAGTTCGTCACGTCGGACACGAACACCGCGCTGAGCCTGGACGGCCTGAAGAGCTCGCACCCGATCGAACAGGAGGTGAACAACCCCGCGGAGATAGGCGAGCTGTTCGACGCGATCAGCTACAGCAAGGGCGGCTCGGTGCTGCGGATGCTGGAGAACTTCCTGGGCGCGGAGACCTTCCGGCGCGGGCTGCACGACTACCTGACCGCGAACGCCTACGCCAACGCGCGCACGGTGGACCTGTGGAACGC
The DNA here is from genome assembly GCA_034422735.1 of Dehalococcoidia bacterium. GTDB lineage: Bacteria > Chloroflexota > Dehalococcoidia > Lucifugimonadales > CATOSD01 > CATOSD01. Next base: position 22,721 of record DAOUJL010000069.1, on the reverse strand, counting down.
GCTCGGTGAGGCGTCCGGGCAGCCGGTGGCGGAGATCATGGATAGCTGGGTGAAGCAGACGGGCTACCCGGTGCTGGATGTCTCGATCGACAGGCAGGACGACGGCGCGGACGTGAGCCTGTCGCAGCGGCGGTTCGTGTACGAGGACATAGAGGGCGGCGAGGAGGACGACCCGACGCTGTGGCGCGTGCCGTTCAGCGTGCGGAGCGCGTCCGTCGCCGAGCCGGTCAGCGAGCTGGTGTCGGAGAGAGATGCCGCGGTGCGGCTGGCGAGCGAGTCGCCGGACGAGTGGGTGAAGGTGAACCCGTCACAGACGGGGTTCTACCGCGTGAAGTACCAGAGCGAGGAGCTTGAGCGCCTTATCGCGCCGATACGCGATCTTGAGCTTCCGGCGATAGACCGGCTGGGGATTCAGAACGACGCCTACGCGCTGGCCCGCGCGGGTCACGTGCCGGCCACGGACTTCCTGCGCGTGGCGGAGGCCTACGCGAACGAGACGGACGCCTCGGTGTGCGCGGACCTGGCGGCGAACCTGGGCGGCATAGACCGGCTGCTGTGGGACGCGCCGTACTACGACAGGTTCCGGGAGTTCGCGCTGGGCATCTTCCGGCCCATCGGCGCCGGCGTGGGCTGGGACGAAGCCGAGGGCGAGGGACCGCGGACGCCGCTGCTGCGCAGCACGGCGCTGGGTCAGCTCGGCGGCTACGGCGACGCGGAGACGCTGGCCGAGGCGGCGCGTCGGCTGGGGCAGTACGTCGACGACGCGGCGAACGTGAGGCCGGACATACGGTCGATAGTGTTCTCGCTGGCCGCCAAGCAGGGCGACGGCGGGACCTACGAGTCGCTGTGGAATCTCAAGCGCGGCGCGCCCTCGCAGGAGGAGGAGGTGCGTCTGCTGGCGGCGCTGACGCAGTTCGAGCAGCCGGGGCTGGTCCGGGACGCGCTGGAGCGCTCGCTGGGCGACGAGGTGCGGTCGCAGGACACCATCACGATGGTGGTGCGGGCGGCGGGCACGCGAACGGGCCGCAACCTGACGTGGGAGTTCGTGAAGGAGAACTGGGGGGAGTTCGACCGGCGCTACGGCGACGGCGGTTTCCAGATAATGCGGCTGGTGTCGATAACGTCGGGGTTCACGACGCGGGAGCGGCTGGAGGACGTGGAGCGCTTCTTCCGCGACAACCCGACGCCATCTGCGGACATGAGCATACGGCAGTCGCTGGAGCGGGTGCGTCTGAACGTGGCGTGGCTGGAGCGCAACGCGGCGGAGCTGGCGGGGCGATTCGGGGGGTAGCGTCTGGCTAGGCGATTGGTGGCGGCCTGATGTATGCTGTGGTCACGCCTCGAGGAGAATGAGCGATGTGCGAAGAAATTGCCGGCGATTCGCCCGGCGTTCAGGTCTGCTGCCACGCAGACGTGCCGGATGAGACGGAGGAACTGCGAATACGCCTGAACATGGCGAACAACCACTTCCGGTGGAAAGCGGCCGAGGTACTCATTGATGAGGACGCGGTCCGGCTCCTACTGGATTTGTACCAACAGTCAACCGTCAAGATAGCCGAGTTTGATACGGGCCAACGCGGAATCGCCTTGGCTAGATTGACGGCGGCTAACTTCTGTGAAGTCGGCGCCAAGATCATCTACATCACAGAGGCCGGACAGGGATTCATCGAGTCCCTGGGCCAGAGATGATGGACCACGACGAAACGATAAACGAGACAGTCCTAGCCAGACAGAAAGAGCTTGTGGATGATGCGCCTGAGAGATCTCTTCATATCGCCGTTCTCGGGCCGAACTTGGATGCTGCCGACAACATAGGCACTCGGAAACGACGCCAGATAGCGAACGCTCTTGAGGCGGATGGTCATCAGACGTTCTTCCCTGAACAGTATGTGGCGATGGATAATCCGCTTGTTCCTTGGGTCGAGCAGGAACGCCGATTTCTTAGCAGCAGCGACGTCGACCTCATCATCATTTTGCATACCGAAGACAGTGCCGGCGTACTGGTCGAACTCGGCAACTTCGTAAGCGTGCCAGAGATAAGTTTCAAGACCGGGGTTCTGTTTCCGTTCCGATACTACAGGCCGACGCAAAGCCTGTCCGCAAACACGGTTCAAGCGTACTTTACGAAAGTGCAATACACGGAAGAAGAACTGGAGTCGTGCGAGCTAGTAGCCGAATGCAGAAGGTGGGCATACGCTCGTCGTAGGGGTATCTGGCCAAGTTTTCGGCCAAGTGGTTTCTGAACCTCGCCGGCCGGACCATGTGCCGCGTGCGCGAGGGCGGTTTGGGGGGTTGTCTGTGAGCGGCGTTTCACCCTCGCCCTGGGCCTCTCCCATCGAGTGAGAGGGGGATTAGCGATGCCCCTACTCCCCCACGTAGACCTCTTCGACCAGGCGGCTGTCCTGCAGGGCCAGGTACTGCGCCTTGCTCATGTTGGGCGGGCTGTTGTCGAGGGTCTGCTTGGCGCGCTCGGCGTCGCCGTAGAGCAGGTCGATCACCGACATGGCCATCGCCTTGGCCGGGTTGATGACGGCCTGCTCGTAGTCCTGGATCACGTAGTCGGTGCCGTGGCCGGTGCCGGTGGCGGCGCGGGTATAAGGGTGGACCACCGGCATTATCTGGCTCAGGTCCCCCATGTCCGTCGAGCCGCCGCGGTTGAGGTTGGGCGGATGGACGCCGACCTCCCGCTCGCCGACCAGGTCCTCTGCGTTGGCCTTGAACACGTCCATCAGGTCGTCGTTGTTGACCATCGGCAGGTAGCCGGGGATGGACACGATCTCGACCGTCGCGCCCATGGCGAGCGCGCCAGCCCTCATGCAGCGGTCCATCTTCATGTTCGCGTCGGCGATCACGTCGGCGTTCCTGCCCCGCACGCGGCCCTCGTAGCGCACGTCGGCGGGGACGGAGTTGACGGCCACGCCGCCGTGGGTGAGTATGCCGTGAAGCCGTATGGTGTCCTCGTTGCGGAGGGTCTCGCGCTGGCTGTTCAGCGCGTTCAGCGAGACCATCGCGGCCTGCAGCGCGTTCACGCCCAGCTCGGGGGAGCCGCCGGCGTGGGCGGCCTTGCCGACGAACCTGATGTACTTGACCACGTGGCCGTTGCTGGTGCCGCCGATTGCGAACTTGGTGCGCTCGTTGGTGGAGGCGGTGTGCACCATCATGGCCATGTCCACGTCGTCGAACGCGCCCAGGCGGATGAACTCCTGCTTGCCCGCCATGAGGCCCAGCTTGCCCTCCTTGTGGAGGTTCCAGCGGTACTGTACGTCGATGAACTCCTCGGCGGGGACGGCGATGAGCGCGACGTTGCCCGCGAGGGAGTCGATCACCTCGGGCACCATCAGGCCAACGGCGGCACCCATCATCATGCCTATCTGGCAGTGGTGGCCGCAGGCGTGGGCGGCGCCGGTCTCGGGGTCGGCGTGGGCGTGGTCGAGCACGCGCAGCGAGTCGAGCTCGCCGATGACGGCGACGGTCGGGCCGGGCCTGCCGCCGGCGAGCACGCCCTTGATGCCTGTGAGCGCGATGCCGGTCTGGTGGCCGATGCCGAGCTCGCTCAGCCTCTCGCTGACCAGGGCGGCGGTCTTGAACTCGTGGAAGCCCGGTTCGGGGTTGTCCAGGATGGTCTTGGAGATGTTGACGAGCCAGTCGCTGCGCTCGTCGATCGCCGCCTGGGCCTTTAGCTTGAGCTCCTCTATGGTCGGCATTTCGCCCTCCGGTGATTGCGTTGTCGCGGGGGCGGCGCCCCCATCCTAACCTTCCCCCTGCGAGGGGGAAGGGACGACATCCGCCGCTACTTGGTGTAGGTGGCCTCTTTGTGCATGCTGCGCATGACGGACAGGTACTCGGACTTGGTCATAGGGGCGTGGTAGCGCTCCTTGATCTCGCTGGCGTGGCGCGCGCCGTCCGCGAGCAGGTCGACGACGGTGGCTGCCATGGCCTTTGCCGCGGTGAGCACGCCGAGTTCGTAGTCCTGCACCACGTAGTCGTTGCCGTGGCCGCTGCCGGTGGCCGCGACGACGTAGGGGTGGATTATGGGCATGATCTGGGAGACGTCGCCCATGTCGGTGGAGCCGGTGCGGTGCTGGAGGCGGACGATGTTCTCCTCGCCCACGAGTCCGGCGGCGTTGGCGCGGTATAGCTGGAGCATCGGCTCGTCGTTCTGGATGGGCATGTAGCCGGGCAGCGTGGTGATGTCGACGCTGCCGCCCACGGCCATCGCGCCGGCTCGGAGCGCGCGGTCCACCTTGTCGCTGGCGGCGAGGAAGGCCTCGACGGACCTGCCGCGCACGAACGTCTCCATGCGGACGTCGGCGGGGACGGAGTTCACGGACGCGCCGCCGCGGGTGATGATGGGGTGGATGCGTATGGTGTCGTGGTCGCGGTAGGTCTCGCGCTGGGCGTGGATGGCGTTCAGCGCGATCATGGCGGCGTTCAGGGCGTTCACCCCGGCGTGGGGCGCGCCGCCGGCGTGGGAGGCGCGGCCGTTGAACTGGATGCGCTTGGCGACGATGCCGTTGTTTGTGCCGCCGATGGCGATCTTGCCCTCGTCGCTGTTGCTGGAGGTGTGGGTCATCATCGCGAGGTCCACGTCGTCGAGCGCGCCGAGGCGGATGAACTCCGGCTTGCCGCCCAGGAACTCCAGCTTGCCCTCCCTGCGGAGGTCGTCCCTGTACTCGATCTCGATGTACTCCTCCGCGGGCACGGCGATGAGCGCGACGCGCCCGGCGAGGTCGTCCATCACGCCGGAGCCGGAGAGGCCGGCGGCGACGGCGAGCATCATTCCGATCTGGCAGTGGTGGCCGCAGGCGTGGGCGGCGGTGGTATCGGGGTCGGCGTGGGGGTGGCCCAGCACCTTGAGGGAGTCGAGCTCGCCCATGACGGCAACGGTGGGGCCGGAGGAGCCGCCGTTCAGCATGCCTTTGAGTCCGGTGATGCCGATGCCGTCCTCGTAGGGTATGCCCATGGCCTGGAAGTTCTCGGCCACGGTGCGGGCGGTCTTGACCTCGCGGAAGCCGGGTTCGGGGTTGTTGAGAATGTGCTTGGTGGTGGCTATCAGCTCCTGGCCGCGGCGGTCGATTTCGGCCTGGACCCTGGCTTTCAGCTCTTGCGTGGTGGGCATGGCGGCTCCTGGAAAGTGTGCCTGGCGTTGTCTCAGAGACGGAGCGATTCTAGCAAAGCGCGTGCGCTGCCGCCAGTGGGCGGGGGCGGGGGTTCCGTACCCTACCCGACATTGACCAGCACGCGACAGTGGTCGCTCGGACCCCACTCATCAACCTCATTCAACGCACGGACACTGATTGATTCATGGAATCCGCGTGACGCGAAAACGTGGTCAAGCTGGACGTAGGCGCCGGCAGGAGTGTTCGTCGGTACGTGGTAGTAGGTAGGCACGTCTAGGGACTCCTCATTCAAGTGCGCGGGAATGGGGTCGGCTCGGCGACCGGCTGGGTAATGCGGACCCAGGTAGTCCAGCCCGAGAGCCTGAAACCGGTCCAGAACGGTCTGAGCCCGATGGTCGAATTGACTAGTACTATTGAACGCCATATTCAAGTCACCGGCCGCGAGTATGCGATGTTCTGACGGGCGGTCGTAATACCCGATGAACGTCGACAGGTCGGAGATGATGCGGTGGGCCGAAGCGTCGGGATAGATCCAGTCTCCGGCCGCGGAGGGATGCGGCCCCAACCACCGCGCATACATCGAAACTGCAATGAACGGCTCTATTGAGCGGTCCTTTGCCGTAACGCGCGCTGCCGTTATCGTCCCAATCCCGCTCACTTCGATCTCATCCGGTTCACCGCCCCACACCGGGCTAATCTGCCTGAACCACTCCACCTCCACCCGGTCCGAGAGACGCACCACCATCGGCCAACGGTCATAGAGCGCGTTCCAGCCGCGCCCGTGCCACCAGTCGGAGTTCCACGAATGGGAGTCCCACGACTCTCGCGGGCCGATCTCCAGTGCCCCGGCGCTCTCTGTGTGCGGGGGCGCAGCGTCCCCTAGCCCGGTCACGTCCTCCGACGGCAGCATGGCCTCCTGTAGCAGCGCGACGTCCGCGTCCATCCGCATCAGCTCACGCCACGGCTCAAGTCTCTTCGCGATGTTCCAGCTAACTACTGTCACAGCCATTTCATCCTCCTTGTCATCTTCCGCGATAGTTCCCCGCGAGTCTTACTCCATACCTCTGTTCCACAGCGAGGAGGGGTTCCGTTTACTTACAGGGTCTAGCAGGAACAGCCTTGGGTGGGAAGACTCCCAAAGTAAACGGAACCGGGGCGGGTGTTCGCTTCGCTTTCACCCTCACCCTGATCCTCTCCCGTCAAGGGAGAGGGGACAGCAAGGTGCGGGCGGCTAGGAATCGGCGGCGGCGAAGGTTGGGTGGCTGATGGCCAGGGTGGGGCGGGCGGCCTGGGCTGTCGCAAGCTCGCGGACCAGGGACAGGTAGTCGGCCAGCAGCCGCGAGGTTAGATAGCGCTGGCGGACGGACTCGCGGGCGGCGCGGCCCATGCGGCGGGCCTCTTCGGGGTTGCTCAGCAGGTCCACGGCGCGCCGGGCGCACTCCGAGGGGGAGTCGACGAGGTATCCGGTGCTCCCGTCGGCTATCTGGGCGCGTATGCCGCCGCAGTTGCCGCCGATTACGGGCGATCCCTTCCACATGGCCTCGGTAACGGTGAGGCCGAATCCCTCGCGGAGGGACTTCTGGATGACGACGCCGGCGCCCTGCTGTATGGCGCCGACCTCCAACTCGCCCGCCTCGGCGGGGTCGGAGTAGAGATGCACGTCAGGGTCGCCGCCGGCGTGGGCGCGCACGGTCTCCAGCACGTCGAACGCCTCCGGGTCGTCCTTCGCCTCGATGACGCCGAGCAGCGCGAGCTGGACGTCCGGCACGCTCTGCTTGGCCTCCCGGTAGGCGTCGATCACTCCCCACGGGTCCTTCCAGTAGTCGAACCGCGACACCTGCGCCATCAGGGGACGACTGGTGTCCAGGCCCATGGCGGACAGGGTGCGGCGCACGTCGGCTTCGGGGCGCGGCGTGTTCTTGGGAAGCAGCGGGTCGATGGCGGGCGGGATCACGCGCACGACCGAGGGGTCGAGGTCGGGTACGGCGTAGTGGGGCAGGGAGACGACGACGCGGTGGGCCTGCCGCATGAAGGGCACGAGCTGCTCGATGACGGGCCTGTTGGGCAGGGTGGTGTCGATGTGGCACACCCAGATGACGCGGGAGCCGGCCGGCAGCAGCGCGGCGAGCGGCAGCGTCTGCGGATCGTGCAGCACCCAGACGTCGGGCGAGACGCCGTTGGCGGCGATCTGTCGGGCCACGTTCTCGTTGTGCGCTACATAGCGCTCGAGCTCACCCTGTGTGAGTTCGCCGTCGGCGCCCTGGAGCAGATTGTGGAGACGCTTGGTGATCTCGAAGAAGTCGTCGGTGCCCTGGATGACCATCCACTCGGTTTCGGGGCCGCAGTCGGACATCAGCGGCGTAAGGCTCTTGAGTACCTCGGCCACGCCGCCGCCGACAGCGGTGGAGTTGACGTGGATGACTCGGGCGTCCCGGAGCGCGCTGCCGGCCTCGGCGGCGAGGGCGAGCTGGTCGGCGGGAGCGTGTGGGGCGAGGCTACTCGCGCTCCTGGGGGTCGTCTGCACGAAATCGAATGACAATTCGGGTCCACCTTTCGCTAGTCGGCAATGAAGCCACTTTTGACGAGGTAGTCTAGCACGCGCTGGACGTTGTCATGCAAGGTATGGTGTACGGTGTCGAGCTCGATCTCCGGGTGCGTGGGAGGCTCGTAGGGGTCGTCGACGCCGGTGAAGCCCTTGAGTTCGCCGCGCCGCGCTCTGGCGTACATGCCCTTGACGTCCCGGGACTCGCAGACGCTGAGGGGGGTGTTCACGTACACCTCGACGAATTGGCCGTCGCCGACCATCCGGCGCACCTCGGCGCGCACAGCCTCATAGGGGCTGATCAGGGCGCAGACGGCCACGCCGCCGTGGCGCACAATTTCGGAGGCGACGAATCCGACACGCCGCACGTTCGTGTCGCGGTCCTCCTTGCTGAAGCCGAGACCGGCGGAGAGGTGCGTGCGGATCACGTCGCCGTCGAACAGGCTCACGGGGCGGCCGCGCTCTCGGATGAGCGCGGTGAGCGCGTCGGCGGTGGACGTCTTGCCGGAGCCGCTGAGGCCCGTGAGCCAGACGCAGACGCCTCGCGGACTCGAAGCGGGCAACTAGCCGTCCCTGGTGGGCAGAACGGCGACGGCCCTGGCGATGACGAGGCGGGTGCCCTCCTCGTTCTGCATGAACACGTCGCACTCCACCTGGCCTTCGCCGTCCACGACGTTGGTGTCCGTGACGATGCCGGACAGGGTGAGCGGCCTGTTGTGAAGGACGACCTGGCGGAACACCACGTCCAGCAGCTTGAGGGTCACGCTGGGCGACCAGCCGGTGATTAGCTGGGACATGATGGCGATGTTCATGGCGCCTGGGACGATGGGGCCGGGAAGCCCCTCGCTCTTGGCCGCCTCGGCGTCGTTGAAGCGGTTGGGACCGGTGTCCTGCTGGCGGATCTCGCCGAACGCGACGACCTCCTCGGTGGTCACCACCCGCTCGACGGGGCCGATGTCGTCGCCTATGTCAACGTCTTCGAAGTACAGCGCGGTCATCGCCTGCTCCTGTTCCTGCGCACGAAGGACTCGCGCACGAGGGCGACGGTCTCGTCCTTCTGGTTGGTGAGGCTGGTCTCCCACACGGCGAACACCATCTTGCCGGAGCGTCCGGTCTTGGCGTACACCTCCTTGAGCCGGGTGGAGGCCTCCAGCGTGTCGCCCGGCCGGACGGGCTCGAGCGACTCGATGGCCTGCCCGGCGAAGAAGGAGAGGTCGCCGAACTTGATGCCGGGGTCGGGCCGCTTGCCGCCGGAGATGAAGATGTTGCAGAACGTGGGAGGCGCGATGATGCCGCCGTAGCGGGACTGGGCGGCCTGCTCCTCGTCCAGGTAGACGGGGTTGGTCTCGCCGGTGGATTTGGCGAAGTCGACGATCATGTCCTGGGTCACTTCGAAGGTGCCTACGGGGTGCTCAACGCCCAGAAGCGAGCGGTCGTATTCGATGTCAGCGTCGGTGGTCATTTCGTCTCCTGTGGTGTGTGTGGCCCGGCCTTCTCCATAGTCCCCTCTCCCATCCGTGGGAGAGGGTTAGGGTGAGGGTGAATGGGAGCGGCGTAGGCCTGTCACCCCCATCCTGACCTTCCCCCATCAAGGGGGAAGGGACAAGCTGGCGGCGGTTTCTTCCAGGCGGACGGGGCGGTACGCGTCGGCGAGTAGCTCGCGCACAAGATCCGCGGCGTCCGCTATGGGGTTGTCGAAGCTGGTCATGCAGGTGCCGATGGCGCTGACGGAGTGGGCATCGCTGCCGCCGATCGTCTTGTAGCCCATCCTGGCGATAAGCTCCTCCGCGCGCTCCTGCTCGCCGGGGCGGTTGCTGCCGTTGAGGTGCTCGACCGCGCTGACGGCGCTGAAGTCGTCGCCGTTGTCGACGAACTCGCAGAAGCCGATGCCGAAGCGCCCCGGATGGGCGGGCACGGCGATGCCGCCGCACTCCAACGCAGTGTACACGAGGGTGGACGCATCCATCGAAACGTTGCCGAAGTCGACGCGCGACGTGAGCTCCTCGGTGACGCCGTAGACCAGGAAGTGGCCGCAGTTGGTGTCGAGCTCCGAACCTTTGAGGATGAGCAGGTCGTTGTCTCGCGCGAGCTGGGAGTAGTCCTTGTCGAAGTCGAACTTGCGGTGCTCGGTGAGGACGAAGCCGTCGATGCGGAAGCCCTTGCGCCGAATCACGCCGGCCCATTTCACGAACTGCTCCACGGTGGCGCGCGAGTCGTCGGAGGAGGTGGAATGCGAGTGAAGGTCGAGGAACATCGGGAGAGATGGTATTCGAGCGGGGCGTTGGCGTCAAGTTGCGGGGAAGGGACTGCGGCATGTGGCCTAGCGTGTATAATGTTGCCGCCGGCAAACGGGGCGCATCACACGACGAGGTAGACTATGGCGGTTGCCAAAAAGGTTCGCGAGTTCATGGAGCAGGGGTCCTGGATTCGCAAGATGTTCGAGGACGGCATAGTGCTGCGGCAGCAGTACGGCGACGAGAACGTGTTCGACCTGTCGCTGGGCAATCCGATCATGGAGCCGCCGCGCGAGTTCTTCGACCAGCTTCGCCGCATAGCGGACGACCCGACGCCGGGGATGCACCGCTACATGCCGAACTCCGGCTACCCGCACGCGCGCGCGGCTGTGGCGGCGCAGCTTCGGGAGGAGACGGGGCTGGACTTCACCGCCGATCACACGCTGATGACGGTGGGGGCGGGCGGCGCGATGAACGTGGCGCTCAAGGCGCTGCTGGACCCGGGCGACGAGGTTATCATCTTCGCGCCCTATTTCGTGGAGTACCACTACTACGCGGACAATCACGGCGGGTCGTGCCGGGTGGTGCCGCCGGACGAGGCGTTTCTGCCGGACATGGACGCTTTCGAGGCGAGCTTCAACGAGAAAACGCGCATCGTGCTCATCAACTCGCCCAACAACCCGTCGGGCGTGGTCTACTCCGCCGAGCTGCTGGCGCGCATGTGCGACATCATCCGCGCCAAGGAAGCCGAGCTGGGCCGCGAGATTTTCCTGCTGAGCGACGAGCCGTACCGCAAGCTGCTGTTCGACGGGCTGAGCTACCCGCACGTGTTCGCCCACCACGTGCGGGCCATCGTCGCAACGTCGCACTCCAAGGACCTGGCGCTGCCGGGCGAGCGTATCGGGTACGTGGCGGCGCATCCCGATTACGAGGACTGCGCCGAGCTTATGGACGGCTTCGCGTTCGCCAACCGGGTGCTGGGCTTCGTGAACGCTCCGGCGCTCATGCAGCACATCGTGGCGCACCTGCAGTCGGTGACGGTGGACGTGGGCGAGTACCAGGCCAAGCGCGACTTCCTGTATGACAGCCTGACGCAGATGGGCTACGAGACGGTCAAGCCGCAGGGGGCGTTCTACATGTTCCCGGTGTCGCCGGCTGAGGACGAGATGGAGTTCGTGGACGCGCTGAGGGAGCACAACGTGCTGGTGGTGCCGGGGCGCGGCTTCGGTCTGCCGGGGTACTTCCGCATCTCGTTCTGCGTGGACGACCGCACGCTGGAGGGGGCGATGACCGGCTTCCGCGAGGCGATAGGGCGGTTCGGGTAGGGGGCTGGCACCCCCATCCTAACCTTCCCCCATCGAGGGGGAAGGCACTTTGAGGACCGCCTAGTCCGGGTCCGCGACGTTGAAGTCGAAGCCGGCGGGGATGGTGAAGTCGGGGTCGCTTTCGAGCAGGCGGCGCCAGGCGCGGCGGCCCACCCGGTCGGCCTCGCGCACCAGCGCGTCCTCGTCCATCGTCAACACCCTGTTGTCCCGCATGATCCAGCGCCCGTCTACCATCACGGACTCCACGTCCCGGCCCTGGCCCTGGTGCACGAAAGTGGACACCACGCGGATGGTGGGCACCAGGTGCGCGCGGCGCGTGTCGACCACTATCAGGTCGGCCTTGTTGCCGACGCGCAGCGAGCCGCCGTCCGGGATGCCCATGGCGCGGTAGCCGTTCGACGTGGCCCACTGGAACGCCTCCTCTGGAGAGGGCAGCCGGCCGTCCGAGCGGCGGACGCGCTCCATGAACATGCCGGTGCGCACCACCTCGAGCATGTCCTCGGCCATGTTGTCGGTGCCCATGGCGATGCCGCAGCCCGCGGCCTGGAGATCGGCCACGTGGGGGCTCAGCCCGCGGCGCGCGGCGATGGCGGAGTTGAACGACACCCAGGAGCCGGACTCGCCGAGGATGCGCTCCTCCTGCGGTACCATGCAGCGGCAGTGGGCGGCGACCAGCCTGTCGTTCAGGTAGCCTATCTGCGCCAGGAACTCGGTGGGCAGCGCGCCGCCGCGGTTGGCCTTGACGTTCTCGACCTCGCCCCAGAGCTGGTTCAGGTGGATGGTCGCCACGGTGTCCAGGCTGTCCTGCAACTCGCGCAGCCGCACCAGCAGCTCGGGCGAGCACATGTCGGGCGCCCAGGCGGCCACGCCAACGGTGACGCGGCCTCCCTCTGCGCCGTTCCACTTTGAGTGCATGTCGGCGATGCTCTGCAGGCCGTGCTCAGCCAACTCCTGGTTCACCACGAACGGGCCCGGCTCGCCGATGTCGCCGTGGGCGCGGTCGGAGGCCTGCTCGCCCAGCACGAAGCGCAGGCCGCTGTCCACGATCTCGCGGGCGTACACGTCTATGCCCGCGCCGACCTCCATGACGGCGGTGGTGCCGCAACGTATGGCCTCCAGCGCGCCGAGCTGGGCCAGCACGGTCAGCTCCTCGTCGCTCAGCGGCAGGCTGCGCGGGAAGCGCACCGGCGCGGGGTGGGATTCTTGCTCGGGGAAGGAGGTGTTTTCGGTGATGCCTCGGTTCTTGGTGAGGGTGAGGTGGGTGTGACAGTTGGCGAATCCGGGCATGACCGCCTTGCCGCGCCCGGACACGCGCTCGGCGTCGGGGTAGCGGGCGAGCACCTCGTCGGTGGGGCCGACGGCGGCGATGGTGGTGCCGTCCAAGGCGATGGCCGCGCCGTGGTGGACGGGGGCGTTCTCCTCGCCGGTGACGATGGTGGTGTCGTGGATTACGGTGGTCATGGTGCGGGTCACCCCCATCATAACTTTCCCCCGTCGAGGGGGAAGAGACCTTGGCGTTGAGGCTCAGGCGTCCAGGATACGCTCCAGCTTGTCTACGAAGTGTTCTACGTCGGTCAGGTATTCTGCGACCAGGTCGGCGTTGAAGGTGCCCTCGTAGAAGTTGCCGTGAAGGTAGTGGGCGCTGCCAAAGAGCCGGTGAACGCTCGAGTCCCCGACCTCTTCGGTCAAATCCGTGACGCTCGTCCAGAGATGTCTATGGGCCGTGTGGGGCCAGCCCCGGGCCTGTGCGACCGCCTCGACCATCTGCGCGGCCGCGCCCCAGCCCTTCTCCGACGCCTGGCGAAGGTCGCCGGCGTCCAGTTCGGCGCGCGCCTGGGCCAGGAACCGGCGGCCAGCCTCGCGGTAGGTTACAACAGGTGTAGTCAAGGAAGATCCCCCGTCGTATCCCCTCAGTCCGTTGGGGCCGACGAGGGTTGGGCGTTCTCTTCCAGGGCGGCCTTGGCCTCGTCGGCGATGTGCTCGAACTCGCGCAGCACGTCCTTGCTGGAGAGGACGGTGGGTCTGGAGGTGTCGCGGTAGTCGCCGCGAAGCTCGACGCGGCCCAGGAAGCGCAGGTCCAGCTCCTCGGCCAGCTCCTCGCCCGCCCCGGAGCCGAAAATGTCGCCGGAGAAGTTCTCGACCACGCCGAGCACGTTCACCTTGAGCGTGCGGATCATGTTGATGGAGCGCATGGCGTCTATCTTGGCCAGCTCCTGGGGCGTGGTGACCACGATGAAGCCGTCCATGTCCAGCGTCTGCATAATGGTAAGCGGCGCGTCGGAGGTACCGGGCGGCAGGTCGATGATGAGGTAGTCTAGCTCGCCCCAGTCGGTGCTCTGAAGGAGCTGGTTGATGGCGTTGTGGACCATGGGGCCGCGCCAGATGATGGCCTCTTCCTCCTTCTGCTGGAAGAAGCCCATGGACATGACCTTGACGTCGAAGCGCTCGGCGGGGACCATGCGCTTGTCTTCGCCAACCTCGGGCGGCTCGTAGACCTTCATGGCGCGGACCACGTTGGGGCAGTCGATGTCCGCGTCCAGGATGCCGACGGCGTGGCCCTGCTGGGCGAGGGTAACGGCCAGGTTGACGGCGACGGTGGTCTTGCCTACGCCGCCCTTGCCGCTGTACACGCCGACCTTGTACTTGATCTGCGACAGGGCGTTGGCTATGGCGCGGCGCTGCTCGAACTGGCGCTTCATCGCCTCGATGCGGGAGCGCGCCTGGGCGGCCTGTGGCTGGTTCATGGGCTGGTTCTCCTCACCCCCGTCCCCGTACACAAAGTACGGGGCAGGTTCTAACCTTCCCCCATCGAGGGGGAAGGGACCAAGGCGAGGGCTAGTCGAGCCCCAGCATCTTCTTGCCGTCCTCGGTGATCAGGTCGGGCGTCCAGGGCGGGTCGTAGACCAGCTCCACGTTGACGTCCTCCACGCCGTCGAGCTCGGCGATTCGCCACTCGGCCTGCTGGCCTATGTAGGGGCCCATGCCGCAGCCGGCGAAGGTGAGCGTCATCTTGACCTCGACGTCGCCTTCCTCGACCTGCACGTCGTAGACCAGGCCGAGGTCGACCACGTTGACGGGGATTTCGGGGTCGTAGACGTCCTTGAGGGCGTCGTAGACCTGGTCGCGGGTTACGTAGGTTTCCTGTGTCACTGCGGTACTCCTGTACCCGAACGTGGGCGTACGGCCGCCCGTTGTGCTAGTGTTCCCAATTCTAGCGTTGGCGGGTGCGGGTGTCAATTTGGCCGGCCGCGCGAATCCGCCGTTTTCGGTTACGTTAACCCCCCGGCGGGAAGTAATCTCGAGCCGCCTTCTTCGGCCAGCTCGCTCCGGCCCCGGTACATGTGAGGATTGGAACATAAAGGGTGGACGACGCCAACGCCAGTGCCAACTCCAACCCGCTCACCCGGCGAGAAACTGTACGATGCGGGATATGATTCGCCTACACTTGAGACTCGCCAGGATCAGAAGGCTCTAGAGGATGCGCACGGAACATTGAACGCGCGCAGTACGCCCAGTTCCAAGCGGTGAAGGAACGCCGCCCAAACTATACGAGGCAGCAGTTCGACGTGATAATGCGAGGCCACGAGGACGCCTGCCGAGACAACGCCTGGTGGTAACGGTAAGAGGTATACACAGAATGAACAATCTCCTGGTCGCCGCCGTCGTCTTATTGGCTACGCTCACGCTGGTCGGGTGCGCGTCACGAGAGTTCGAGAAGAGCCCATGCCACGACGCCCTCGTGCCTGTCTTCGGCTCCGACATCACTACGGACTATAAGGACCTCCACTACTTCGATGTCTCCTTCCGGTTGGAGACCCAACCCGGAGAGGACACGGACATTGTGTTCTATTTGGGGAACAGGTGGCTCGACAAGATCGAAGCGACATTGTTGAAGCACTCAAACCGGACAAGCCCACACGTCGTCGTCACCACGGACGCTCCCGACTGTGAGTATGTTTGGGCGTTGCACACAGAGATATTGCACTCGATAGTCCACCACTTCGCTGAGGATACGACCATAGGCTTCGCCGAACGATGGCATCACTACGACTACAAGGGGAAGCCGGTTCCGCCCGGCGAGTATCTCGTGCACGGCGTCTTGCGCATGCGACACCCCACGAACATCGACCTCGTGGCTTTCAAACGCCTGGTCATGGAATCACCGAACGAGGGGTCTTGATACATAGTACTTATGTTCTCTATTATGCCGAGGAGGTGGCCTCATGAGGCGCAGATGGATTGCGATCACGCTGTTCTCGGTGCTGCTGGCGACGCTCGCGTGCGCCAGCCCGCCGCCCGAAGAGCCCGACATCGTAGTAGACATGACGCGAATCGCCTATTGGGTCGGTCCCATACCCGATTGCGGAACGAAACCCACAAGGGAACATGCCGAGGCGGTATGGAAGAGATACTCACGGAAGATTCACGACCTGCCAAACGTCGTCTCCACTTACGTTGACATTCTTCGGAACGTACTCGGCGAGCGATGGGATGGCTGGGTAGTGGGAATCATCGTTGGCACAACTGAGTACATAGACCAGAGCACGTTGCCGCCAGAGGACAGGATACCGGAATGCCTAGAAGGGGTTCCGGTTCAATTCGAGTACCACCCGCCAATTAAACCACTTTAAGGAGCAAGCGATGGGAACAAGAGACAGCGCCCATGAGGTGCTAACCAGTGGACTAGCATGAGGAACCTCCTGATCGGCGCCGCCGTAGTGCTGCTCACGCTCACGCTGGCCGGGTGCGCGTCGCGAGAGTTCGAGCAGAGCCCGTGTCACGACAGGGTCGCGTCCGTCTTCGGCTCCGGCTTAACCGCGAACTACGACGACCTGTACAACTTCAAGGTCTCGTTCGGACTGAATCCTCTGCCTAATGGGAACACGGCGGTGTCGTTCTCGCTCAAGAACATGACTTCCGGCCCGATAGAAGTGACCATAGCGACGGGAAGATTTCGGACGCGCCCATACGTCGTCGTCACCACCGATGCTCCCGATTGCGAGTTGCTGTGGGTGTCGCCCGCGGAGCAAGCGTATCTGAAAACCTACCCCGTGGCCGCGAGAACGGCGTTCGGCATCACGGATTACCACTGGCACCGCGCGGACAACGAGGGCCGGAAACTTCCTCACGGCGAGTACCTCGTGCACGGCGTCTTGCGCATGCGACACCCCGCCGACGTAGACCTCGTGGCCTTCGAGCACCTGGTTATCGAACATTCGAGTGAGAGGTAAGGGAAGTCTGCCATGAAAACGGCCCTGCTCATCATTACGTGCATCGCGGTCTTCGCATCCGCCGGATGCGCGTCGCGAGAGTTCGAGAAAAGTCCATGCCACGACATAATGAGGCTGGGGTCTACGGATTATAGTGGGCTCCGTCCTTTCGAGTTCGCCTTCGAAGTTAAGGAACTATACGGCAGTTTTTTTATGACACTCTCGATGACGAACAAGTCCCTGGGCGCGGCCACTGCAGGCCTGGGACTTATTCCGCACCACGAGTTCATCATCACGACAGACGCGCCCGGCTGTGAGCACGTCTGGCCGCAGCCCGAAGCCAGGCTCATGCCGATAAGATACTACCGCCTGGGTGACGGCGAGACGAAGACGTTCACTGGGTCGTGGGGTATGGAGAACCAGGAGGGGCTACCCGTTCCGCCCGGTGAATACCTCGTCCACGTAATCCTGAGCGTCTACGAGCCTGAAAGTATGAACCTTGTGGCTTTCGAGCGTGTAGTCGTCAAACATCCGAACAAAAGGCCTTGACTCCACAGAACGCATATCCTATGTTTGTTAGGAGGTAACTCACACAAACGAACACTGAGAAAGGATATGCGTGTAAATGCCGAGAATAAATGAACCGCACGACACGATGCTGGCCGGGCTCGCGATACAGGCCGGAATCGTGGAAGGGCGACAGGTTACCCTGCGAGGCGCGTCTGGAACGCTGACGGGGCTGGCGGCGAAGGAGGACGGCACGCTCGTACTTGTGACGAACGCGCACGTGATGGCCTCGGTGGAGGGCGAGAACCCCACAGGCAACGAGGACATGTATCAACCGGGCATCGTGGCCGGGGGCCGCAAGGTCGGCGTTAACCTCGACGCGCACACTCTCCTGCCTTTGTACCAGCACAACACCGCCGACATCGCGGCGTGCGAGCTGGCGAGCGGGGTTGTGGCCGAGTTCGCCATGCACAACAACGACGAGCATTCGGGCCGGAGGATAATCGCGGGCACCAGAGAACCCGAGAACGGCATGCAGCTAACCATGCTGGGGGGCGCGTCCGGTGAGCGGATAGGCGTCGTCGAGAGCGCCGGGGGCGACGGCTACGTAGACATAGATGGCAGACGGTTCTCGGGCCTGTTCGCGCTCGATTGCGGCGAAAGCCCCGTGCAATTGGGCGATTCGGGCTCGCCGTTGCTGCTCCGCGTCGCCGAGGGCGTGTACCGGATGGTGGGCGTCGCGATGTCGCGCTACATGATGCGCGAGACCGACGAAGCAACCGGAGAGCGGGTGGACAAGTGGATTGTCTGGGCGTTCCCGGCGTCCATGGGCGAGCGCGCGCTCCGCATCACGTTCGGCGAGCAGCTCAAAGACCTCAGCCTGTTGGCTTCGCAGGGGTTCAACTCGGGGATCTACACGCCCTGGGTACGCCTTGCGGCGAAGCTCGACAGGATAGAAACGCACGGCGCGTCCCGCGCATGGATCGGCGCCGGTGGCGCGTGGACGGTCTCGTTCACGCCGCGTGTCGACGCCAACGCGGCCTTCGTGTCCGTGTCCATCCACGGAGCGCCGAACGAGTCCAGGGGCTTCGTCGCCGGCAAGGAGCACGCGGCCATCGTGTACCTCAAACGGCCCAAGAACGCGATATTCCGGCGCGTGCTGTCGGGGTTTGGCGTGTTCGAGCAGACCAACGACGGCCTGACCGCGCGCTTCAACCTGCCGCTCACCGACGACCAGGCCAAGACGTACGCGGACTACTTCGAGCCGTGGCGTCTCGGCGACTTCGAGGTGGCGGTGCAGACCGCGCCCAAGAACAGGAAACCGTTCGCTTACGGCGTTACCGTGCCCGAGGCGGTCAACGTGGGCGCCCGCGTGGTGCTGGATGGCATCGGCAGCCACGACCTCGACGGCGGGGCTCTCGAATACCAGTGGCGCCAGCTCGAAGGCGGAGTTCCCGTGACCATCGAAAACGCGGGCCAGGCCCGGGCCGAGTTCACGGCGCCCGACGAACCCACGACGCTCCACTTCTCGCTGACCGTCACGGACGAGTACCGCGAGAAGGAACAGAGCCGGACGCGCACCAGCAACTTCGGCAACACCCAGACTCAAACGCGCTGGGTCACGGACGAATAACAGCGAGCGAATTAGTTAGGCCCCCGTCAGGCAATCGCCTGACGGGGGCCTCTTTGCCGACCAAAATGCCGACATTGCCGGCACCCGTCCGCACAGGGCTGCGAAACGTCATCGGTCCGTTGTTGCTGGCCGCGGTGACAACCATCGCTAGCCTGCTAGTGTTCCCAATTCTAGCGATGGTAGGTGTAGGTGCCAATTTGGCCGGCCGCGCGAATCCGCCGTTTTCGGTTACGTCAACCCCCCGGCGGGAAGTAATCTCGAGCCGCCTTCTTCGGTCAACTCGCTCCGGCCCCGGTACATGCCGTACCCGATGACGAGGAAGGTGATGCCGCCAACGTAGAGGGCGAGATTGTTTACGAAGAGCAGCGACTGGATGCCAAGGTCGGGCGCGCTCAAGGCGAACAGGAAGTTGGCCAGCCCCACAAGCCCCGCTGCCGCCATAACATAGGCCGCACCCTTGTACACGTCGAAAGAGGCGAACCGTTTGGCCAATCCGAGGCCGGTCGCGATGGACGCCAGGGGGTACAGCGCCACGAACGCCAACGTGACCGCTATCATGTCGATATGCACGGCCAGGGCCGCGGCCTCGAACTCTGCCGGCGGCGGAGCGCCGCTGGCGGCCAGCTCGCTGCGCTGCATCAGGTGAATCTCGAAGTGCCGCATGCCCCCGGCGATGATTAGTATGCCCCATTCGATGATGGAGGCGATGATGCCGAACTGCAGGAGTTTGCCCCCCAGGCCGGCCTGCCGGCTCGCCAGCGCGTAGAGGCTCAGGAAGGCGAAGATCATCAGCAGCAGCGAAAGAAGCGAGATGAAGTTCACCCAGTGCGCCAGGACCGGCGAATCGCCCAGGGCGTCCCGCGCCGCGGCGAAGTCGGTCTGGTCCACCGGGTTTATGAGTCCATACCCCGGCATAAATGCCGGCGCCACGAATGCCAGCACCACACCGGCTATCAATGCGATACCAGCGAATCTTATTGCCATGTCTGCCCCCCCGTTGCCATCCTCTCTTGGCGCCGCACTCCGTAGATCCTCGGGCAAGGCCACACCCTGAGGATCGGATCATAGCACCCCAGAGCAAGAGTCACCAAGCGTATTTTCTTACAACTTGTTACATGTTCTTACAACTTCTTACATCTGAGCAGGTCTAAAAGAGCGGTAGATGGTAAGATAGTGTCGGCGTTCGTGGGTTCGCCTGTAGCATGAACAGGGTTCTTGAAAAGGCAGGTAAGTCGTGAACGACATTCTCGGCAAGGTAAGCCGGCTGATCACGGCGCGTCCGTGGATAACGCTCGCCGTCCTTTTCATCGCTACGGTCGCGCTGGGCACGGGGTCGGCGCTGCGCGAGCCTCCACCGGAAACCGCGGCGACACTACCTGAGGGCAGCGCGGTCGCCGAAGCCCTGGTCGAGATAGACGAGCTCTTTGGCGTTTCGGGCGACGTCAGGGTAGTTACCCTGCTGTTCCGCGGAGAGGCGCTGACGCCGGACGGACTGGCGCAGATGGACGCTCTGCTCGGCGAGGCCGTCGCAGAGCCGGACGTGGGCGAGCTGCTTGCGCCCACGGATCCCGTCTTTGCGCCATCGGTGATGGTCAAGGCCCTGCTCCGGGTGGAGAGCTTCGACTCGGTTACGCAGGCGGAGATCGACAGTCTCTCCGGCCCCCCGGAACTGCTGGCCGCGCTCGACGCGATGACCGGGACCGACTCGGACGGCACACGTGTCGCCGTCGCCTCGATCCGCCTCCGCGACACGGGCGACGACCGCGTCGCGGACGCCGAGCGGCGAATCGACGAGCTCGCCCTGGCCGACGAGGGCCCGCTGCGCGTGAGCAGCATCTCGTACGCGGTGATAGAGGACGAGTCCCGGGAGGCCACCGAAACGGGCATGGTGCCTCTGATAGGGCTGGCGCTGCTGCTGATCGCGGCCCTCATCCTGCTCTTCATGCGCACGTTCTCGGACCTTCTGCTCACGCTCGGCGGTCTTCTCATGTCGCTGATCTGGATCGTGGGCGCCGAGGGCTGGGTCGGGCCGAGGGGCCTGGGGCTCACCGGCCCTCCGAATCCTCTGACGTCGATGGTGCCCATCATCGCCATCGGGCTCACCGTGGACTACGCCATCCAGACGGTGTCGCACTACCGCGAGCAGCGGGTCGCGGGCGAGAAGGTGGTGGCAGCCGTCCGCACAGGGCTGCGAAACGTCATCGTTCCGCTGTTGCTGGCCGCGGTCACAACCATCGTCAGCCTGCTGGTGGGCCTGTTCTCCCCGGTCGCTATAGTAGGCGACTTCGGAATCATCGCGGGATTGGGCATAGGGATGAGCCTGATAGTGATGCTCACGCTCATTCCGGCGGGCCGGACGATCATCGACCGGCGGCGGGAGTCGCGCGGCACCCTGCGGCCGTCTCGACCCATTTCGGGCGCCCTGCCCGGCGTCGAGCGTGTAGCGGAGTTCCTGGGGAGGGAGGTCACCCGCAGGCCCGCTCCCTACATCATCGTGGTATTCGCGGTCACTGTCGGGCTTGGGTTCGCGGCCACCGGCATCAAGTCTGAGTTCAGCATTCGCGACCTGCTGCCCAGGGGCGGGAGCGTGCTGGAAGACCTGAACACGCTGGACGCGGCCGTCGGCGGCTCCACGGAAGTGACCAGCGTGCTGATAAAGGCCGAGGCCACGGAAACACGCACGCTTCTGAACTTGCAGGATCTCAGGTTCGCCTTCCAGGACGAGAGTCTCCGCCCGCCGGCGGCGGCGGGGCCGCTCCTGGTGTCGTACGAGCTGCTCGTAGATGACTGGATTACCGAGAGCGGACTGCCCGGCGACAGGTACGACCCCGAGCTCGCGGAGCTATTCCGGGAAGCCGCCGCCGGGGCGCGCATCGACGCGGCGCTGATGCAGGCGTTCATCGACCGGCTCGAGGCGATGGACCCCGCCCTGTCCCACGCGCTGGTTGACGACCCGAACGGCGTCGACACCATACTGGTCCAATTCGCGGCCTTCACGGGAGATCCGGCGGCGTCGAGGAAGCTTCAGGAGGACATCGAGGCGCTCTGGTCGGGAGACGACAGCGAGATAACGGCGACCTCGGAGACCATCATCTCGTTCGCGGTGACTGATGGGATCAAGGACCGGCAGACGGAGTCGATCGCTACGACCATCATAGTGGCCGTGGCTGTGCTCTCCGTCTTCTTCTGGCTCACGGTGCGCCAGCCGGCGCTGGCGTTCGTGGCGGTGGTGCCCACCGTGCTGGTGCTCATCTCGGTGCTGGGCACGATGGCGCTGCTGGACATCCCGTACACCATCATCACGTCGATCATCACGGCGCTCTCGATCGGGATCGGGGTCGATTACACCATCCACCTCATCCATCGCTACCGGGAAGAGTTCACGCGCCTGCGAAACCCGGAGCGGGCGGCCATTCAGACGCTCGCGACGACCGGTTCGGCGCTGCTGGGCTCCGCGCTGACCACCGCGCTCGGCATCGGAGTGCTGGCGGCCTCCCCGATGGCCGCTTCCCAGCAGTTCGGCATAACGGCGGCGATCACAATCGCGTACTCGCTCATAGTGTCCGTGCTGGTGGTGCCGCCCGCTATGACGGTCTGGGGCGCCTACCAGAACATGCGGCTGCGCTCGATGTTACAGCGCCACTGGGACGAGCTCGACGCGGCGATAGAGGGCATTCACCGCCGCTACGATGCGGAAGAGGAGCCGGCGTAGAGGCCGGGCCGCAAGCCGAACTCGGCAATTCGGTCCAGCCGAGAGATGGCTGATCAGACGGGAACCACGCCGCGCGCTATATCCCCAGCGTCACGCCCCACTCCCAGGGGTGTAGCCCCTGGCCGCCGCACAACGGGCAGTTTACGTAGCCGCCGCTCGTGTACGCGATCACGAACGCCAGCGCGCCAGCGGCGACTTTGCCGAAAGCGAACCCTCTCAGAAACTCGTAAGCCTTCTTCACGTCATCCTCCTGAGCAGACCCCGTTTCGCACCAACCAGGCTTCGTGTCGTTGCCTGCAAGTGTAGAGAGTTCAAGAGCAGGCTATACTAGGTAGTGTTGACATTTCATCTTAGCCATATGAGAGCGCCTGTGAAGTGGAGGAATCCGAGGTACCTGCTCGCCAGTTTGTCGAATCGGGAGAAGATGCGGCGGAAGTG
>DAOUJL010000068.1:0-16329 GCA_034422735.1 Dehalococcoidia bacterium | reverse complement strand
CACTTCCGCCGCATCTTCTCCCGATTCGACAAACTGGCGAGCAGGTACCTCGGATTCCTCCACTTCACAGGCGCTCTCATATGGCTAAGATGAAATGTCAACACTACCTAGTCAAGTCCACCGATTCCTGCCACTCCAAGTCCGCCCGTTCCCGCTCGCCGCAGAGCACAGGAGGCCCCGTTATGCAGACAATCGCCAACGGTCCGGGCAACTGGGCCTACGTCATAGGGCCGTACCGCGAGCCGGTCGCCACGGTGCAGCCGGGCGAGACGTTCGCCGTCGAGACGGATGACGCCTTCGAGAACAGGATAGACTCGCCCGACGCCGACATCACCAAGCTGATCGTGCTGCCCTTCGTGAACCCTTTGGCTGGGCCGATCTACGTCGACGGCGCGGAGAAGGGCGACACGCTGGCGGTGACGATACACTCGATAGACGTGACCCGAGACTACGGCGTGAGCGCGCTCATCCCGGAGTTCGGCGGCCTGTGCGGCACCGTGTTCACTCGCACGCTGAACCCGCCGCTGCCGCCGAGGGTGATGCTACACCCCATCAGCGATGGCGAAGTCACCTTCTCCGAGCAGCTCGACATCCCTACCATACCCTACGAGCCGTTCTACGGCACCATAGGCACCGCGCCGGAGGTGGAGGCGGTGTCGTCGCTTTCGCCGGGGTTTCACGGCGGCAACATGGACGCCGCGGACGTCGCGCCCGGCAACACGGTGCACCTGCCGGTGAACGTGCCGGGCGCGTTGCTGCACGTGGGCGACGGTCACGCGGCGCAGGGCGACGCGGAGGTGTGCGGGGTGGCGACAGAGATACCGACGCGGGGCGTTTTCACCGTCGATCTCATCAAGCAGAAGCCGATTGCGACGCCGCGCGTCGAGTCCGACGACTTCATCATGACGATCGGCAGCGCCCGCCCGATGGAGGACGCCGCGCGCATCGCTTTCTACGAGCTGGTGATGTGGCTTGAGGCCGACTACGGCATCGAGCGGCTCATGGCGTACCAGCTCTGCTCCCAGGTGGCTCGCGTCCGGCTCGCGAACATGGTGGACATCCTGTACTCGGTGGTCGCCAAGTTCCCCAGGCGGTACCTGCCGAAGGTGGCGGCGTGAGCGACGCCCCGACGCCCGCCAGCGGGCACGTGGACGCCGGGGGCGTGCGGCTGCACTACGTCGACTGGGGCAACCACGGCGCGCCGGCCATGGTGCTGCTGCACGGTCTCCAGGACTGCGCACGCAGCTGGGACTTTTTCGCGGCGAGCATGAGCGTGGACTACCACGTCGTGGCGCTGGACCACCGCGGACACGGCGACAGCGGCAGGGCGACGGCTGAGAGCTACGGCTTGCGGGACTACGTCTCGGACGTGCACGCGCTGGTCGATCACCTGGGACTGCGGTCGATAACGCTCGTCGGACACTCGGCGGGAGGGCGTAACGCCTTCATGTTCGCGCTGGATCGCCCGGAGCTGGTGCGGGCGCTGGTGATCGTGGATATCGACCCGGACGCCGTGAACCCCGATTCGCGGCAGATGTTCGTGCGCTACAACACCGAGTCTGACGAGTGGGATTCACTGGACGCAGTAGTGGAACGGCTCAGGAGCCGCCAGCCGAACTCCAGCGAGGAGATGCTGGCGCACCAGGCTCTGCACATGACGATGGAGCTGTCCGGCGGGCGGCGGGCGTGGAAGCGCGACCGGGCGCTGCTCGGGGCCTACGAGCGCCCCGACCTGTGGACGGAGTGGTCGCGGCTGCGCTGCCCGACGCTGGTGCTGCGCGGGCGGCAGAGCGAGTTGCTTACGCACGAGGTGGCGGTGCGGATGCGGGAGGCGGCGCCGGGCGCGCGGCTCGCGGAGCTCGAGGGCGGTGCGCACTGGTTCTACCAGGAGCAGCCGAGCGATTTCGAGGGGGCTGTGAGGTGGTTTCTGGAGGGGTTGGAGGAATAGGGACGGGGTTTCACCCCCATCCCAGCCTTCCCACCTGCGAGGGGGAAGGGACAATAGGGAGAGGAGACTAGCGCAGCTTTTCGGCCATGCAGGTGAAGAACTGGGACATGAGGGTCTTGGAGACGGTGCCGAGGAGGCGCTGGCCCACCCTGGCGACGACTCCGGTGACGCGGGCGTCGCCCTCGACCGTGACGCGGGTGCCGTCACCGTCCGGTGCGAACGTGAGCACGCCCTCGCCCCTGATTCCCCCGCCCCTGCCGCGGCCCTGCACTATCATCCGGTACGATTCGGCGTGTTGTACGTCGGCGACGGTGACCTTGCCGGTGTAGCGTCCGGATATGCCGGCGACGCCGACGCGCATCACCACGTCGTAGCTGTCGTCGCCTGTTGGCTCGAATCTCTCGCAGCCGGGCAGGCACGCCGAGAGCGCGTCGGGGTCGAGCATGTGGTCCCAGACGGTCTCGACGCCGGCCGGGAATGTGAAGGCGCCCTCGATCTTCAAAGCGGTGACGCTCCTTTCACCCTCACCCTAGCCCTCTCCCGTCAAGGGAGAGGGGACTGGTCGGCGGTCTGCTGCTCACCGGCGGCGCGGCGCTGGATTTCGGAGAGGACGCGGAGGTGCCTGCCGAGGTAGCAGCCGCCGAAGTACATGACGTGCCACTCGCGCTCGTCCCACGTGGTGGAGGTCGTGCGCTTGGGCTCCAGCTTGTGGGCGGCGAGGTAGTCGCGCACCTCTTGGTCCTCGGGGTCGGGCGTCTCCTCATCGAAGAAGAGGTAGACGGCGTGCATGAGCCAGTCTTTGGGTTCGAGTCGGACTATCATCCCTACCCTTTCACCCCCATCCTAACCTTCCCCCGTCAAGGGGGAAGGGACTGGCTTTCGCGCCTGCGCTACTTGTTGATGAGGCGCCAGACCTTTTCGGGCTTGGCGGGCATGTCGAGGTGGCGGACGCCGAAGGGCGACAGCGCGTCGACGACGGCGTTGATCACCGCTGGGGAGGCGGCGATGGTGCCGGTCTCGCCCGCGCCCTTGACGCCGAGCGGGTTGGCTGGTGACGGCGTGGTCGTGCGTCCGGTCTCGAACGAGGGTAGGTTCTCGGCCTTGGGTATGGCGTAGTCCAGCATGCTGCCGGTGATGAGCTGGGCGTCGGCGTCGTAGATGCCCTCCTCCAGCAGCGCCTGGCCGATGCCCTGGGCCACGCCGCCGTGCACCATGCCGTCCACTATCATCGGGTTGATCACGTTGCCCACGTCGTCCACGGCCACGTAGCGCAGCACCTGGGTGTCGCCGGTGTCCGCGTCCACCTCCACCATGCAGATGTGGGTGCCGAACGGCCAGGTGAAGTTCTGCGGGTCGAATATGCTGGTGGCTTCGAGGCCGGGCTCCAGTCCCTCGGGAAGTCCGTCGTACCAGTACGATGCCAGCGCGATCTCCTGGAAGGTCTTGGCCTCGGCGGGCGCGCCCTGCACGAACAGCTTGCCGTCTTCGTACACCACGTCCTCGGGCGCTGCTTCGAGCAGGTGGGCGGCGATGCGCCTGGCCTTGTCCTTGATCTTGGCGGCGCTCATGTGGATGGCGGTGCCGCCGACGACCGCGCTGCGGCTGCCGAAGGTGCCCGTGCCCTGCTGCACCTGCGCGGTGTCGCTCTCGACGACCTCGACGTCCTCGACCGGGATGCCGAACTCGGAGGCGGCGAGCTGCGCGAAGGTGGTCTCGTGGCCCTGGCCGTGTCCGGACGAGCCGCTGTAAACCGTCACCTTGCCGGTGGGGTGCACGCGGACGAGGGCGCTCTCCCAGACGCCGGCCCTGGCTCCCAGGGCATAGGCGACGGCGGACGGCGCCATGCCGCATATCTCGACGTAGGTGGACAGTCCGACGCCCAGGTAGCGCCCCTCCTTGCGAGCCTCCTCCTGCTCCTTGCGGAAATCGTCGTAGCCAATCATGCCCAGCGCCTTATCCAGCGCGGCCTCGTAGTCGCCGCTGTCGTAGATGACGCCGGTGGCGACCTCGTGGCCGTCCTCGAATGCGGGAATCAGGTTCTTGCGGCGGACCTCCGCCGGGTCCATGCCTATCTCTGCGGCGAACACGTCCAGCATCCGCTCGACGACGTAGGTCGCCTCGGGGCGGCCCGCGCCTCGGTATGCGTCCACGGGCGTGGTGTGGGTGAACACTCCTATCACTTTGCACTGCACGTTCGGGATGGTGTACGGACCTACGAGCATAAGCCCGAACAGGTACGTGGGGATCGCTGGCGCGAAGGTGGACAGGTACGCGCCCATGTTGGCGTACACGGTGCCGCTCAGTCCGGTTATCGTGCCGTCGCGGTTGCCGGTAATCTCCCAGTCGCCGATGTGGTCGCGTCCGTGGGTGGTGGCGAGGTAGTTCTCCTGGCGGCCCTCGATCCACTTGATGGGCTTGGCGAGGTCCTTGGCTATGACGAAGGCGATGACCTCTTCGGCGTACAGGTAGAGCTTGCTGCCGAAGCCGCCGCCCACGTCGGGTGAGATGACGCGGATCTGGTGTTCGGGGTGGCCGGTGACCAGCGCGAGCAGCAGCCGCACGAGGTGGGGAATCTGCGACGACGTCCAGAGGGTGACGTGGTTGGTGCCCGGGTTGTAGTCGGCGATGACCGCCCGGCCCTCCATGGAGTTGGGGATGAGGCGCTGGTTGACGATGCGCTCCGAGACGCGCACCTCGGAGTCGTTCCTCGCTTGTACGATGTCGCCGCCTCCGACCTCCCACTCGAAGCCGATGTTGTTGGTGACATCGTCGTGCACCAGCGGGGCGCCGTCCTTAGTAGCCTCCTCGGCGTTGGCGACGGCGTCCAGCGGCTCGTAGTCCACGTCGACTAGCTCGGCCGCGTCGGCGGCTGCCGCGGCGTCGGTGGCGACCACGGCCGCGACCGCGTCGCCCACGCAGCGCACTTTGCCGACGGCGAGCGGCGGATGCGGCACTTCCTTGGTGTCCGGCACCACCCAGCCGCAGATGAGGCTGCCGAGCTGGTCGGCGAGCTGTTCGCCGGTGTAGACGGCCACCACGCCGTCGGCGGCTTCGGCGGCGGAAGTGTCCACTCCGTTGATGTTGGCGTGGGCGTAGGGGCTCCGCACCAGCGCGAGGTGCAGCATGCCCACCATCTTGATGTCGTCGACGTAGGTGCCCTGGCCGGAGATGAGCCTGGGGTCTTCACGCCGCTTGATGCTCGCGCCGAAAGGGGAAGTGGTCGAAGTAGTCATGCCGTCCTCCTTGCTGACCCTGTGCAGTCAGTCGTGGTACGAACCGAGGGGCCGCTCGACGCCGGCGGGCGGACCGCCAACGAGAAGGAAGAAAAAGCCCCCGCCGTGTAGTTTGACACTGTATCGCACCGCGCCATTCAAGGCAAGCGAGCTACGGCAAATTCACACTTCCTTGATATTAGTGTGATAGTGTTGAAGAAGTGGTCCGTAGACTGCTCGGGCGGACGTGTATTGTAGAGTACCCTTCGGACGGCGGGATTCGTCAATTCGGACAGGAGGTGTATGGGCAGCATCGTGAGAAGATCGCTGGGCGCGCTGAAGGGGCTGCTCCGCTGGCGCACAGTTCTGGTCGCCGTGATTGTGCTGATAGCCGTTGCCGCCGGCTACGGCGTGTACACGCTGCTGGGCGGCTCATCGCAGACCGCGTTGGAGGAGAACCAGCGCGAGCTTCCAGTGCGGATGGGAGTGCTGACCAGAGAAATCTCAATCGACGGCAGCATCGTGTTTCCGGAGAAGGAGACGCTGACGTTCGCGTCCCGCGGATTCGTCGATGAAATCCTGGTCGGTGAAGGCGAGGAAGTGAAGGCGGGCCAGGCACTCGCGAGGCTGGACGCCGAGAGCGTGGCCGCGCTGCGCCAGGCCGCCGCCCAGGCGGAACTGGACCTGCTGAAGGCGCGGGACGACCTCGCCGCCGCCGAGAATCCGACTCTGTTGCTTGCGGAATCCACGCAGGCGGTGTCGGACGCCAGGGCTGCGCTGCAGGCAGCGCAGCGAGAACTGGACACGCTGCTCAATCCCTCGGCTCACGCGCTGGCGCAGGCCAGGGCAGCGGTGTTGGACGCGAGGGCAGCGCTGCAAGCAGCACAGCGGGAACTGGAAACGCTGCTCGATCCTCCGGCTCACGCGCTGGCGCAGGCCAGGGCAGCGGAGGTGGAGGCGAGGGCAGCGCTGCAGGCGGCACAGCAGGAACTGGACGCCCTGATCAATCCTTCGGAGCACACCATCGCCCAGGCCGAGAGCATGGTCGTGGAGGCCGAGGCGGATCTGCGAGATGCCCGGGAGAGGCTGACCAACGAGCGTGATGACGCCCAAGCCCAGGTTGACGCCGCGCTGAAGGACCTGGATCTCGCCAAGCGTCGCCTGGTGGACGCCAGAGACGACAGCGGCTATCAGGAACACCGAAAGGCCGTCGCCGACGCGGAGCGGGCGTACGCGCAGGCGGTCCTCAAGTGGACGGGCGCCGACCTCACCGTAGATGAGCTTGCCCTGTCCCCGAGTGCCCTGTTCGAAGCCTGGCGGTTCGATCCTGACGCGGCCTACGGGCGAGGATACGACCCGCTTGCCGGTGGTGAGCCGGGAGATGATCCCGCGACCAGATGGAACGAGATCACGGTCTACGCGTGGACGGCGTTATACCCAGCGCCCGACTCGATACGCGCCAGGTGCGGCGAATCCGAGCTGCTGCCGGTCGGAGCCGGCGGGGGTGAGCCGCAGTGCGTTTTGAGGGAGATCAACAGCCCATGGGAGTCCCTGGACGAGGCGAGAGGCAGGCTCAGCAGGGCATTGGTCCAGCACGAGACCGGCATAGCGGAGGCGGAGGTGGCCGTGCTCCGGTCTGAGAGGTCTCTAGCTGAGGCGGAGAAGGCGTTGGCAGGCCTCGACGGTGGTTCCAGGGTCTCATTGTTACTGGGGCGGCTGGATCTCGCCGAGTCCAACCTGGCGAGAGCGGAGGAGGACCTGGCCGCGCTGAGCGCGCCCGACGCCGTGGAGGTGGAGACCAGGCGGGAGCGGGCGGCGCTTGCCGAGGCGAAGCTGGTGAAGGCGGAAGCGGACCTCGCAAGGTTGAGCGCGCCCGACGCCGTGGAGGTGGAGACGAGGCGCGGCAGGGTGGCTGTGGCCGAGGCGAGCCTGGCGGAGGCGGAGGCGGAATTGGCGAGACTGAGCGACCGCCGGGAATTGGAAGTTACGTTGCGGGAGACTGCGGTGGTCGCGGCGCAGGCGAATCTGGACGGCGCGGTGTCCAGGCTCGACAACTCGACGCTGAAGGCCCCCTGGGACGGTTACGTGTCGAAGATACTGGTAGAGGAGAACCAGGAGATAAGCGCCGCGGACGCGGTGCTCGAGCTGATTGATTACGCCGTCGTCGAAGTGGACGGGCGCGTGGACGAGTTCGAGGTGCTGGAGCTGGAGCGCGGCGCGGTCGCGGCGGTCAAGATGGACG
Organism: Dehalococcoidia bacterium; assembly: GCA_034422735.1. GTDB lineage: Bacteria > Chloroflexota > Dehalococcoidia > Lucifugimonadales > CATOSD01 > CATOSD01. Next base: position 8,927 of record DAOUJL010000068.1, on the reverse strand, counting down.
CCATCCCCGACCAGACGTTGGAAGGGGTGGTTTCCAACATAAGCACGGAGGCCAACAGTGAGCGTGGGTCGGCAACGTTCAACGCCGAAGTGAAGGTCGTATTGCCGGATGGACTGCGCATCCAGGAGGGACTACGGGCGACGGCCAAGGTGTCGCTGGGCGAGGAACGCGGTCTGCTGGTGCCCAATCCGGCCATCCGCGGCACATACGACCACCCCACTGTGCTCGTGGTCGGCGGCGTTGAAGTCGAGGAGCGCGCCGTGGTGCTGGGCAGCACCGACGGTTTTTGGACAGTGGTCAGAGAAGGGCTTGCGGAAGGGGAACTGGTTGCCGTCGAACTGGGTCGTCCGGGGGAGGGAGTCTTTGGGACGGAAGTGACCGTTGGGGGACCGCAGCCTGAAGAGGAAGAAGAGACCATTGTCGTCGAGGAGCCGTAGAGCGCCAGCGAGAGCGAGTTAGCCTTGAGCGCCATAGACGTCCTGAGAACAGCCTTAGGGTCTGTGAGAAGCAACAAGCTCAGGTCCGTGTTGACGCTGCTGGGCATAATTATCGGCATAACCGCCGTTACGGTTCTGATGACGATTGGCAGGGGCGTCCAGCGCGGGATTACGGCGCAGATCGAGGCGCAGGGGACGAACCTGCTGTTCGTTTCCGCATCGTTCAGGCTGCCGGACGAAGTACCGCCCCCGCGCGAGGGCGCCTCGTTTGGCTACGCCGCCGTGTCCAGTCTGGGGCCACCTCTTCCGCTTACGCTGGAGGACGCCTATGCGCTGATCAACCCCGTGCTCGCGCCGTCGGTCAAGTCCAGCGTGCCGTACAAGCACGTCAGCGCCCGGCTAGCGCCGGCGGGCGGAGCGCACCCGGGCGGCTGGGTGGAGACCCAGGCGGCGGGCGTGACGCCGGAGTACGCGCGGATGCGCAACGTGGAAATGGCGCAGGGTGAGTTCATTACCGACGCGCACCTGAGAAATCGCGCAATGGTCGCCGTAATCGAAGAGTCGATAGCTGAGCGTCTGTTCACCACCCGGAACCCCGTGGGCCAGCCCGTAAGATTCGACGGGCGCCTGTTCACGATCATTGGAGTGAGGGCAAGTTCGGGCATAAGCTTCTTCGGCGGCGGCGGCGAAGAGGTCCTCATACCCATAACGACGGCGCTGTACCGGCTGGACGAGCCGTCGCCATTCCGGGACCGCGGAGCGGTAGACACCATCTACGCAGAGGCAGTCAGCCCGGAAGCGGTGGACGACGCCAAGGAGGAGATTCGCCTCATCTTGCGGCTGCGTCATCGACTGACCGGCCAGGACGACTTCGAGGTCGACACGCTCCAGGAGCTCATCGAGTCCCTCAACCAGATTATCGCGGTGTTCGTGCTGTTTCTGGGCACCATAGCCGGAATCTCGCTGCTGGTGGGCGGCATCGGGGTTATGAACATCATGCTGGTCTCGGTGACGGAGAGGACGCGGGAGATAGGTATACGCAAGGCGATGGGCGCGAAGCGGCGGGACGTGCTGTTCCAGTTCGTTGCTGAGGCCATACTTCTGACGATAGGCGGCGGGGCATTGGGATTGCTGATTAGCCTCGCTCTCACGCCCGCCATCAACCTGCTGGTGAGGTTCATCGTGACGGAGGGGGACCCGAGCTCGGCAGCGGCGCCGCCCGGAATGGGGTTCGACCCGGGAATCGCGGCGGTGGCGCTGCTGGTGTCGGCGGCTATCGGGCTGTGCTCCGGCATCTACCCGGCGCTGCGCGCGTCGAGGATGCACCCGATCGAGGCGCTGCGGTACGAGTGAGGCGTGTTGGTCGGGAGCGTCGCTATGCCAGTGTCAGGCCCGGCACGGCAAGCTCGTTGGTGATGTCCTCGAACCACTCGACGACTTCGTTGTGGAGGGGGATACCGTTGGCGCGGCGGTCCTGCTCCTCCTCGTACTCGGATAGGCCGGGGTAGAGCACGCGCTCGTGGCCGGGCGCGGGCGGCGTCTCGCGCAGCGTCTTGAGCATACGATCCATGTCGCGCTTGAACTGGTCGACGTCGGTGAACGCGGCGATGTTGTAGGCCGCGAAGTAGTGCTTCGATCCGGTGACCGACGGATCCACCATTGTGGGAGGGACGCCGGACAGCATGGTGGCGAGCACCTCGGGCATGAGGCCGAATCCGTAGCCCTTGTGCGAGCCCTGCTCGCGGGTGCCGCCGAGGGGCAGGTGGTAGTACTCGCCGCGCGGTCGGACGGGGGTCTCCTCCATGATGGGCGTGCCCTCGACGTCGGATATCCAGCCGGGCAGCAGGTCGGCGCCCACGCGCATGGCGAGGCCCTGCTTGTTGCCGGCGATGGCGGACGTGGCGGCGTCGAAGAGCAGGGGCGGCTCGGTGGCGGCGGGCGCGGCGATGGCGATGGGGTTGGTGCCCAGCCTTGGCTCGGCGGCGAAGGTGGGCAGCACCATCACGCCGCCGGCGGTCATGCACATTCCGACCATGTCCTGCTCGGCGGCGAGCATGGCGTGGTGGCCGATGCCGCCGGAGTGGCCGGCGTTGTGCATGGACACGACACCCATTCCGACGCCGCGGGCCTTGTCGATGGCCATGCGCATCGCCTTAGGGCCGAGGATGACGGCGAGGCCCTGGTCGGCGTCGATGGTGGCCGTGGCTGGGGACTCGCGCAGGATGCGCCAGTTAGGACGCGGGTTGAGGTTGCCTTCGTTGTACTGCTGGACGTAGGAGCGCAGCATATTGGAGACGCCGTGGGTCTCGACGCCGCGCAGGTCGGACATGACGAGCGTGTTGGCGCCCTCGGCGGCGTCCTCCGGCGAGACGCCCATCTTCTCGAATATGGCGGCGACGGACTGTCGGAGCGACGGTTCGGTTATGCGTACCAGGTCTTCCTCACGGGGCTTGAAGCGTTCGAGCATGGCGTCTTCCTCTCTGGGTTCGCGATAGAGTGGGTGTGGGTTGATGCGTAGATTCTACCACTTAGCGGCGAGCCTAGGCCGCCCTCCGGAACAGGCCGACGGGCGACGGCCTGAAGGTTACCGGCCGGTGTAGAGTTCGGTGTCGGGGTGGAAGGCGTACCAGCCGAACCAGTAGGCCTCGTGGGAGGGGAGGCGGGATAGCTCGCTTCCCGGGGTCGGCGAGCGGACCAGTCCGTGCTCGGCGATGTGCCACACGTTGCCGGCGGAGTCGCGCAGCTCCTGGGGGGGCGGGCCATTGGGGTCGCTCACCAAGTAGCCGTCCGGCGGGGTGAAGGTCTCGTCGCCGCGCTCGTAGGCCGCCGCGCCAAGCGTAGTGCCCGAGCCTGATATGATGACGACGTTCACGCCGCCGACCTGATCGTTGACTACGCGCTCGGTCTGGAGAGCATCGAGGGAGTAGGCCTTGCTGACGTCGCCCGCGCGTACGATGAGGACGAAGTCCTTCGCGTTCAGGCTCTCATCGCGCTGCCAGATGGGGAACATGGTGAGGGGGGTGTTCCGGTAGTCGTAGTAGAACGACTGTGGGTTGTTCTCCGACTGGTAGACCTCCGGCGGATAGATGCCTGTGTTGCGGGTGATAACCGTGGTGTCCGGGTGCTCCTCGCGCCACTCCTGCCAGGTGGTGAGGTTTACGGGAAAGAAGTCGAGCTTGATGCCGCTGTCGGCCAGCTCGCCGATAACCGGCTCGCCCAGTAGCTGGCTCCAGATGCTGCGGGTGGTCCTGTCGTACATCAGCTTGTTGCTGCGGTAGAGCAGGCCGGAGGTGCCGAAGGTTGTCGGCTCCCCATCTATCTTCGCGGAATACACGATTCCGGCGCCGCAGAGCGTTCACCACGCCAGGGCGATGGGTTCGCCTCCCAGCACGTCGTTCACCATCTCGTGCGGGTTGGTGATGCGCAGCGGGTAGGCGCGGTGCTCGCCGTTGATGGACACGCCGAACACCCTGTCGCGCGCCAGCAGGTAAGGGGCTTCGTCCGCGGGGACCGCTTCGGGATCGCGCAGGTCGGGTATGCCGTCTATGGCGACGCCGCCCCAGGTGACCTCGGTCAGGTCTATCCGAGAGGTCTCCCCGGAGTCGGCGAGCAGCTCGATGTAGCCCTCGTCAATGAAGGACAGCAGGTTGGCCTTCCATCCGGCGTAGCCCTCGGGCGGGCGGTAGCTTTCGCGGTTCGGGCCGTACCACTCCATCCACTTGCCCCACTCCCGCCGATCGAAGTCCTGTCCGGTGAGCGAGCGGAGAGTCGACGCGGCAAGCTCCTGCTTTTCTTCGTCGAAGAAGAAGCGGAGGGACTCGATGAGGACCGGGACCTGGGAGACGTCTCGCTCCCGCAGGATGTCGGCCAGGGCCTGTTCGGTTTCGGGCTTTTCGAATCCAACCTTCGGAAACACCCTGTACATGGTGGCCGTCGGGTCGTAGTCCGGGTCGGGGGATGCTGGCGGCGCGGGGGTGAGCGCCGCGCTCGGAGCTGGCAGGGTGGTGGGCGCCGGTGACGTGTCTGGGCCGACAACGGGTGTCGACGCGGACGGGACCGAAGGTGCTCCGAGCGCAGGCGGGGTTGTGGGCGCGGCCGGCGCGACCGCGGATGTTGGCGGCGGCGATGCGACAGGCACAGCCGGGATCGTGGGCGGCGGTGGCGCGGCGGTATCGCCTCCGCAGCCATGGGCCGCCACCGCGAACGCGGCGACGGCCAGGACGAGGAGCAGACGTATCGGGCGAGGCGTCAATCGCTACTGCTTGAGCAGCTCTTCGCGGAGCCTCTCGATCACGATTCCGAGCTCTTCCTCGTTCAGGTTGAACGGGTCGAGCACCAGCGAGTCAGGGTCGCCGATGTTGTGCATGTAGATGGCGGGGTTGCCCTCGGCGAGCGAATTCCAGATATCGTCGCGGCTGCGGCCGTTCCACTCGTCGGTAAGTCGCATCACGGCGTGGGGGATGAGGAAGTTGTACGGGTCGTGTTCCACCGAAGCCTCGACGCCTGGCATCTCGATGAACGCGTCGACCGTCTGCTGGCACATCTCGCGGTAGCGCTCGTTCTCGGCGTCCTCATCCTCTTCGACGAAAATCTGCAGTGCGCTGACTAGCCCGATGATCTCTTCCTTGGCGACCTTCATGCCGCGTCCGAAGAACTGGTGCGGGCTGCCGTTGGCGAAGGCCGCCTCGATGAGGTCGGCGCGTCCGGCGAGGATGCCGGTGCCCTGCGGACCGCGCACGGCCTTGCCGCCGCTGTAGACGACCATGTCGGCGCCCTCGGCGGTGAACCGGCGCAGGTTGCTGCGGGGCGGGATGAACGAGGCGGCGTCCACGATGACGGGCACGCCGCGGGCGTGGGCAATCTCGCATACCTGCGGGAACGGGATGGCGCGGCGGGAGACGAACGGGGAGAAGAGGTAGGCCACCGCGGCAGTGTTTTCGGTGAAGGCGGCTTCGAGCTGCCAGGGCTGGCAGCGGCGGCCGTCGCCGATCTCCACGAACTTGGCGCCAACGGAGAGGTAGCACTGGTCGTAGGGGAAACGGTGGCTCTTGTGGATGATAATCTCGTTCTTCATGCCGTCGGTGTTGGGCAGCCGGGCCATCTTGGCCGGGTCCGATCCGGCGACGACTGCTGCTGCCTGAAGCACGAGGCCGCCCGCGGCGCCGCTACATACGAAGCCGGCCTCAGCGCCGGTGATGTCGGCGAGCACCTGGCCCGCGGCCCTGTTTAGCTCGTCCATGTTCACCATGGCGTTGGACGCGCGGTTCATGGCGTCCATCACCTCGGGCCGCAGCTTGCTGCCGCCGTAGGCGGTGGTGCTGCCAGATGCAGAAATTATCGAGTTCACCCCGATGCTGCGATAGAAGTCCGGAGTCTCGCCGCTCCAGGTCATGTGTTGCCCCCCTGAATGTGTTTGTTGATTCTACTAGGCACGCCGGCTGCTCTTGAGTCACCCCCATCCTAACCTTCCCCCGTCAAGGGGGAAGGGACAGGGCGGTTAGCCGCTGAGGTGGCGGCCGAGGAAGTCCCAGATCTTGTTCCAGCCGTCCATGGCCTGGTCTATGCGGTATGCGCCCCTGTCATGGTAGAAGAAGCCGTGGCCCGCGCCGTCGTACATGTGGAACTCGTAGTCCTTGCCGTGGTCCTTGAGCGCCTGCTCGTGCTGGTCGACCTGGGCCGGAGTGGGGCTCATGTCGTCGGCGCCGAACAGTCCCAGCAGGGGGCAGGAGAGGTCCGCCGTGTAGTCGATTGGCGCTACGGGCTGGGCGGGAGAGAGCTGCTCCTGCGACATGACCACGTTGCCGCCCCAGCACTCGATGGCGGCGTCGAACGCGGTGGTGCGGCAGGCGGCCAGGAACACGTGGCGTCCGCCGGAGCAGGTGCCGAACACGCCCACCTTGCCGTTGCTGTAGGGCAGGGAGCGGATGTAGTCGGCGGCGGCGGAGATGTCGCCCACCACCTGGTCGTCCGGAGCGCCGCCCTCGGCGCGCACCTTGGCGGCGACGTCGTCGGGGGTGCCGTGGCCGGAGCGGTGGTAGAGGTCGGGGGAGATGGCGAGGTAGCCGTGGTGGGCGTAGCGACGGGCGAACTCGCGGTAGAGCTCGTCCCAGCCCGGCAGGTGGTGGATGAGCACCACAGCGGGGAACGGGCCGGCGCCGAGCGGCCTGGCGAAGTAGGTGTTGATGGCGTCGCCGCCGTGTCCGTTGATGGAGATGGTCTCGGCGATCATCCCCTCATACATGTCGGTGGTGTAGGTCACGTTTGCCTCCTGGATTCGGTGTGAACTCAGGCGCGAATGCGCCTGTGTGATCGCGCGTGTTGAGTTAGTGGCGAGTGTAGCAATTTTGGCGTGTGAGCGTCAAATTGAGGGGGCGCTAAAAGATCTGCTCGATTCTGCTACATTCCGCCCATTCCGTAGCTGGGCGGGCCGTCCTCTTTCTGTTCACTCGCGTCTCATCGATGTTAGGTTTGGCGCAGGAAGTGACAGTAACCTTGTGGTGGACTTGGGCCGGGGGCGGGCGGGTTTCAAGCCCGCCCCTAGTCCCCAACCGGCTGTCACGGCGCCTACGCTGTGGAGAATAGCACGTGCGTGCTATAGAATCAATAGGGTGGGCAGGGCCGCGGGCGGGGGTGGACGCGCCGGATTCCTCGGCTACGCTCGGAATGACAGTACTGGGGTGCGGTACGCTCGGAATGGAAGGGTCAGAGATTTGCCGCTACGTCTAGGCGAATCCGGCGATTTGTTGGCGCAAGGCAGGGCTACTTGACATAAGATCGTGGGAGTGGGCCTGAGAGTGGGAATTTTTGTGGCACAGATGGGAAGGGATTGCGCACAGATGAGAAGGGGTGTGGCGTTTGGGTTATGCGGTTGGGAAGGTTTGGGACACGATTTTGGGGTGGTTCCGGACGGCGGACGACGGGGTTCTTGGTCTTAGGCACCTAGAGAAACGAACCTTGTCGAGGTCCGGCATGAACACCGACTGGGCAAATGTACTCTTCTATGACAAGCCGCGACCACGGGTCGAACTGGTTGCGCCACTCCGCTAGCGTAGACGCTGGCACGAATCTTCCCGTGTACTGCGACCGCTTGATGCTGAACTCTTCAGGAGCGTATGGCCACACGCGCTCGGCGGTGATTTCGTGCAGAAAGGCCACGTGACGGGAGGCGAATATCGACGACCCGTCTATAACTACTCCTACAGGTCTGGGCGGTTCATCCAGGCGAACCCCAATTTCCTCGTCGATCTCGCGCAAGAGATTACGTCTCATGGCGGGTAAGAAGCGGCCCTCGTCATCCGCCGAATCCATGTGTCCGCCAATCACCAAGCTCAGCTTCCTGCTCAGGTCGGCACGACCTTCTTTGACGCGGCGGAACACGCAGTATCTTCCTTCACTGTCCTTAACGAGCGCGCATGGGATCGCCTGAACGAGTTCGTCAGACCGCTCGGCAATCGGTCTGTGTACCCAGGAAAAGGACAGGTCGATCTCGTCGAGTTCAGACTGGACAGATTCCCAGGGTAGCAGCGTGAAGGCGGAACCGAAAATAGCTCTCGGGAAGACCAGGACTTCGGTAGATCCCATGCCGGTCACCTAACTGGCCACTTTCAGCGACAACTGGTCTAGGATGGTCCCCGCTACCGTGTGGGCCGTGGAGAGTTCGGTGGACTGCCCAGTTCCGGTATCGATAGCGCAGAATCTATTGAACATTTCGGCGTACTGCTCTCTCGTCGTATTGTACGCTGCGTTCAGGTCGCTAAGGAAGTCTGGATTCATCGCTCGCCCTGGCTCTTCAATCAACTTGTTCCGGTTCTCACGTTCCAGTGACGTGGCAGGATCAGTCTGGAAAAGGAAGACCGTGTCGACAAGTGTACGCCAATGACCAACAAGCAGAAACTGCTGAATGGCGGAGCAGTCTTCCGGTGTGATGTCTTCCTTCTCCTTCAGGAGTTCAAACCATGCTAAAGCGTCGAACAGGCCGCGATCCAGAATGACTATGTGGTATTCGTCCGTCCCATACCGGCCTTCCAAGATATGGGTAAGGGCATAAGTTGCGGACCAGGCGTTGAACGCTACGTAATCATCTTTGAGATAGTAGGGAGTTCGTTTGGATGCTCCTTCGGTTGGCGCGAGAACCTTATATCCTGACCTTCTGAAGAAGTGATTAACCGTGTCAATGCAAGTGCTCTTACCGCTCTTCGGCGTTCCCGCGAATTCGACGAAAAGCGGACGGCTCCGCGGACACTTCTTGAGACGCTCAATCGTTTCCGCCGCTTTGGTTTGGAGTTCCATCTTTTGGTCGTCAGTTGGATTCATGCTAGCCTCGTACAACTCAGGCTAGCCCATAATCGCACTTTAGCGCAACTACCGATGGGTGGCGGAGCCTGTGTCAGATTACTAGGTAGGGGTATTGTGCCAGGCGTTTGAGCGAGGTTGCCCATGGTCTTGCCGAGTGCGGGCCGACCAGTGCGGGCATGGACACTTCGGGCAGGT
>DAOUJL010000067.1:0-49527 GCA_034422735.1 Dehalococcoidia bacterium | reverse complement strand
TGCTGTGCGCCGGCTCATCGGCGCCGTACTCGCTGAACAGCACGACGAGTGGGTAGTCGGTCGTCGCTACCTGACACCTGGAGTCCCCAACAAACAGGAGGCTCTGCCGGAGGTCTCACCGGCGCCGCCTGCCGCAGCGTAACTAACATCTACAGGATGACCAACTCTTACACCACGTCTGGGGACTTGACCGTCGGCGAAAGTCACACCTCGGGCAGCCCTCGCAGGTGCGACGTTTCGATGTTGCGCTTGTGCTCTTCCCAGTCGGGTTCCACGCCGGGGCCTTCGCGCTCGTCGCATCTTTCGAAGAACCGCCTCAGCTCCTCTTGCGAAGCGAACCGCTTCGCGCGCCTCGGCGTCCCGAGCCGGGCATGGGCGGCGGCTAGCAGCCACGCCTCGATGGTCATGCCCTCGCGGCGAGCCTGGCGGAGGAACAGCTCGTATTCTTCGTCCGGTATTGTCAGGTCGATCCTTGCCATCACAATGTCCACCTCTAACGTCGGCTACGTCTCTAAACGCTACACGTCATTGCGCGATGGGTCAACTATCGTTCGCCACTGCGCCGCGTTTGCCGGTGTCGAATCAGCTCCGCGAAGTGGCCCCCGCCTACCAAGCCCACTGTGGTACGTTCGCTATAGTGTAGAATGTGGGCGGCTAGCGCGGCGATTGGCAAAGGGGTGTGTGGCAACGTGGGCGATCCAATCACAAGGGCAACGCTCGGCGTGCGAGTGGACGACCTCCAGGGCATGATGCCGGACATGGCGGAGTTGCCCGGCCAGTTCCACGGCTTCCAGTTGACCAAGGACGGTGCGCTCGACAACGCCGAGCTGGCGGAGGGCAGCTTTCCGGGCAATACCGCGGATTCCTACAGCGAGGCGGGGCGAATCACGGGCCACGTGCGCGAGTTCGTGAGGCCGGCCGAGCCGGTGCCGTTTCCCGACGGCGCGGACATCGTGGTGTGCACCACGGTCCACCTGTTCGAGACGCCCGAATCGGTATCGGACTGGATTTCCGACGTGTTCCTCAGGCAGTTCGAGGAGCAGGTGGGGCGAGACCTGCCGCACGAGCACCGGATTACCGAGATCGAGAGGCTTCAGCCGCAGGGGTTTTACGACGAGACAGCCGGGCTGAGGGTGTTGTACGACGTCAGCGGCGAGCAGGTCTCGTCCAGCATCGTCGACTTTCGCATAGGCCGGCTGCTCGGCGTCGCGTTCGTGCTCACACTGGGCGACGCCGAAAGGCTGGAGCCTGCCCAGCAGGCGGCCCTGACGCTGGAGCGCAGGATGGTGTCTTACATCCTCGGCTAGCCCCGACAACGGCGCACAAACTGAAAGGAGGCCCCCGCAATGGCCGGATACATTTACCTGGTGCAGATGGACATTCCCCCGGAGCTCGAGGACGACTTCAACCGCATCTACGACACGCAGCACGTGCCCAACATCCTCACCGTCCCCGGCGTCCGCTCGTGCGCGCGCTACCGGGTGGAGTCGGGCGACGTGGAGGGCGTGGCACGATACGCCGCCGTATACGAGATAGACTCGCCCGACCTGCCCACCACGGACGTGTGGAAGGCGGCGTCGGACAAGGGCGACTGGATTACGCACATCCGCCCCTACGCGACCAACCGGACGCGCGTGGTGTACAAGCGCATAGCGTGAGAAGGAGACACTCATGGACCTGACCAGGAGGCGGGAGCGCTACAGGGAAATTCTCGCGGGCGACGAGTGCGTTCACCCCGCGTCGGTGTTCGACCCTATCTCGGCGCGGATTGCCGAAGACCTTGGGTTCGACGTGGGCATGTTCGCCGGGTCGATAGGCGCGGCGACCGTGATTGGCGCGCCGGACCTGATTACGCTGACGCTGACCGAGTTCGCCCAGCAGGCGTACCGCATATGCCGCGCCGGCTCGATAAGCCTGATGGTGGACGCCGACCACGGCTACGGCAACGCGCTGAACGTCCGCCGGACCGTGGAGGAGCTGGAGAGCGCCGGCGTCGCCGCGCTGACGATCGAGGACACGCTGTTGCCGCTGCCGTTCGGCGGCGATGGCGGGCTTATCTCGCTGGAGGAGGGCGTGGGCAAGATGAGGGCCGCGCTGTCGGGCCGGCAGGACGCCAACCTGGTGGTGGCGGGCCGCACCAGCGCGCTGCGCCTGGCGGGAGTCGACGAAACGGTGCGCCGCGTCAGGGCGTACGAGCAGGAGGGCGTGGACGCCATCTTCCTGGCGGGAGCGCAGACGCTGGACGAGCTGCGGGCGGTCCGGGCCGTCACCGACCTGCCGCTGCTGCTGGGCGGAACCACGCCGGAGTTGTCGGACGGGGGGGTGCTCGCGGAGAACGGGGTGCGGGTGGCTCTGCAGGGGCATCTGCCGTTCCAGGCGGCGGTGAAGGCGGTGTACGACACGCTGCGCGCGCTGCGGGAGGGGGCCGACCCGGGCCAGCTGGCGGCGAGCGCGACGTCGCCGGAGCTGATGGCGCGGGCGACGCGGCAGGCCGAGCACGACGGGTGGATAGCGGAGTTTCTGGGGTAGAACCGGTGCTCAGGATGGCGCTTTGCGGGTTCGGGTGGACGCGGGATGGTATGCTATAATGCGGCTGTGGCGACCCGGGTTTTGGCGGCCGTAGAACGCGCCCCGCGTCTGGCGGCGCAAATCATTTCAAGGAAGTGAAATGCCCGCGTTCGACGAACTGAAAGTGTTCACCGGAAAGGCTCACCCCAAGCTGGCAGAGGATATCTGCTCGTACCTGGGCATAGGCCTTGGTGTCTGCGAAGTGTTCAAGTTCAAGAACGACAACACGTTCGTGAGAATCCGGGAGAACATCAGGGGGCGGGACGTATTTCTGGTCCAGCCGATAGCGGCGCCGGTCAACGACAACATCATGGAACTGCTCATCATGATCGACGCCGCCAAGCGCGCGTCGGCCGAGCGCATCACCGCCGTGATTCCGTACTACGCCTACGGGCGCAGCGACAAGAAGGACCAGCCCCGGGTGCCAATTACGGCGCGGCTGGTCGCAAACCTCATCGAGGTCGCCGGCGCGGACAGGGTGCTTACGGTGGACTTTCACGCGGGGCAGATACAGGGCTTCTTCAACATTCCCGTGGACGAGCTTACCGCAGTGCCCATGCTCTCGCGGCCGTTCGCCAGCCGGAACGGCGACAACCTGGTGGTCGCCGCGACCGACACGGGCGGCACGCGCAGGGCGCGGGACACGGCAGACCTCCTGAACACGCCGATCGCGATCGCCGAGAAGCAGCGGGTCGCCAACGCCGACAGTATCCTCGAGTCGATCATCATAGGCGACGTGCACGACAGGGACGCCCTGGTGGTGGACGACGAGATCAGCACCGGCGGCACCATGGTTTCGACCATGAACGTGCTGCGCGAGTTCGGCGCCAACGACGTCTACTGCGCCGTCACCCACGGCGTGCTGTGCGGCGAAGCTCCCGCCATCATGGCCGAGAGCGGCGCGAAGGAGTTTTTCGTCACCGACACCCTGCCGATACCCGAGTGCAAGAGGACCGACACCATGCGGGTCATGTCGGTCGCGCCGCTGCTCGGCGAGGCCATCCACCGCATCCACAGCGGCCTGTCCGTGGGCGCGATGTTCGACGACGTCTAGCGCCCAGGCGCCCCGGGAAAGAGACGGCGCACCATGCTAAAGAGCCTTACAAAGCTAATCGGCGGCTCCAACGAAGGAGTCATCAAGAAGATACGGCGCCAGGTAGTCGACGACGTAAATGCCCTGGAGCCGGAGTTCGAGGCGCTGACCGACGCGGAGTTGCGCGCGGTGACCGACGAGTTCCGCTCGCGCCTGCAGGACGGCGAGACGACAGACGACATCCTGCACGAGGCGTTCGCCGCCGTAAGGGAGGCGGCCAAACGCACGCTGGGCCAGCGCCACTTCGACGTGCAGCTCATCGGCGGGTTCGCGCTGCACGAGGGCAAGATCGCCGAGATGAGAACCGGCGAGGGCAAGACGCTCGTCGCCACATTGCCCGCCTACCTCAACGCGCTCACGGGCGAGGGCGTCCACGTGGTCACGGTGAACGACTACCTGGCGCGGCGCGACGCGCAGTGGATGGGCCAGGTGTACGACCTGCTGGGAATCTCGGTCGGCGTGCTCCAACACGAGGGCTCTTACGTCTACCAGTCCGACGCCGACTCGTCCTCGGCCGGCATGGAGTCGCTGCGCGCCGCCGACCGGCAGGAGGCCTACGCCGCCGACATCACCTACGGCACCAACAACGAGTTCGGGTTCGACTACCTGCGGGACAACATGGTGCTCCACACCTCGCAGAAGGTGCAGCGGGAGCGCCGGTTCGCCATCGTGGACGAGGTGGACAACATCCTCATCGACGAGGCGCGGACACCGCTCATCATAAGCGGTCCGGCGGAGGAGACGCCGCGGGACTACTCCAGATTCGCCCGCGTGGTGCCGAGTCTCGCGGAGGGCCGCGACTACGACATCGAGGAAAAGCACCGGTCGGTGTCGCTGACCCCGGAGGGCATGAACAAGGTCGAGCGCCTTCTCGGCATCAAGTCGCTGTACGAGGACAGCGAGGCCAGCTTCCGAATCGTGCACCACGTCGAGACGGCGCTCAGGGCCCAGAACATCTTCCAGCGCGACCGTGATTACGTGGTGTCCAACGGCCAGGTCGTGATCGTGGACGAGTTCACCGGGCGACTTATGACCGGGCGCCGCTTCTCGGACGGCCTGCACCAGGCGCTCGAGGCGAAAGAGGGCGTGCAGGTGCGGCGCGAGACCATCACCTACGCCACCATCACGCTGCAAAACTACTTCCGGCTGTACGACAAGCTGGCTGGCATGACAGGTACCGCCGCGACAGAGGCCGAGGAGTTCTGGAAGATATACAAGCTGGAAGTGGTAGAGATCCCCACCAACCAGCCCATGGTGAGGGATGACCTGCCCGACCTCATCTACAAGAACCAGGACGCCAAGTACAGGGCCGTCGTGGAACAGATCGACGCGCTGCACCGGGGCGGCAAGCCGGTGCTGGTGGGCACGACCGACATCGACAAGTCCGAGCTCGTCAGCGAGATGCTGAGGCGCAAGGGCGTTCCCCACGAGGTGCTCAACGCCAAGCAGCACGAGCGGGAGGCGGCGATAGTGGCCCAGGCGGGCCAGCCGGGCGCGGTAACCGTAGCCACCAACATGGCCGGGCGCGGCACCGACATCATCCTCGGCGGCAATCCCGACAGCCTGGGCATCGGCGCCGGCAAGTGGCAGCAGGCGCACGACAGCGTGATGTCCAACGGCGGTCTGCACATCATCGGCACCGAGCGCCACGAGGCCAGGCGTATCGACAACCAGCTACGCGGGCGCGCCGGACGCCAGGGCGACCCGGGCAGCACCAGGTTCTTCGTGGCGCTGGACGACGAGTTGATGCGACGCTTCGGCGGGGAGCGAATCAGCAACTTCATGGAGTGGGCCGGCCTGGAAGAGGACGAGCCCATCGAGACGAAGATGATAAGCAAGTCCATCGAGAGCGCGCAGGTGAAGGTGGAGGCCTACCACTTCGACATGCGCAAGCACCTTGTGGACTATGACGACGTGATGAACACGCACCGCGACGTCATCTACCGCGAGCGCGAAAAGGTGCTCAGCGGCGCGGACCCCAAGGCGAACATCCTGGACATGGTGGAGCAGGAGATCGACGAGATCATGTCCGAGCACCTGGCCGGCAGGACCGAGTCGCAGTGGGACGCCGATGCCTTCCTGCGCGATCTGGGCGGCGTCTTCCCGCCGGCGACTCACGGCCTGACCCCTGACAGCGTGCTGGATATGTCCTTCGGCGAGCTGTCCGACTGGCTTCACGGGTTCGCCCGCACCTGCTACGAGAACCTGGAGGAGAAGCTCACGGCGGAAGTCGCGAGCGGCATAGCCCAACAGGTGATGCTGCGAGCGATAGACCACAACTGGGTGATGCACCTCACCGGCATGATGGATCTGCGGGAGTCCGTGGGCCTGTACGCCTACGGGCAGCGCGATCCCCTGGTGATGTACAAGAAGGAGGGCCACGACAAGTTCCTGGCCCTGCAGGACGGCATCCAGAACGCCATAGTGCGCACCATCTACCACGGATTCCACGCGCTCGCCGAGGGACCCGGAGCAAACGGGCGCGCCCGCGTCGCAGCGCCACCGGGCGGCGCCAGCGTGATGGGCCGCCTGGCCGACACGCCCTCGCGCAGGGGCAAGGCCAGGGGTTCGGGCAAGGTGGGGCGCAATTCTCCATGTCCCTGCGGCAGCGGCAAGAAGTATAAGCGGTGCTGCGGCAGAGCCGCATGAACAACCAGCGTATTGCGGAGGTTTTCGACGATATAGCGGGCCTTCTCGAAATCAAGGGCGAGAAGGTGTTTACCGTCCGCGCCTACCAGCGCGCCGCCCGCACCATCTCCCGGCTGCCCACCGAGCTGGAGACGATGGTCCACGACGGCGAGGACCTGCGGCAGATACCCGGGATCGGCAAGGCCATCTCCGACAAGATCGGCGAGTTGGTGACCACCAACCGCATGAGGTTCTACGACAACCTCAAGTCCGAGTTCCCGGACGGCATGCTGGAACTGCTGAGCGTCCCGGGACTGGGTCCCAAGACCATCTCCAGGGCGTGGAAGGAGTTGGGGGTGACCTCGGTGCCGGAGCTAGAGCTGGCCGCCTCCGACGGACGGCTGGCGTCGCTGCCACGGCTGGGCCAGAAGACCGCCGACAACATACTGCGCGGCATCCGGTTCGCAAGGACGCAGGACCAGCGCACGCCTATCGCCGATGCCCTGCCCGCCACGGAGCGAATCGTCGCGGCGATGCTGGAGCGCAACGCCGGAATCCTGGCGCTCGTGCCCGCGGGGAGCCTGCGCCGGTTCGAGGAGACCATAGGCGACCTGGACCTGGTGTGCGCGACACACGACGCCGAGCGGGTGCTGACGGACTTCGTCGCGCTGCCCGACGTGGCGGAGGTGCTGGCGCACGGCGGCACCAAGGCGTCGGTGCTGCTCGACGACGGGCTGCAGGTCGACTTCCGGGCGGTGCCTCCCCGGCATTTCGGCTCTCTGCTCCAGTACTTCACCGGCTCCAAGGAACACAACATACTGCTCAGGGAGCACGCCAACCGACTGGGGCTTTCACTCAACGAGTACGGGCTGTCCGACGTCGAGACGGGCGAGATGGAAGAGTTCGACGAGGAGGAGCGGCTGTACGCGCGGCTGGGTCTCCAGTACGTTCCGCCGGAGCTGCGCGTGGGCGAGTACGAGATCGGGCTGGCCCGCGAGGGCGCCATCCCCGCGCTGGTGCAGGTTGGCGACCTGAGGGGCGATTTGCACGTCCACACCGATTGGAGCGACGGACGCGACCCGATAGAGTTGATGGTCGCGGCGGCCCGGGAACGCGGTCACGAGTACGTCGCCATCACCGACCACTCGGCGGGGCTGGGCGTGGCGAACGGACTAAGTCCCGAGCGTCTCGCCGACCACAACGCGCGGCTGAAAGAGGTGGAGCGCGACGCGGGCGGCATCGCGGTGCTGCGCGGCTCGGAGGTGGACATTCGCGCCGACGGAAGCATGGACTATCCGGACTGCGCCCTGGCGGAGCTCGACTGGGTGGTCGCCTCGGTACACTCCGCGATGAACCAGCCGGCGGACGTGATGACAGAGCGCATATTGAGCGCGATGCGCAACCCACACGTCACCGCCATCGGTCACCTGACCACGCGGCTCATCGGACGCCGCCAGCCGATAGAGGCGGACTTCGACGCGCTGTTCAGGGCGGCGGCTGACACCGGCACCGTGCTGGAAATCAACGGCTCGCTGGAGCGGCTCGACCTGAAGGACGTGCACGTCCGCAGGGCGCGGGAGCTTGGCGTGACGTTCGTCATCGACAGCGACGCCCACACAGCCGAGAATCTCGACAACCTGCGTTTCGGCGCCGCTGTGGCTCGGCGCGGCTGGTGCCGGGCCGCGGACGTGCTGAACACGCTGCCCGCGGCCGAACTGCTCGCGCTGCTGCGGATGCCCAAGTCCGAGCGCGCGGTGGCGATGAGGGCGCGAAGGTGAGCCAGCAGGCGGTCCAGTCGGTCGGCTCGGAGGAGATCGTCGCGCGTCTGCGAAACGCGGTGCGCGATGGCGAGGACTGGGCAATGGCCGTGCTGGAGGCGATGGCCGCGTGGACCGCGCCCGTGGAGGAGTACCGGGGTGTTCGCCACACCTACTTCATACTGGGCGAAGCGTTCGACTGGCTCACGCTGGCGCAGCGGCTGGGGGTCGAGTTATCGGGCCTCGTGCCGGACGACGAGATGGAGCGGCTGCTCTTCACCGGCAGGTTCCCGGCGCACGTCGACGAGGGCGTGCTTCGGGACGTCCTGGGTGTAGAGAAGTTCCGGGGTGTTCTCAACTACTTCTACGGCGTGACGGTGGAAGAGGCGCTGCTGTTTGCGGTCGAGTGCGAGATCCAGAAGCGGCTGCTGAGCAACGGCGTCCAGTTCAACGGCGATTTGTCAGAGCGGGCCTTCCTGCGGCTCTACCGGAAAAGCGAGGCGGAGCTGCTTCACCTGTTCAGGGAGGAGATGGGATACCCGCACCGCTCCTCCATCTCCTTCAGCCAGTCCAAAGAGTTCACCTACTGGCTGTTCAAGTACCGCGTCCACAACTCGGACAAGGCCAAGACCGCCAGCGACACGCGGAAGGGCCTTGAGCAACTCAAAGAGATGACCGTCGCCCACCGCGCCGCACGCTCACTGGCGGTGGGCTAGGTCCGCGTGTCGCTGGCTGGGCCGACTCGTCGGCGCGGGCATTAGATTTCTCGGCTGCGCTCGAAATGACACAGGGATGCTGTGCTCGATATGACACAGAGATAGTGAAGAAAGCAGGCCAGCCATGCCCAACCGCCTGATCGACGAGACCAGCCCGTACTTGCTCCAGCACGCGCACAACCCCGTCGACTGGTACCCCTGGGGTACTGAGGCGCTCGAGCTTGCCAGGATGGAGGACAAGCCCATCCTGCTCAGCGTGGGCTACTCGGCCTGCCACTGGTGCCACGTCATGGAGCGCGAGTCGTTCGAGGACCCATCCATCGCCGCGATGATGAACCAGGCCTTCGTCTGCATCAAGGTGGACCGCGAGGAGAGGCCCGACATCGATTCCATCTTCATGACGGCGGTGCAGGCGCTAAGCGGCCAGGGCGGCTGGCCGATGACGGTTTTCCTCACACCCGACGGCAAGCCATATTACGGCGGCACTTACTTCCCGCCCGACGACCGCCACGGCATGCCCGGCTTCCCCAGGGTGCTGGCGGCCATGTCCCAGGCATACCGGGAGCGGCGCGGCGACGTGATCAAGGCCACGACGCAGCTCGTGAACCGGATGAGGCAGCTCACCCAGAGCGTGCAGAGCCTGGACCCGCTGACCGACGAGGTGCTGCGGCAGGCGTACATGGGCATCGCGGGCCAGGTGGACGACCGCTTCGGCGGAGTGGGGTCGCAGCCCAAGTTCCCGCAGCCGATGACGTTCGAGTTCCTGCTGCGGCACCACGTCCGCACGGGGGACCCGCAGGCCCTGGAGTTGGCGGAGCTGACGCTGGACAGCATGGCCCACGGCGGCATATACGACCACGTCGGCGGCGGCTTCCATCGCTATTCCACGGACGCCTACTGGTTGGTGCCGCACTTCGAGAAGATGCTCTACGACAACGCGCTGCTCGCCAAGCTGTACCTGCACGCCTACCAGGTGACCGGAAGTCCGCTCTACCGGCGCGTGGTCGAGGAGACGCTGGACTACGTGCTGCGGGAGATGACCGGACGGGAGGGCGGCTTCTATTCCGCGCAGGACGCGGACAGCGAGGGCGTCGAGGGCAAGTTCTACGTGTGGACGCCCGAGGAGTTGATCGATGCCCTGGGCGAGGCCGACGCCCGGCTTCTAGC
The DNA here is from genome assembly GCA_034422735.1 of Dehalococcoidia bacterium. GTDB lineage: Bacteria > Chloroflexota > Dehalococcoidia > Lucifugimonadales > CATOSD01 > CATOSD01. Next base: position 39,598 of record DAOUJL010000067.1, on the reverse strand, counting down.
CCGCTGCTATGGAGCTACTCCGGAAGGCAACTTCGAGGGATCGAACATCCTGCACCTCGCCGTCAATCCGGCCGCGGTGGCAAGCCAGGCCGGTGTCAGCGAGGAGGCGTTCGACGAGTTCCTGCGCGGCGCCAAGGCGCGGGCCCTCGAAGCCCGCTCCCGGCGCGTTCACCCGGAACTGGACGACAAGGTGCTTACCGCGTGGAACGGCCTGACGATGAGGGCGCTGGCGGAGGCCGCCGGCGTCCTGGACCGCCCGGACTACGCTGAGGCCGCCGCGCGCAACGCCGACTTCGTGCTGCGCTCGCTGCGCAGGGACGGCCGGCTGCTGCGCACGTACCGGCGCGATCCGGCGACCGGTGAGGGCAGGGCGAAGCTGAACGGCTACCTGGAAGACTACTCGTTCCTGATAGACGGGCTGATCGCGCTGCACGAGGTCACCCTGGACGAGCGGTGGCTGATTGCCGCGATCGAGCTTGGCAACGACATGGTGGAGCTGTTCTGGGAGGAGTCTTCAGGGCAGTTCTACGACACCGGAACCGACCACGAGGACCTGATCGTTCGGCCCAGCGACTCGTCGGACAACGCCGCGCCGTGCGGCAGTTCAATGGCGGCGGACGTGCTGCTGCGGCTGGCCGTCATCACGGGCGACGGCGACCTGGAGCGGCGGGCCGTGACCGCGCTGCGATCCGCACGCGAGTTGATGGCGCGCTTCCCCTCGGCGGCCGGCCACTGGCTGTGCGCCCTGGACTTCTACCTGTCGACGCCCAAGGAGATCGCCATACTGGGCGGGGCGCAGGACGCGGACACGCGGGCGCTGCTGGCCCAGGTGTACGCAAGCGCGTTGCCCAACCGGGTGCTGGTGGGCGGCGAGTCGGACGCCGTGGGCATTCCGCTGCTGCGGGAGAGGCAGCGCATCGACGGGCGCGCCACCGCCTACGTGTGCCGCAATTACGTGTGCAACCTGCCGGTCAACGAGCCGGGGGAGCTGGCGCGGCAGTTGGGGGAGTAGGTATTCGGGCCGGCGTAATACAATGCCAGTCAATCGGCAGAGCCCGCTTGAATTGCCGGGCTTGGAGTGAATGAACATGACATCTGACACCCGCGTCGAGTACTACAATGCCACAGGCCGCGACTTCCTGGAGAGGGCGCGGGCGTATCTCAGCGATGGCGATCTGTTGCAGGCGTCGGAGAAGGGCTGGGGCGCCGCGGCCCAGATGGTAAAGGCTGTGGCAGAGACACGGGGTTGGCTGCACACCGACCACGGTGGCCTGTATCAGGCAATCGATCGCCTGGCCCAGGAGACCGGTGACGACGACTTAATCACTGCCTTTGCCGGGGCTAGCACCTTGCACGTTAACTTCTACGAGGGTTGGCTGCCCCGCGGCATGGTGGCCTACTACCTGTCGCAGGTCGGGGAGTTGGTGGACAAGCTGGAGGCGCTCAGGGGCTAACTGCTGGTCACTCAAGGTCTCTCAGGTCAGTCAGTACCTTCTCCAGCCGTTCGCAAAGCACATCAATGTTTGACGCAACGTCTTCATGTTTGACGTAGTAGGCGAGCGTATTGGGTGCTTGGTGTCTGTGGCTGAAGTCGTCGTTAGCGAACTGGTTGGCCCATTCCGCCGGTGTCGCGTTCAGTGGTCCGGGGTAGTCTCTTTTCACCTCTTGACCGAAGGTGAAGTCCCTGAGCCGCAGAGTCGGGTTCTGTCCCGTCGTTGGATGAAGCCAAGCAATCGAGACTCTGGCTTTACGCAACGAACTTTGCGCTCTGATGGTTACGCGATTTTTGCCCCAGCCTAGGCGCGCTCCGCTTACTCCATCAACAACTTCTAGAAGACGACGGGCTGCCTCACGTGTACGCAGATCGTCAAATCTGTCAAGGAAGGTCTGCCTAGTCATGTCCTGAGACGTAGAGCGGCCTCTAGAGGGCGATGTCGTAACCCGGCCCAGTACGCGAGGCACGAGAATCTGCCGGTTTGATTCGCCGCTGAACCGCTTGATTTCGACGGCGAGCACCTCAATATTCGGCATCTGCTCGTTCAAGAACGTCACTATGCGCTCGAGCGTGGCTGGTATCTCGTCGGCCACGAACAAAAGGCGTATCCGCTTGGCGGCCAGATTCGTGGCGACGTCATCCCAAAACTTGTTCGCGTCGAACTCGTCGCCCGTGTCCAGCAGGTCGGCGAGATCCTCGTCGGCGCTTTCGCCTCTTGCCTCGAACGCTTCGCGAATGCTCCCCGCATTCCAGGTTCTGGTGGCGTGCGCGGCGTAATCCAGCATCTGGCCGACCACCTCGCGCCGCGTCCTTCTGCTAGTGCCGCGCTTCACCTCTACAAGTGTGGGGACCGCGTCCTGATCGATTAGCAGGTGGTCGACTGCCCATCTGTCTCCCGTGTCCGCAGTCTCGGCGATGCCTTGCTCACGTGATATGAGAATCCAATGCTTGGGCGAGTCCGGATCCATCTGTTCGCCGGCGAGCAGGTCAGGATGCTTGGCTATCAGCTCTTGCAGGTGGTCCTCCAGCTCGAAGGGGTCTTCCTCGAGAGGCTCAAGGTTCGCCTGCTCATCCATGACGTAGATTCTTTCCGCCATTCACCCTCACCCTGACCCTCTCCCATCAAGGGAGAGGGGACTATTCGGAAAACTCATTCGCAATATCTACACCTCCAAGCCCATCGAGGGGGAAGGGGTTTTCAGTACCGGCTACCCGTTGGCTTCGGCGATGGCTTTGGAGACGGCGCCGGGGTTCATGGGCAGGTTGGACATGCGCACGCCGGTGGCGTCGTGGACGGCGTTGGCAATGGCGGCCAGCGGCGGAACGATGTTGGCCTCGCCCACTCCGCGCACTCCGTAGGGGTGGCCGGGGTTGAACACCTCGACGATTACGCTCTCTATCATCGGAAGGTCGAGCGAGGTGGGCATGCGGTAGTCGAGCAGGCTGGAGTTGGCCATTTCGCCCTGGTCGTTCAGGTAGTACTCCTCGTTGATCGCCCAGCCCACGCCCTGCGCGGTGCCGCCCTGAATCTGGCCCTCCACGTAGCTGGGGTGAATTGCGAATCCCACGTCCTGGAACGCGGTAATCCGAAGTATGTCTATCTTGCCGGTGTCGGGATCGACCTCCACGTCGATGATGTTCGCCGCGTAGGAGCCGCCCGACCCGCCCGGGTTCATGTTGGCGCGTCCGACGACCGGGCCGCCGGTCTGCGGCAGCACTCCGGCGACTTCCTCGAACGTCATGCTCAGCTCGGGGTCGGAGGAGTGGCGCAGCGCGCCATCCACGTACTCCACCTGGTCGGGGGTCGTCTCCCACAGTAGCGCGGCGCGCTCGATGAGCTGGCGCTTCACGTCGTTGGCGGCCTCGTAGGCGGCCCAGCCGGTCTTGAAGGCCACGCCGCTGCCGCCGGTGTTGGACGTGTAGCCGATGGTGTCGGTGTCGGCGACCTGGGGTATCACGTTCTCGACCGGGATGCCGAGCACCTCGGCGAATTGCTGGGCCACGGCGGTGCGGGTGCCGCCGATGTCCACGGAGCCTTCGACCAGGCTGACGTTGCCGTTGGAGAGCACGTTGGCCACCACGCAGGACATTCCGGTGTTGTTGCGGCAGAAGCCCATGCTGACGCCTCGGCCGCGGTTGGGGCCTTCGAGCGGCGCGTTGTAGTGCGGGTGGGCCTTGACCGCCTCCATAACCTCCTGCGCGCCGATGCGAAGGTTCATCACGCCGTCCGCGCGGCGGGTGCCCTCCCTGGCCGCGTTCAGCAGGCGCAGGTCTACCGCGTCCATGCCAAGCTGTTCGGCGAGCTCGTCCACTACGCACTCGACGGCGAAGGCGACGATCGGCGCGCCGGGGGCGCGGTAGGGTGACGTCTTGGGCTTGTTGTCCACCACGTCGTAGGAATCTATCTGGACGTTTTCGATGTTGTAGGGCGCGAAGATGGCGGCGTTGGCACCGGACAGAGGAGCGCCAGGGTATGCGCCCGCCTCGAAGGCGTAGTTCGCGTAGGCGGCCGTGATGCGGCCCTCGCTCGTGGCGCCCATCCTGATGCGCAGGTGCGCGCCGGAGGTGGGACCGGTGGCCTCCATTACCTCGGCGCGGCTCATCGTAATCTTGACGGGGTGGCCGCTCTTCCTGGACAGCGTGGCGGCGACCGGCTCGAGGTAGGGGTTGAGCTTGCCCCCGAAGCCGCCGCCAATCTCCATTGGCACGACCTTCAAGTCCGAAACGGGAATGCCCAGCACTTTCGCCGTGCTGTCCCGCACGCCGAAGTGCCCCTGGCTGCTGCACCATATGGTGAGTCTGTCGTTGGGCGCCCACCAGGCGGTGGCGTTCTGCGGCTCGATGTACCCCTGGTGGACGGTCTTGGTGCGGAACTCGCGCTCGATCACAACGTCGGCCTGGCCAAAGCCCTCGTCCACGTCACCGAACCTGTGCTGCTCGAAGCCCGCGATGTTGCGGCCCTCGGTGGCGTCGCCGCCGGGCGTCGGGCGATTCTCCCAGTGCTCGTGGAGGATGGGCGCGCCCTCGCGCATGGCGTCCTCGACGTTGGTGACCGCGGGCAGAGGCTCGTACTCGACGTCTATGAGCGCGAGCGCCTCCTCGGCGACGTGCGGGCTGCTCGCGGCCACCGCCGCCACGGGATGGCCCTTGTAGAACACCTTGCCCTTGGCCAGGATGTTCTCGCTGATCGGAGAGCCGAGCACGGCCATCTGGGGCGTGGGCGGCGTGGGCGCCAGGTCCGCGGATGTGACCAGGGCGCGGACTTCGGGATGGGCCTCGGCCCTGCTGGTGTCGATGGACTTGATGCGCGCGTGCGAGTGCGGGCTGCGTAGCACCTTACCGTGCAGCAGGCCCGGCAGCCGCATGTCGGCGCCGTACAGCGCCCTGCCCGTCACCTTGTCGACGCCGTCGTGCCTGATGGGGCGCGTGCCGACTACCTTGTACTCTTTAGCTTCGGTGGCCATGCCTACTCCTTGAGGTTATCGATTGGTGGTCCGGCACAGCCGCGCGGGCCGTCGTTTCGGCTTGCGGGCTGCGTAGCAATCTTATCATATCCGTCACCCCCATCCTGACCCTTCGGCAAGCTCAGGGCAGGCTCTTCCCCCATCGAGGGGGAAGGGACTATTGGCGGGGCCGGCCTACACGCCGTAGTCGACGTCCGCGCGGGCTGGGCCGCCGGAGATGCCGACGGGAGCGCCGTCGGCGCGCCAGCACGCCGCGCCGTGGATTAGGCCGGCGGCGTGGTCAAACATCACGCCGTTCATGCCGCCCGCGACGCGGGCCACCACGCTCACGTCGTGGCCCTTCGTGGAAAGCGCATCCCTGGTGCTCGCGGACATGCCCTCCTCGACCTCCACCTGCTGCCCCTGCGTCCACATGCGCGGGGCCTCAACCGCTTCCTGGAGGCTCATGTCATGGTCTATCACGTTCACGATGGCCTGTAGCACCGAGGCGAATATGCGCGTGCCGCCGGGAGTGCCGAGCGCGAACAGGGGCCGTCCGTCCTCCAGCACGACGGTGGGCGACATGCTGGAGAGCATACGCTTGCCCGGAGCGATGGAGTTGGCCGTGCCCGGGTGGGGGTCGAATATGTACATGTTGTTGTTCAGCAGCATCCCGGTACCCGGCACGGTGACCTTGGAGCCGAACGCCTCGTGTATGGTCTGGGTCATGGAGACGACGTTGCCGTCGCCGTCGGCCACGGTGAAGTGCGTGGTGTTGTTGGACTCACCGAGCAGTGCGGTCACTTCGCCCGGGGCGTAGGACTGGGCGCGCTCCAGATCGATCTCCGCTCGTCTCTGGTCGGCGTAGCTCTTGGACGTGAGCCATTCCACCGGCACCTCGACGAAGTCGGGGTCGCCCAGATACTCGAACCTGTCCGCGAATGCGATCTTGAGCACCTCGGCGAGAAGGTGCGCGGACGCGCTGGTGCCGAATCCCATCGCGCCGACGTCGAATCCTTCCAGGATGTTGAGCGCCTGAACTATGTGCACGCCGCCCGAGCTGGTCGGCCCCACCGCAACTATCTCGCGTCCGCGGTAGCTGCCTCGCACCGGCTGGCGATACTTGATCTCGTATAAGCGCAGGTCGTCCAGGGTAATTATGCCGCCGTTGGCGCGCATGTCCTCGGCCACGACTCGGCCCAACTCGCCGCCGTACAACTCGTCCGAACCGTTCTCGGCGATGCGCCGCAGCGTGCTTGCGTAGTCCTTGCGAACGACAGCCTGTCCCACGGAGGGCGGTTCACCATCTGGCAAGAACACTTCTCGGGTCGCAGGGAACCGCGCCAGATCCTCCCGGTTGTCGGCGATGATCTTCACCAGATATGCGCTCGCGGGAAAGCCGCTTTCGGCGTAGCGGATTGCGGGCTGGATGACGATGTCGAGGTCCAGCCTGCCGTAACTCTCGACCAGGTGGCACCAGCACTTGAGGTTGCCCGGCACACTCACGGCCAGGTAGCCGAGCCGGTTCTTGCGCCCGGCGGCCTCCAGGTAGTCGGGCCAGGTGTTCGAGACCGGGTCGTACATGCTCTCCGAGGCCGCGGCGGGGGCCACAGCGTAATTGTCGATTGTTATGGATTCTCCGGTGGATGCATCGTAGTAGTTGACCATGCCGGCGCCGAATATGCCGACCATCATGGGCTCGACCACGGTGAGAGCGAAGGCGGTGGCAACAGCGGCGTCGATGGCGTTGCCGCCCATGGCCAGCATCTCCGATCCGGCCGCGGACGCCATGGGGTGGTTGGAAGATACCATGCCGCGCGAACCGGCGGCGGACTTCTTGAAGGGGGTGAAGGGACTACCTGCGCGTTCGCGCCAGCCGTTGTTCACGCGTGTACCTCCCGCATCTGAAGTTTAGCCGAGGCGATTGTACCACACCAGAATCTGTGAGCGGCCAGATGAGATTGTTTTGAGCACGTGTCTCAATGATCTTGCTGTTGGGCGGAAGATAGCGCAACTTTCGGCAATTTTCGTACAGTCAGATGAGATTGGCTTGACGCGCGTGTCTCAAGTAGGCTATTGTAGAACTGGTTCCCATCAATACTTAACACACTCTTTATGAGGGAGGTTTTCTATGCCGCACAGCCAGCACGAATGCGACGAGCACGAGCACCACGGAGGACCCGGCCACGTCCATGACCCGCACGAGTGCGACGAGCACGAGCACCACGGGCATGATCACGATCCGCACGAATGCGACGAGCACGAGCACCACGGCGAGCCCGGCCACGTCCACGACCCGCACGAGTGTGACGAGCACGAGCACCACGGCCACGCCTAGCTCTGCATAGCGGCGGCGGATCGGGACGCGCCGGTGGGCGCCCTCAATCCGCCGTCAAATGCGTCCCCAATTCCCGCGGCTCCCCATGTTGTTTCGCACCCCCTTGTGTCGAAGCAGACAGTACGCGCGTCCGTGGGGCCTCTTTGCGCGGCTTCGACGAAGAGCCGCTCTATAACTGCTTCCCCTCTTCACACATCCAGCGAGGGGCAGAAAGTGAGACTGGACAGGATGCTGAAGCTGATGCGTTCCCTCCAGGAGATTCTGTCGCCGCGGAAACCTGCGCACGCGGTCGCTTCGGGGACCCCCGTTCGCATCGGCTCCAGCCACCTGTACATGGCATCCTCCGGCCGGCACGAGGGTCACGGCCACAACGGCCATGGCGATCACGACGACCGTGACCACGATGGGCATGGCGACCAGGATCGAAATGGTCATGCCGACCACGTCGGGCATGACGACCACGGACACGATGATCGCGAGCACGAAGACCACGACCATGACGGACACGACGGGCACGACGACCATGGCCACGATGACCACGGGCACGGCGGACACGACCACAGCGGGCACGACCACCACGACGAGCTGAGATTCGCCAGCAGACGTAGCCTTATCATCGGCCTTGTGCTCATCTCGACCTATATGTTCGTCGAGATTGTGGGAGGCTTGCTTTCCGGCAGCCTCGCGCTGCTGGCCGACGCAGGTCACATGGCGACCGACGCCGCCGCCATCGCGCTGGCGCTTCTGGCGATGTGGCTTGCCGACAAGGGACCCACCGCGGAGCGCACTTTTGGCTTCTACCGTACCGAGATACTGGCGGCGCTCTTCAACGCCGTAAGCTTGTGGGTCGTGGCCGGCTACATCCTGTATGAGGCATACCACCGCTTCGTGGACGTTCCCCACATCGAGGGCGTGCTGATGATGGTTGTGGGCGTAGGCGGCCTGATAATCAACATCATCACCGCCTGGGTGCTGCATGGCGCGTCCCAGCACAGCCTGAACGTGGAGGGCGCGTTCCAGCACGTGCTCGGCGACCTGCTCGGGTCGGTCGCGGTGGTCATCTCCGGCATATTCATCCTGACGCTGGAATGGTACATAGTCGATCCCATTCTAAGCGTGCTGATAGCGCTGTTCATCGTCTACAACACGCGCCACCTGGTGCGCAAGATTGCCGTCGTGCTGGTGGAAGGCACGCCTCCGCACATCGACCTGTACGAGGTGTTCGACAGCCTGGAGGACGTGGAGGGCGTCACCATCGTCCACGACCTTCACGTGTGGACGATTTCTTCGGGCTACGACGCCTTGAGCGCGCACGTGCTGGTGGACCGGGGATACGACGGCACCTTCGACGACCTGTTGAACGAGCTGCGCGAGGTGGTGAAGGGCAAGTACGGCATCACCCACGTCACGCTGCAGATGGAGTACTCGACCACCGAGTGCGACGAGGCCCACCCGGCGTGGAGCCTGCTCACCGAGAAGCGGCTCGAGCGCGCGGAAAGGCTGCTCTAGGCGAATTGAGCCGACTGAGCCGGCGGCATGGCTACGCTTCTTGTCCGCTGAAGTAGCGTGCGAGTTCGTCCCTGTCGAACTCCGGCAGGGGCGCTTTCCCCGACGGCGTCCGCAGTGTCAGACCTTCTTCCGGCGGAGTAACCCGGCCGATCACCCGCGCGGGTATGCCCTCGGCCGCCAGCGCGCCGACGACCGTCTCGGCGTGCTGGGGGGCCAGCGTGGCCAGCAGCGCGCCCGACGCTATCAGCCCCAGGGGATCGAGCCCCAGCGCGTCGCAGAAGGCGCGGCAGGCAGGCAGGACCGGAATCGCATCCGCGTCGATGTCCAACCCCACGCCCGCCGCCGTGGCAAGCTCGCGCAGCGCCGTCGCCATCCCTCCCTCGGTCGGGTCGTGCATCGAGTGGACCGGCGCGGCCTTTCGCGCCACTTCCGCGTCCTTCCTGACGCTGATGCCCGGCGAGAAGAGCAGTCCCTTCGCGTCCTCCACCACCCCCGGCGCGACTCCAGCCGCGACCAGCTCCGCTCCCGCCTCGCGCGCCAGTATGGACGCTCCCTCGATGGCTATGCCCTTCGTGAGCAACACGATGTCGCCAGGCCGCGCGCCGGACGTGAGCACCACCTCATCCTTGGCAGCCTCGCCCAGCAGCGCGCCCACCGCGATGGGCCGCGGCAACTCGAAAGTGACCTCGGTGTGGCCGCCCACCAGCGCAATGCCGTGCGTACGGCATGCGTCGAGGAGTTGGTCGAAGATGGAGCGCACCGTGCCCTCGGACACGCCCTCAGGCAGCAGCAGAGTCGCCATGAGCCAGCGTGGCGTAGCGCCCATCACGGCAAGGTCGTTCGTGTTGACCTGCACCAGGTACCATCCGATGAGGTCCGTGGCGAACGTTATCGGGTCGGACTTGGCGACCAGGTAGCGGTCGCCCATGTCGATGAGCGCGGCGTCCTCGCCCGGGCTCGCGCCCAGCACCACGCGCGGGTCAACGCTCTCGATCCTACCGAGCAGCTCGGCCAGCATGTCCAGTGGTAGCTTTCCCGCGAGCATTTCACCAACCTCAAGTGTGTTGCGCGAACGCCGCCGATGGTATCATAACGCGATTATGATTCGAGCCGTGTTCTTCGACCTGTACGGCACCCTGGTGGGGTTCAGCCCCTCACGATTCGAGATACAGTCCACCGCATGTGCCGACTTCGGCATCACCCTGACGCCGGAGGGGATCCTGCGGGGCTACAGGCTGGCAGACGCATTCATGGCGGAGCAAAACCGTGTCAGACCGCTGCGGTCGCTGACCGACGCCGAGCGCGACGAATTCTTCGCCAAGTACGAGCAGCGAGTGCTTCGGGGTGCGGGTACCGAGGTGACTGTGGAGCGGGCGGGCGAGGTCTGGCGTCGGGTCAGGCAGTTGCCCTACGGCATGGCGCTGTTCGACGATGTGGCCCCCACGCTGGAGACGCTCAGGTCACGGGGCCTAACGCTGGGCGTGGTGAGCAACATGAACCGGGGCAGCCGCGAGATACTGGCGGAGTTCGGGCTGGAAGAGCTGGTTGACTTCGCGGTCACGTCCGTCGAGGCGCGGACGGAAAAGCCCCACGCGCCCATCTTCCTGGAGGCGCTACGCAGGGCCAACGCGGAGCCGGGCGAAACGGTGCACGTGGGCGACCAGCTCGAGTCCGACGTGGAGGGCGCGCGGCGCGTCGGCATCACGCCGGTGCTGCTCGACCGCGACCGCAACCACCCGGACTACACGGGGTGCGCGCGGATAGAGGGGATGGGGGAGTTGGTGGGGGTGCTGGAGGAGTTGGCGAGTGAGGGTGGCGACACATCCTAACTCGGTGCTGCCCGCCTACGCAAGTAACATGTCGTAGCACTGGCCACAAAGCGGCTTCGCGTAGCTCGTCTTATGTTCCTCTCCGCAATCGTGGCAGTAGTTCTCCTTGTATGTATGATTGCCGAATCGCGCCCAGATTGGATAGCAGGCCTCGCACAGCGGCCGGTCCGGGTCGAATGCTAAGTCTGTCCCGCATCTGATGCAGGAGCCTTCTTCGTGTACTTCGGTATGCACTGCAATTGAAGACCCAATGAGCCGAACCTTTATGTAGTCAAGAATCTGCTTATGCAGCGCTTCATCTCTTATTCTGAGCGCTATCTCTCTAGAGTTTACGGCAGACGACTGTGTTAGGTTCATCGACGTAAGGATCACCTGGGATTCGTTGGCGTAAATCTTGGCGTGAAGACGTTCCACCAAGTAAACATGAGCACCCAGGTCAATCAGCCAAGCGATATGACTCTCCTCTCTCTTCAGTCGGTCCTCGCGGCAGATCGCAGTGATTCTTACTTGCTGCGACACTTGGGCGACGGCGTCACGCAAGAGCACAGAGTAGTTGTTGTAAGGAGAGACCAGTACCAGATACTCTTCTGCCTCACCAATCAACCCCGTAATCGCAGGCAGAACGTGTTCGTCCGCCAACAGTTCTACCGGATTCGGTCCAAGGACTTTATCGAGAAATCCGACCACTTGCCATGTCTCCTTAGTCGAATGAAAGCCTTAAACCTGTACTGGGATTCACTCTAGCCCACCGAGGCCAGCTCAGAAATCAGTCGCGTGCGAAACTCGGCGAGCCGACCTACCGCCTCGGCGAGGGCGGTCTCCCAGCCGGAGGCGGCGCCGTCTACGCTCATGCGTAGCTGCGTGTCGCCAACCTCGACGGCGCTCCCCAACGCGCGTTGCAGCGCCGGTCTCGCGCCGCCTACGCTGTCCCCGAGCTGGATGACGACCCGGTCGTCCTGGCGCGTGATGGCGACTACGCCGGCCTCGCGGGCGCTGATCCTGAGCCGCGTCGCGTAAAGCAGGTTCTGCGCCTGCCACGGCAGCGGGCCGAACCGGTCTCTGAGCTCCTCCTCCACGTCGCTCACGCCCTCCAGCCTGGACAGGGCGGCCAGCCGGTGGTACAGGTCGATGCGCGCCGGCAGGTGCTCCACGTACTCATCCGGCAGGCTCACAGGTATGCCCAGGTCCAGCTTGGGACCCTGCTGCGGCGCCTGGGCCGTGGCGAACGGCCCGGACTCGCGGCCGATCTGCTCCGCTTCCGCGTCGCCGCTGCCGTTCCGTCCCGCGCCGCCCCCGGCGCGAAGCTCCTCGACGGCGTTGGACAGGAGCTGCGTGTACAGGTTGAATCCGATGGCGTGAATGTGGCCGCTCTGCTCGGCGCCCAGGATGTTGCCGGCGCCGCGGATTTCGAGGTCCTTCATGGCGATGCGGAATCCGGCGCTCAGCTCGGACGCCGCCAGCATGGCGCGGAGTCGCTTATCCGCCGCCTCTGTCAGGCTGCGCGCCCTGGGCACCAGCAGGTAGGAGTAGGCACGGCGCGAGCCGCGGCCCACGCGGCCTCGTAGCTGGTAAAGCTGCGCCAGGCCGAAAGCGTCGGCGCGGTTGATTATCAGCGTGTTGACGTTCTGGATGTCGAGGCCCGACTCGATTATCGTCGTGCACACCAGCACGTCCATCTTGCCCTCGGCGAAGTCCAGCATCGTGCTCTCGAGCTGGCCCTCGGCCATCTGACCGTGGGCCACCCCTACCTCGGCTTCCGGCACGAGCCGCCTGACGTATCCGGCCATGTAGTCGATGTTGTAGACGCGGTTGTGCAGGAAGTAGACCTGCCCCTGCCGGTCGAGCTCGCGGAGAATGGCCTCGCGCACCAGGTCCTCGCTGAACTCGGACACGTAGGTCTTGATGGGCAGCCGCTCCTCGGGCGGCGTCTCGATGGTGCTCATATCGCGCACGCCCGCCAGGGACATGTGGAGCGTGCGCGGGATGGGCGTGGCGGTCATGGTGAGCACGTCCACCTGCTCGCGCATCTGCTTCAGCCGCTCCTTGTGGGCCACGCCGAAGCGCTGCTCCTCGTCCACCACCACCAGTCCCAAGTTCTTGAATCGCACGTCCTTTTGGAGCAGGCGGTGTGTTCCAACGCAGATGTCCACCTCGCCCTCGGCCAGCCGGCGCACGATGTCGCGCTGCTCGCGGTCGGTGCGGAACCTGCTGAGCGCCTCGATCCTGACTGGATAGGCGCCCAGGCGCTGGGTGAACGTCATGTAGTGCTGCTGGGCCAGCACGGTCGTCGGCACCAGTATGGCGACCTGCATGCCCTCCATCACGGCCTTGAACGCCGCGCGCAGCGCAATCTCGGTCTTGCCGTAGCCTACGTCGCCGCAGATGAGCCGGTCCATGGGCTTGGTCGACTCCATGTCGGTCTTCACCTCGGCGATGGTGGATAGCTGGTCGGGCGTCTCCTCGAACGGGAACGACTCCTCTAGCTCCGCCTGCCAGTGCGTGTCGGGGGCGAAGGCGTAGCCCTCCGAGAGCTCGCGCGAGGCGTACAGCGCCAGAAGCTCGGAGGCCATCTCCCGCGTGGAGCGCTCCGCCCGCGCCTTGGCGCGCCGCCACTCCTGCGTGCCCAGCCGCGTGAGCGACGGCGGTCGGTCGAGCGGCGCGACGTATGGGCCGACGCGGTCGAGATGCTCCATGGGCACGTACAGCTTGTCGCCCTGCGCGTACTGGAGTGTGAGGAACTCGCCCTCCTGGCCGCGCGGCCCCTTGCCGGTGCCCACGAACCTGCCGATGCCGTGCTCCACGTGCACCACGTAGTCGCCAGGCGAAAGCTCGGACAGGAACGCCGCGCGGCGCATGGTGTTTCGCCTGGCGGAGCTGCGGCGCTTGGCCACGCCGAACACCTCGGCGTCGCTGAACACCACAAGTTCGCCCGATGGTGTGGACAGCGTGAAGCCCTCCTGAAGGCCCGCGCCCTCCGCCTGGAGCACGCTGACCGAGCCGGGCGGTCTGTCTTCGTCGAGGTTCGCGCCGACCTCCGCGGCGACGCCGTAGCCGTCAAGTATCTCGCCCAGCCGCCTGGAGTGGGACGTGACGGCGACCACGCGCCTGCCGCTGGCGGCGAAGCCGTCTACGTCCTCCACGAAGTCCTCCAGCTTGCCGTAGTACGAGGGCGCTTCGCCGAAGGGCAGAACGTGCGACGCCGCCTCGTCGCGCTCGCCCGTGGCGGAAGGCTCCACGTCGAGCCGCCTGGCGAACCTGCCCATGCGCTCCTCGACCTCGCGCCAGGCGAAGTGGGACGATGGGAACAGCCGCGGCAGCTCGCCCCGGCCTTCCTTCGCCTCGCGCAGGTGCTCGGTGCGCTCCTCCACGTCCCACGCCGCGCCCGCGACGCGGGCCGGGCGCACAACAACCAGCAGACTGTCTTCCGGCAGATAGTCGAAAAGCGAGCCATGATTGAAGAAGCCCGCGTAGAACTCAAGCTCCTCCACGTCGTAGCCGTCCAGAAGCGCGTTGAACTCATCCTGGAGCCGCTCCGCGGACTCCGGCGTGCAGTTGGAGACGTCGATGCGGCCCAGCCGGGCGTCCAACAGCTCGCGGGGCGTGAGCGAGGGCAGTGTCTCCCGCGCCGGGATGATCCTGACGGTATCGACCGCGCGCGTGGATCGCTGTGTCGCCGGGTCGAACTCGCGGATCGTGTCGATCTCGTTGCCCCACAACTCGATGCGGGCGGGGGCATCCGCGCCAACGGGGAAGACATCTATAATGCCGCCGCGCCTACTGAACTGGCCCGGGCCCACGACGGAGCTTTCGAACAGGTAGCCGATGCGGCTCCACAGATCCAGCGTCTCGTCGAGGTCCACGCTCTCACGCACGGTGAGGTCGTGGCTGTTCTGCTCGAAGCTATCCCTGTCCAGCGTCTTTTGCGCCGCCGCCGAGGCTGATGCGACCACCGCGGGCGGACGAGAGCGGCTCCCGTCGGCGCGTAGCGCGGCGAGGGTTGCCAGGCGCTGCTGGATGGTGCCGTCGTCCGAGGCCAGGCGCTCGAACGGCAGCGTCTCGGTCTCGGGGAAGTGGAGCGCGCAGGACTCGCCGCCCCACACCTGCATCTGCTCGTACAGCCGGCGCGCGTGCTCGGGCAGCGGCGCGACGACCACCATAGGGGCGTCCAGCTCGTGCCATAGCTGGGCGAGCGAGAACGCGAGTGCCTGTTCCGGCATGATCGCCTTGTCGTGGGTGGTATGTCGCTGGAGCGAATGCCGGAGCGCGCCGAACTGCGGCGTGCCGCCCAGCAGCCGTCCAAGCGAGCTAAGCCTCATCTATCGCCGTCACTGCGGCCTCCTCGCGCCCTGGCCCGGCGCCGGTTTTTCGATACGCGCCAAAGCGCCGGCCCGGATGGTCCGGACCGGCTCGATTTTTTATTTCCGCTCGCCCGCGCGATGACGCCGAGTGCCGAAGGTCGGAGTCGAACCGACACGGGATTTAACTCCCAACGGTTTTTGAGACCGCCGCGTCTACCATTCCGCCACTTCGGCGCGACTCGGGCGAGGCACGGCTGAGCCGTGCCCGTCTATTATCTGCCAGTACGCGCAGCCGGTCAATCGGCGTGAAACCTTGGAACTGTTCAGGCTTGATGAGGCGAGCGCCATCAACCCTAACCCTCTCCCAGTCTTGGGAGAGGGGACTTGGCCCACGTCACATGTCGATTTTCTTTTGGCCGGACAGGTACGCCTCCGGCTCCCGCTGGAAGGCGCGGTTGCAGCCGGGGCCGCAGAAGTAGTAGGTGACGCCCTCATGCTCCCACGTGCCGCCGTTGGGCCGCTTGGTGTCCACCTCCATGTGGCAGACAGGGTCGGTCGCCATCAGGTCTTCGCCGCGCTTGCTGAAGAAAGGTATACGCAAATTCACCGCCTCCGTTTACGTCTTCGTGATGCTGGGTCTGAACCGCTTCAGCCGAAGCGAGTTCGTCACGACCGAAACCGAGCTGACCGCCATGGCCGCCGCCGCGAGGGTGGGATTCAGAAAGCCGAACTCGCCGAACACCGGACGCAGCACCTCCGGCGCGCCTCCGGCGAACACCGGATAGAGCACGCCCGCCGCGACCGGTATGAGCGCGACGTTGTAGGCGAACGCCCAGAACAGGTTCTGCCTGATGGTGCGCATGGACGCACGGCTGAGCTGCACCGCGGTGTCGACTCCGCCGAGCTCGCCGCGGACCAGGGTCACCTGTGCTGTCTCCATCGCGACGTCGGTTCCGGTGCCGATGGCGATACCCACGTCGGCCTGGGCCAGCGCGGGCGCGTCGTTGATGCCGTCGCCGACCATGGCCACCACGCGGCCCTCGGCCTGCAGCCGCTCCACGAATGCGGCCTTGTCCCCGGGCAGAACCTCAGCGACCACGCGGTCGATTCCCACCTGCGCGGCGACGGCCTCGGCCGTGCGCCTGCCGTCGCCAGTGAGCATGACCACATCTATGCCGCGGTCGCGCAGCGCGGCCACGGCGGCCGGAGAGTCCGGCTTGAGCGCGTCGGCCACCACGATCAGGCCCTCGATGCGACCGCCCGCGGCCACGTAGATTGGGGTCTTACCCTGCCCCGCCAGGCTTTGCGCCTCGTCACCGAGCGCCGCGACGTCCAGGCCCTCGGCACGCATCAGCGCCTCGTTGCCCAGCGCGGCGCGTCGGCCGTCCAAGACCGCCGTGATGCCGAGACCGGGCTGAGCCTCGACGTCGCTCGACGGCAGTGCGGCCAAGCCTCGCTCACCCGCCGCCGCGACGATGGCCGCGCCCAGCGGGTGCTCGGAGCCACTCTCGACGGACGCGGCCAGTCTGAGCAGGTCGTCCTCGCCACCGTGCAGGGACACGAGGTCGGTAACTGAGGGCTTGCCCGCAGTGAGCGTGCCGGTCTTGTCCAGCACCACTACGTCCACCTTGTGGGCGCGCTCCAGCGCCTCCGCGCTGCGGAACAGAATGCCGTGCTCCGCGCCCTTGCCCGTGCCGACCATCACCGCTGTCGGTGTGGCCAGCCCCATCGCGCAGGGGCAGGCGATGATGAGCACGGCGACCGTGGTCATCATCGCGTACAGGTGGGCCGGATCGGGGCCGAAAGCGAGCCAAACCGCGAACACGAGGGCGGCCGTGAGAACCACCGCGGGCACGAAGTACGCGGAGACGACGTCGGCCAGACGCTGGATTGGCGCGCGTGAGGCCTGCGCCTCCTCGACGAGCGCGACGATGCGCGCCAGCATCGTGTCGGCGCCAACGCCCGTAGCCCGGAACGTAAGCACTCCGGTGTTGTTGAGCGTCGCGCCGTAGACCGTGCTGCCCGGACCCTTCTCGACCCATGCGCTCTCGCCGGTGAGCATCGCCTCGTCCACGGACGACCGGCCCTCGACCACATCCCCATCCACCGCGACCTTCTCGCCGGGGCGAACGAGCACCAGGTCCCCGACCGCGATGTCCTCCACCGGCACGTCCAGGTGCTCGCCGTCGCGAACGACTCTGGCGGTGGCTGGCTGCAGGTCCATGAGCGAGCGTATCGCCTCGGAGGCGCGGCCCCGAGCCTTGGCCTCCATGTAGCGCCCGAGCAGCACCAGCCCGATTATTGCGGTGGAAGTATCGAAGAATGTCTCGGCCTCGCCCAGCGCAAATATGCTCGCGCTGCCGAACAAGGTCGCCGCCGCGCTGTAGAAGAACGCGACCGAGGTTCCCAGCGCGATCAGGGTGTTCATGTTGCTGGTGCGGTGCTTGAGCGCGCCCCAGGCTCCGGCGTAAAACTGGCTACCGGCCCAGAACTGCACCGGCGCCGCCATGGCGAGGAGCAGGTAGTCCATGGAGATGGGGAGCGCGCCGCCGGCGCCGGGCACTGCCATGAGCGCCATAACGACGGCGGCGACGACGAGACTGACGACGAACTTGGTCCTGAGCTTTGCGGTGTCTCGGGCCGTTGCCGCGTCGTCCGGGTCGCCCGTGAGCAGCGCGGCCCCGTAGCCCGCGCCCTCGATGGCGCGGCGCAGGTCGGCGGGGCCGGCCACGCCCGGCACGTACTCGACGGTGGCCCGCTCCGTGGCGAGGTTCACGTTCGCGCCCAGCACGCCGTCTACTCCGTCAAGCGCGCTCTCGATGTGGGACACGCACGCCGCGCACGTCATTCCGACCACCGCGAGTGTGCTCTTGGCCGTGCCGACGCCGTAACCGGCGTCCTCGATTGCGTCGATCGCCTCGCTGAGGGCCGCATCCGAGTCCCAGGTCAACGTCGCGCGCTCGGTCGCGAGGTTGACCACGGCGGCGCTCACGCTCGGCACTCCCTCAAGCGCGTGCTCCACGTGCGAAACGCACGCCGCGCAGGTCATGCCCGTAACTGGAATGGAGACTTTCTCGCCGGTCGTCACCTGATAGCCTCTCGGTATGCGGGACGTCACGCTCGCCCGCTGGCGCGGGTCGGATATGGGACATAATACGCGCGGCCCAATCCGCCGGTCAACGTATGGGCGTGGAAGGGGGCGCTACAGATCCCTCGGGTACGCTCGGAATGGCACGGTTGGGAGGGCGGAATCACACGAGGGATGGGCTGGGGTAAAGGACTACGGATTCACCGACGCCAGGAAGTCGATCTCCAGCTTTATCTCGTCATCCAGGCTCAGGATGAAGGCCAGCCTGGGCTTGCTCATCTCGAAGTAGTCGAACGTGAACACAGTCGCAGCCTGCCCGGTTATCTCCGGCCCGAACTGCGCCGTGACATTCCACGTGACCTCTTTGGTCACGTCCCGCACGGTGAAGTCGCCTACCAGAGTGAACGCCGCCTCGCCGCTCTCCGGCAGCGGCCAGGGTAGGCCGACCGCCTCGTTCACGACCAGTGTCGCCTCGGGGTACGTCGCCGTCTGGAGTGTATTGCCGCGCAGGAAGTTGTCGCGGCGGCCGGAGTCGCTCTCCAGCGTGGACACGTCTACCACCAGTGTCGATTCTCCGGGCACCACGTTGCCTTCCGCGTCGAACACGATGCTGCCGGTGACATTGGACGTCTCACCGATGGCGTCGTTGGGGAGGTCGCGGTTGGCGAGTTGCTCTCCGATGACGTAGCGGGCCAGCGTCCCGTCGTCGATGGTAATCGTCGCGCCGCCTCCCGCCTCTCCAGGTTGCGTCGGCTCAGGCGTCCGGTCCTGGGCGGGAGCGAGCTCGTTCGCGCTGGGCGTGTCGGGGGGTGTAGCGGGCTGCTCCACCGCCGCGGGAGGCGGGACCGTTGGCGTCGGCGGCTGCTGGACCGGGGCCGCTCCCGTTGCCGTAGGCGGCCGTGGCGGCGCGGCGTCTTCTTCCGTGTCGGCGGAGGAGCCGCACGCAATCGCGGCAAGCAGCGCAATTGCGCCGAGCAGAAAAGCAACAGACAGCGGTCTCATGCGGATAGACGCCCTACTGGACGGTTATGACGCCTACCATCCCGTTCAACTCGTGCGGGATGCAGATGAGGTCGAAGGTGCCCGCCTCGTCGAATGTGTAGGTGACAGTCACCACTTCGTCGACATCGACGTCTACGTCTACGCTTGTGCCGTCGATGGTGAACGTATGGTACACGGCCTCAGATTCGAGCGTGAACGTCACCGTCTCTCCGACAGAAAAGACGAAGTCAGCGGGATCGTATGCGTAGGGGCCTCTGCCGTCGTTGTCCAGCAGGTCGACGGTGATCTGGGTACCTTCGCCTGTCGCGGCAGCCTGGCCCCCCTCCGGGGTAGGTGTTGCCAGCTCTACCGGTGCGGCGGGTGGCGGAGGAGGCGAGAATCTCTCCCCGGTTGGGGCCACAGCCATCGGCTCGCTTCCGCACGCGGCGATAGCGAGCATGAGCAGTCCAAGAATCGGCGCTGAGAGGACCAGTCTCTTGAGCACGTCGCCTCCTGATGCAGCGAGTATCGGCCTCGCGTGCAGGTGGGCCAGGCCTGGCACAGGCATTCGTTACTTATTTCACACAGAGATTAGCATTTCGCGCCTGCCAAGTCAATTCGGGCAACGCTTGACACGGCTGTTCTGGCTTGTTACACTTGCCGAACATTTGGTCACGTAAGGCAACGAGCGCACAACTGGAGGGTGACACATGGCAAAGGGCAGCATTTCCGCTAGGCAGGAGCGTATCCTGGAGTTCATCCGCGATTTCCTGAACGATCACCACTACCCGCCGACCGTCCGAGACATCCAGACGGGCTGCGAGGTCAGCTCCACCTCGGTGGTCGACTACAACCTCAAGATCCTTCACCGCGAGGGCTATCTCCGCAGGGAGGCCGGCGTGTCGCGCGGCATCGAGCTGACGGGCGGCTGGCACGGCGCTTCCGGCCCTCAGATTCTCAGCGTGCCGGTTCTCGGCAACATAGCCGCGGGCGCTCCGCTCCCCACATTCTCCTCGGACATTCGCACCGACGACGACTACGAGAACGTCGAGATTCCTCCGTCGCTCTCTAACGGCAGGTCGGACGTTTACGCCCTGCGCGTCAAGGGCACCTCGATGATCGACGCCTTCGTCGCGGACGGCGACCTAGTGCTACTCGAGCCGGTGGCGCAGCCCGAAAACGGCGACATGGTGGCCGCGTGGCTCCTGAACGACGAGGAGGTAACGCTGAAGCGCTTCTTCCTGAAGGGCGACACTGTCAGGCTCCAGCCCGAGAACGAGACGATGGCCCCCATCGAGTTGCCGGCGGACCAGGTTGCGGTGCGCGGCCGGGTCGTCGGGGTGTTCCGCACGCTGTAGACCACGCTCACGGCATCGTTCCGCCCGGTAAAGGCTCACAATCGGCGGGCCTTGCCGGGCGACCTCGCTACTCCTCTTCTCGCGGAGCCGGGCCTGCGTCCGAGGTATCAGGCTCCGCGTGGCCCTCTGGCGACTCGTCGCCGGCGATGCCGCTCCACTCGTTGTAGAAATAAACGAACACGTCCCTCGTGGCGGCGACCAGGGGCACCGCCACGATCACGCCCCAAAGCCCCGCGATTTCGCTCGCGAGCACCAGGGTGGCCATGATGATTGCGGGGTTGAGGCGCACGGCCCCTCCCTGAACGCGTGGCGCTATGAGGTTGTTCTCTATCAGCTGGACCACCAGGTAGACCAGTGCGACCCAGATAATCTGCTCGGGCGACCTCGCAAGGGCGACGAGCAGGCCGGGGATGGCTCCCAGCAGAGGGCCAATTATCGGAATCAGGCCGAACAGTCCGGCGACCAGGCCGAGCACGGCCGCGAACTCGATCCCGAGGACTGTCAATCCCACGAAGACTAGCAGCCCGACGATCGTGGCGCTCAGAAGCTGGGCGCGCACATAAGAGCCGACGACCTCGTTGACCAGCAACACCACGTTCGCAGTGTGCTTGCGCCCGGTCGGGGGTAGCATCGTGTACAAGCCGCCGACCACCTGCTCGCGGTCCTTGAGCAGGTAGAACAGGAAGAACGGCACCACGGCTAGCCCGATGACGACGGTCACCGCGTTGGACACCCCGCTGATCGTACGCCCGATAACGCCCTGCGCGGCGTCCGCGAGCACGTCGCCACCACCGGCGACCGCTTCTTCGAGTTGAGTCCGCAATTCCACCGGAATTCGCTCGGTGATTTCGTGGGACCAGCTCTCCACGGTTGCCCTGGAACGTTCGTAGAGCTCCGGGAGGGTCCTTGCCAGCTCCTGGGCTTCGTGGAACAGAGGCGGTATCGTCAGGTACAGGATCCCGGCGACTATCCCCACGAACGCGAGGTAGATCAGCAGGATCGAGACGATGCGGGCTGCCTCAGGGGAACGGCGGCGGCCCGGCATCCGATCCTCGAGGAACACAACCGACGGATAGAGTAGCTGTGCCAGCACTATGCTGATTATGAACGGGAACAGCGCCCCTCGCGCGATGTAAAGCAGACCCAGTACCATCAGCATGGCGACGACCACAAGGCCGGTTCGCCGCCATCTGGTCCACAGCTGCTGTTCCTTGCTCCCTCGTGCCGACTCGGATGGCTCCGACTCAATCAACCCGCCAACCTCCAGGTGCCCCATTCGGAGGGCGCTCTCACAACACACGTCGTCTCGCATGCCGCCGCCGATCCCTTCGCCCACTATGTTACGCCGTTTCAACTGTGCATTGGAAGTTCAACCAGGAAAAGAGGCCATAGGTGCGGGTTTCTGGGGCATTTAGAGGTCGATCCGGGGCGGTTTCCGACCGGCCGGAATCTGCTTGACCTCGCGTTTGCCGCTATGTTAGCTTTTTCGCGGAGCGACGCCTGAAGACGCTCGACCCCCTGTCCGATCTGTACAGGGGAGATTTTTGTGGAGGCCGGCCTTGATAGTTCTTTACCTCGCGATCGCCGCGGGCGTGGTGGCGCTGATATTCGCGCTGTTGCTGACGCTCAACATCCTGCGCCAGGACGAGGGCGATGAGAAGGTGCGATTCATTGGCAAGGCCATCCAGGAGGGCGCGAGGGCGTTCCTGACGCGCGAGTACACCTTGCTGGCCATCTTCGTGGTCATCGTATGCATCGTGCTTGCCGTCTTCATCGACTACGATGTCCTGGGCCGTGATGCGGGCGGAGGCGCTTCCGGTCTGCCCTCCACGGCTATCGCGTACCTCGCCGGCGCCATCGGCTCGGCCCTGGCCGGCTACATCGGCATGAGTATCGCGGTGCGTGCCAACACGCGCACCACCGTAAAGGCCATGATCGGCCTGAATCCCGCGCTGAGGGTCGCCTTCAACAGCGGGGCGGTGATGGGCATATCGGTGGTGGGTATCGGCCTTATCGGCATCGCCGCCGCGTACTGGATATTCCAGGACGCCAACATAGTCGCCGGCTTCGGCTTCGGCGCTTCGTCTATCGCCCTGTTCGCCAGGGTGGGAGGCGGCATTTACACCAAGGCCGCTGACGTGGGCGCTGACCTGGTGGGCAAGATCGAGCAGGGCATACCCGAGGACGATCCGCGCAATCCCGCGACCGTCGCCGACAACGTGGGCGACAACGTGGGCGACGTGGCCGGCATGGGCGCCGACCTGTTCGAGTCCTACGTCGGCTCGATCATTGCGACTATCACGCTCGCCGCCGTGGGCGCGGCCGCGCTCGGCATGGCCGCGCCGTCGGACTTCGACGCGGACCTGTTCCTGTTGCCGCTGCTAATCGCCGCCATCGGCATATTCGCCTCGATCATAGGCACCTTCCTGGTACGTACCGGCGAGGGCGCCAGCATGGGCCGTCTGCTGTGGGCGCTGCGTACCGGCATCTTCACCTCCGGGGCGCTCGTGCTCGTCGGCACGGCGATAGCTCTGACCATGCTGGACATGAGCTTCGACCTGTTCTGGGTCGTGCTGGTGGGCCTGGTGGCCGGCCAGATAATCGGCACCGCCTCCGAGACTTTCACCTCCTACGAATTCGGGTTCACCCGCGACATCGCCAAGCAGGCCGAGACCGGCCCCGCCACCGTCATCATCGGCGGCCTGGGACTGGGAATGCTGAGCACCGTGGTGCCCGGCGTGGTGGTTGTCGTGGCGATGTGGCTCGCCTACACCCTGGCCGACACCTACGGCGTGGCGCTCGCCGCGGTGGGCATGCTGTCCACACTCGGCATCACGCTCGCGACGGACGCATACGGCCCGGTTGCCGACAACGCGGGCGGCATCGCGGAGCAGGCGGGGCTCGATCCCGAGGTGCGAGAGCGCACGGACGCCCTGGACTCGCTCGGCAACACCACGGCGGCCACGGGCAAGGGCTTCGCCATAGGCTCGGCGGTGCTCACCGCCCTAGCGCTGATGGCGGCCTACTCGCAGGTCACCGGCATCGACTCGTTCGACCTTCTGGACATCAGCGTGTTGATGGGTCTCATCGTCGGCGCGATGCTGCCGTTCCTGTTCGCCGCGCTCACCATGCAGGCCGTGGGCCGCGCCGCGAACGCCATGGTGCAGGAAGTCCGCCGCCAGTTCCGGGAGATTGCCGGGCTGATGGAGGGCACCGCGAACGCCGATTACGCGCGCGCGGTGGACATCAGCACCCGGGGAGCAATGCGGGAGATGGTGCTCCCCGGGCTCCTGGCGATCATCGCGCCCATCGTTGTCGGCGTCATCCTCGGCGCGGCGGCGCTGGGCGGAATGCTCATCGGCGCGATCGCGACCGGCTTCCTGCTGGCCATCATGATGGCCAACGCGGGCGGCGCGTGGGACAACGCCAAGAAGTACATCGAGGCCGGCAACCTGGGTGGCAAGGGATCCGACGCTCATGCCGCGGCGGTGGTCGGCGACACGGTGGGTGACCCCTTCAAGGACACCTCCGGGCCGGCCCTGAACATTCTCATCAAGTTAATGTCCATAGTCGCGCTGGTGTTCGCGCCGATTTTCCTCTAGCGACTCGCCGACAGGCAGCGCCCGCGCCCCACAGAGGCAAAGGCGCCGTCAGGCCCAGGTGGCGGAATGGAAGACGCGGCGGACTTAAAATCCGCTTCCCTTTACAGGGGGTGGGGGTTCGAATCCCTTCCTGGGCACCAATCCGAACACACAGACGCCCCGGCCATTCGGCGCGGGGCGTTCCGCTTTACGTAGCGTAGGTGGCTAGCCGGTTACCACTGCACGAACATCGGCATCACCACGTGCACGTACTCGTCGGCGGACTCGGGTGCGTCCTCCACTGCGACGGGTCGGATGACGCCGGGACTGGACGGCGTGGTGGTCTCGAGCGCCACCTTGCTCCCCTGAAGCACGTCCAGAACGTCGACGAGGTACTTGCTGTTGAAGGCGATCTTGGCCTCGTCGCCCTCGACCTCGCCGTCGATCTCGCCCTGGTTCTCGCCTAGCTCCTCCGCCCTGGAGGATATGGACATGCGGCCCGTGTCCGAGCCGTCGGAAGGCTCCGAAATCTGTAGCCTCACGATTCCGCTGCCGTCCCTGGCGAAGATGGAGGTGGACTTGGTGGCCTGCGAGAACTGGTTCAGGTCCACCACCACGCGGGTACCCCAGCTTTCGGGAATGAGCTGCCCGTAGTTGGGGAAAGTGCCCTGGATGAGCTGCGACGTGAGCTCCACGTTCTCGAGCTTGAACAGCGCCTGGCTCCTCGTGGTAGTGACGGTGAATTCGACCTGCTCCTGCTGGCTGCCGATGAGCCGGCTGACCTCCTGCATAGCCCTGCTCGGAACGATGAAATCGAGCTCGCCGTCCAGGGGCTCCGCCAGCTTGCCCTTGTACACCGCAAGCCGGAAGCCGTCCGCGGCGGCGAAAGTGAAGCCGTCTCCCGAGGCCTCCACCTTGATGCCTGTGAGCACGGGGCGGGAGTCCTCCGTCGCGGCGGCGAACTCCACGTGGCTGATGGCCTTTCGCAGCACGTCCGCGTCGATCCTGCACACCACGCCATCTTCCACGGATGGTATGGGCGGGAAGTCCTCGGCGTCCGTGCCGTTAATGTTGGCCTCGAAACGCGCGCACCTGAAGCTAAGGCCCTTGGGTTGCTCTATCGCGTCCACGTCGACGCGCTCGTTGGGAAGGGAATTCACGAAGTCGGTCAGGAGGCGGGCCGGAATGGTGATGGCCCCTTCGTCCTCAACCTGGGCTCCCACCCAAGTGCTGATGGCTATCTGCAGATTGGTAGCAGACAGCTTGAGCCTGGACCTGTCCGTGGACAGGAGCACGTGCTGGGTGATCGGCAAGGTGGTGCGGGTGGCGACGGCCCTGCCCACGACGCCAAGCCCCCGGCTGAGATTCTCTTGAAGGCACGTAAGCCTCATTCCTCGAAACCTCCGTTTAGGTGCGCAACAGTATAGGTTTGGGCCGCCGTCCAGTCAACAATCGGGGCCTCTCAGCCTACCCCTCCCTGCCGATGGGCAGCACAACGCACGAAGCGCGCTCGGCGTCGTGGTACACCGCCTGATGCGCCACCACGCTGCGCTGCTCCAGGCCGAGCGGGCCGCCCGTGTTGGGGTTCGCGTCGAAGCGCGGCCAGTTGCTGCTGCTCACGTCCAGGCGGATGCGGTGTCCCGCCTTGAACACGTTGGAGGTGGGGTATAGCTGGAAGACCAGCTCGTACGCCTCGCCCGGCTCCATCAGCTCCGGCGTCTCCCAGCCGTTGCGGTAGCGCGCGCGGATGATCGAGTCCGTCAGATTGATCGCCAGCCCGTCGGGATGCTCGGCGTTAGGTGGGTACACGTCCAGCAGCTTCGCCGTGAAGTCCGTGTCCGGCGCGGACGAAGACACCCACAGCCGCACCTCGATGGGGCCGGTGACCTCCACCGGGCGTTCCAGCGGATCTGTCTGGAACGTCAGCACGTCGTGGCGCGAGTTCAGCGGCAGCGTGTCGTCGCAGCCAAAGAAGTCGGGGCGGCCGCGCTGGTCGAACGCGCCCGCGCGCATGATGGTCTCCGCCGCCGATATGCCGCCGCCGATGGTCGGCACCGGGTCCGACGGGTCGAACGTGTAACGGCTGGGTGCGGTGTCTGCGTCGGCGGGCCGGTCGGGCGAGAGACCGCCGTCGGCGCCCAGATAGTACGGCGTGAAGCTGGTGTCGGGAACCGGCCAGTCTGTCTCGTCCCGCCAGTAGCCGCCGTGGCTTATCAGCCCCGCGTACTCCTCGTTCGCTCCCGGCGCGCCCAAGATGTCCCGCGCGCCGTCGCCGGTGCCCATGGTGAAGATGCGCACCGGCGCCCAGTCCGCCGCGGCAGACTGGAGGCCCTTCAGGTGGTGGTCGAAGAAGGACAGCCGCAGGTCGTTGTAGTGGATCTGCGCGTCCGGCCCGAAGTCCAGGTCTCCAGACTGCGTGACCTCGTACTGCCCGTGCGTCCACGGCCCCATCAGCAGGTGCTGGTGAGACTTCTTCATCTTGCTCAGCGCCGCGTAGCTCGCGCAGGTGTTGCGGGCGTAGGAGTCGTACCAGCCGCCCAGGTACAGCGTGGGCACGTCCGCGTGCTCCTCGTAGTACTCGTCCGGCGCGTAGCCCCGCTGCTTCCAGTAGTCGGAGTATTCGCCGTGCGTCACCAGGTCTATGGCCCACCGCTCGTAGGACGGCAGGCGCCGCAGGATCGTCGTGCCCTCCTTCAGCGGGAAGCTCCTCACGTGGTCCGGGAGCCGCTGCGTGTACTCGCGAATGAGCGCTGCCTTGAGGGACGGGTCGGCAGCCGCCTCCCGGCTCGTGACCGCCATGCGGAAGGCGTAGATGAAAAAGCGTTGCTCCAGAGCGCCGTTCTGCCGCATCGAGCTGTGGTAGTAGTTGGACGCGCCGACCGCGACGACCATCGCCGAGAGGTGCGGCGGGTCCATCGTCGCCAGCGCGGCCTGGTCGCTGCCGGCGTAGGAGTCGCCCATGGTGCCAATCTTGCCGTCGCTCCAGGGCTGGGACGCTATCCACTCCACGCAGTCGTAACCATCGGGCGCCTCCTTGGCGAATGCGTAGAACTCGCCCTCCGAGTCGAAGCGTCCACGCACGTCCTGGATCACGCACACGTAGCCGCGCCGCGCGAAGTAGTGGCCCTTGTTGGCCTGGCGCGGCGCGGACTTGCCGTAGGGCGTGCGCTCCAGCACGACCGGGAAGGCGCCCTCCGCCCTGTGTCCCTCCAGCGCCGGATAGTAGACGTCGGCGGCGAGTGCCACGCCGTCGCGCGTTCGCATCATCACGTTTCGCTCGGCTATCGACTCGTATCGCTGGACCGAGCCCTCGTATGCGGTCGTCATCTGCTCACCTCTCGAAGTGTTGGATTTCAGGCCGGAAAGGGAGTGTCCGCACTACCCAGTTCGGCGAGCTTGTCACTGCCTCCGCCCAAACGTCCTGGGCGGCGTGCCGGGGTTGAGCGAGAAGTGCGTGTGGGTCGCCAGCCAGACGCTGTCGCGGCGCTCCAGCGTGACGGTCGCCCTGCCCGGCCTCTGGAACGCCTCACCGCTCTCGTGGAAGCCGGTGGACGTCCACGTGGCGACGCCCCAGGCGTGCCGCTCGCCGCCGCCCGACCGCACGCTGTCGAGGTCGATCCGGAAGTCCGCGATGTTGGGCCAGATGCCCTCCCACTGGTTGCGCCGCAGCGGACCGAGACCGGCCACGACGTCAGCCCTGGTCCCGAAGGAGACCACGTCCGGCGCGAAGATGGCCTCCGCCGAGTCGTAGTCCACGGCGGCGCAGCAGCGGCCCAATTCGGCGAACCAGTCGCGCGCGGCGGCGACCGGGTCGTCGATAGTGATGGGGCTTCCGGCGTCGGTCATCGTTGGGGGCCTCCACCAGGGATGGGCGCGGCGAACAGCCGGGCCGGGCATATGGTACACCATCCCACGGGGCGCAACCACCGAGGGCGCGGGTGCTATAATCGCGCCACCGCGTCGAGGGGAGGCGCCACCGTTGCCAAACGTTGCAGAGTTGCTTGATTCGGCGCTGGCGCCGGAGCAAAGGGAGCTTCTGACAAGAGCCGCAGAGGAGTCGGCGCGGCGCGGCGTGCGTCTGTACCTGGTGGGCGGCGCGGTGCGGGACGCCCTGCTGGGCCGGCCCGTCGCTGACGTCGACCTGGTGAGCGTCTCCGGCGGCGCGGCCTTCGGTCGCGACTTGGCCGAGGCGCTTGGCGGCGAGGTCGTCGCGTCGTCCCAGTTCGGCACACACAAGATCAGGGCCGGCGGCGTGGCGTTCGACCTGGCCATGGCGCGCACGGAGACCTACGCACATCCGGGCGCGCTGCCGACCGTAAGCCCCGGCGGCATACGCGACGACTTGGCAAGGCGCGACTTCACGATCAACGCGATGGCCGTCGAGTTGCGCGGCGATTCGTGGGGCGAACTTCTGGACGAGTTCGGCGGCGTCGAGGACCTGCGGAACAGGTTGGTCCGCACGCTGCACGACGGCAGCTTCCGCGATGACGCGACGCGCATCGTGCGGGCATTCCGATACGCGGGCCGCTACGAGTTCCGCATCGAGCCGGAGACCCGGCAGGCCCTGGAGCGCGACCTGCGCCACCTGGACACGATCTCCGGCGACCGGCTACGCCACGAGCTGGAGCGCGTGTTCGACGAGCCGCGCGCCGCATCCATACTGCGGCTGATGCGCGACTCAGGCGCGCTGCGCTCTATTCACCACGCGCTGAACCCTGACGACGCGACACTTGCACACATCGACGCGCTGGCAGGCGGACCGGAGTTGGCCGCCAGGCCGGTGCTGCTGGCGCTACTGATGTCGTCGCTGCCCGCGGAGGCGACCCCCGTGCTAACGCGCAGGCTGAACATGGGCGCGGACTGGGCGCGGGTCGCGCGAGACACCATCGCGCTGCGGGACGTCGCAGGCCGCCTGACTCACTCCAGACTGCGGACAAGCGAGGTGGACGACCTCCTGAGTGTCTACGACGAGCACGCCCTGCGCGGCTTCGTCGCGTGGGCTGCCGACGAATCGGCTTCTGCGTGGGCTCGTCGCTATCTGGACGAGCTACGCCACGTCCGCCCGCTGCTGGACGGCCACGACCTGCTGGCGCTGGGCGTGGAAGAAGGGCCGACAGTAGGAAAGCTGCTGCGTGCGCTCAGACGCGCGCGCCTAGACGGCGAGGTCGTCACTCGTGAAGACGAGGTGGCCTATGTGCGGGGGCGGCTAGCCTACTGACACGCCCGCGCCGAGCCCCGGCTCGGTCATCGAGCTCGGGTCGAGAATGTCGTCGAGCTCGTCGCCGCTGAAGCTCGTCGTCTCCAGGGCGACCTCCTTCACCGTCCTGCCCGTCGCCTGCGCCTCCTTGGCTATCGCGGCTGAGGCGTCGTAGCCGACGTGCGGCACCAGCGACGTGACGATGGCGAGTCCACGCTCGACCATCTCCGGGCCGCGCTGCGTCGCCTTAAGGCCGCTCACGCACTGCTCCGCAAGGTTGTCTGCGGCCGCCGCCAGCAGGTCTATCGACTGCAACAGGTTGTACGCGGCAACCGGCATCATCACGTTGATCTCGAAGTTGCCCGACTGCCCCGCCACCGCTATGGCCGCGTCGTTGCCTATCACCTGGGCGGCTACCTGGCACACGGATTCGGGTATAACCGGGTTGACCTTGCCGGGCATGATGGAGCTTCCGGGCTGCACCTCTGGCAGGTCTATCTCGCCAAGCCCGGCCCGGGGACCGGAGCCCAGCCAGCGGATGTCGTTGCAGATCTTCATCAGGCTCACGGCAATCGTCTTCAGCGCGCCGCTCGCCGCCACCACGCCGTCCAGGGTGCTCTGAGCCTGGAAGTGCCCGTCCGCGTCGGTCTCCGTCACGGTTACACCCAGCATCTCGGAGAGCTTCTCGCACACCCGCGAGGCGAATTCGGGATGCGTGTTGATCCCTGTGCCCACGGCGGTGCCGCCCAGCGCAACCTCGGAAAGCTCGGCGCGCGCATGGTCCAGCCTTCGCAGCGAGCGCTCCATCTGGGCGGCGTACCCCTGGAACTCCTGGCCCAGCCGCACCGGCGTTGCGTCCTGCAGGTGGGTTCTGCCCGTCTTGATGATGGGCATGAACTCCTCGGCCTTGCGCTCGAACTCCCTCTGCAGTTTGGCGATGGCGGGCGCGAGGTCGTCCTCGATGGCCTTGAGCGCCGATATGTGTATGGCCGTGGGTATGACGTCGTTGGACGACTGGCCTATGTTCACGTGGTCGTTGGGATGGACGGGCGTGCGCGAGCCTATCTCGCCGCCGAGCAACTCGATGGCGCGGTTGGAGATGACCTCGTTGGCGTTCATGTTGGTGGATGTGCCGGAGCCGGTCTGGAAGATATCCACCACGAACTGGTCATCGAGTCCGCCGTCCTCCACCTCCTGCGCCGCGCTGGCGATGGCGTCGGCGAGTCCCCCGTCCAATAGCTCCAGCTCGCGGTTCACCTGCGCCGCCGCGAGCTTGATCTGGGCCACCGCCCGGATGAACGACCGCGGAAACCGCAGGTCGCTGATGGGGAAGTTGAGCACCGCGCGCATGGTGTTGGCGCCGTAGTAGGCGTCCGCCGGCACGTCGAACTCGCCCATCGAGTCGCGCTCTTTTCTGAAATCTCTCTGGTCCGTCAATCGTCGCTCCTGTTCTTTCGTGCTTATCCTAGCCGGATAGGCCCAGCTCTTCCGCTACGAACGCTGCCACCAACTCGCCCACCTCGCGCTCGCGGCCCAGCATGTTGTGCGCCGCGCCCGCGATCTCCGTGAAGCGCACCGGCTGCCGCATGTCATCCAGGGCGCCCTGCAAGGCCACCGGCGGCGAAATACGGTCGTCCTGGCCGGTGGCGAACAGCTTGGGCCGCTTGTCCGACGCTATTCGCGATTCCGTGACGGCGGCGATGGGCGGCGCGACGAACGCCAGGCAGAGCGCAGGGCGGCAACGCCGCAGCCCACCCAGCACGACGGACGCTCCGAATGAGTAGCCCGCGACGGCGATCCGCTTTCCATCGAGGCCCGGCCACTTTCGGGCGACTTTCAAGGCTGACTCGAGGTCGCGTTGCTCGCCCTTGCCGTTGCTGAACTCGCCCTCGCTGTCTCCCACGCCGCGAAAATTGAAGCGCAGCGTCGCCAGCCCGCGGCTGTCGGCGGCGCGGCAGATCGCCATCACAACGGCGTTCTCCATGTCGCCGCCGAGCACGGGGTGAGGGTGGCACACCACCAGCGTCGGCAGGTCTCCCGCTATGCCCTGCGGCGACGTCAGCACGCCCTCCAGCGTGAGACCCTGACTGCGGAATCCTATGGCGGTCTGACGCATTGGCCCGTCGTCTCCGTAGCTAGAACCCGCCCACGTCGCCGGGGGCGCGGTCGCCCAGCCATCGCGCCATGAACGCGGCGGTGAGGTCGCCGATGTCCGTCTCGTGGCCGCCGAAGAAGTGGTCCGCGCCGTACTGCACGTGCACCTCCTTCGGCTCCATGAACCTTCTCGACAGAAAGCGGAAGTGCTCCACCGGGAAGTCGTGGTCGAATTCGCCGCACACGAGCAGCTTGGGCTGGAGCAGCTCGTCCACTCCCAGCGCGGTGTACGCGCCCATGGGACACGCTATCGACGCAACCGCCTGGATAGTGCCGCTCAGCCTGCTTGCCTCCAGGGCGATCCACGCCCCGAACGAGTAGCCCGCCATCCCCACGCGCGTCGTCTCGACGCGGTCGTGCAGTGCCAGGTAATCGGCGGCGGCCAGTGCGTCGTCCACCTCGCCCACGCCTTGGGAGAACGAACCATCACTCGCGCCGACACCGCGGAAGTTGAAGCGCAGCACCGCCACTCCAGAGGCGAGCAGTCCCGCCGCCATCGCCGTGACGACGCCGTTGTGCATGTTGCCGCCGTAGCGAGGGTGCGGATGGCACAGAGCGACGGCAGGAAGCTTCTCCCGCTCATCGTCCGGCAGGTGCAACACGCCTTCCAGTGTCACGCCGGAGCCGGCGAACGTCACTTGCCGCGATTGTGGTGTCGCTGGTGAGTTTGGCATAGCTGAGTCTCGCCCCGCATGTTATGAGACGCTATGGCGTTTGGCAAGCAGTGTGCTAGAATCATTCCAGCCTCGAAGCCCGCGCGAGCGAGCCCCAACCACGGCCCCGCCCTAAGGAGGAACCTTGCGAATCGTAGACCTGCGCAGCGACACCGTAACCCACCCCACGCCGGAGATGCGCCGGGCCATGGCCGAGGCCGAGGTCGGTGACGACGTCTACGGCGAAGACCCTACGCTGAATCGCCTGGAGGCGATGGCCGCTGAGCGCCTGGGCAAGGAGGCGGGCATGTTCGTGGCGAGCGGCACCATGGGCAACCTCGTGTCGACTCTCACGCACGCGCAGCGCGGCGATGACATCATCCTGGGCGACAAGTCCCACATCTTCCGCAGCGAGGCGGGCGGCGCGTCGGCGCTGGGAGGCATCTCCTTCCACACCATACCGAACGACAACCGCGGTATGCTCGACCCCGACGAGGTGGAGGCGGCGATACGCCCCAACGACGTACACTTTCCGCGCACCGCGATGATCGCGCTGGAGAACACCCACAACGCCTGCGGCGGCGCGACGCTGACGCCCGAGGACACTCGCACCATCGCGGAGGTCGCTCATCGCAACGATATTCCGCTGCACATAGACGGCGCGCGCATCTTCAACGCCGCCGTCAGCCTGGAGACGCCCGTGTCCGAGCTCGTCAAGGACGCCGACAGCGTGACCTTCTGCCTGTCGAAGGGGCTGAGCGTTCCCATCGGCTCGGTGGTGTGCGGCAGCAACGAGTTCATCGAGCGGGCGCGCAGGTGGCGCAAGATGGTGGGCGGCAGCATGAGGCAGGTCGGCGTCATCGCCGCCGCCGGCATCGTCGCCCTCGACAGCATGGTCGAGCGCATGGCCGAAGACCACGCCAACGCGCGCAGACTGGCGCAGGGGCTCGCCCAGGTGCCCGGTGTTTCCATCGACCCCGACGCGCTTCCCACGAACCTCGTCTTCTTCGAGATCGAGCGCGGAGATCCCGTCGAACTGGCCCGCAGAATCAACGAACGCGGCGTGAAGGGCGGCTCGCCCGCGCGCCGGTGGAGGTTCGTCACCCACTACGGCATCACCGCCGAGGACGTAGACTACGCCGTGGACGTGGTGGACTCGGTCTTCCGAGAATACGCCAAGGACTAGGCGCGGCGCGGGATGCCCCGCTCCGCTGCCTCTGGCATTATCCAACTGGCACTTTCTTCGGGGGTGGGTCTAAGACCCGCCCCTGTTACTATTGCATCTGACGCTTTGCGACGCCTGCCATGACTCTTCTCGTACGCAACCCCAAGTTCCGCCTGCTGTTGATCTCGGGCCTGTTCAGCGACATCGGTATCACGCTGTACATCCTGGCGCACGGCTGGCTGGCCCTGCTGGTCACCGACTCCGCGTTTTGGGTGGGCGCCACGGCCGGCATGGCGGGGCTGGGCATGATGCTGTGCTCCGGTTTCGCCGGCGTGATGGCCGACCGCCTGGACCGCCGCGCGCTGTTCATCGTGTCGCAGACGGTCCAGGCGGCTGTGTTCGCCGGTGTCGCGCTGCTGGTGTTCACCGACCGCATCGAGCTCTGGCACATCCTGGCGACCGCGCTCGCGGACGGCATGCTGATGGCCGTCAAGCTGCCGGCGCGCATGACGCTAGTGCTGGACGTGGCGGGCCGCGAGAACCTGCTCAAGGCCAACGCGGCCAACTTCGCGGCTATGACCACCGCCGGCATAACCGTGCCGCTGGTGGCCGGCCCGGCCGTGGACTCGTTCGGCATCGGCTGGATATACGTCGTCATGGTCGTCGCGCTCGTGATGTCCGGCGTCCTCATGGTGTTCTTGCGCGGCTTTGGGGCGGCAGGCGAAAAGCGCGACACCTCTCCGCTCGCAGACCTCAAGGAGGGCGTCCGCTACACGCTGGGCACGCCCCAGATACGCCTGCTCATTCTGATGATGCTGTCGTCGGAGGTGTTCGGCTGGTCGCACGAGACCATGATGCCGGTGATGGCGGGCAAGGTGCTGGACGTCGGCCCAACCGGGCTGGGCTACATGTTCTCGGCGGGTAGCGCGGGCGCGCTCATATCGTCGCTCACGCTGTCGGCGCTCGGCGAGGGGCGCAACGGGGGACGGTTGCTGGTTTTCGGGTACATGGGCTTCGGCGCGTGCCTGGTGCTGTTCGCGGCGTCACCCTGGTTGCCGCTCTCGCTCGTGCTGCTCGTGGGAGCCTACGGCTCGGGAGTGCTGTACGAGACGACGCTCATAACGGTGCTGCAGAGCGCCGTGCCCCACGACATGCGGGGTCGAGTGATGAGCATACAGTCGTTCACCTGGGGCATGACCGGATTCTCCGGTTTCTACACCGGCAGCATAGCCGCCCTGCTCAGCGCTCCCGTCGCGATAGCCATAGGCGGCTCCGTGCTGACCCTCAACGGCCTGCGCGTCTCGCGGCGGGTGATCCGGCAGTACAACAGGGCGTCGGGCAGGACCGAGCCCAC
This sequence comes from Dehalococcoidia bacterium, assembly GCA_034422735.1. Lineage (GTDB taxonomy): Bacteria > Chloroflexota > Dehalococcoidia > Lucifugimonadales > CATOSD01 > CATOSD01. Next base: position 5,155 of record DAOUJL010000067.1, on the reverse strand, counting down.
GCAGGCGGACGCCGCATGAGCCCCACCTAAGCCACGAACCAGTCCTTCGCGGCCGCCTCGTCCGGCCAGAGGAAGTCGAACCCTGCCTTCAGCGCCATCTGCCGGTCCAGGTCCTCGCGGTCACCGATGTGGACGTAGGCGTCCGCCTCGAACTTCGTCTTGACCTCGGCGAGCATGTGCTTGGGCGACACGAAGTCGGCCTCGATCTGGTACTCCTCCCACATGGCGCGCTGCCTGCTTGGGGGCCGGTCCGAGCAGCTTCCAATCAGAAAGCCCTTCTGCTTGGTGATTCGCACCATCTCCATGGTCAGCGGCCCGGGCGGGTCGCCCACCTCCAACGTACCGTCGATGTCGTAGCTTATGAGTATCAAGCGGTGTTCTTCCTCTTCAATTCAGACTCCGCGCGGAGTAAGTGTTCATATCCTCTTGATTATCTTGGCAATGCACAGTCTTGGCGGATCAGCGAGGGGATCGAATGGGCAGGGACCAGATAAGCACCGTGTGCCTAAACATCCCAAGCGAGCAGGCGTGAATCAGAACACCGGCATGCTACTCTTCATCATCGCCTCCCTCCTCTTCAAAGCGGCGCCTACGTTCGGCCAGTGTTTCTTCCTCGTACAGCCAATACAGAGGCCCCGCAGGCGTGTTTGTCATCCCCTTAAGTTCTTTAGCCAGTCCTGATAGGGAGTAGGTATTCCCTTCGTACAACACGCGATTGCGTTCCGTGACTGTGCACCTTATTCCCGGGTCGTCCGCCCATTGCAAAGACGCTCCTATCGGGATTTCAACCATTGAAAACTTGAGAGCAGGTCTCTTTGGCTGCCTTTCTTTCTCGGAGGCATCTTCAAGATTCGTAACTTTGTCGGTCGCCCTTGGCGTTACATCCTTGATTTCGTGTAACTTCAGAACCGCCTTTACTCTGAAAGGCGCAATGCCTTCAAAGAACTCTCGATTCTCCCTGACCCGAAAGTCTCCGAATGCAACGTGTAGTGCACTTTCCACTCGGTCGTAATTCGCAACTACAGCCGCATACTCGCAGTCAAAAGCACGGGGCACTCCAGTGCTGTCCAGACTCTTCATTCGCTCCTGAACGTGCTTCGGTGAATCCCCGCGGGTTATGCCGATTTTGATGTAGCCGTCCATCGCTACATTGCTAAGGATGTAAACGATACCGGTAGTGTTTGCTTCATCGACCACAGGTTTCTCCCAGAGTCGGGTTTCAGCCGTGGGGTCTTGGGCCTCTCATCTACGTTCGCCGCATCCCCTGTAGAGCGGAGTTTCACCCCGCTCTACAGGATTCCTTGACCGCACTTTAGCTGGGGCTGGGATGCCCCCTAGTCCGGGGTTGCGCTCCAGACTGTGAAGTTGCCGCCGAAGGGCATGGGGCCGCCGGAGACGGCGACCTCGGGCTTCACGCCTGTTACCTGGCGCGCGCCGGCGCGCTGCTGGATCTGCTGGATGGAGTCGGTGTGCATCCAGAAGCGGCTGCGCCCGCCGCCGATGTTGCCGCCGCTGGGCATGATGGGGTCCGGCCCCTCGATGCTGATGTCGCCCTGGTAGAAGTCCAGCGCGTCGCCCTGCTTCATGCCGCGGTAGCCGATACCCTCGATGTGGAACTGGTGGAACTGCACGAAGCCATCGTACATGTTCTCGAACGACAGGTCGTCCGCGGTGATTCCGGCGGCCTCCAGGATCTTCCGGCCGGTGCTGGCGCACTCCGCCTCAACCTCGGCCAGCGTGGGGGTCAGGCTGCGCGTGGCGCCGCGGCTGGAGGCGTGGCCGAGTATGTACACCGGCTTCTGGCGCATGTCCTGGGCGCGCTCGGCGGTGGTAAACAGGTACGCCGCCGTGCACATGATGGGTATGTCGTTGTCGAACAGGTTGGCGGGCTTGGCGATCCAGCGCGCGCTCAGGTAGTCTTCGGGCGGCAGCGGCTCCGGCCTGTGCTGCGCCCAGTAGCCCTCGGGGAACATCAGCCCGTTGCGGCGGGAGTTCTCCATGAATGGGGCCAGCATGTCGTGATGCTTGCCGTACTTGCGGCAGTACTCGGCGAACTGGAGCGCCGTGCCGTAGCAGCCGGGCGGCCCCCAGATGGAGCGTCCGGCTCCGATGGCGAAGGACCCGGGCACTTCGCTCGCCCCGCTGATGCCTCCGTGGTTGTAGCGGCCCTCCAGGTTGTGCCAGCCCTTGACCACCAGGCAGGTCTTTGCGAGGCCGTCGCCGATGGCCTGCGCCGCTACAGTCAGCGCCGCGGACATGCAGCCGGGCGCGTGCACCTTGTACTTGACGTTGGTGAGCTCGGGCATGTTGATCTCGAGCCAGTCGGCGCTGAGCTGTCCGAGCCCGTCCAGCGGGTCGTCGGTCTGGTTGTAGGCGCCGATCACATCCTGCGGGATGGGCGTGTCCTCGGGCCAGTGGGCGCCGGTGGTTGTGACCGGCACTATCACCAGGCCGTCCACGTCGGCGGGATCGACGCCCGCGTCAGCCATCGCGCGGCGCATCGACAGGATAGCGCCCGCGCCCACGGTGGTGTCGGCCTTGCCGTCCCAGCGGCGCGAGGTGGGCGAGTGGCCGATGCCCACGGCGGCGACCTTGCCCCTGTGCTCCCAGACGCCCAGTCCCTCGACGGACCTGTACATCGATTCCGGCGCGTATTGAGTAGTCATTTCAGTTGCCCCCTAAAGTTGTGCGTCGCTTTCACCCTCACCTCAATCCTCTCCCGTCAAGGGAGAGGAGGACCATCTGAAGTCTCTTCTTGGAATACTCCCTCAGTCCGCCACCTTCCATTCAGGCACGAGCTGGCCGTTGGCGGTCTCCTCGAACACCACCTCGACGGCTGCGCCCACCGGAACTTCGTCTATCGGCACTCCGGGAAGGTGGGAGTACATCTGGATGCCCTGGTCCTCGTCCAGCATGACCACGGCCAGGTTGAAGGGCTGGTCCTCCTGGAGCGAGGCTATCGGGCAGTCGTACACCACGCAGTAGTTGTAGATGGTGCCCTTGCCGCTCATCTGCTTCCACTCCAGGCCGTCGGCAGAGCCGCACGCGGAGCACGACTCCAGAGGCGGATTCTGCAGCCGGTCGCACTTCGAGCAGTTCTGGATCACCAGCCGGTGCTCGTTGGCCGCGTCCCAGAAGGGCTTGGTAAGTTCGTCGGGTATAACGCCCTGTTTCACCATGTCGGTAAGACCTCCATTGTGGTTGAGACAGATAATAGTACAAAGCGCGCCCGAATCCAACCGGCGGGGCCGTGAGCGCCGCCCGCGCCGCCCTCGCTGCCGCTTCCATCGTCATCGCCGCGAGAGCGGGGAGTCGAAAACTGCTCGATTCTGCGCCATTCTGTTGGATTCGTAGCTGAGGGCGCTGGCGGACCTGCGCAATTCTGTACTGCCGGCCTGGGCAATTCAGGGCATAAGCGTCACACCGCGTGGCAGAAGAGGACAGGATGCGGACGGGTCGACCGGCTGTGTCTTCGCTGCCGCAGGGCACCCACAAGGGACGCCCCTACGGTTGCCTGAGGCATTACCCCCAAACGGGCGGGTTTGAAAGCCGCCCCTACCGTGTGGGAGAATAGCACGTATGTGCGCGCACTTCAATACCGTTGGCGAAATTGCGGGAATTCGGCGAAATCGTGGGGAGAAATGGCGCACGAATGGGAACTGGTGGGGCGTGGGTGAGAATGGGTGAGCCACGGATGAGAACGGGTGGCGCGGGAAAGTGACGGAATTTTCGGGGTGCGGGGGTGTGGTCGGGCGTGTGTTGGGGCTTCCGGGGGAGTGTCAGGGGGCGGTGAATCGGTCTGCGTCCTTGCCATGCGCCGCAACGCCAACTAGAATCCGGCAATGAGGCCTCTTTCCAAACCGCGCGAACCACGCTGGCCATACTGGGCAGGTGACGGCGACTTCCGACGCCGGGCCGAGTCCGCGCTGACGCACCCCGCGACTGTCGCAGCGCTGGGCGTGCTGCTGCTGAACGACCTGCTGCTTAAGGCGCTGTGGCCCCAGGCGTGGCTCACCGGCAAACTGAGCGACCTCGCCTGGCTCATCTTCGCGCTGCCGCTGCTGGCGTTCCTGCTGGCGTTCGCGGTGCGGGGCAACCTCCGCGCGCAGCGGCTGGCGTTCCTCGCCGCATACGTCGGGCTGCCGCTGCTCTACGCCGCGTTCAACACGTTCGACCCGGTGCACGACTGGATCATGCGCGGCATCTCGCTGGCGGGCGGGGCCGCAGGGTCTCCGCGGGACGCGACGGACTCGCTGGTGATACCGCTGGCGTGGGGCGCCGCGCTGTGGGTGTGGCGGCGGGAGGTGCCCGCGGCCGGCGCGATGCGGCTGCGGTGGGCGGTGCTGGTGGCGGGGGTGGCCGCGCTGGCTAGCGTGGCGACGAGCTATCCGGAACCGCTTTACGGGGTTCAGAAGGTCGGCGTTTCCGATGATGGAATTGTTTTCGCTCAAGTGGACTATGGGACGTACCACAGTCTTGATGGCGGATTCACGTGGAACCCCATTGAACACGAACTCGGTGGCGTTGTCTGGGGCAACGAAAGTGTGGATACGCCCAGGGGCCGCTACACGCTCAACGGGCCGCGTGTGCTGCGGATCAGCGCCGACGGCGCCCAGGAGGAGGCCGTTTACTCCACCGAGTACCTGGAACAGGGCGGTAACATCTGGGTGCAAGAGGTGTCTACTGAGATGCTAGACGAACCACGGGAGATCTCGTCCCGTCCGTTGGGACTCGTCTACGACAACCGAAGCGGCAACCTGGTGCTTGCCATGGGAATCCAAGGCGTCGTAGTAGGTACCTCTGACGGAGCGTGGTCAACCGTTTCAGTAGGCCGCTTCGAGCCAACCGATTTTTCATTCCTGGCCAAGACGCGCCTATTGCTTTCGGACTTCAAGTTCTGGACGGCAGCCTTGGCCCTCTCAGTGTCGATGACGGCGGCAGCGCTTGTGATCTCCCAGCATAGGGTTGAAGATGTGGTGCGGGCCGTTCCGATGGCACTGGTTGTAGCTGTTGCCTCTTTAGTCCTCGCAGCCGTTGTTTTCTTTGGGAATTATATACTATACTTGACACCTACCCCCGCTCTATGTACAATGTTACGCAACACCACAGGGGGATGCAAGCATGGAGAAGCGGAGCGGACCGGGTAAGGCGTTTA
>DAOUJL010000066.1:0-14911 GCA_034422735.1 Dehalococcoidia bacterium | reverse complement strand
GCACTTCCGCCGCATCTTCTCCCGATTCGACAAACTGGCGAGCAGGTACCTCGGATTCCTCCACTTCACAGGCGCTCTCATATGGCTAAGATGAAATGTCAACACTACCTAAGCTGATACAGGCTCGTCTCCCTGGAGATTGGGGCGTCACCCCCATCCTAGCCCATTCGTACTCACCCGTAGATGCCGAACCCGTCCACCGCGTTGGCGGAGTAGGCGGCCTCCAGCAGGGGGCCATCCTCCCCTTTCTTCTCGTAGTCCACCGACTTCTTGTCGTCCTCGCCGGTGTCAGGGAAGTCGTTGCCCATCGTCAGCGTTACGTTGCGGTCGGCAACAGAGGCCGTGGTTGGCGTGTAGCGCTGGCCGTTGATACGGACGGTGAACTGGCCGGCCAGTTGGGCCTGCGTGTAGCCGGAGGCCAGCGCCACGGCCTTGTCCATGTTGACGGTAACCGTCTTCCCGCTGATGTCCACACGGTTGGGCTTGGGCGAGATCCAAGTCCCCGAGGAGTAGTAGCCAAAGCCCTCGACCTGGTTGTCGGGGTAGGCGTAATCCAGCAGGGGGCCCTTCGTGTAGTGCACCGATATTTTGGCGTTGCGCGGAGCCGTTTTCGCCAAGTTGAGCCGAATCTGGTAACCGTCGAGTGACGCCCCGGTCAGATCGTAGATTCCTCCGTTGAACCGGACGGTGAAGTAGCCGGCCATCATGGACGCCGAGTAGCTGGCGGTGTTCAGCGATACTCTCTTGTCCATGGTGACGGTTACAGTGCTGGCGCTCACGTCCACCCGCTGAGGCTTGGGTGTTATCCAGGGTCCGGGGTACACGGTGCCGCCTCCGCCACCACCCTTCGACGGCGGCGACGTGGACACCGGCGGCGGCGTGGTCCCCTGAACCGCGGAGTTGTTCGTCGCCGTCCTGGTGAAGGGTTGAAACACGCCAGTTCCGTGCGTGACTCTGTGGGCGCTATTATAAGCGTAGTTCACCGTGACCGTCTGGCCGGAAGTTATCGCCGGGGAGATGTTGTTAAGCCTGACCCAGCCGTTAGCCGGATCGAAACTGATGAAACCCTGGGTTCGGACCGCGCCGTTCACACTTACCGTCCAGTCGTTCTCGTGGACGTTGCCCGACAGCCCCGTCTGGCTGAAATCGACTCTCACGGTCGTGCCCGCGCTGTTGACCGTGACGCCCGATACCGTGACCGACGACCTGGGCTGCACACCGCCGCGCAGGACCTGTTGCGGCTCCGGTGTTGCCACGGGGTCGGGTGTCGGAGACGGCGCCAGCTTCGGCGCGGAGCGGCCCTCCTCGAATACGAAGGGAATAATGAAGCCGTCGTTCGGGTCCGGGGGTTTGGCGGCCGCCGGAGGGCCGGCGGCGAGGAAGAGGGCCAGGACTACGCCCAGCGCGAGCGCTGCCGGGGCAAAAGCCCGTAAGAGCCTAACTAGGCGGGGAAACCTCGTGCGAATGCGGGGCGGGGGAGGGAGGAATTCTCATGGTCTGCCTCATGCGCGCGTACAAACGCGGTAGCATTGCGATTTCAGGCCGATGTTGTAAGATCGCCCCTCACATTGTCAACACGCCGCGCGCCGATGGCCAGGGTCTTTTCATTTTCATTCTCCGTCGCGGCAACCTATACTGACAGATTGCCGCGACGGTGCCCCTTCCGCCTGTCCTCTCTCCCTCAATTCCACCCCTTTCCCGCCCCCGCCCCCCGAAAAAAGCGTCACTTTCCCGCGCCATCCGTTCCCAGCCGTGTCTCACCCATTCTCACCCACGCGCTATCAGTTCCCATTCGTGCGCCATTTCTCCCCACGAATTCGCCCCTATCCCGCAGCTTCGCCAACCCTATAACAGGTGATTCCATGCCGGCCGGATGCCGAAGGGGAGATGTCGGGAGAGGGGACGAAGGAGACTTGAAGTGGATGGGTTGGTTCGGGAGAGCTTGCGTTACCCTCCGGCCTGTATGACCACGCGCCCGCCGTCCCGAACCTGGATGCTCAGGTCATGCCTGTCGAGCAACAACATACCCACCAGCGGGGTGGTGTCCGCTTCGTCGACCAGTACAACTCTCGGGGAGCCTTCCCAGAGCACCGTGGCGTCGTAGGCGTCAAATGACACTCTGCTTCCGTCAGCCAGAGTCCCCTCGCTGGTGCCCTTGAAGACCAGTCCCCACTCCGCAACGAGCGAAGGCGGCAGCGTCAGGAATCCGGTGAAGCCGGTGTCTATCACTGCCTCGACCTGCTGTGCCTGATCCGTCTGGCCTTGGAGGGAAAGGGGTATGACGGCTTCGTAGGCGGAGTTCACCATTCCCTCAATCACTCTGCTCTCCGCCAGGGTCTGCCCCCAAAGTGGTGCAACGCCCGGTATCCGATCCGAAGCAGGTAGACGTCTACTGCGTCGGGGCGCTGCGCCCGCAGACGCTCCGCTGCGGCGAGAACGTCATCGGACATGGCCCATCCCCCGGTCTCGATGTCGATAGCGACGTACTCGCCATGGTGGTCGGCTTCCACCTGCGCCTTGATGTCCCGCTCGTATATCTCCCTGCCGAGGCGAGTGGTCTCCTCTTTGGGCCTGCGCTGACGGGCCGGAGTTCCTGCGTTAGTCATCATTCCCCCTAAAGGAGCTTCTACAGGGCCATTTTACGACAGCCGGCGATTTCAGGACAATGGCGAAGGCCCCGCGCGCGAGGCCTGGAACAGGGACATCGAGGGGGCGCAGGCCGGGGCTTCCTCTTCACCAGTCACATCTCGAAGATGGTGCCATCTACCGTCCCCTCAGGCCCACCAGATTCGCGCCCCCGTACCCCCAAAAAAGCGTCACTTTCCCGCGCCACCCGTTCCCGCCCTTGCCCCACCCAAACCCCACCAACGCCCCGCTCCATCCCCACGCCTGCGCCATTTCTCCCCACGAATTCGGTCCTTTGCCGCAACTTCGCCAACCCTCTTGATTCTATAGTACGCACGTGCTATTTTCTACAGCATAGGCGCTGCGGCCGCCGATTGTGGAGTAGCGGCGGAACCTGCCCTGAGCTTGCCGAACGGGTCGCGTTCCTGTCACATTCTGCGCCATGACTGCGCCAAACTTAACACCGGTGTATCGCGAATGAACAGAAAGAGGACGGGCCATCCAGCTACGAAATGGGCAGCATGTAGCAGAACTGAGCAGATTTTTTCGGAAGGCCCCGCACAAAGGCCCTGGGGAAGTCATCGGCGGGGCGGCTTTGACAGGTCTGGTGGTGGATTTTATACTCGTGCGAAGTTCTAACAGGCTGAGGGTGTGGTCGAATGTCGGACGGCTCCGGGTGCGCGCTGCAACTCACGGACGGCGTTACCGGCAGACGATTCGCGCTGCGCATCGACCCTGATCACGCTGGCTGGACGCTCCGCCGCCTCCTGGAGCGCTACCTGAGGGACTGTCCCCTGGACGAGCTGCTGGCCGCGCGCCGCATCACGCCGCGGTCCGCGGAGGATCTGCGGGCGATCCAGGACTATGTGTACGCGGTGTCCGACGAGGGGGCGCTGCTGGACGTGTACCGGGGCGTGGTGTTCCAGCAGGGTGGCGCGCCCGTCGGCCTGGACGACTCGCCGGTCGCGACGACGGTGCGCGTGAGGGACGCGGACGTGTCGCTGATCGACGTGGCCGTGGACAGGCTGGGCGCCGGGTACGACAGGAACTGGGCGGGATTTCACAGGCGGCGGTGGGACGCGGACGCCGATGAGTACGCCGCGTTCGTGCGGGAGTCGCTGGAGCGGGACCTCGGCAACGCGGCGGACGAGGCGGCGGCGATGGAGACGCCGGCGGACGCCAAGCGCGTGCTGCGGGCGCTGGCGCGGCGGGTCTGGGACAGCCATTTCGAGAACTACTCGCGTTTCAGCGGCAGAATGTTGTCGTACAAGACGGGCGATGAGACGGTGCGGAACATTGCCGAGGGCGCGGGCGGCATCTGCTCCGAGAAGGTGCAGGCGCTCAGGTTTCTCACCGACCGGCTGGGGCTGCCGTCGCGGTACGTGCTGGCCGGAGCGGACGCGCTCCCGCCCGTCCCCGAGGACAGGCTGCGGGAGATGCTGACCACGTTCGATTTCCGGTTTTCGAAGCGCTACATGCGGTATTGGCAGCACGTCGCGCTTGTGTATAACATTGGCGGCGAAGAGGTGCTGGTGGATGCGACCAACGGCAACGTCCCGTTCCTGTTCCTGGAGGGGGAGGCCGCACGGCGTCTGCTGCGGTACGAGGGCAAGGCGGGCGTGCCGGTGAGGATGGCGGTGCGGGAGGAGCGCTTCTACTATCACCACGTGGACCAGAGCATCGTGGAGGACCTGTATTTCGCGATGGAGGGCTGGATCGAGGACGTGGACCTGATGCAGGTCTTCGACAACGAGCTTGGGCTGTACATCTCGCGCGGCTACTTCGTCACGCCGCTGGCGTACAGGAGCGACGCGGCGTTCGCGCGGCTGAGCGGGGAGTACGAGACGGCGTGCGACGCCGCCGGTCTGCGGTGCGAGATCGCCCGCGAGTGGTCGCTCGACACGCCGCTGGGGAGCCGGTTCGCGTCGGGGGAGCCGGACGCGGCTGCGGCGGTGATGGCGTCGCGGGACGGGCTGCTGGGGCGGTTCGACGAGTACCACGGCGCGGGGCACGACGCGGGCCTCGTGATCGTCGAGCTGGACGTCGATGCTTAGGCGCTACGAGGCCAGGGACGACCTGCTGGAGCGCCTGGACGGCGTGGTGGCGGCGGCCTCCCGGACGGAGTTTTACGGCAGGCGACTCGAGGGACGGAACGGCGTGGGGTCGCTGGACGAGTTCCGCGAGTTGCCCGTCACTCCCATCAGGGAGTACCGGCGCGCGAGCCTGGCGGACGCGGTGAGTCTGCCAGGCGAGATCGAGTGGGTAATGGGCCAGTATGCCGGACAGCGGGAGGACAGGATAGCGGTGGCGGAGGGGCCGGAGGAGAGCGCCACGCGGTGCGACCTGTTCGTGGACGCGGTGAAGGAGCGTTTCGACGCTTCGGCAGGCTCAGGGCAAACCCAGGTTGTAGGCTCAGGGCAAGGGTCGGAGGTGGGTTCCGGGCAGGGGGCCGACGCGGTCGCCGCGGTGCTGGCGCCGGGGTTTCGCCGCTTCTTCGGCGCGGAGCTTTGCACGGCGCTGATAAGGGCGGGCGTCACTACACACCTGTTCATCGAAGACGGACCGCGGGCCTACGAGCTGCTGCGCGAGGTGGGGCCGGGGCTGCTCGCCGCGCCATGCGACGACGTGGACGAGGCGCGTCTGCCGGAGACGGTGCGGCTGTGCGTGACGTTCGGACAGCGGCGGGCGTTGGCGTCGCGCCAGCAACTGGACCTGCTGTACGTGGACGGCCTGGGGTTCCTGGGCCAGTCGGACGACTGCCGGAGCTACGCGCTGAACAGCGACGAGTACCTGTTCGAAGAGTCAGAGAGAGGCCGGCTCGTGGTGACGCAGCTGTTTAATCGCGTTCAGCCGATGTTAAGAATCGAGACCTGCCTGGCGGTCGGAACGCTGGACGAGGGCGCGGCGGTCTTCGTGCGCGCCGAGGCCCGATCCGCGCTGCCGCGCGGGGGGCGGGCGCCATCGACCCGCACCGGCAGTAACACGCGGGAGTCACAATGCTCTTAGGCCTCACGCGCATATGGAGAACGCTGCGACAGCACCGCGACGTGGGGTTCGCCTTCGCCGTCATCGTGCTGGTGATGAGCGTGCTCGGAAACGCGGTGACGTTCTACCTGTTCGACAGGGCGGTGGACCCGGGCATCACGGCGCCGGACGCGCTGTGGTACAGCGTGGTCTCGATAACGACGATCGGCTACGGCGACTACTCCGCGTCCACGCTGGGTGCGCGTATAGGCACCGTGCTGTTCGTGGTACTGTTCGGGCTGGCCGCCTTCACGTCGGCCATCGGTATAGGTATCGACCGCATATTGGAACGCCACCAGAGGGAGCGTTTGGGAATGAGCTCAGTACATGCCAGTGGACATCTTCTAATAGTCAATCCGCCGACCGCGGACCGGGCACGCAAGATAATCGAGGAATTCGTGCAGGACAGCGGACACCTCTCGGACGACGTGGTGATAATCTCTGACAAGATCGAGTCCCTGCCCTTTCGACTGCCGCGAGTGTCTTTCGTCCGGGGCTCGCCGCTGGAGGAGGAGACTTACGCGCGGGCGAACCTGCAGGGTGCGAGCAGCGTAATGATCCTGGGATCGGGCTACGACGACCCCAACAGCGACAGCCTGGTGGCGGCGATCGTGTCCGTGGTGGAGTACTTGAACCCGACGGTCCCCGGCGTGGCCGAGTGCCAGTATCTCTCTCACAGTGTCCTGTTCAAGGGGGCGGTGAACATAAAGCCTGTCTTCGCGCTGAACATGGTAGACAAGCTGATAGTGCAGGACCTGCAGGACCCGGGCGTACAGCTGATTCTGAACATAGTCACCAGCAACGTGTTGGAGGGTACGCTGCTCAGCACGTATGTGGAGAAGGACCCGGAGAGTCCCATACCCTACACCCGGGTCGCGAAGGCGCTGTTGGACCACGACGTCAACCTGGTGGGCATAATCAAGGACGGCATCCCTCACCTGAGCTTTCTCGACCTGGAGCTGGAGCGGGGCGACTCGCTGTTCTACATCGCCGTCGAGCGGCGCACGTGGTCTGAGCTCGCGCCGCTGCTTTCGCGATGAGCGAGCCGGCGCGTCCCATCCGGCTGCTGGGCGCGGTCGACGAGGCCGCGTCCGTCCGGCTGCGGGACACGCTGCGGTTCGCCCGGGCCAAATTCCCCTACTACGCGGATGTGTTTAGCCGGTCCGGCATATCCACCGAGGACGTGGAGAACGAGCCGCCGCTGGACGTGCTGCGCAGGCTGCCTCTGCTGGACGGCCACGGGCTGGACGCGCTCTCGAACGAGGCGCTGCGGGCGGGTTCGCCCATCATCGACGTGGAGACGTCGTCCGGCACTACCGGCCCGCGCAAGAGGCGGTTCATCACGCCGGAGGACGACAGGCTGGAGACGGAGTTCTTGGCCGAGCTGTTCGCCATTTGCGGCGTGTCCGGCGCGGACAGCGCGGCCTGCCTGGACACGGACCCGCTGACGCTGATGGTGTCGTTCACGAAGGCGCTCGACCTGCTGGGCGTGCGGGAGTCCTACGCGCTCAGCATCGGTCCGGAGTTCCGGCGGACGCTCGAGGCACTGCCCAGGCTGGCGCCCACGGTGGTGATGACCGTGCCCTCGGTGCTGGAGCGCTGCCTGGAGCCGCTCATCGACGCGTACGCCCGCGCGGGAGTACGCGGGCCGCGAAGGGTCGTGTACGTGGGCGAGCCGCTGTCGCCGCGAGTGCGCCACGCCGTGGAGATGCGGCTGGGGGCGCAGGTGTTCGGCTACTACGGAGCTTCGGAGACGTCGGCGCTGGGCGTGGAGTGCGGCGAGCACGCGGGGATACACCTGTTCACCGACAGGACGCTGGTGGAGCTCGCCGGGGGTGAGGACGCCGCCACCGCCGAGATGGTGGTGACCACGCTGCTTCAGCGCTCGCCGCCGCTGCTCCGCTATCACCTGGAGGACAGGGTACGGCCTCTACCGGGGGAGTGCCCGTGCGGGCTGCCGTACCCGAGGGTGGACGTGCTGGGACGAGCGGGGGACGCGTTCTCGGTGCTGGGCGCCAAGCTGAGCTACGGGGCGGTGCTGAGCGCGGTGTACGCGCACGCCGACGAACCGGGTCACATGCAGATCGAGCTTACGCGGGACGACGGCGAAGGGCTTGCCATCGTGCTGCCGGAGCAGATGCGGAGCGCGGAGGCGCAGGTGCGCCGGGAACTGATACGCAGCCATCCCGACGTCGACTTCCTGGTGGGCAGCGGGCTGCTGAAGCTGGGGATTTCCTACGTCGAGCCGGACTATTTCGACGAGGCCAGGAAGATCAGGCGGATCGTTGACCTGCGCGACGCACGCGGTGAGTGCTGAGATGGGGGGAGGGGCTAGCGGCGGATCCCCGCCCCTGGGTTCCCGCTTTCGCGGGAACGACGGAGGGGAGAGGGGCGGGAATGATGGACTGGCCGGCGCCGTCGGCAGGCTTGCCGGGCGGGCGGGCGAGGCGCTCGCACGGCTGCTGCCCGCGCGCCGGTCCGCCGCCGTCGAGGAGGCGATGCGGACGGTCGCGGCGGCGCGCGAGATAGACCTGTCGGCGCTCAGCGGAGAGGAGCTGCGGCGGGCGTTCCGGTCGCTGCGCCTCGAATCCGCGGGGGCCGGCTATCGGCGCGACCTGGCGCTGGGGGCCGCCGTGGTGAGCGAGGCGCTGGCGCGTGGGCTGTCCGAGGCCGACGGGCCGCGGTTCCGAGTCACGGACGAGCAGGCGGCCGCGGGGCTGCTGATGTACGGCGGAGCGGTGGTGGAGATGAACGCGGGCGAGGGCAAGACCGTCGCGGGCGCGTTTCCGGCCGCCTTCCGCGCGCTGGAAGGCGGGTGCGTTCACGTGATAACGGCGAACGACTACCTGGCCGCGCGCGACGCGGAGCTGCTCTCCCCCGCGTTCGAGGCGCTCGGCCTGGAAGTCGGCGCGGTGCTGGGTCCGATGACCGACCCGGAGCGCGCGACCGCGTATTCCCGGAGCGTCGTGTACGGCACGCTGCGGGAGTTTGGGTTCGACTTTCTGCGGGACAATCTCAGGCTGCCGCCCGACCCGCCGGTGCAGGGCGCCCTGTACGCCGCCGTGATCGACGAGGCCGACCAGGTGTTGCTGGACCAGGCGCAGACTCCGCTCGTAATATCGGGCGGGCCTTCGGGCGCCGTGCGGGGCCTGAGGCGCGCTCACGGGGCGATGGCGGATATGGTGGCGGAGCAGCGAGCCGTCGTTGGGGAGCTGGAGGAGCGGGTGCGTGATCCCGGTCTCTCCGCCGGGACGCGGGACGTGCTGCTGGCGCGGCTGCTGTGCGCCGACCACGACGGGGACACCGCACACAGGCTGTTCGCCGCCGCCGAGGGGGCTTACGAGCGCGCGATGGGAATGGTCGCCGACAGCGACCTGTCGGATCCTGAGTGCGAATTGGCCCGCGGGCTGTACTTTCTGGCCGACGCACGGCGCGGAGCGGTGGTGCTGACCGAGCTTGGCCGGGCGTTCCTGGAGCGGCGGACGGGCTACGCGTTCGACACCGCTGGTCTCCAGTGCAGGCTCGACGAGCTGGAGCGCGACGCCGACGCGCCGCTGGCGGACGTACGGCCGCAGGCGGCTAAGCTGCGCCGGCGCATCGCGCGGCGGCACGGCCAGGCCAACCAGGTTACGCAACTGCTGCGCGCGTACACGCTGCTGAAGCGCGACGTGCACTACCTGGTGAGCGAGGGGCGCGTCGTGCTGATCGACCAGGAGACGGGTCGGACGCTGCCGGACAGCCGGTACAGGTTCGGTATTCACGCCGCGCTGGAGGCGAAGGAGGGGCTGAGGGTGCGCGACGAGCCGAAGACGCTGGCCCAGATTTCGGTGCGCGGCTTCGTGGCGCAGTACGAGCGGGTGTGCGGCATGACGGGCACGGCGAAGGGCGGCGAGTCGGAGTTGATGTCCCAGTTTGGACTGGAGGTGCAGGTGGTGCCGCCGTCGAACCCACAGCGGCGCTCCGAACTGGGGCCGCGTCTGTACGCGAGCCGGGCGGACAAGCTGGCCGCCGTGGCGGACGAGACGGCGTTCTGGCACGGCGTGAGGCGTCCGGTGCTCATCGGCGCGCCGACCATCGACGAATCGGAGGAGATCAGCCAACTGCTCGACGAGCGCGGCGTGCGGCACAGCCTGCTCAACGCCGCCGCCAGTGACGGGGAGGCCGAGATTGTGCGTCGCGCGGGGCGCTTCGGAGCGGTGACGGTGGCGACGAACATGGCGGGCAGGGGCGCGGACATCGTGGTGGAGCCGGGCGTAAACGAGCGTGTGACGGAGGAGTTCGCTCGCTCGGTGGCCCGGCTGCTCGACGAGGCTGCGGGCCGCGTGGTGGTGCGCTGCGCCAGCGCGGAGGATGCCGCGGCGCTGGGCGCGGCGCTGGGCCGCGAGGGGACGAGGTGGACGATCCGGCCCGGCGAGCCGGTCGTCGCCGTGGGTGACGGAGCGAGCCGGGAGACGGTGCTGGAGTTCGGGCTGGGTCTGTACGTCATCGGCACCGGGCTGAACACCACCACGAGGACCGACAGGCAGCTTGTGGGCCGCACCGGACGGCAGGGAGCGCCTGGGGCGTCGCGGTTCATCCTGTCCCGCGAGGACCGGCTGCTGGCGTTTGGGGGCGCGGGTTCCGGCGTCGCGGCGGAGGAAGCCGTGGCGGAGCCGGGTGGACGGGTGCGTGTGGAGGGGGAGCGAGTGGAGCGGAGGCTGTCGGAGGCGCAGGGTCGGTCGGAGCGCGACGGCGCGGCGGAGCGCGCGGTGACGCACGAGTTCGACCGCATCCTGGAGGCCCAGACGCTGGATTACTACGCGGCGAGGCGCGAGGCGCTGGCGGCGAACGACTTCCGCTCGCGGTGCGGCGCGCTGGCGCGGGAGTACGCCGCGGCGGTGGTGGCGAGGTGGATGCCGGCCGGGGCCGGGTTCGACTACGCGCGTGGATTCGGGCGCGTGCGTGAGGAGTTGCGGCTGGACTTCGGCGAGGAGGTCGGCCACCTGGAGGGCCTGGGGCCGGCGGCGCTCGGCGAGGCCGTGGGCGAGCTGCTGTCGCAGCGGTTGGAGGCGCGGCTGCGTCCGATGGACGACGCGGCGGCCGAGCGGCTGCTCAAGCTGCTGTACCTGCAGGCGTCGGACGAGTTGTGGGGCGAGCACCTGGACTACTGCCAGCAGCTCATGGTCGGCGTGAGCCTCGCCGCGCTGGACCTGCGCGGCGCCATCGTGGAGTGCGCGCTGCGCTGCTCGGAGGCCTATGGGGCGTTCCGGCGCGACGCCAACGCCGAGGCGGTGAGAAGGATGCTGCGGTTCGACGCGGAGTCGGTGTTCACGCAAGTGGATCCGGCGTCCGACGTTCCGGGCGACCTGGATCTGATAGTGTGAGGGCAGGGGGATGCGCACATATCGCGGCCCCGGCAGGCGGCGCTGTGCGCTATAATGGGGGCGCGTGGACGGGAGGGAAGCTATGAGCCGAAAGCTGGGAAAACGCACGTTGGCCGTGCTCGCGGGCGGGGTGCTCGTGTCGGGGCCGGCCATCGCCGCCTGCAGTCCGGGGCCGACCTACGACCAGTGGGCCGCGACGGACGGCGCCGCCGGGCGCATCAACCTGGACGCGGTGCAGGAGGCCTACAAGGAGTCCAAGAGCGCGACGGAGTTCGAGAAGCGCGTCAACCGGATTTACGAAGGCGATGGGATCATCCTCATCCGGGCCAGCCAGGACGGCCAGCGGCAGACCGTGGAGGCGTTCGAGGACCTGAACGGGAACGGGGAGATAGAGGACTCGGCCGACGACCTGCTGTTCAGCATCACCGAGGACAACGGCCAGAACGAGGTCAGGGGCCACGGGGCGAACGGGTACTACTACAACAGCTTCGGCGGCGGCAGCTTCCTGTTTGGCTACCTGATCGCCTCCACGTTCTTTGGTCCGACTTACTACTACTCCACGCCGCGCGGCACGGTCGGCACCATCAGGAATGACCGCGCCAACTACCGCAAGTCCCCGTCGTACCGCTCGCAGGTGTCCCGCAACAGCAGCTACTTCTCGCGGCAGAAGACGGCCGCCGGCTCGCGTTACACAAACGCGAGCCGCAACCTGAGCAGTTCCCGGCAGTCGTACATGTCCTCCAAGAAGGCCACCGGGGCTTTCAGGACGAGCGGCACGGGCGTGCGCAGCAGTTGGGGTTCGTCGACTCGCTCCAGCGGCGGCTTCGGCGGCGCGCGCGGCTTCGGCGGCGGCCAGGCGCAGATCGCGCACCAGCGGGGCCGCCGCGGTGGGCGGTAGCGACGCGCCAAAGTACCGCAAGCGGCTCGACGGCGGACCAGCGGCGCACCCTCCTTCCAGCGAGTTCACCCACCAAGGCCCGGTGATGCTGCGCGTGTCCCTCGGCGAGATGGAGTTGCGCGACGCCTTTCACGTTGCGCTGCCTGCGGACTGCGTGCGGCTGACGGTGGACGAGCTGCTGGGCCGCGTGTTCGGTGTCGACAGTGCCGAGGGCCAGCGCATCCTCGGCGCGCTCGACGTGTCGGCGAACCCCGACCTACCCGACATGTACCGCGAGTTGGTGAAGATCGTGCGGCTGTGGCGGGACGGACGCTGTGAGCTTGGGATCTACGCCAACAACGGGCCGCGGTTGGAGCTGGGCGACGCCGCCGGGGAGCACATCGACCGGTCGGCGGATGGCGCGGCGGTGCTGGACCTGGTGCTGGAGCAGACCTTCGAGCCGCTGGCTTGGTACGCACGGCAGGGCGGCGACGCGGACGACCTGCTGGCCTGGTTGCGAGGGTGCGTGCTGCTGTACTTCATGGATAAGCACGGCTTCGAGCTTCCGGCTGAGACGGAGTGTGAGCCGGATCGCCGGTTGTTGCCGATCGCCGAGGCGCTCCGCGGCGGTGGATTCGTCGAGGCGTCCGCGGACGGCGGGACATTCGCCATATCCGGTGAGGGCCGGGCCTACCTGGGCGAGCTGATTGCGGAGACTGAGGACTACATCGACCGCTACGATGTGTTCGCGAGCGTGCGATTGGACGAGGAAGCCGAGATCGTGGAGTTCGGCGCCAGGGACGGGCTGGACCTGCGGACGCAGGTGTACGAGGACGAGGGTCTGGACCCGCTGCGGGTGGTTTTCCTGTTGCGGCTGTACGACGGCACGCTGGACGAGAGCCTGGCAAGCTGGCGGGAGGAGATTCACGAGGTTGGCTTCTACAACCGGCTGCTGCGTCCCGCGCTGGACCGGGACGAGGCGGAGTGGGCGGTGCTCGACTGGGTGATCGACGCCGGGTTCGCGCAGGTGGAGGAGGCCGCGGAGGACGAGCGCGAGCGGCTCGCGGCGCGGGACGCGCTGAGGCGGGCGCTGGACTAGAGCTTATCCGGCAGCCCGGTCATCACCCCCATCCTAACCTTCCCCCTGCGAGGGGGAAGGGACTTTTGCACCCCATCCTAACCTCCCCTGCGAGGGGGAAGGGACTCTTGCACCCCATCCTAACCTCCCCCTGCGAGGGGGAAGGGACTTATCGGATAGGCTCTTGACCAGAGGCCGCTACACGGCGAACAGCAGTATGAAGCTGACTCCGATTACGGACACGCCCTCGATGAGCGCGACGCCGAGATTGCGGTCTACCGTCAGCTCGCTGGCCACGTTGACCCTGGGGAACAGGACGAACTGGAAGACCAGCCGAACCAAGGCCAGCAGCGCGAAGCCCACCACAGCGTACACGGCGAAGGAGGCGATACCCTCGCCCCAGCCGACGAAGTCGCCGAACACGGCCTTGAGCGTGACCACGCCGATGGCGACGAGGTTCGCGCCCAGGGCGACGCCGACGGCGGTGTTGTCGCGCTCGATCTCGTCGTGAACGTCCATCGACGTGAGTAGCTGGTAGAAGAACGCGTACAGTATCAGCGCGGCCATGCCCAGCACGAAGAAGGCGAGCGACGTGAGCGGACCGCCGCCCTCGCCGGATATGGAGCCGGCGATCACCAGCGCGGCCGCAACGTACACGCCGAACTCCACCGCTCCGGTGCCGGCGTTGCGGTCTTCGATTATCTCCTTCTCGGTGCTGAAGCGGTGCAGCACCAGCTTGTCGACCACTATGCGGGCGACGTTCAGCGCGACAATGCCGCCGAGCGAGTAGAGGAAGACCTCGAGCACGCCGAGCCAGTAGTCCTCGGTGAAGCCTAGGCCGCCGTCGACTATCAGCGAGAAGGGCTGGTAGAGGGCGCCCAGGAAGACGACTATGACGCCCAGGTAGTAGCCGGCTATGCTCAGTGCGAGGGCGACGTTGTCGCGATTGGTGAGCTGGTCGCCTATGCGGTAGGGCGTGACCAGGTCCTGGGCCAGCCGGGCGAGGGCGAGCACCACTACCCCCAGCACCACGAAGACGAGGCCGCGGGGTATGACCGTGAGCGTGTCGACAAAGGCGTCTGCCATCGCGTTTTCTCCTCCGGCGCCGCTACGCCACGTTTCGGTAGACGCTGACGATGGTCGGGGAAACTACCTCCGAGGTGTAGACCTCGAACGGGACGCCCTCCCACTTGACCACCGAGAGCAGCTTGCGCCTGTCGGCGCTCAGGAATTCCCAGCCGTAGTAGCCCTGTCCCTCTCCGCCGCCGTCGGCGAAGAAGAACACCTCCTGGCTGTTGGTGTAGTTGTAGCGCTCGCCCTCGTACTCCACGTAGTTGTCGATCGAGTGCTGCTCGTCCATTTCGATGAGCCGTTGCTCGTCGAGGCCCAGGGTGGCCAGGCCCATGGCGGCGCCGTACTCCGAGACCGAGATGAAGAGCGAGGCCGCGTCGCCGGAGTACTCGATGCAGACGCGGCGGTCGCCATCGACGCCCACCAGCTCGTGCCAGGTGCCGGTGGCGGCCTCGTAGCGGTTGCGCGACTCGATCAGGAAGAAGGCGTCGTCGAGGCTTGGGGCGAACCCGGTGATGACCACCACGTCACCCACTCCCGCGTTGGCGAGGGTGTCTTCCTCCTGGGTTGCGGGCTTCTTCTTGCGCCCCCCGAAAAGCGACCTGAACACCATGTGGAGCACTCCGATGCAGAGGGTCGCGAGACCGCGCCTGCCGAGGGTATTTTACGGGGGCGGGGGCGGGCGGTCAATTGGCGGGGTTCTTTCACCCCCATCCTAACCTTCCCCCGTCAAGGGGGAAGGGACTGATTGGCACCCCCATCCTAGGTAGTGTTGACATTTCATCTTAGCCATATGAGAGCGCCTGTGAAGTGGAGGAATCCGAGGTACCTGCTCGCCAGTTTGTCGAATCGGGAGAAGATGCGGCGGAAGTG
>DAOUJL010000065.1:0-3182 GCA_034422735.1 Dehalococcoidia bacterium | reverse complement strand
GGATCTAACAGCCCCCCAGCTACGAAAAGTACGCAATGGTGCAGAATGGTGCAGACTTCGCGAAAACCTCATCCAGAGACGGCTCCCGGCCCGACCCTAACGAACCCAGGGGGTGGGGCCTTCCGCAGTGAAGTCACCTAGTAATCTGACACAGGCTCGTCCCCGCCCGTCGTCTTGACAGGGCCGCGACGGCGGTGCGACACTTGACGCACACTTCGCGAACCTGGCCCGGAGACACATTTGATAATAGACATCCACACGCACACCTACCCCACGTCGATCGACAGTGAGTTGACCGCGGAAGAACTCATCAAGGAATCCAAGAGGCTTGGCCTCGACGGCATCTGCATCACCGACCACGACGGCTTCTGGGACCCCGAGGAGATCCACCAGCTCTCGCGAGACTTCAACTTCCTGGTGCTTCCGGGCTGCGAGGTGACCACCGAGGAGGGGCATCTCCTGGTCTACGGCCTCTCCGAGTACGTGTTTGGAATGCACCGCGCTTCGACGGTCAAGAAGATGGTGGACGAGGTCGGCGGCGTGATGGTGGTGGCCCACCCCTACCGGCGCACCTACAGGCAGGAGGCCGACAGCGGCGGCGAGGCCTACGACGAGATGCTGGATCGCGCGGCCCGCAACGAGGTCTTCCAGCGCGTCGACGCCGTGGAGGTGTTCAATAGCAGGGGATCCGACGCGGAGAACGAGTTCTCGCACGGAATCGCCCGCCGGTTCGGCTTCAAGGGCACCGGCGCGAGCGACGCCCACAAGCTATCGGACATCGGCACCTACGCCACCGAGTTCGAGCGCCCCATCCATTCCCTCGAGCAGTTCATCCACGAGCTCCGCGCCGGCCGGTTCAGCGCCGTCGCCCTCGAAAAGCGCGCACGCCTCAAGGTCGCACCCTAGCCCGGGACGGAACCATGCCCAAGACCCTTTTGGAAGTGCGCGATCTGCACACCTATTTTATGACCAAAGAGGGCACGGTCAAGGCCGTCAACGGCGTCTCGTTCGACCTCGAAGAGGACAGCGTCCTCGGCCTCGTGGGCGAGAGCGGCTCCGGCAAGACCGTAACCGCGCTGTCCATACTCCAGCTTGTGCCCTTCCCCGGCCAGATAGTCGAAGGCAGCATCACCTACGACGGCGAGAGCCTGCTCGACATGTCCACCGACCGGCTGCGCGCCATCCGCGGCCAGGAAATCTCGCTCATCTTCCAGGACTCCGGCGCCGCCCTCAATCCCGTTATCCCCATCGGCCGGCAGGTCGAGGAGATAATGCTCGAGCACACGGACATGGGGAAGCGCCAGGCGCGGTCCGTGGCCGAGGACCTGCTGAGGCAGATGGGCATTCCCGACGCCCGCCGGATGCTGGACCAGTACCCGTTCCAACTCAGCGGCGGCATGGCCCAGCGCGTGATGATGGCCATAGGCGTCGCGCTAAATCCCCGCGTGCTCATCGCCGACGAGCCGACGTCGAACCTGGACGTCACGCTCCAGGCCGAGATGCTACAGCGCCTGCGCCGGCTGCGGCAGGAGAACCACTCCGCCATCATGCTCATCACCCACGACCTGGGCGTGATCGCGCAGATGGCCGAGCGCGTGGTGGTGATGTACGGCGGCACGGTGGTCGAGCAGGCCACGACGCGCGACCTGTTCGCCCGCCACTACCACCCCTACACCTGGGGACTGTTCCAGGCGCTGCCCAGGCTCGACGCGCCCCAGCGCTCACTCACTCCCATGCAGGGCGCGCCGCCACAGATGATGGACCCTCCCGACCAGTGCCCGTTCCTGCCCCGCTGCTCCAAGGCCACCGCCGAGTGCCGCACCAGCCCCCGCCCGCCGTTGGAAGAGATCGCCGACAACCACTGGGTCGCCTGCTACAACACCATCGGCTACGACTAGCGCGCCCGCCTACATCATTTCACAGAGCTGGTGGTACGAAGACTCTGAAATGATTAGTAGCTCTATGGCGACAGGACGGGTTTCAATTCCGTGTCCACTGCAATCGACACCTTGTCACAACTCAATGACCCATCAACACCAAGGTGTTGGTACACTGGGCTGACACGGTACTGGATTTAGAATTGTCTGCTATGAGAAGTCTTGGGTCACGGCTCACGGGGGTATCGGAAGGGACTTTCAAGCTAACCTTCGCGGTTTTGCTGATAGTGGCCGCACTGGGGTTCACATACACAGGGTCCGGCGGCGACTTCCCCGCGTTCGAATTGCGTGGCGTCCTCGTGCGTGTGATTGTCTTCACCGGAGCGCTGCTTGTCGTGGCGCTCGCGCTTCCGAGCAGAGGCGGCATCTCGAACGTGGCGCTGGCGTTGACGACTCTGGCGGGCGTATTTACCGTATACGTGGTCCACACAGAGTTATTCAACCCCTCCAACGCGTTCTGGATGATCTTGGTACTCACCGCGTCACTCTTCGCCCTGATCACGGCGTTCCGGGTGATCGAAGATCTCCGCTGGGGCGGGCTGGCGCTGACGGTCGCGGCGGCCTTGGCCGTCGTCACCGCCGTGTGGCTGGAAATCGGGCCCGGGGTGCTATTTGGGATGAGTACGCCTGGCGGCCTGCTTTACGTAGGCAGACTTTCAATGTGGGGTGTGTTTGCCCTGGTGTGCGCCGGGTCCGTGCTCACCCTGTACGTGCTGTCCAGGGCTATGCACCCATCGCGTTGGGGAGTCATCGCCTTGTTGGCCGCGGCGCTGCTCGTTGCGATGTTGTTCCTTGCGCTTGAGTACAGATTCGGCGAGGGTAGCAACGGCTACTACGACGATGGATGGGAAGACCATCCAAGTGTGCGTTCGGTCGCATTCGATGAGACGCCCAACATCTATTTCGTGGGCTTCGACTCAATCACCCCCGAGGCCATAATGAGGGAGTATATGGGAATCGAGTCCACCGAATTCCACCGGGTAATGGAAGTGGAGATGCGGCGTTTCCGCAACATGTTCGCCAATGCGGTCCCCACCACTCATTCCATCAACACGATGATGGCGCTCGACCAGGACATCTATCTCGAGAACAGCGGGTTTTACGGCCTGCCCAACTATTTCGCGGGCCACGACTTAGGTAGTGTTGACATTTCATCTTAGCCATATGAGAGCGCCTGTGAAGTGGAGGAATCCGAGGTACCTGCTCGCCAGTTTGTCGAATCGGGAGAAGATGCGGCGGAAGTGC
>DAOUJL010000064.1:0-44456 GCA_034422735.1 Dehalococcoidia bacterium | reverse complement strand
CCCGGTTCCGCATCACCTTGCCGACGGCGTCCCCGGCCCAATCACGCGGCAGCAGGTCGAGAGGTGCTGCGCGGTCTGTCCTCGTGGCCACCGCGCGAGCCAGTCCCGGCCCTGCCGCGCAGCCAACCCATTCGCGATACGGGCGAGCCTTTAACAATCCAATAGGCATGCCATCCGAGTCGAGGCCGTTCTCGCGCTCGAGCCTTTAGACACCCGCTTCCGTGCGAGTGGCGAAGCTCTGCCGGTGCTGAGCTGAAGAGCCGTGCACCGGCTAGGATGATGCAGGCTGCGATGGACCTTCTGGTTTGACGCTCTGTTTGGCTTTCGCTTATGCTTGCGCATGGCCGCCCGCACCCGTGCGGCCCGGAGGTCCAAGCTTATGGCGGATGACGACGCCGAACTCTCCGGCAGACGGAGGGTGCAGGCCACGACCGGCCGGACGGGGGCCTCTTCTCAGGCCGGTGTCCGCCGCGGTCGCAGGCGGTCTGCCTACGCGACACGGGACCTTACGAAAGGGAGCATCCCCGGCAACCTCTGGTTTCTGAGCTGGCCCCAGATTGCGGAGGGCAAGCTCGGCGTAATCGACCAGATAGCCGACCTCATATGGGCCGGACGGCTCGGTTTCCAGGCCATTGCCGGCATGGGCGTTGCGCAGACGTACATCATGCTGGTAATGACGTCCCGCATGGGGCTGGACACCGGTATGAGGTCGATGATCGCGCGAGCGGTAGGCACTCGCAACATCTCCTACGCCAACCACGTGCTGGCGCAGTCCCTTACCCTCGCGAGCCTCTTCGCCCTGCTGGCGGTGCTCGCCGGCATGTTCCTCACCGAACCCCTGCTCCGCATCCTGGGATTGAGCGAGGCCGTGGTGTCCCAGGCCGCCGGCTACATGCGCGTCCAGTTCGTCGTCATGGCGGTGATGGGATACCAGCGGCTGTGCGGCAGCGCGCTCCAGGCGTCCGGCGACAGCATGACGCCGCTGAAGGCGGCCCTTGTGGTCAGGATCACCCACCTGGTGCTCAGTCCGCTGCTGATCTTCGGCGTGTGGTGGTTCCCGTCGTTGGGGCTTACGGGCGCGGCGGTGGCGAACCTGGTGGCCGTGACCCTGGGCGGCGCGATGAACTTCTATGCGCTGCTGAAGGGCACCTCGCGGCTTACCCTCAGCGTGCGAGACTACAGTCTGGACCTTCCGCTAATCTGGCGGCTGGTCAAGATTGGAGCGCCTGCGTCGGTGACGAACATGCAGCGCGGGCTGGGCCAGCTGGCGGTGGTGGGACTGGTGGCGACGTTCGGCGATGCCGCGCTGGCCGCGTTCGCGCTCACGCGCCGCGCCGAGAACGTGGTTAGCCAGGGCAGCCGTGGCCTCGGACGTGCGGCGGGAGCGCTGGCCGGACAGAACCTGGGCGCCGGATTTCCGGATAGAGCCAAGAGTTCCATCAACTGGGCGCTGGTCTACGCGGCGACAGGGTCGTTGCTGGTAGTTGCGCTGTTCCTCCTCTTTCCCGATGCGGTCGCAAGGCTGTTCAACAGCGAGCCTGAGTTCGTCTCCCAGGCCGCGACGTGGGTCAGCATCGTCGCGGTCGGCTACGTTTCGGTGAGCACAGTGCAGGTCTTCACGCAGGCGCTGAACGGCACCGGCGCTACCATGGCCCCGATGGTGATAACGATAGCCACTATGTGGGCGGTTGAGATTCCGCTGATGTTCGCGCTGTCTATGTTCACGCCGCTCGGCGAGTTCGGTGTCCCCTGGGCGATCGTCATTGGCATGACGTCGAGGCTCGGGCTGCTTTACGTCTACTACGCCAGGGGGCGCTGGCTGCGCACCGGAATGTTGTAGCCGTGCCTGTACCGGCGTTCATGTGATATTCTGACTTCCAGGAAGGATACCGACGGAGCGGCGGAACATGAGCGTAGAACCGGAAGCGGAGCGGCGAGCCACGGAGCCGCTCGAAGCCGACAGCATCAGCGGGTTCAGGCTCGCCGGCCATGCCTGGCTGCTGCTGGCTCCGGCCGCGTTCGCGCTGGACCAGCTCACCAAGCTATTCGTGCGCAGCAACTTCGAGCTTGGGGAGTCGTGGCCGGCCACAGGGTTCTTCCGGCTGACTTACGGCACGAACACCGGCTCCGCGTTCGGACTCTTCCCCAACCAGACACTGGCGCTCATTTTGGCGTCGCTGGTCGCCATCGGATTCCTTATCTACTTCTATCGCGCTCACAGCCTGAACAGGCCGCTGCTGCGAGCCGCTATCGGGTTGCAACTCGGAGGCGCGCTGGGCAACCTGGTCGACAGGGTGAGGACCGGCGCCGTAGTGGACTTCATCGACGTGGGGCCCTGGCCCATCTTTAATGTCGCCGACTCGTGCATTGTTGTCGGCATGATCGTTCTCGTGTCGGTGCTCCTTCTCGCCGGGCGAGATGGGGCCGGGAAGCGGTCTGCGAAGCCCGCCGGAGAGTCAGAGAGAAGCGAACAGCCGTGAGGGCGAAGCACGAGTACGCCGTCGCGGTTGACGGCGAACGCCTTGACGCCTACGTCGCGTCCAAGGTGCCGGGCCTCTCCCGTTCGAGGGCGCGCAGACTGATCGAGGAGAAGCACGTCACGCTGGATGGCTTGCCCGCGAGGCCTTCCACTCGGGTTCGGGTGGGGCAGCGAGTCATCGCGGAGTTGCCTGATGCGAGTATGCCCGGCGACCTGCCGCAGCGGATAGCCTTCGGAGTCGTACACGAGGACGAGAGCATCATTGTGGTGGACAAGCCAGCCGGCTTGGTCGTCCATCCCACGCCCGCGCAATGCGACGGCACTCTGCTGAACGCACTGCTGGAGCGCTGCCCAGGATTGCCCGACGATCCCAGCATGAGGCGTGGAATCGTACACCGGATCGACAAGGACACCTCCGGGCTACTGGTAGTCGCCAAGACGGAGAGCGCCTACGCGGACCTCACCACGCAACTACAACAGAGGGCCTTCCACAAGATGTACCTGGCGCTGGTGAGAGGGCGTATCGAGCCATGCCGCGCCGCGATCGAGTCGCCAATCGCGAGGGATCCCGCCAACAGGCAGCGGATGGCGGTCGTGGAAGGAGGGCGAGAGGCGGTTTCGCTGTACCGCGTGCTGGAGCGCCACCCCGGTTGCAGCCTGGTGGAGGTTAAGCTGGTTACTGGACTCACCCACCAGATTCGCGTGCAGCTGGCGTCGGTAGGCCACCCGGTGGTGGGCGATCGTACCTATGGCCGTGGGCCTCACTCGATAGCGAGGCAGTTCCTACACGCGGCGGTCCTGGGCTTTCGGCATCCGGAGAGCGGCGAGTACGTGGAGTTCTCGTCCGAGCTGCCCCCGGACCTCAGCGGGTTTCTGGAGAGAGTGGCCCGCGGCGAGATCGCCTGACCGTCAGATAGTGCGGCGCTTCCAGGCCGCTACGACTCCGAAGACGCCGGTGGCCACCAGCGCCATGGCGGGACCGGAAGGCAGGTTAAAGTGGAATGACAGGTAGAGCCCGGTGATTGCGGACGCACCGCCGATTACGGCTCCGACCGTCATCACGCCCACGAACCGTCTCGCCAGCAGGTAGGCCGTCGCGGCCGGCGTGATGAGCATTGCCATAACAAGAACGATGCCCGCCGCCTGTATGCCAACTACGATGACGAGTGCCAGCATCGTGAGAAGAATCGCTTCCACGAACGAAGTCTTGATGCCTACCACCTCAGCGCCTATCGGGTCGAATGACGTGTAGGCGAGGGGGTTGTGGTAGACGTACAGGCCGACCAGCACGAGAGCGCACAGTCCAAGCGACACGTAGACGTCTGTGACGGAAACGCCCAGCACCTGTCCCAGCAGCAGGTCTTCTATGTTCACGCCCACTGAGAACTTCGACAGCATCACCAGCCCCAACGCGAAAAGGCCCGCGAACACAATGCCTATGGAGGTATCCTCGCTGATGCGCGTGCGGCGACTGAGGTATCCCATTAGCAGAGCTATTGCGATTCCGCCAGGTACTGCCGCAATGAATGGGCTGATGTTCAGCAGGAACGCCAGGGCCATCGCGGGAAGTACCGAGTGCGCCAGGGCGTCGCCCATGAACGCGCTGCCTCTGGTGATCACATAGGCCCCTAGCACCGGGCACATCACGCCCACGAGCACGGAGACGATGAGGGCCCGCTGCATGAAGCCAAAGGTGAAAGGCTCGACCAGCACCTCGGTCAAATCGGCTACGCTCCCACGCCGGGGTCCCTGGCGAACTCGACGCCGTGGGAGCCATAGAGTTCTTCGAGCACTTCGGAAGTGAACACTTCGTCGGGCGGACCACAGGCACAGACGTGCCGGTTGAGGCAGAGCACCTGGTCGAATCGACGCGCGAGATTAGAGATGTCATGAGTAGCGAGGAGCACTATCTTGCCTTCGTCACGGAGGGACTGAAGCACTCTGACCAGTCCTTCTTGAGCGCCGACGTCAACACCGCTGAACGCTTCGTCCAGCAACAGGATTACCGCTTCCTGAGCGAGGGCGCGAGCGACGAACACTCTCTGGCGCTGCCCGCCCGACAACTCCACCATGAGAGCGTCGCGCCTGTCCCAGAGGCCAACGCGCTCCAGGCATTCTCTGGACTTTTCCCGGTCTACTCTGCCGAGCGCGTGCAGCAAGCCCGCGTTGAGGCAGCGGCCCATCATCACAACGTCGAATGCAGTCGCCGGAAAGCGCCAGTTTACGCTGTCTCGCTGGGGGACGTAGGCCAGCGCTCCCTTACGCGCGCCGTCTCCCAGCAGGGTCACGCTGCCCCCGGTGATAGGCACGGTGCCGGCCAGCGCCCCGAACAGCGTGCTTTTGCCCGCGCCATTCGGTCCGAGCACGGCCATCAGCGTGCCCGCCTCCACCTCGAAGTCCACGCCCGTTAGGGCCTTGAAGCCGCCTATCTCCACAGACACGGAACTCGCCACTATACGTGGTGATTGCCGCGACGAGTCGCGCATTCTCAGTCTCCCTATCGTAACTGGCAGCCCGGTGCTCTCCGGCCGCGGGGCCGCCTGCCCAACGTTGCGCCGGCCGGCGGTAAAGGCTCTGCCCGGATGACCCGCATGGACGTCCTGCGTTGCCGAATCAGTCGTCTTCTCGTTCCAAGCACCTTTCGCAGCAGATGTAGAATTCGATACGATGGCCGAGAATATCTCCCGGAATATCGCTTCCGAGGGCGCGCACAATCCGCTCGATAGTGGCGGCCCTGAATTCGCCCACGTTCCCGCACCTGATGCAGACGGTATGGTGGTGGTGCTCGAATCTCGCCAGGCTGTACTTTGGCGAGCCGTTGGGGAGGGCAAGCTTGCAGACTACGCCCGCCTCTACGAGCAGTTTGATCGTCCTGTAGATGGTGGCTCGTCCTACTTCCGGCAGCTCTTCGTGCACCTGTTCCGCGCTGAACCCCTCGAGCTTATCGCTCAAGTGGTCGACTACCCTGCGCCGCGGGGAAGTCAGTCGGTGGCCTCGATCCTCGAGCGCTGCCAAGAGGTCGGGTCTTACGCCCTGTGTCATCATCATGCTTGACCGCCTGTGTGCTAGTCTTTGAGATACGTGCCTGCCATGCTTATATGATACCACATATCATTGCCGCGTAAACCAGTACATATCGGTCTTGCCTTGGGGACTTGGCAACCGCTTGATCATCCTGATCATCCGCAGACTTCCGATACATAATATCACCGGCGTGCGACAGAGGCAAACCTTCGTCTCATCAAGCATCCCGCAATGGTCCGGGAGTTCATTCCGGCGCCTCCGCCCCGGATGTTCGATGGCCTATTGTCGCGTGGCTAACGCAGGGGGAGTCGATTGAGTTCAGCCAGGCATGCCCTTTTCGCTTTCGTCCCACTGTTGTAAACTCCCACTTACTCTTGCCAATGGTGACTGACCGATGCTCTCATCCGCAAACGTGGAGTTACTTCCGGGCGAACAGATCGTGTTCGAGGGAGGCAGCGGTGTACTTACCAACCGCCGGCTGCTGGCGCGCGTCAAGGCCAAGCCCGGTGACGGGCCTGACAGGTTCGCCGATCTGTCGGACATCGTCAAGTACGAGAAGCGGAACGGCGGTGAGGAAAGCCGAATGAGACAAGGCGTGCGGTTCCTCGCGGGAGGGGCGTTGATCACAGCAGTCGGCGCGCTGGGAAGCGGATTCCTGCGAGAGCTCGGCGGCATCTTCGAGACCGTGGAGTTGCTGCTGTTCGTGGTCGGAATGGTTGGCCTGCTTCTGGGCCTCTACCTGGTGCTCAAGAGCCTGATTAGAGTGCCGCCAAACACGACGGTGTTCTTTCGCCTCACAAACGGGGACGACGTACCAGTGACCTTCCCTGACCGCGACAATCGCGAGGCCGACGAGCTAATCCGCCTATACTCGCGCGCAAAGAGCGGACTGAGCGGCTAGCTCGTCCGCCCCGATACCGGCTCAGTCCGCTCCTGCTGGTCGCCCACCGGCTCAGCGTACGGGACGGGCTCGCCTCGAAGCGCGGCACACACCAGCGCCATCATCATCAGAGCCGTGGACAGTAGGAACGCGCGGTTCAGCCCCAACACGAACGCGGACCTCGCGCCCTCCGCGTCCGCCGACTGCCCCAGATCCGCGAGGCTAGGCTCGAACCCGAGCGATGCCATAGTGAAGGCGGTGATGGCCGCGCCTACGGCGACGCCGGTCAGGTTGGCGAACGTTCTGACAAGATTCAGGAAGGCTGACGCGATGCCGTAGGAGCGGCGGTCGAGCGACCCCATGATGGCGCTGGTATTCGTGGACGAGAACGCGCCCATTCCGGCGCCAGTCAGCACCATACCCGCCATCACGTGTATGGGGGACGAGTCGATGCCGAGACGCGAGAACAGAAACATCCCCGCCGTCGAGCTGGCCATGGCTGCTACGGAAAGCCAGCGGGTACCGAGCTTCTCGGACACGCGACCCACGATCGGCGCCATGAGGGCCATCGAGGCGGAGCCTGGCAGCATGAGCAGGGCCGCGGTGCTGGCTTGGTAGCCCAGCCCCTGGATGATATAGAATGGCATGAGGAAGAAGACCGCCGTGCCTCCGAGGAAGCTGAGAAACCTGGCCGCCACTCCAAACGAAAACGCCCTTACGCGAAAGAAGCCCAGGTCGAGCATCGGGTGGTCGATTCGCCGCTCCCACCATATGAACGCCGAGGCCAGCGACAGCGCGAGACCCATGGCCAGCAAAACGGGCGGAGAAAGCCAGCCGAGCTGGTGGGCGTTGGTGATGCCCAGGAGGAAGGTGACGAGCGCCGCGGAGGAGAGAGCGGCTCCGGCCCAATCGAAGCGCTGGCGCACGCTATCAGGGCCGCTCGCGCCTTGGCCGCGGAGAACGGCCAGCGCCGCGGCTATTGCGATTAGGCCTATGGGCACGCTCGCGAAGAAGACGTAGCGCCAGCCCAGTTGGGTCACGAGCAGGCCGCCTACGACGGGGCCGGTGATCGCGCCCGTGCCGATTATGGTCATGTACAGCCCCAGCGCGCGGCCCCGTTCCCTCTCCGGGAAGACCTGTGTGATCATCGCCATGCCGTTTGCCTGGATCGCCGCCGAGCCGACGCCCTGGATCACCTTGGCGACGATGATGAGCATGAAGGTGTCGGCCGAGCCGGCGAGGGCAGCGGCGGCCACGAATACAAAGAATCCGGTCACGTATACCAGCTTACGGCCCAGTATGTCCGATAGGCGGCCGAGCGGCATCAGTGTCGCGCTGGTACTGAGCACGTAGCTGAGGCTGATCCACTGCACGGTGGGGATGTCGGCGTCGAACTCCTCCGCGATCCTGGGAAGCGCGATGTTGACGCCGGACTGATCGAGAACGGTGAGGAACAATCCGGTGGCGATGGAGAAGTATGCCCACCACTTGTAATTCGGGCTTCTCGCAATCCGGTCGATGGGGCCAATCGCAGCAGGCAGCTTCAACACTCCTCCATCCTAACCGGCGGGGGCCTTCTCGCCAACCTGCGAGGTGCTCGCTGCCGACGTGGCGGACGCCCCCGGCAGCATCGAAAGCGCCAAGGCCACCACGTTGAGACCAAACATCACGTAGTAGGCCATACGCAGCCCCTGGGTGAACGCCCCCTTGACGCCCTCCTCCACTCCTTCAGTCGATGCAATGGCGTCCAGGCTCGGCTCGAAGCCCATCGAACCCATCACCGCCGTTACAATGGAGGTCACCAGCGCAATTCCGATTACGCTCGCCCCTGTGCGCATGAGAGTCATGAAAGCTGTCGCGACGCCGTATCTCGAACGCTCAACCGTGCTCAGGATGGCGCTGGAGTTGGGAGAGAAAAAGAAACCCATGCCCAGGCTCTGGAGAAACAGCGGGCCGAGCACGCGCCAGAGGGGCGGATCGTCGCCGATGGTGGCGAGGCCGAGCATGGCTATGCTGATAACTGCTAAGCTGCCAACTATGAACCAGCGCCAGCCGTACTTGTCGGAGAGGCGCCCCGCGAAGGGTCCGGCGGCGGCAAAGCAGACGGCCGTCGGGCTCAGCAGCAGCCCCGTCTCCCAGGGGGTGAGTCCTCGCACGCCTTGCAGGTAGAAGGGCATGAGAAAGAACACGGAACTTCCGGACATGAAGGTAAGGAAGCTCGCGACGCTTCCGAAAGTGAACAGCCTGCGCCTGAACAGCTCGAGGGCGAGCATGGGCTGTGGAGCTCGTGACTGCCACCAGACGAAAACGCCCAACATTGCCACCACCATACCCAGGGCGCTTATCGACAGCGGCGAAGTCCAGCCCAGTACGTGGGCGTTGGTGACAACCAGAAGCAGTACCGAAAGCGCAGCGGCCGAAAGTCCCGCGCCCAGCCAGTCGAATCCGCCCTTGCCGTCCCCTTCCCTTGTTTCGTGCGGACGGGAGTCGAGAATTGCTATCGCGGCCGCCAGTGAGAGAAGTCCGATCGGCACTCCCAGGAAGAACGCGGCGCGCCATCCGAAGACGCCCACCACCGCCCCGCTGACGATCGGCCCGGCGATGGCGCCCAAGCCGACCGTTGTCATCAGCGAGCCTATTGCCTTGCCGCGCTCGCTCGCGGGGAACGTGGTGGTAACGATGGCCATGCCGTTGGCCTGGATCATCGCGGCGCCCGCTCCCTGCAGCGCCTTAAACGCTACGATGAAGCGCAGGGCGTTGGACGTCCCGGCAAGGACGGCCGCGGCGATGAAGATCACGAAGCCGACGGCGTACACCAGCTTGCGGCCGAGGATGTCGGACATCCGGCCAACGGGCAGCAAAAGCGAGCTGGTGGCCAGCATGTAGGCGAGCGTTACCCACTGCACCGCCGGTATGGAGGCGTCCAGGTCGTCGGCAATCAGCGGGAGCGCCAGAGACAGGCCCGACTGGTCGAGTACGGAAACGAATGTGCCGATGGCGACCGTGGCAAAGGCCCACCACTTGTAGTTGGCGCGGCGGGCCCGAGACATCCTCAGCATCTGCCGGTCGGGCCACTTTGGAGAGCGACGGCGAGCAGCCGGGAGAGGCTCACGAAGGCAGCAGCCGGCGCAAGACGTGGCGCCGGTTGGTGGTAAATGGCCTTACCTCGTCGGGCCAGCGACCGCTGTCGACGGCGTCCGCCCATGCGTCGCTGGTCAGCACCTCGGGCGACTCGATCTCATAGATGGCGCTGTAGCGCGGTTCGCCCTCGACGACAATCGTGCGGTGCTCGCCGCCCAGTATCATCGTCAGCTCCTCCGTCTTCAACCGCGCGATGGATATGACCCCCGGAACCTGTTGCAGCAGGGGCACGTGTTCGGTGTCGTACACATCGTTGAACACGTCCTCTTTGTCGGGCCGGACGTCCATGCTGGCGGTGAAGAGATACCCGGATTGGATTGGCATGTGGAAGCTCCTTTCGGATTCGAGAATCATGCGATTATACAGGGGTCAGTGGTGGATAATCGAATCAGGTTGACACGCAAACCCGCCGCCCTACAATGTGGGGCAAGGCAAAGGACAAGCGAAGTGGGGGGAAAGACATGATAAAGAGATTCGGGACTCTGTTCGCGGGGCACGTGGACCTGGAAGACATGGGCTGGACGGGAACGCCAGTCAATGATCGCTGGCTCTCAGACGAGCATCTGGCTACGGTGTTCGACAAGTCGCAGGCAATGGCGGAGTTGATGGACCGAACGGGGTACAGCACTCTTTGGTTCGCCGAGCACCACTTCCAGCGGGAGGGGTACGAGTGCATACCCAATATCCTGATGCTGGCAGTTCACCTGGCCCATCTCACCGAGAACGTCAAGTTCGGCTGCGGCTTCAACATCGCCCCGATGTGGCATCCTCTCCGGATGGCGGAAGATTTCGCGACGGCGGACGTGCTGACAGGAGGGCGCGTCATCTTCGGCGTCGGGCGTGGCTACCACACGCGCGAGGTGGAGGTGTTCGGCGCGCCCATGCTGGACGCGGACGCCAACCGCGAGCTGTTCGAGGAGCAAGTGGACGTCATGTTCAAGGCGTTCAACAGCGAGTCGTTCTCGCACCACGGCAAGCACTACCAGATACCGCCGGATGTGCCCTACCGCGGATACGACCTGAAGGAGATTACGCTGGTGCCCCGCCCGGTCAATCTGCCGGTCGAGTGCTGGCAGCCGATTGTGAGCGCCAGCCCGCGCGGGCTGAACTTCATGGCGAAGCACGGGATCAAGGGCATAATCGGCGGCGGCGCGGCGCCGGGCGGCGCGGCCCAGCAGGTGGTGAGCGCATGGCAGCAGACGCTTGCGGAACACGGCAAGGAGACGGAGCTTGGAGGCGACCTGATCATGGGCGTGTCCTTCCACATCGCGGAGACCGAGGCCAAGGCTATCGACGAGGCCAGGACTTATTTCGAGGAGAACATGAAGATGTTCGCGCCGCTCGGGTTCGTCCGTGGGCTATCCGATGAGCAGATAAGCGCGCTCGGCGACCCGGCGCGGGCGCCGTTCGCGGGCCTGCCGACGCTCGAGCAGGCGGTGGAATCCGGCTCGTGGCTGTGCGGCCCGCCGGACCTGATCGCCGAGAAGCTGTTACGCATACAGGAGATGTATCCGGGGCTGGAAGAGGTGAACATGGGGAACGTGATCGGCACGCCCCAGAGCGTAATCCTCGAGCAGTTGGACTGGTTCGCCCGGGACGTGATGCCCAACTTCAAGACGGAGAGGGCCGCAACCGCCGCCGGGGACTAGGCAAGGGCGACAAGACTATGCGCTGGAGCTCGCGGCCAATCTGTTCGGCCGTGAAATTGGACAATGACTCCGGCTTGTAGTAGGTTTGCGCTGGACGGTGGCAGTTGGCGGGGTATGCGCCAGTTTGAGGACAACCGCATCGACGTCCCCGGACCAGTTTGATCCGGTCTCGAAGGAGGCCACAGCAGGAGGAACAGGATGAGGCTTCCAAGCGCAATAGCGACGGCCCTGACTCTTCTGGTAATGGCCGTGTTCTCCATGGCCTGCGCGTCGGCCGAGCCGGGCGAACGACAGCAGCCGGCGCAGCCGGAGGCGGCCGCTCCGGCCGCGGCGTCCGGACAGATGGGCCAGCAGGCTCCCCAAGCGCCCGCGCCCGCCGCGCCCGCGGCCCCGGCAGCCACCGCGATCCCGCTCGACGTTCTGCCCGCCCCAGCAGTGGCGGGCATTCAGCAGAGGCCGTCCAGAGCGCTGCCGACACCTGTGCCGGAGGCGCTAGCCAGGTTTGGCGGGAACCTGCGTTGGATATCGCAGGGAAGCGTCGGCTCGCTGGATCCCCACGTGACTTCGGCCGCGGTGACGCTGACCTACGGCTACAACCTGTACGACACGCTCGTCTCTTGGGACGAGGAGGGCGCGCTTCAGCCGCAGATGCTCGAGGACTGGTCTGTGGAGGACGGCGGCGCAACGTTTGTATTCACGCTGAGGGACGGCCAGTCGTTCCACAACGGCGACCCCGTGACGTCGGACGACGTGATTGCTTCGATGCACCGCTGGCGGGAGAAGTCCGCCTACGGTTCCTTCTTCAACGACGCGTTGACGGAGTTCGCCAAGGTCGATGACAACCAGCTCACCGCCAAGTTCACGGAGCCGGTCGGCATATTCCTGCAGGGGTTGGGCATTCCCACGGCCTCCTACCCGGTCATCATGCCGGCGGACGTCGCCGCGACGCCTTCTTCCGAGCTTGTGAGCGACCACACCGGCTCCGGCCCGTTCAAGTTCGTGGAGTGGAATCTGGGGCACAGCATCGTGCTGGAAAAGTTCCAGGACTACTCGCCGCGCGACGAGTCTCCCAGCTTCCTGGCGGGCGGCAAGGTGGCGTACCTCGACCAACTCGAGATGCTCGAGGTCCCGGACCAGCAGACCAGGGTGGCGGCGCTCGTTACGGGCACCGTGGACTTCCTGGACATCATGTCGTTGGACTTCTATGAAGAACTGAACGAGAACGATAAGGTAGAGGTCGCCATTGGCAGGCCCGGCTCTCAGCCCATCTTCTTCTTCAACAAGGCGGCGCCTCCCTTCGATCACACTCCGAATGGCCTGCTGATGCGCCGCGCGCTTCAGGCTCTCACCAATGCCGAGGAGATAATGCAAGGCTACGGGCCTCCCGATCTCTGGTCGACCTGTGCCTCGTTGTGGTCGTGCGGCACGTTCTTTTCCAACGAGGAATTGGCGGGCGACAGGTACAGCACGAACAACGTGGAACTGGCCAAGCAGCTGCTCGACGAGGCGGGCTACGACGGCGAGCCGATAATTCTGCTCGACCCGGCGGACTACCCCACCATTCATCCCATATCGATCGTGCTGAACGAACAGCTCAAGCGGGCCGGAATAAACGTCGACTACCGCGTGGTTGACTGGGCTACCGAGGTGCAGTTGATCCTCGCTCCCAGCGACTCCACCGCCGTGGACGAGTGGGACATAGCGCCGACGTGGATGAGCAGTTGGGCGTTCCTCCCGTTGGCCAACGGCGCTCTCAGGCAAAATGGCCTGGGATACTACAACAGCGACGCGATGGAAGAGTTGAGGTCGAAGTTCTCGCGCGAATCCGACCTGAATGAGCTGAAGAACATCGCGGACGACATGCAGAGGGTGTTCTTCGACGAGGTGCCTTACGTGCACCTCGGCAACTTCTTCCAGTTGCGAGCCATGAACAAAGACCTGGATGGCCTGATCGCGTCGCCCGTGGGCGGGTTCTATGCCGTGGGACTCTACTGGGAGGATCCGTCGCGTCGCGGCCAGTAGGCGCTTCCGCGATCTGATTTTGGGGGCGCTCAGCGCCCCCTTAGTGCCGAACGTGAGCGAAAGTGCCGAACGTGAGCGAATCGGGTCGAGGGCGAGGCCGCTTCGGCGAGTGAGGGCCAGACTCGGTGCCGGTTTCGTGCGCCCGCCTAGAGGGAAGTGAGTATTGAGGGCTTACATACTGCGCAGGCTCCTGGCGACTGTGCCGGTGCTGATTGTGGTGGCCCTGTTCACCTTCACATTACTCCGGATTGTGCCTGGCGACCCCGCGGCGGTGCTGGCCGGGCATGAGGCGACGCAGGAGGATGTCGAGGTCATTCGTACCCGGCTCGGCCTGGACAAGCCGCTGCCCGTCCAGCTTGGCTCGTGGATGGCGCAGTTGCTGCGCGGCGACCTGGGAAATTCGATACGCAAGTCTGATGAGCCGGTCCTAAGGCTGATTGCCAGCCGGGTCGAGCCTACCCTGTCCCTGGCGCTGATAACAGAGGTGGCCGCCGTGCTTATTGCGGTGCCGATTGGCGTGCTGGCGGCCTGGAAGGCCAACTCGTGGGTGGATAGGGTTGTGATGGTGTTCGCGGCGGTGGGGTTTTCTATGCCCGTGTTCTGGGTGGGGTTCATTCTCATCTGGATATTCGGTCTGTGGTCGTTCGGCCTCGACTTCCCGCTGCTGCCGGTCGCCGGCTACTCGCCCATCGGCGAGGGCTTTACCGAGTACGCGAGGCATCTCATTCTTCCCACGGTTACGCTGGGCATGGTGCTTGTCGCGCTCATCGCGCGCATGACTCGCGCGAGTATGTTGGAGATACTCAAAGAGGACTACGTGCGAACAGCCAGGGCCAAGGGGATTACTGAGAATCTGGTGCTCGTGAGGCACGCTCTGAGAAATGCCTCCCTTCCGATCATCACCGTGATAGGGCTTGGAGTGGCCGCGCTGCTCTCTGGGGCGGTGGTGACCGAGAGCGTGTTCGCGATTCCGGGCATGGGAAGGTTGGCGGTGGACGCGATCGTGGCGCGCGATTATCCCGTCATTCAGGGCCTGATAATCGTGTTGGCCACGATGTACGTGTTCATCAACCTCGGCGTGGACATAATCTACGCCTACCTGGATCCCAGGATCAGATACTGATGGCTCGCTCGACAGGAGACACCGTAGGGCTGAAAGGACCGGCCGCAATTCCCAGGACGGGCGGTTGGACCAGGTCGGCCATACGCCTTGCGCGCCGCCAACCCAGCATGGCGGCGGGCATACTGATCATTGTGGCGCTCATCATCATCAGCCTGGCGGCGCCGCTGCTTTCGAGCATCGATCCAACCGACATCAGCATGGGCAGCCGCCTGACCGGCCCGTCTGCGCAGCACTGGTTCGGCGCCGACGGGTTTGGACGCGACGTCTATACCAGGTCGCTCTACGGCGGCCGCATCTCACTGCTGGTTGGGTTTTCGGTGGCCCTTATCGCCATGGCGACAGGGGCGGTGGTTGGCGCCGTGGCCGGATATTTTCGCCGGGTCGACTCGGTGGTGATGAGGGTGATGGACGGCGTCATGGCCATACCCACCATTCTCCTAGCAATTGCGCTAATGGCCATGCTGGGAGCCAGCGTCCAGAACGTCATCATTTCGCTGGCCATTGTCGACACGCCCAGAACTGTACGGGTGGCCCGGGCCTCGGTTCTCAGCCTGAGGGAGCAGCCGTTCATCGACGCCGCAAGGGTGATTGGCGCGAATCCGGTGCGCATTCTCGCGCGCCACATCGTGCCGAACCTGCTGGCTCCGCTGGTCGTGATGGGAACGTTCATCGCGGCTGCCGCGGTGCTGACGGAAGCCTACCTCAGCTTTCTTGGCGCGGGAACGCCGCCCACCATACCCAGTTGGGGCAACATAATGGCCGAGGGACGAGGCTTCATAAGCAAGGCGATGTGGATCATTTTCTTCCCTGGATTGGTGCTCGCCATCGCGGTCACGGCCATCAACCTCGCCGGAGACGGGCTGCGCGACGTGCTCGATCCCAAGCTGGCCCGCCGGATGTAGGCGCTCGTCGAGTTTACGCTCCTCGCTTCAACGGGTTGGCTCGCCGAAGTCCGTGTTACAATTGCGGCCCATCGGAGCAACGCCCATAAACAAGGAGGAACGTTTCCAACATTATGGATGAGAAGAAGAATGTGCTCGTGGTGACGCCACACCCGGACGACGCGGAGGGCGGCGCGGGCGGCACTATCGCCAAGTGGACCGCGGAGGGGCGCGACGTCGTGCTGGTGGTCACCACGGACGGCAGGCATGGCACGAGCGACAGGTCCGTGGACCCGTCCGATCTCGCCCGCACCCGCGAGGAGGAGCAGCGCAACGCGGCAAAGGTGCTGGGCATTTCCGAGGTGGTGTTCCTGCGATTTCCTGACCAGGGCCTGGAGGACGGACCCGAACTCCGGGAGCGCATCGTGCGCGAGATTCGCAGGCACCGGCCCTACACTGTTGTCACTATCGACCCCAACCGACCGTACATCCGCCATCGGGACCACATCGTGACCGGCCGGGTGACGCTGGACGCAGTTTTCCCCTACTCGCGCGATCACCTCGCTTTTCCGCAGCATCTCGAGGAGGGGCTGGAACCGCACAAGGTGCGCGAGGTGTTCTTGTGGAGCGCGGAGGAGCCGGATACGTTCCTTGACATCACGGACACGTTCGACACCAAGATGAAGGCGCTGTACTGCCACGTCAGCCAGGTGGGCGAGCCGACCAGCGCGCGCCGGGAGAGGTCGATGGCGAGGCACAGGGAGGTCGGCAAGCGCATCGGCGTGGAGCTCGCGGAGCAGTTCAAGCTGATAGAGGTGTGGCGATAGGTCTCGTTCCGGGAGGCGCCTGCAGGCTGTCAGGTTCGCGTAGTCTTGCGGCCTGGGCTCGAACAGGACGACGTGCGGCCCGGAGTTGAGCGTGGAACTCGAGGTATCCGGTCTGTCCCGCTTTCGGCTCTTCGGCCCAATCGGCGAGGGCGCGGACTGCCAGGTGCTCGCGGCGACGGACCTGGAGGACGGCTCCCCGATCGTCATCAAGCGGCCCCACCCAACGCTGATCGCGCGGGGCCAGCACGCAGACGCGGAGCGCCGGCTCTTACGTTCGGTTTCCTTTCAGCAAGTCTTGGGAAGCGCCTCCAAGCACCTGGCCGGGGTAGTCGCTCACTGCGCCGTGGAACCGGGAACCGACTACTTCGGTGACTCCCACGATAGACCGTACATGATTGTCGTGGAGCGGAGAGCAGCAGGCGTGCCGCTCGTAGGCAGCGCTACGGACGGCATCAGGCGAATGCCCATTGGCCTGCCTCAGCAGCTATTCGCTCTTCATCCCGTGCGCGGGCATCCCGACCGGCCGAGGTTTTGCGTGGCGTTGGATGTGCTGGAGGTTGCCGAAGCGTTTCTGGGCCAAGGGCTTGTGCTATTGGACGCCCGACCCCAGAACGTCTTCTTCGACCCGAAGAGCGCAACCATAACCCTGATAGATACAGGAGGCGCGACGGAGACGAAAGAGGCGACGAGGAGACGACCCGCGCTCGATGCGCACGACTTCTACGCTGAGCTGCTCAAGTGGTACGTCCCGCTGGGCGACCTTCCTGCGGACACGGACGGATACGCGGCCTCGCACGGCATGGACTCGGTGCCGCGATTCGAGCAGGACCTGGCCGCGTTCAAGCGTGCCTATGAGTCCATACCCTGGGGGGATATAGGCGAGCAAGGCGCCGCCATCATCGCGCGAGTGCGCGAGCGCGAGTACTCCTATCCGCCGGACTTCCGGGCCGACTTTGAGCGGCTTGTGGGCCTCTACGAGGAGCGGTACGAGGCTCTGGCAGGCGACGCGGCGTCGGCGGCTGTGTGGACGGAGGCGAGTCGGATGTTCGACCTGCCCTACTGGCGCAAGTTCCTGTTCGACCCAGCGGCGGACATGACTGCCTACCGCGCCGAGGCCGACGGGTAGCAAACCGGCTGTATTGCTGCTATTCTGCTTTCGGCAGGTGGGGTGGAAGCTTGGAGACGGCAAGACACCGCAGGGCATTAGGAGGCGAGGTCTTGAAGGGCATCGAAATCGACCGCACCAAACGCCTCAAGCAGGAGCCGCACACCGGACACAACCGCTGGCATCCGGACATCCCACCCATACTGGAGATCGACCCGGGCGAGCGCGTGCTCCTGGAAACGCGGGACGCTTCGGACGGGCAGATTCAGCCCGGTATGGGCGTTGCCGACCTCGAGGGCATGGACGCGAAGGTGGGACATCCGCTTACCGGGCCGGTCTACGTGAAGGGGGCCATGCCTGGGGATCTCCTCGAGATAGAGTACGTCGATATCCTGCCGCAGCCATACGGATGGACCCGGATTCGGCCGGGCTCGGGCTTTCTGAGAGACCTGTTTACCGAGCCGTACCTCGTCCACTGGGAGATGAGTGACGGTTGGGCCACCTCGAGCCAGCTTCCCGGCGTGCGGATTCCCGATGGCTCATTCATGGGTACGGCAGGCTTGGCGCCGTCGCGGGCGCAGGTCGAGGAGTGGCGCGAACGCGAGGCAGCCCTCGTGGCGCGCGGGGGAGTCGCCGCGCCGCCGGACGCGGAGGACGCGGTGCCCGCGACCGAGCCGGTGGCGAGCCAGGGTTTGCGCACGATACCGCCCCGCGAGAATTGCGGAAACGTGGACGTGAAGCAGCTCACGAAGGGTTCGAAGCTGCTGATTCCGGTGGCTGTGCCGGGTGGCCTATATTCGGCTGGAGACGGCCACTTCGCGCAGGGCGACTCGGAGTGCTGCATCACCGCCATCGAGATGGGGGCGACTCCGGTGGTGAAGTTCACCGTGCACAAGGGCGAAGCTGAGCGGCACGGCATTCGAATGCCACGGTTTTCGCATCCGGGCTACTTCGCGTCCCCGGAGTGGGCCGCTCCGCGCAACTTCATCGCCACGATGGGATATCCCATCACCAGCGAGGGAGTCAACGACGGAGAGAACGTGACACTGGCCGCCCGCAACGCCCTGCTGAACATGATCGATCTGCTTGGCGAGCGGGGCTGGAGCCGCGAGCAGGCATACGTGATCTGCAGCGTGGCGGTGGACCTCAAGATCAGCAACATCGTCGACCTGCCGAATGTCACGGTGTCGGCGTTCCTGCCCGAGGACATCTTTCAGGGCTAACCCAAGAGCAGGATTGGTGAGCGTATGCCAGGACCTCTAGACGGCGTGAAGATACTGGAGTTTACGGAGATAATCGCCGGGCCTTTCGGTGGAATGCTGCTCAGCGACATGGGAGCCGACGTCATCAAGGTGGAGCCGCCGTGGGGCGAGCCGTGGCGATTCGCCCGGGAATTCATCCCCACCGAGAGCCCGACCTACATGTCGCTCAACCGCGGCAAGCGCAGCCTTCCCCTCGACCTCACCCGGCCGGAGGCGCTCGAGGTAGTCCACCGGCTCCTCCCCGACATGGACGTGGTGATAATCAACGCGCGTCCGGACGTGCCCTACAACCTGAAGGTGGACTACGAGAGTCTGTCGGCGATCAATCCCCGCCTCATATACTGCGAAAACACCGCCTATGGACGCAAGGGACCGGACAGCTACAGGCCCGGCTACGACATCGTGGTGCAGGCCATGACCGGGCTGATGGCGGCGGAAGGCAAGGTCCAGGACGGCGTGCCGCAGCAGATAACGTCCACGGCCATAGCCGATTACGCCACCGGGTTATCCATCGCGTGGTCCGTGTGCGCGGCGCTCTACCACCGCGAGCGCACCGGCAAGGGCCAGAAGATCGAGGCGTCGCTTCTGGGTTCGGCGTTGGCGGTCCAGTGCGGCCGGTTCATGAGCATAGCCGCGCTCAACGAGGAGCCGCGCGCGGAGCTGCTGGAAGACCTTCAGGCGCTGAGGGAGGCGGGCGCGTCCTACGAGACGATGCAGGAGGTCTACCGCGAGCAGTCTCCATTCCGCAGGGGCAACGTCTACTACACGTCGTACCAAGCCAAGGACGGCACAGTGACGGTCGGGTGCCTGAGCGACAGTCTTCGCAAGAAGATGGCCGACGCCGTGGGGCTGCACGACATACGGTTCGAGCCGGGATACGACCCGACGTCCGAAGAGACGTTGGAGTTCAACGAGAGGCTGCTCGAGCAAGCGAAGCGGATCTTCCTCCAGAAGACGGTCGAAGAGTGGCTGGCCGTGCTCGACGAGGCCGGCGTGCCCGCAGGACCGCTAAGGTTCGTGGAGGAGCTGCCGGCGAATGAGCAGGTGGTCGCCAACGACCTGGTGGTGGAGCTCGAACACTCGCTCGCGGGCAAGGTGACGATGGTGGGGCCGCCGTTCAGCATGAGCGAATCGCCGCTGGAGGCCCAACGCGCCTCCCCAGCGCTAGGCGAGCACACATCCGAGATTCTCTCCGAGCTGGGCTACGACGCCGACGCAATCCAGCATCTGAGGGACGCGGGAGTAACCCGGTAGGGGCTATGGAGAGCGCCGTGCGAAGGGTGCGCGCCAAGGGGCGAACCATAGAGTACGAGCTCAGGCGCAGCAGACGCCGAACGAAGAACATAGCGCTTAGTGTGGAAGGCGGAAAGGTGCTGGTGGCGGCGCCCCTCAAGGCCCGTGTGCGCGACATAGACAACTTCGTGCGCGCCAACGCCGACTGGATCGCCAAGCAGCGTCCGGAGGAGCAGGAGCTCGCGATTCCCGAACGGTTCGACGAGACGGCCACCCTACCCTACCTCGGCCGGCGTCTGCCGGTGAGCTACGCTCCTGACGACGGCAAGCGCCGTGTCGCCGTCCGCCTCGAGGCGGGCGGGTTCAGTGTGCCGGCGCCGGCCGGACTGGGTGAGCCGGCGCGGTCGGAGCTTGTGCGGGTTGCCGTGCAGAAGTGGTACAAGGAGCGGGCCGCGGAGCGGCTACCCGAACTGGTCGAACGGTGGCTGCCACGATTCGGATTCGACCACCAGCCGCCCGTGAAGATAGGAAACCAGCGCCGCGCGTGGGCCACCTGCTCCAGCGACGGCGTGCT
Source organism: Dehalococcoidia bacterium (assembly GCA_034422735.1). Lineage (GTDB taxonomy): Bacteria > Chloroflexota > Dehalococcoidia > Lucifugimonadales > CATOSD01 > CATOSD01. The sequence goes on along the minus strand of DAOUJL010000064.1, from coordinate 24,256 downwards.
CCGCTTCAGCTGGCGAGTCACCATGCTGGAAGAGCCGTTGATCGAATACGTCGTGGCGCACGAGCTGGCGCACCTGGTGCACTTCAACCACTCGCGCGACTACTGGCGGCTCGTCACCGCCGTCATGCCCGACCAGGAGGCCCGAAGGCAGCGCACAAGGGAGGCATCAGTCAAGCTACAGTTCTGAGCGATAACGGGACCTCAAGCACCGAAAGGAGAGCTTTCATGGCAGCTTTGAAGAAACTGATAGCAATGGCGCTCATCGCGTTGTCGGTAGTAGTGGCCGTCCACTTCATCTTCTCGCCCTTCTACGCGGAGGCGATAGACGTCGGCCTGGTCTGGGACATACTCAACTACTTCATGGCGGCGGCCGCGATAACGCTCATGGTGGTCCACTACCAGCGAAAGCGGGAATTCGACGCCCGGGGATCGAACGGGTCGATAACCCGCGAGTACCTGGAGGTCAACGTCGCGGCATACGGGGCCATTCTGCTGGCCATCTACTTCCTCTGGAACTGGTTCGACAACCTGTTCGTGGGAGGCGGCTTCGCCTTCATCACCGACGAGTCCCAATCAGACAATCGCCTGCTCTTCTGGGGCCTGCTGGACCCGCTGCTGGTGATCGCATACGGCGCGACCGGCTGCCACCTGCTGCGGAGTCCGGCGCGAGGCTGATTGGCTTTCGGAATCGTCGGCGGAATGGTATAATTTCGGCCATGAGCACCAAACTGGACGCCGAGTGCAGCGTGGTAAGGCCGGGCGAACTGGAAGTGGAGATCGCGTCGGGCGCGATGACGCGCCTTGCGGGGGTGTCGCAGGCTCTCGTTGGAGCCGAGGGCATCCACCTCGCGGTGGCAACCATCCCGCCCGGCTGCGCCTCTTCGCCTCACTATCACGTGAACTGCGAGTCGGCCATATACGTGGTGAAGGGCGAGGGACGTTTCCTCACCGGCAAGCGGCTCGAGAACAGCCTGGCGATCGGGCCGGGTGACTTCATCTACGTGCCGCCGGACTCCGTGCATCAGCCGATCAACGACAGCATGACGGAGCCTATGGAGCTGATTGTGGCGCGCAACGCGCCGGTGGAGATAGTGGTCGAGCACGACCCCTCCGCGCAGTAGCTCCCCCGCGTGTTCGAACGCACGCGAGCCCCACTTCCCGCCCGCGGCATGGGCCATTAGCTCAGACGGTTAGAGCGCAGTCCTGATAAGACTGAGGTCCCTGGTTCGAGCCCAGGATGGCCCACCAGACTTGACGAAATCAAGAACTTTCATCTCTGCCAGGGAGGCTGTTGGCTCAGGCGGCGGGGTTGGCTCAGGAGTTGGCGTGGCTGTAGGTGTGGGCGTGGGATCAGACCCACAGCCAGCGATGACCGCCAAGGTGGAGAGCGCCAAAACGATTGTGGCGAACCGGCAATTGTTCATACTAGTTTCACTTACTGCTCGACTCGTCGTGGCGCGCTTGGGGACTCACACCAGATGCTCCTTGAGGACGGCTTGCGCAACCGCATCTTATGCGTATGGATGCACGGCGGCGGGAATAGGTCGTGAGTAACACGCACATAGGAGATGTAGTGAGGAGCCGGTCGGCGTGAGATAGTACGACACGCGCATTCTTCCACACGGCGGCAAAGAGGGGGACGAGTCGTCTGACGGATCGGGATGGGCTAGTCATCGCTGATCCTCCCTTCCCGGCTCGTTCGTTCGCCTCACTCATCCGTTGGCGCATGTTCTCTCTCTTCTGTCCACTCATGTATGCATCCTCCCCGCGTTTCCGGCCAGAGGCGCTCTGTATCTGTCGGTAAGCCGAATATACCCGCGAGTAGTTTCAGCCACAGGTTCGGGAAGCCAAAGGCCCGGCGCCATCACGAGCAAGGGCCAAGTGGTCCAGACATCCGTGTATGCGCCCTTTTCTTGTTGTCGGCGACTAATGGCCGTTCCCGCTATACGGATTAACGTTGACACAACGTCAATGTCCGCATAGCTGGTTTCAGCGCCGTCGCGGTGCCTGAGCGTGCTGCCTGTGCTTTCTGCTGTTGCCTGTTCGAGCGCCAGTTGAACGCCTTCGAGGGAGAGGTCGGTTGGTGATCCATTGTACAGCAAAGGTGTAAATTGGCCGTTAGAATTACGGCTTTTCGTAGGCAATCGTTGTGAAGTTTATATAAAGTACGTATAGTTGCCTTCGCTAGCCCGTAATCCGGGCCCCATCCAGCCTGTCCAAGACGACGGCAAAACGGAGCTAACCTCAGCCCTAACAGAAGTTGGAGATAGAACCGAGAAGACGGAACTGCTGCGAAAAAATCAGGCTTTGAGGGAACGGGTGTCCAGGCTAATCGAGGGCAGCCTGCGCATTAACGAAAGCCTGGACTTCGACACTGTCTCCTGGGTGTGATTGATTCGGCCTAGGCACTGACCCAAGTCCGCTACAGAGTGATCACACTCATCGACGATGCGGTGCGGGTTACAGGATTTCCTCCTGCTCCGGATGTTCCACGGAGCTGACCGAGCAACTCTGGGCCCTGCCCGAGAGGTGGACTGTGATCCGACACCTGAACGGCATCCAGGGGACACTGAGCATCCAGGACTTCCACAGCCACATGAAGTCCCTAGGTCTTCTCGACCTCCTGCCCACCCGAATAGAAAGGAACTTTCCTCTAGGAGTGTGGTGGCGGGGCTCACGGAGTCCCCAGCCACATCTCGAAGACGGTGCCATCTACTGTCCACTCAGGCCCACCAGCGTACACGGTAGACAGAACTTTCAGCAGGCGTTCTCAGATCAAATGCCACACCCGCTTGTAACCGCACTCCGCCAGGCCCTTGCCGACAACGGAGACCCTACCAAAGCCAAGGGCATGCGCCAGTACATGAAATCGGAGATGCCCTACCGCGGTGTTCAGACTCCCCTCCGGCGCCGAATATGCAGGGACCTGTTTCTCCGTCACCCCATCGAAGAGAAGGAGGTCTGGTGCGGGGTTGTCCTGGACCTGTGGAGAAAAGCCGAATACAGGGAAGAACGCTACGCTGCCCTGGAACTCGCGGGCACCAAAACCTACAAGCCCTTCCGTACCCTCGATACACTGCCCCTCTGGGAAGAACTTGTCGTCACAGGCGCTTGGTGGGATTACGTCGATGGCATAGCCTCCCACCGACTTTGCGAACTTCTGGAGAGATTCCCAACTGAAATGGCCCGCGAAATGCGGAGCTGGAGTCGGGTCCCAGATAAGTGGAAACGTCGCTCAGCCATCATCTGCCAGCTCAACCGCAAGGAGGAGACTGACGTCACCCTCCTCTTCGACTGCATTGACCCCAATCTCCCTGACCCCGACTTCTTCATCCGCAAGGGCATCGGGTGGGCCCTCCGCTCCCTGGCCTGGACCGACCTCGACACCGTCGAGTCCTACATCGCTCGCAACGAAGGCCGTATCAGCCCGCTAAGCCGGCGAGAGGCCTTGAAGAACGCCGAGAAGATCCGTAGCGGAAGAGGGCGGTAGCGCCTCCTTCCCAATGCTACGCACTACTTATTCGCAGCAACTCCGTGCCGTCATCCTTTCCTTCCGGATCGACTTTATCAGGGCCTCGACCAGCGCTCCGTTAGCTTCGACTCCGCACCAACTGTTGAGCATCGCCCGGTGCTTGAGCCCGCCCACCATCAGCCATTCCGCCCCTGTCCTCTGTTCTTGCTTGATAGCTTCTAGGAATTCAGGGAATTCTCTCTACTGCTATCGGGATTGACCCGAGGTCACGACCGAGGGTTAGACACCGTAATCGCCTTCAACCTGAACTTGGAATGAAGAAGATATCGCACCCGGTCTGCGTCCGTTACGCGGTAAGCGCTGGGTTCTGGGACATCGGAATATCCCATTCCTACGTGTCGACGTTCAGTTTCTTGAACCGCCATGGATCGTACGTCCACTTGCCTATCGTCGAGTTCCTCACCAGTCTCTTGACCAACTATCTCCATGAGGTCGTTCAGCAGACCCGCGTAGCGTTCCCGGTCAATCCGGTGCCTTCCTCCAGCAGTTACTTCGGGGTATTCGTACCTTGGTTCCGACCTAGGGTTTCGCGTTTCCCCGGGATGCACTATGAAGTCGCCGTCTGGTAGGTAAGTGATGCAGCTCCGGTCTCCCCTTTGTTGAATGCGCAGATCCTTGGCTGGAACCCAGATGCTCTGCTCCATTATCTGCTCGGCACTTCTATGCAGGTCAAGTTGCTGGACGTCGTGGAAGATGGGCGCGACGTAGTAGACTTCGTGGTCCCTTCTGGCTAGGTTTACTAGAAGGTTGTGCTGCGGGGACCGTTCGTGAGGCGTGATGTTGATCCGGTAGTATGGTTGCTTCCGGTAGTATCTACCCTGCTTGCCCCGTCCTGCCCCTATGTAGTCTGGCCGCTTGAATTGGAAAAATCGAGTGTATCCGTCGGTTGCGAGCTTCGCGTCGTAGCCCACACGTGCTTCCTCCACTGGCGGTGGCATCCCTACGATTGCATGACTTCCACGGGACTCGCTCCTTTTGAGAAAGTCGTGAATGAATGCCACGGTAAACTCGAACTCGTAGAATCCGGCTTTCATGATTTACCTCGTACCTGTTCTGCGGCGCTTGTCCGTGCTTAACTGTTCCGCAACCTGAGGCGTCAGCCGGTACCGCATTTCTTCACAGTCAGTTACCCTGCGCTAGGAGAGAACATGCCAGCGCTACTACTGGACATCATTGATATTCCACTACGGCTGCTTTGGGTGGTCCTTCTATCTTATGGTCGCTACTTCCTCTAAAGCTTCGTGGCCAAAGTGGTGGTGGGGCCTCACTGTGACGCAGGCCAATCTGAGCTTGCTAAGCGAACGAGAGATGTCGTTTATGTAACGTTTCCCACGCTTCCTCGTTTGTGTCCGTCTTCAGCGGCGATGTTGGCGTGGTGGCGTTAAGCTGTCGGTGCGTGCTTCCGAGGAGAGGAGGAGTTCCTTGAGATCGGGCCTGGTCATGCGCTCCATCCTGCGCCACTGCTCGATGGGTAGGAGCACAGCAGTCTCTACACCGCGTTTAGTCACGATTTGCGGCCCCTCGGTTATGGCGGTTTCGAGGAGTTCGCTGAACCGCATCTTAGCGTCTTGCACCGACCACTTCTTACTCACTTCCGACTTCCTCTGCAATGCTACTGACTAGCTTTCAGCCTAGATTCATTTGCGCCAATCGTCAATCCCTAGAGGCACTGACACATGACGGCTGTCTGCTTCACCCTACGCGATTGTGGTAGAGTTGCCATGTAACGTCGGTGCTTACCTGGTGGATGCGACGGGTTCCGACACGCCAGGCGCTCCTGGCAGTGAGGCGGGCCGATGTTCAAGCTGATACTCCCTCGAGACCTGGGCCCCATCCCCGCCGTGGCCGCCACGGCCTTCGTGGCCCTGGCAGTTTTCGGCTGGACCGAGAGGACCGTCCTCTTCGATCCGGAGCACTTGTCCGTTCCCTATTGGCCCTGGAAGCTGTGGCAGATCGGTCCGCTGCTGATGGGGTTCGCGGGGGTCTGGTGGCTATGGTCGAGCACCCGCTGCGTCCCCTGGGTGCGCAGCCTGGCGCTGGGCGTATTGGCGCTGGTGGTGCTCGCCAACGGGTACAGCAACCTGTTCGATGACCACTGGGGAAACGTGTGGCGCACGGTCAACCCGCTGTTCATCGGTTCCTCCAGCGTGGCGACTGTGGCTCTGTGGCGATGCGGAACCGTGGAGGCGCGCGTGGGAGCCGTGGTCTCCGCGGCGCTTGGGGCGCTCGTTTTCGCCAATGCCTACTTCATCGACAACGGGGTTGTCTGGCAGATACTCAACCCGGCGCGTATGCTCACGGCGCTGGCCTGGGCCGCCGGCGCCGGCCAGGCCAACGTCGCCAGAGCCGAATGGCGGCAGTCATCCAGTGATGGCTAGCGCGCCCACCGTCAAGGTGCGGTGTAGTTGGCTACGACACACGACTTCGCCAACCCTATTGAAGTCTCCGCACACCCGTGCTATCCTCCGTTCTGCAATGGACTGACCCTGCGACTGGCGACCTCGGACGCCGGGATTGGGACCTCTCGTCGGACTGTTCCATTTCTGTCGATTTTGCGGCTTTCCGTGCCGAGTACGTGCCTGTCAGCGCCTCCGGCCAAAGCGCCAAGGCGGGCTTCTCAGCTATGAGGTGGAACGGAACGCAACGAAATGCAACGGTACTCGCCATAATCAGGAGGAGACGATGGCCGAGCCCATTCTTGTGGATGCCCACATGCACATAACGGAGTCCAGGGAAAAGGGCCGGGTCCGAAAGCAGACCTACGAAATCTGGGAGTACGGCGAGAAGTCCGACGTGAAGTACAGCGCCTACGACGGGATCGTCGAGGACGCGCTGGACGCCATGGACAAGGCCGGATTCTCCAAGGCCGTGGTGGTGAACCTGTTCGGCTCGGGCAGTCCGGCCTTCGAGAGGGGCCCTGCCCTCGCCGACGAGCTGAGGGCCTTCAACAGGTGGGGATGCGACACCGCAGCCCCTCACGATAGCCTCGTCCCGTACATCAACGTCGACCCTCACATCCTTTCGGGCGATGAAATGTCGGCCCACATTCGCGACATGGTGGTTAACCACGGCGCCGGAGGCGTGAAACTGCATCCGGTGCTCCAGCGCTTCGAGCTGGGCGATCCGAGGATGGCCCCGGCGTACCGGACGTGCATCGAGCTTGGGATACCCGTGCTGTCCCACTCAGGCCCGGCCAGGGACGGGAGCTTCTTCGGCACGCCGAAGGCGTTCGCCCCGCTGCTGGAGAACTTCCCGGAGTTGACCGTGGTCATCGCGCATCTAGGCGGCGGAGCCTGGACGGAGGCACTGGAGATAGCGCGGGCGTTCCCCCACGCCTACTTCGACTGCTGCGAGATAATGGAGTGGCTGGGAGGCTCCAGCGCTCCCACTTATGAGCAGCTAGGCAGGCTGATAAAGGACATCGGGTCTGAGCGAGTGGTCATGGGGTCGGACTTCCCCTGGTACGATCTGGACCGCAGCGTCGAGATCGTCATGGGGCTGCCGCACCTGGCGCGTGAGGAGAAGGAGGCGATGCTGGGAGCGAACGCTGTCAGGATCATGGGCCTGTAGGTGCGCAGAGGAGGATAGTATGCCCGGCAAGCTTGACGGCAAGGTGAGCGTCATTACGGGGGGCAGTTCCGGCATAGGCAGGGGCACGGCGCTTCTGTTCGCCGCGGAGGGCTCGAAGGTCGTCGTCGCCGACGTAGACGACCGAGGTGGTGAAGAGACCGTCGCGCTCATCGGCGAATCGGGTGGAGAGGCACTCTTCGTCCACGTCGACGTGTCCCAGTTATCGCACATCCGCGAAATGGTGCAGAAGACGATCTACCGCTACGGCGGCCTCGACCTGCTCATCAACGCCGCTGGCCGGCAGGCGGAGGTTCCGCCCCTTGTTGATGTTACCGAAGAGGAGTGGGACCTGGTCATGGACGTCAATCTGAAAGGAATCTTCCTGGCGTGCAAGTACGCCGTTCCTCACATGCTGGAACAGGGCGGCGGCGCCATTGTGAATGTGGCTTCGTCCGTGGTGCTGACAGGGTCCTCGTTTTCGCTTCCCTACTCCGTCAGCAAGGCGGGCGTGGTGCAACTCACCAAGACGGTCAGCAGCCAGTACGCGTCTCTTGGAGTCCGCTCCAACTGCGTCGTTCCGGGGCTTGTCGACACGCCGGGATCGCAAGGTGTGGAGGGCGCGGCGGGCGTGTTCGACGAAGCGGTGGCCAGAATACCGGTGGGCCGGGCCGGTCTGCCGGAGGACGTTGCCAGGCTAATCCTGTATCTGGCTTCGGATGATGCCGCCTACGTCAGCGGTTCCGCTTACGTAATCGACGGCGGCAGAAACGTGCAGTAGTGGGGTAGGGTATACTGTGTATGTGAATCGATAACGGCGTGGAGACTACGCACCTCGATAAGGCTGGGAGGGATGAGTACCACCACTGACGACGTGACAAGCCGAACGCTGAGTCTGCCGGAAGAACTGATTCTCATGCTTCTGAACGACGAGAACGGTTACTTCCACCAGGTGCCCGGCTGGAACCTGAACTGCGCCTTCGCTGGGGCGGTGTTGGCCGAGCTTTCGCTGCGAAACCGCATCGATACCGACGCTGAGTCCCTGTTCCTGGTGGACTTGACGCTGACGGGCGACCCTATCCTCGACCCCTTCCTGGACGAAATCATCTCGGAACCTGACGAGCGCAACGCGCAGTACTGGATTGAACGCCTGGCTCCGCGCGCCGAGTCGGTAATCGACGAGACCCTGGGACGCATGGTCTCGCTGAACATCCTTGATGCGCACGACGGGGATTTCTGGACGCTTTCCGGCAAGGCCAGGCACTCCGATATGTTCGAGGCGACCGCGGACGGCGAGGAAGGTGGATTCGTCAAGGACCGCATCAGAAGCGCCATCTTCGAGGACCGCATTCCCGATCCCAGGGACATCATACTCATCTGCCTCATCAACACGTGCGACGTCTTCCGCTTCATCTTCCAGCTTGACGAAGAGGCGGAGGAGAAGATCCGCTTTTTCTGCAATATCGACCTGCTTGGCCGCTCGATGGCCGCCGCGGTGTCAGAGAGCCTGACCGTCCCATTTTTGCGGCACTCGGTTCTGGCCAAGAAGATACCGAACGTCTCGCTGCGCAAGATGCTGTTCAACACGAACCTGCGGACAGGAAACGTTCCCGCGCTCTTCGCGGACCTCACGGAAGAGTATGGCCCGGTGTTTCGCATCAACCCGCCGTTTTCGCCGGCCATGACCTTCCTGGCCGGCGCGGAGACGAACCGGTGGGTGAACCGTAACGGCAGACTGCACCTGCGCGCCCAGGACTACTTTTCGGACTTCGAGAAGGTCTATGGCGCTCATGGAGTGCTGCCCTCCCTGGACGGCGGCGACCACTTCCGGCTTCGCAAGTCCTTGCAGCCGTCGTACTCGCGCGGCCGGCTCGTTGCGCACTTGGAACGGGTGTATAGCCAGGCCCGCGAGTCCATGGCAGATTGGCAGGTCGGGCAGTCCTACCAGGCCACTACGACGTGCCGCGTCATGATAAATGCGCAACTTTCGCCCATATTTATCGGCGTCGATTCGCAGGACCTCATCGAAGACCTTATAAAGTACAAGGAGCGTGCGCTCACCACGCACGTGATGAAGGCCCTCCCCAAGTTCATGTTGAATACTCCCGGGATGCGAAGACGGGCCAGGAACATCGATACGCTGCTGGAACGGGTACAGAGCGTCCACACCCCCGCCCAGCGCGCCGGGCAGACCCGCGACCTGGCGGACGACCTTCTGAGCCTGCACGGGAGCGACCCGCAGTTAGTGCCGGAGTCCAATCTGCGTTTCGCACTGTCCGCCGCGCTCGTCGCCAGCGTGTATCTCGGCGACGCCTTCAGCTTCGCTCTATACGCCATGGCGTCGCAGCCCGAACTGTACGAGAGAATCCAGGCGGAGGCCGACGCACTGTTCGCCGACGGCGACCCGGGACGCGACGACTTCACGCTGGAAGCCATCGACGTCACGCACCGCTTCCTGATGGAATGCCTCCGATTGTACCCCATCGTACCAATGTCGATACGCAACGTCATGAATTCATGCGTGGTGGAGGGCTACGAGTTGCCGGTTGGCGAGCGGCTCTTCATAGCTCAGACCGCTACGCATTTCATGGAAGAGTGCTTTCCCGATCCGCTCAAGTTCGACATCGACCGCTATCAGACGCCGCGCAACGAGCATCGCGGACCCGGATACGCTCCGTACGGGCTTGGCACACACAGGTGTCTCGGCTCCCGCTGGATGGACCTGCAACTGGCCGTCAACGTGCTAATGGTCGCGCACTACTTCAACATCCGAGTATCCCCCCACGATTACAACCTGAAGTTCAGCCCGATTCCCTCTATGAAGCCGAGCAAGAATCTCAGGTTCGCCATCGCAGGGCAGAGGCGCGAACTGCGCGCCTGAGCGGCCTGTAAGCGGGGACTGGAGAGTTGCTACCGTGGCTTGCGAGCCAGAAAGCAGTACAACGGCGTGAATACCCCGGCCTTACCGCCTGCGACATAAGCCCCGGCGGTGTGATCCAGCAGCCTGATGACGTCCGTGGACCCTTTCGGGAATAGCCGTAAGACCTCGGCTAACCTGGATGCCGCGATGAATGCCTTGCGGCCCATCGGGACCCTGCGGAGGGCGTTTCCCAGCGTGCCTCCGCGTGTCTCCATGGGCTGATACCACGGCGTCGTCGGGCCGTCTTCCTCGACGGCCATATCCCTGGCCTCGATTATCTGGAATCCTGCCGCTTCGAGGTCGCTGTTCACCTCGCTCATGGTTGCGATGTCCTTGAGCGCGATGCCGTGCATCAAGTCCTCCTTGATGGCGCGGTGGCCCTCGTCGCCGGAGTCGAACTTGTCCGTCATGCACATTTCCTGCCCCCAGAAGAGGGCGCCCGGTTTGAGCACGCGGTATATTTCGGCGAACGCGCCCGCCTTGTCCGGCGCATGGCAAGTCGACTCGATAGCGTATCCCCTGTCGAACGTACCGTCCGCGACGACGCCCATATCCATGAAGCTGCACTCGAGGTAGTCGGTCACCTCAGCCAGCCCCGCCGCCGCGTCCAACGACTTCGCTTTCTCCAACTGCACTTCACTGCTATTGACGCCAACGACCCTAACGCCGGCCTCCCGGACGACGCGGCGCAACGGTCCGCCTATTCCGCAGCCGACGTCCACTACCGTCATACCTTTCTGCAACTCCAGCTTGTCAATCATCAGGCGCTGGTGCCTCACCTTGGAGTTGTCCAGGCTCTCTCTAGGCGATAGCGGCGCGAAATGGAGGGACTCGCCCCAACCGTACACCATGAACTCGTTGCAGAGGTCGTAGTATTCCCTGACGGTCTCGGCGTGGTCATAGCCGGTCTGGCCGGCATAGTCCGCGTCCGCCCTGTCTGTCCACTCGTCCAGGCGTTTTACGCGGCGGCGGACGTCAGGCCCACGGTACGCGGCCTTCAGACCCCTGGATAGTCTGTGGAGTTGCATGAGCCTCTTTTCCGGAACGGCTTCATTCCCGCTCGTGGCGGCGATGCACGCCCTCGATAGCGAGGTCCAGCTCGTCCCACGTGCGCTGCACCATAGAGCGTAGCCTCATGTTTTGGTACGCGCCCCAAACCGTCATGGCTGGCAGCACCACCAGGACTGAAAACACGAGCGAGTAAACTATGGTTATGGTAGCGGTTATGCCGAACTGCTGGGAAGCGAGCAACGGAGAGGCAATGAGCACGCCAAATCCCAAGGCCGTCGTCAGCGCCGAGCCGAGCAATGCCGAACCCGTAGTGATGAGCGTGCGGATGGCCGCGGCTTCCGGGTCGCGCAGTCGCGAGTATTCCTCACGGTAGCGGTGGATGACGTGGATGGTGTAGTCCACCCCGATGCCTATTGATAGCGCCGTGATTATCGACGTGACCAATGTGTAAGGAATGTCCAGCAACGCCATTGTGCCAAGCACACTTATCAAGACCAGCACGATTGGCCCTACGGCGATGACGGCCAGCGCGGGTTGGCGCAGCGTGGCCCAGAAGAAGATGGCAAGGATACCCAGCGCAATCGCGATCGTGGTTCCTATCGCCTCCGTTTGCCGCTCCGCTATCTGGTTCTGCACTGCAACGGCGACGACTTCAAAGGAAGTTGCCGTGATGGAATGATCGTCGCCCTGCCAAAGCGCCTCTATTTCCTCTTGCAACGCCCCTGTGTGTGCGGGATTGTTCGTGTAGATTGGGAACTGAACCAGAATCGAATCTGGGCCCGTCGGATCGTTTACCAGTAGGCGGGCCAACTGGGGTTCCCTCTGGGCGAGCTCATCGAGAAACCGCTGCATCAGTTCCGGGTCCAGCTGCACATCTGCGGACGCTTGCCGGAAAAGCGACGCGAGCTCAGCGTCGTACTTGTCGCCCGGCTCGCCGCTGTCGTGCGTCCAGTCGCGCACGAGCAACTCGTAGGAAGCGAGAATTGGGCCGGCCGCTGAGCTAGGGCGATGCGCTTCGTCCTGGAAGGCGGCGGCGAGGTCGCGAAGGTTCAGAACTGCACGGGTCTCGGTAGCCTCGGCTTTCACGAGAAGAGTCGCCATCTCCGTAGAGCCGCCGACCGCCGCGTCGAGAGTCTCCATATCCGCCAGCACGTCGCCGCCGCGCGGAAGTATGTCGCGGATGCTGAATTCGGATTTCAGGCCCCTGGCGGCGAACCCCAGCACGATGGTAACTGCGAGAACGCCGACGAGGAAGGGCGCCGGAAAACGTGTGACGCTTCTGCCAAGCAGTTCCGCGATAAATGTGATGCCGGGCAAGGCGTTCGAGATTGGGCGAGGCGGCGCCAACGTGCCGCGAGATTCGCGCCGCCGATCGATGATTGCGCGGCCAGCCGGAAGGAGTGTCAACATCACTATCAGGCTCATACCCACGCCCAAACCCGCGACCATTCCGAAGTCGCCGATGACGCCTATCGGCGAGAACAAGGTCGCCAACAAGCTGACTATCGTCGTTACGGCGGCCAGCATCAACGGTATCGTTACGTTTCTCAGTCCGTTCCTTACCGCTTTCGCGACAGGTTCGCCTTCGAGCCGCCTCTCGCGGTAGTGGGAGATTGCCTGTATCGCATAGTCTACTGTAAGGCTTATCACTATCACAGGCACCATGACGGTTAGCGAGCTAGGAGGACCTATCAGGGACAGCCCGTTGGGGCCGAGCCAGCCTTCCGCCCCGACAACCCAGACAATCGAAAGGATGAGACCCCCCAGGGTCAACAGCATGTCCGAGAACGTGCGCGTGAACAGCAAGAGCAGCAACGCTATCAGCAGCAGCGCCAGCCCGACTAGCGGCCCCATCCCCGACTCCAAGGCCTGTTCATACTCGTCCTCGATGATTATCGGCGACAAGCTGCTCACGCGCAGCGGCCCTTCGGATGCTGCCGCGAGATTGCTAATGTCGCGCTCGGCGGCCTGGATCCGCTCGTCGCCAGTGTCTATCAGGCGTATGTTGGCAATCGCCACCGGCGCGCCGTCCGTATCGCTCCCGGTCATAGCGGCCAGGGGGCCTTGGATCTGTGGTACGTCACGAACGGCGTCTATCTGTGTCTGGGTGATGGAGGCAAAGCCGTCCACCTGGAGGGCGGCACCTATCAGAGACGAGGGCGCAACTACCGCGTCAATGGGCGCCAACAGCCCGCTCACGCTCGCTTCGCTGGCTACTTCGTCAATGAGCGCGGCCATCTGGGAGAGGCCGCCGGGCGTCAACGCGTTCCCGCGAAACAGGAGAGTGACGACGTTGACATCGCCGGTGTCTCCGAAGAGGTCATCGATTTCACGCGTCGCGTTTGCCACAGCGTTGCCGGGGGGCAGGAAGGCCACGTCGGCGCCCTCGGTCGGCGGCGCGCGCCGCGCGGCTCCCGCCCCCAGCACGACCGTGACGGCGATGAGAGCAAGAATCGTGACGTATGGACGGGCCGTGACCAGCCTGCTGAACCAGCTCAGGAAGTTGCTCATTGCGTGCCCTTCACTTCGTAGATCCCGCGGCCACAGCAGCTAGCGGAGAGTCAAAGCGTCTTTCCTCGGCGCTAGGCATCAGAATCCTCGTCGGCGTGCGGGTCAGGGTAGAACTGGGCGCAGTAGTACCGGAAGGGCATTATCTCGCCGTCGGAGCGGCAGAGACGCGGGCGGGGGCGGTATCGCTTGCGCCGCCAGATTACGACGTCCTGGAGGACGTCGTGGCGTTGCTGCAGCGACATGAACTTGTTCATGAGCGGGGCGCGCAGCTTGGGCGGCAGAACGCCCAGTCCCACCAGCAGCCGCCTGGGCCTGCGTATCTCCCGCACCTGCGAGACCAGCGTCACGTCTATCAGCGTGCCGTCAATGGGCGTAGCCAGCACCCACAGGCGCATGTCCATTCCGATGGAGCGCTCGTGTATCTCGACGAGCGAGTAGCCCAGCCCGCAGATGCTGGCCTTCGCGTCTATGTCGAAGGTTTGAGTGGCTATGTTGGCGATGCGCCGAACGCTCTTGAACCTGAAGTCGCTCTTGAGCAGGGGGCCGTCCACCGACACACGTTGTGTGCGGCCAACGTCGCCGTAGCCGTGCACGTAGCGCAGGTGGCCCAGGTCTACGGAGTTCTCCGAAGTCTCCTGAGGATGGCCGGGAAAGCGCAGAGTCTGGAACTGGAGGCCACTCCAGCCCGCCTGGTCCGGCAACTCCGTGGGCAGGCCCCATTGGGGCTCCCGCCCTCCGATGCCCCACCAGGCGAATATCATGCCATGGACTTCTTGGGTCTCGTAGACGCGCAGCCTGGCGGTCTTGGGCGGCTCGGCGTAGGGAGTGGCGACGCACTGGCCTGTCGTATCGAATTCGAAGCCATGAAAGGGGCAGACCAGCCGGCCGGCGCACACCTGGCCGCCCGCGTCGGCGCCCAGATAGGCCCCCAGGTGCGGGCAATAGCCCTCGGAGACGCAGACGCGGCCCTTATCGTCGCACCAGACGATGATGTCTTCGCCCATCCAGGTCTTTTCGATGAGTTTGGCCTTCAGCACCTCCTCCCGGGTGGCTACGAAGTACCAGCCCTCCGGAAACGGGTGCAGGGTTTGAGTGTAGACGATCGGCCTGCGTTGTGTCGAAGTCATTCCAGCCTCTTCTGTGTCGCGTTTGGCCTGCCGTTGAAACTAAGCGTACCTACACCATGCGGGACGGCCTGACGGTGCCAACGAATACGTCCTGTGGGATGAGGCTTTCCCGTTCGACGGAGAACCGCATGTCGATGCCTTCGGTGGCGACCCTGCCCATCGACGTGAAGCGCCTGCTCTCGCCGTGCAGGCCGCTGCGGTTGCCGCCGGAGTGGGTACGCACCCAACCGGGTGGGAGAATCTGTTCGCCTTTCCAGTTGCCGCCGGTTGCCACCAGCAGCCCGTATCGTGCGAGGTCCTTCGCGCTGATGACCACCCAACCGGGGCCGCTTCGAACCGGATTGCCGCCGATCTCGTAAGGCGGGTCGAGATAGGTGTATGAGTCAGGGATCGTAGGGTAGAAGTGCTTCTGGTCCTTCACGTCGCCGCCGGCGTACCAGTCCCAGCTATCCGCGGCGATGCCAATTTTGTTCATGATCTTCTCGTCCATCACGTCCTTGAGGTCTCTGCCCCAGAGGTGGGTGAGGGCCTGGGCGACTCGCCAGGTTCCGGCGCTGCTGTAGTGGCGGCGAGTGCCCGGCTCGATGTGTGAGTAGATGTCGTAGAACGGATCGCCGGTCCAGTTTGCCCAGGCCGGGACTCCGGGGATGTCATCCGTCCTGGTGTTGCGCTCCATCCAGTCTATGCCCAGTTCTATGGCAAAGCCGCCGTAGTGGCCCGCTCCCCACTTGATGCCGACGAGGTGCCGCCAGGTGAGTGTCTTGTGGTGGCCCTGGTCGAGATGCTTGTGGGGATGGGAGAGCTGCCCCTCGCCGGTCCAGGTCTCGGAAATCAGGTCGTCGGCCTGCACCATGCCTTCCTGCACGGCGAGGCCGAGTAGAGCATAGGTGAACGCCTTGCCGGTCGAGGCGGTCTGGAACTTGTAGTCGCCGTCGCCCCAGGTGTGCACGAGGTAGCCGCCACGGGTGATGACGGTTCCGAACTTGTCGCCGGTGTGGTCCTCTCCACCAAAGTCGGCCCCCCTGGCGTCGATGGTGGACAGGAAGTCGTCGAATTTCTTGCGGTCGAGGCCCGCTTCTTCGGTGGTGATCTGGGTCCACTCGTCTTCCGGGAAAGTCACCCAATCCGGGATGTCGGGGGTTGGCATGTGCAGCTCCCTTCTGCCAGCGCGGGTCGCAATCCGTGGGTGGTGACGCCACAGGCTCGACTATAGCAACGGCCAATCCAATTCGCAACGTCTGGTGCGGCGAACAGCGCCGGAATCGCTGCCACGCGGCAGTGGCGCAGATACTCTGTGGTACACTCAAGAGGTTGACTAGCGCAACGAAACTGCCATCTGAAAGGACACGGCCTTGACACCTATCCTCCGCATGGACTCACCATCTCCCGGCTTTCGTCGAGCCCGCTTCAATGCCACTCCCCTGGCACTGAGGTGGGCTCTCTCTTTAACGGTACTCGCGGCAACGTTGCTGGCCGCATGCGGCGGCGATGCCGAGCCGACTCCCACGGCCGAGCCGACGACAGCGGCCCAGCCCGTGCCCACGGCGCAGTCCGTTCCGACAACGCAGCCCACTCCAGAGGCCGCGCCGACTGCCGCGGCACAGCCTACAGCCGCGCCAGAACCGACGGCTACGGCGGTGCCGGCGGCTGTAACGCAGCCGACGCCGGCGAGCGACGGAAGCGTGGTGGACCGGCTCAAGCAGAACGCGACGGACTTCGAGTACACGATCGGCAAGCACGGCGGTACGATCACGACGGCCACGATTGCGGAGCCGCTGACGTTCAACCTTGCCATCGCAAATGACGCCTACTCGGCCGGAACTCTGAGCTACGTGTTCGAGGGGCTGACCGAGACGTCGTGGTTGACGGACGAGGTGGAGCCCAGACTTGCGGAGTCCTGGGAGAGCTCCGACGACGGCCTGACGTGGACCTTCCGGCTGCGCCGGGACGTGACGTGGCACGACGGGGAGCCGTTCACCGCCCACGACGTGGAGTTCACGTTTAACCGCATCATCTACAACGAGGACATACCGGCGTCGGCAAGGCCGGCGTTCCAGTTCAGGTTCATCAACGAGGAGACGGGCGAATGGGAGCAGGCGCCGATGACGGTCAGGGCGTTGGACAATTTCACCGTTCAGTGCGTGCTTCCGCAGTCATTCGCGCCCTTCCTGAGATCAATGGGCACGGCCATTTTCCCGAAGCACATTCTCGAGGAGTACGTGGACGACGGTACTTTCACCGAGGTGTGGGGGATCGATACGAACCCGAGCGAGGTGATCGGTACTGGCCCATACATCATCGAGAACTACGTGCCGGGGGAGACGGTAATCCTGCGCCGAAACCCTGACTATTGGATGGAGGACGGCGAGGGCAACAAGCTGCCCTACATCGAGAAGCTGGTAGACATAGTGGTGCCGGACTTCGACGCGGAACTCGCCGCGTTCATCTCCGGTGAGACGGATGTTCACGGTGTGCTGGGCGAGGAGTTGGAGCGGTTGGAGCCGCTACAGCGGGAGGGCAACTTCACCATACACAAGCGGGGGCCGCAGTTCGGGTTCACGCTGATCGGGTTCAATCAAAATGCTCGCGTGAACGAGGAATCGGGGGAGCCTTATCTCGATCCGGTCAAGCAGAAGTGGTTCCAGCAGAAGGAGTTTCGGCAGGCGGTGGCGTACGCCGTCGACAAGGGCAAGATCATCGACGAGGTGCAGCACGGCGTCGGCTATCCGCAGTGGTCGCCGGTCAGCCCGTCGGCGGGCGACTTCCACAATTCGGACGTGCGGCGCTACGAGTACGATCTGGGCAGCGCCAGCGCGCTGTTGGACGGCCTGGGCTGGACCGACAGCGATGGCGACGGGGTGCGCGAGGACGGCGACGGCAACCCGATCGAGTTCACGATGGTGACGAACGAGGGGAACTCGGTGCGGGAGCGCGTTGGCGAGATAGTCAGCGAGGGGATGAGGGACATCGGCCTGGGAGTCGATTACAAGCTGATCGAGTTCGGGGACCTGGTCAACAGGATCGTTCAGACGTACGACTGGGAAGCGATGATCGTTGGCTTCACCGGCGGCACCGACCCGCACGGGGGGATCACCTTCTGGCATAGTGGCGAGCCGCTGCACGTGTGGAACCCGAGCCAGGAGGAGCCGCCGACCGACTGGGAGGCGGAGATCGACGAGCTGTACGTGAAGGCCAGCGCGGAGTTGGACCGCGCCAAGCGGGTGGAGTACTACCACCGGGCGCAGGAGTTGGCCGCGGAGAACGTGCCGGTTATCTACACGACCCTGGCGGAGCGGCTGACGGCGGTGCGCAACGTGTTCGGCAACACGACGCCGACGCTGTACGGGATCTGGGATGAGCGGTTCATTTACCGGACGGATGAGTAGGGGGCCTCTCTCACCCCCATCCTAACCTTCCCCCGTCAAGGGGGAAGGGACATGCGGGGTAGGGACTTAGCGGCCTACGCCGATGTATTCGAAGCCGAGGGGTTCGAGGGTGGCCGGCGGGAGGGCGTTGCGGCCGTCGAAGATGAGGCGCGGGGGGATCATGCAGCGGGAGACGAGCTGCCAGTCGGACTCGACGATTTCGGGCCACTCGGTTAGCAGGACGAGAGCCTGGGCGCGGTTGGCGGCCTCCGCGACGCCGGGGACGAGCGCGGCCTCCGGCGGCAGTTCGGCGCGGGCGTTGTCCATGGCGCGGGGGTCGTAGGCCCGGACCTCGACGCCCTCGTCGACGAGGGCGCGCACCAGGTCGAGGGCGGGCGCGTCCCGCACGTCGTCGGTCTCCGGCTTGAAGGCGAGGCCCAGCACGCCCACACGCAGTCCGGCGAGGCCGCCGCCGAAGCGCTGGCGCAGCGCGTGGAGGGGGAGCAGGCGCTGGCGGTTGTTGGTGTTGATCACCGAGCGCAGAAGGTCCACCTCGACGCCGCTGGTGAGGGCGAGGTGGTCCAGGGCGCGCACGTCCTTGGGGAAGCAGGAGCCGCCGTAGCCGACGCCGGCGTGGATGCGGGCGCCGGTGCGGGAGTCCATGGCGAGGCCGGCGCTCACGTCGTCTATGGAGGCGCCGATGGAGCCGCAGAGCGATGCGATCTCGTTGATGAAGGAGATGCGCGCGGCGAGGAAGGCGTTGCTGGCGTACTTGACCATCTCGGCGCTGGTGATGTCGGTGATGAGGTAGGGGGCGTCGATGCCGGAGTGCATGCGCCTGACCAGGTCGGCGGTGGCGTCGTCGCCCGGCTCTACACCGACGACGATGCGGTCGGGGGATGCCCAGTCGGCGACCGCCCTGCCCTCGCGGAGGAACTCGGGGTTGGCGGCGTAGCGGATGCCCGTGCCCTTCAGCTCGAAGTCGAGCAGGCGGCGTCCGGTGCCGGGCGGGACGGTGCTCTTCATCACGACGGCGAGGCCCTCGGTGGCGACCGACTTGAGCCAGCCGACGGCGGCTCGCACCTGGCGGAGGTCGGCGGCGCCGCCGTGGGTGGGCGGCGTGCCGGTCGCGACGAGGGCGACGTCCCCGGGCGATTCGGCGAAGTCGTCGGGGTGGAGGAAGCGCAGGTTGCCGTCGCGCAGGCCGCGGGCGATCTTGGGCTCGAGGCCGGGCTCGTAGATGGGGACGCGGCCGGAGGAGAGGGCGTCTATGCGGCGGCGGTCTATGTCGATGCCGACGACCTGGTGGCCGGCGTTGGAGAGGCCGGCGGCGGCGACGGTGCCGACGTAGCCGAGGCCGATGACGGTGATTTTCAAGGTCTCTCTCACTTACACCCCCATCCTAACCTTCCCCCGTCGAGGGGGAAGGGACTACAAGGAAGGCCCTCATCTTCACCCTCACCCTCACCCTGACCCTCTCCCGTCGAGGGAGAAGGGACTATGCGGAAGGCCCAGCTTCATCTTCACCCTCACCCTGACCCTCTCCCGTCGAGGGAGAGGGGACTATGCGGAAGGCCCAGCTTCATCTTCACGGCGCACCCCCCTCCTAACCTTCCCCCTGCGAGGGGGAAGGGACTTGTGGCGAGGGGGAAGGGACTGCTGGTTGGGCGGCGATTTGGCGGATGCCTTGGGCGGCGGGGATCTGGGGTTCCCAGCCGATTAGGGACTTGGCCTTGGAGTAGTCGGCGGACTTGCGGAGCTCTTCGAAGTCGCCCCTGGGGTTGGGGATGACGTGGACGACCTCGCCGCCGACGATTTCGGCGATCTGGTTGACGGAGGTCTCCTCGGTGGGCCCGATGTTGAGGGCGACGTTCTCGCCCTCGGGCAAGTCGGCGGTGGAGGCGAGGATGTTGGCTCTCACGACGTCGGAGACGTGGGTGTAGCCGCGGGTCTGCTCGCCGTCGCCGTAGACGGTGAGGGGCTTGCCGGCGTCTCGCAGGCGCATGAAGTGGGGGATGACGAGGACGTAGGCGCCCTGGGTGGCCTGCCTGGGGCCGTAGACGTTGAAGTAGCGGAGGGAGGCGACGCGGAGGCCGAAGAGGCGGGCGAAGATGGCGGCGTACTGCTCGCCCATGAGCTTCTGGAGGGCGTAGGGCGACTTGGGGTTGGTCGGCATGTCCTCGCGCATGACGTGGGTGGGCTGGTCGCCGTAGACGCTGGATGAGGAGGAGTAGACGACGCGGGGGACGCCGTTTTCGCGGGCGGCCTGGAGGACGTTGAGGGTGCCGGTGACGTTGACCTGGTGGGTGCCGACGGGGTCCTCGATGGAGCGGGGGATGCGCGCCCAGGCGGCGGTGTGGAAGATGCAGTCGGCGCCTCGGGCGGCGTCGTTGACGGCGTCGGGGTCGGTTATGGAGGCCTCGACGAGGGTGGCGGCGGGGTTGGCGCGGTCGCCCTCACTGGTGGAGAAGTCGTCGAGGGCGACGACGTCGTGGCCGATCTCGACGAGGCGGTCGACGAGGCTGGAGCCGATGAAGCCGCAGCCGCCGGTGACTAGGTATCGCATGGGGTCTGTCCTCGCGGGGGGTCTGGCGCGCTGTTTGCGCGTGGAGATTATGCTAACATAATCAAGGCTTGCGGGAGAGGGAGCGTCACCCCCATCCTAACCTTCCCCCGTCAAGGGGGAAGGGACTAGCGGTGGCGGGTGTCACCCTCACCCTAGCCCTCTCCCATCAAGGGAGAGGGGACTCGGAAGGGTTGCAGAAGGAACTTTGAAAGAAGTGTTCCGTTTCGTTCCGTTCCGTTCCAAGTGTTCCGTTTTCAAGGTGCGGTAAGCTGGTTTAGAGCGGCTGGCGAAACGCCGGTGTACCGGATTCGGGCGATTCTGGGGCGGTTTCGGACCGGGTGGGACGGCACCCCCATCCTGACCTTCCCCCTGCGAGGGGGAAGGGACTTGTTGTAGGATAGGCTCTTAGTCATGTGGGGATGGTAGCACGGATGTACGAGAGTGTCAATGAGGGTTGGCCAGGAAGCAGAGTTGCCGGCAGCGAAGTGAGAAAGGTAGCCGTGCGGGAGTGGATTGAACGCCCTGAACTACACCAGGCACGCCGCCCACGCTATGGAGCAACGCATGATTGCTATAGAGTGGGTGGAGCGGACTGTCGAGGAGCCTGACCTTCGCACTGCCGACCCGAACGATCGCGAGGTCGAGCGCTTCTTCCGCCGCATACCGGAGCGTGACGGCCGCGTGCTGCGCGTTGCGGTCAACACTGACGTTGCTCCTTGGCGCGTGGTGAGCGTATTCTTTGATCGAAGGATGAGAGGTACACTATGAAGCTGAGCGTGGACAAGGAAGCGGACGCCCTGTACCTCCGCCTCGACGACTCTCAAATAGTCGAGTCCGAAGAGGTTTCGCCGGGCGTTGTGCTCGACTTTAACGAGGC
Source organism: Dehalococcoidia bacterium (assembly GCA_034422735.1). Taxonomy (GTDB): domain Bacteria; phylum Chloroflexota; class Dehalococcoidia; order Lucifugimonadales; family CATOSD01; genus CATOSD01. The sequence continues at coordinate 2,780 of DAOUJL010000064.1, read as the reverse complement.
CAACGAAGTGGTTGGAGTGGAGATGCTCAACCTCTCGAGACGCTCGTCCAGCCTCAATCTGTCGGCACTGCAATTCGAGGCGGTTTGAGCACCGGCTGGGAACATCTTGGAACCGCTTCATTTGTCTCGCTTTCGCGGTGCGGAAGCGGGTTGGTGAGGGTCTGATGGGGATTACGATAGCCGAGATGGAGGGCAGGCGCACCCAGGAGATCGCGGATGAGTGGCGCTCGCGGGGTTATGAGGTGGCGATTGGACCTACTCAGGAGCAGTTGCCGCCATTCCTCGCCGGGTTCAGTCCCGACCTTCTGATGAAAAAGGGGACAAGGCAATCGTCGTCGAAGTGAGGTCAAGGCCCACTATGGAGAAGGAGGGCCGTCCGTCCGGGCTTGCGGCCGCGTTGGAAGAGAGGCCCGGCTGGACCTACTGGTTGTCGCAGGTGAACGTGGGCGAGCAGCTCAGGGTACCGAAGGGGGTTCGCGCGTTTACGCGGGAGGATGTGCTGGATTGCGCGGCGCAATCGGAGCGGCTGCTGGAGGCGGGGTTCGCCGAGGCCGCGTTCGTGAAGGCGTGCGCCGCCGCGGACGGTGCGGTCAGGATATTGCTGCACGAGGAGGGGGAGCTGCTGGGGCGGCCGCCGTCGGAGCACGCTATCACCCTGGCGACACAAGAGGGCATCATTTCGATGGACCGTTACTTCTTTCTGACAGATGCGGTGAGGAGGAGGAACGCGCTGGTACACGGGTTCGGGCTGGCCGAGACGGATGCGGAGGGGGTGCGGGCGGTGGTGGACGCGGCGCGGCGGCTGTTGGAGGGGGAGTGACTGCCATGCGGGTGAGTGCATGGGCCCTGGGATGATGGTATCGGGTTTGTGCAATGGCCATATGGGCGGCGGGGAGGAACATGCGCACCAGATTGCGAAACACCTGGTTGGTTTGGGCGAGCGCATCACGTATATCACGTCGCCATGTCCTCATTCGAAAAACGTGGTGTGTCCAGACCCCGAAGAGCTGAAACATTTCGAGGCGCATTGCGGTTATCCTATAGAACGGATAGACACATCCATAATAGGTTCGGGGCGCTGGAACAGCCCAATGGACTTGTTCAGGCGGCTCGGCGTGCTGTGGAGTATGTATCGACTGGTACGCCAAAAGCGCGCCGAGTATATGATAGTCAACAAGCCCCAGTCCCTTTGGAGATTCGCGGCCCGCCTTGCCCGCGTGCCCGTCATCAACGTGTTCCACCATTTGGCGCCGAATGCGCACGAATCTGACGAGACCGCAGAACGGGTCACGTCGTTGCGGGACAGAGTCTACCGAGCGTGCTTCGACGTGTGGGCGGCGGATGTGAATGTGTGTGTATCCCATGCGACAGCGCTCGACGTTCGCAAGGCGGCGCGCTCACCCGGAACGAAGACGGTCGTCATCTACAACGCTGTTGATCTCGACGCTATTCGGGGCTGGAAGGCTGATGCCGTGCGCCGTAGCAAAGCACTGGCAGCCTTGCGGAAACGCGGACACGCTGAGTACACTGGCCCGGTCATTCTGACGGTCGCACGGCTTGAGGCATACAAAGGCGTGCAGTTTGTCATCGGAGCGATGCCGCGCGTTCTGGCCGAGTTTCCCGAGGCCCGCTACATCGTCGTAGGCGATGGACCCTATAGGGCCGAATTCGAACGACTGGCGGATGACACGCTCCCCGTGAAACAGCGCGGCGCGGTGAACTTCGTGGGGCGAGTGTCGGACTCTGAGAAGTACGCCTACTATGATATGTGCGACATTTTCGCGATGCCGTCTACAGTGGAAGGGTTTGGCCTCGTCTATGTGGAGGCAGCCGCATTTGGTAAACCGAGCATCGGGTGCAACGTCATGGGCGTTCCCGAGGCCATCCTTGATGGCCAGACAGGTATTCTTGTCGCACCGAGAGATACGGACGCTTTAGCGGAAGCAGTATTGGGCTTGCTCCGCGACAGGAAGGAACGGCTGACGTTGGGACGCAACGCGCAGCATCGTGTCGAGACGGAACTGAGTTGGCGCGCCAGCGCGGAGAAGTACCTGGAGATAATCCGCGAGGTAACCAAGGGCCGGAGACGGGGGAAGGCCGGGAATGGCTGACCCAAAGGTCAGTGTCATCGTCCCTACTTACAACCGCGCAGCAATGTTGCAGCGGGCGGTGGACAGTGTTCTGGCGCAGACTTTCACTGACTTGGAGCTGCTGATCGTTGACGACTGCTCTTCCGACGAGACGGCCGAAGTAGTTGCCAGTCTTGTGGACCCTCGAATTCGGTCGTTTCGACACAGCCGCAATCGTGGAGTGTCCGCAACTCGCAATACGGGGATTGCCAAAGCCCGAGGGGAGTATGTTGCATTCCTCGATGACGATGACGAGTTCTTGCCCAAAAAGATCGCGAAGCAGGTAGATGTACTCGACGCCGCCGCCTGGGAGGTCGGCATGGTCTACGTGTGGTTCAGACATATCGGGCCGACAGGAGAGGTGGTTGGGGAGTCATGTCGAACTGCTGAGGGCTATGTCTTCGAAGAGGCCTTAGCGTGGGGCCTCTCGCTAGGCATCGGCTCAACTGCAATGTTCCGGAGGTCGGTATTCGATGTCGTTAGTGGCTTTGATGAGGCGATGCAGCCCGCTGAAGACAAGGATTTCTTATGCAGAGTGTCTAGGTAGTGTTGACATTTCATCTTAGCCATATGAGAGCGCCTGTGAAGTGGAGGAATCCGAGGTACCTGCTCGCCAGTTTGTCGAATCGGGAGAAGATGCGGCGGAAGTGC
>DAOUJL010000063.1:0-11190 GCA_034422735.1 Dehalococcoidia bacterium | reverse complement strand
CTGGTCCGCTACGACAAGAAGGCGTCGAACTACCTTGGATTGCTACAACTCGCATGTACGCTTCTGTGGTTCCGTCGTCAGTGGCATCTGACCATTTTGAGATAGTTTCTAAGGAGGTGCGCCTGTAGTAGGTGTAAGCGGTCGATGGGTCGCGTTCGGGCAGAAGCTCTTCAACAAAAAAGCCAACAGTCCGCTTGTTTGGAGACCACGAAATGGTTTCAGTCTGTGTGAAGTTGCCAACGAAAGCGGTCTTGTCCGACAAGTTTCTACGAACGTCAGAGCCGTCCGATTTCATAGTGTAAATGCCCGCTATCGAGTCGTTGCGGGAGGCGCATGAATAGGTGGAGTCTCTCCTGAACGCGATACGATCCCCATCTGGCAACCACTCCGATTCTCTATCAAGTCCAACCTCTTTAGTCAGACCTCGCCGTTCAGATCCGTCGAGAGCGGTCGTTAAAATCTCTTCGTAACTTTTGTTATCGTTCACATGGTTGGACGCGGAGTATGCTACGCGAGTGCCGTCCGGGGAGACGCTCGGCGAGTGATCCATGACGTATTCACTTGAGTCATCGGAGACGGTCAGCAGGTTCGACCCATCCACGTCGACTACGTGCACCAAGCTCTTGACCCTTTTTTCATCCTCTGAGAATTCCTTCCTGGGGGCCTCGGCGACGAAGACAATGTGTGCCCCATCGGGAGTCCATTCCGGCGACAACGCGCGCAGAGTCCACGCGCGAGGGGTCATTCTGAACCCAACCCAAACTTCTGGCCCGTCGTCGTCAAGCGGCTCGAACGAAAATGGATCGAATCCGCCGCACTTGTACCACTCTACAAACGGCCTCCAGGAAACCGCCATGACGAGCGCGAGCGTCAGCAGCATCGCCAACATCCTCACGCGGAGGGGGATACGGAAGAACCAGTCCACGTTCTTGGGACGCGTCCATACAGCGCGAAGATCGCCATCACGTCAAACGGATGCGGCGCGCAGTCGGTCTCGTTGATAGGTGAGGAAGGGCCATCCGCCGTCACCGCGTGCGCGGGTTGAGCACGTCGTTGAGCGAGTCGCCCAGCAGGTTCCACGCCAGCACTATGGTCCACGCCGCCGCGCCCGGCGCCAGCAGCATCCACGGCACCTCGCGCAGCGCGCTCAACGAGCCCGCCTCCAGCAGCATCGTGCCCAGGCTGGGCTTGGGCGGCTGAACGCCGAGCCCCAGCCAGCTCAGGATGATCTCCGCGCCCACCAGCGCCCCCATGGACATGCTAACCGTCACCACGATCGGGCTGATGGCGTTGGGCAGTATGTGTACGAACAGGATGCGTGGAGTCGAAGTGCCCGCCGCCCGCGCCGCGTCGACGAACTGCGACTCCTTGAGATACAGCACCTGGCCCCGCACAAGCCGCGCCATGCCTATCCACCCGAACGACACCAGCGCAACCGATATGACCAGGTAGTCCGCCGCGCCGCTCCTCGCCAACCCGTCCAGGAAGGTGTTGTCCTCGATCCACCACACCATGTCCCGGATGCGGCCGCCAAGCGTCGCCGCGATGAGAATGATCAACAGGATGTCGGGGAACGCGCTGAACAGCTCCCCGGTGCGCATGATCAGGGAGTCCACCCGCCGCCCCAGGTATCCGGCCACCAGCCCGAGCGTAACCCCCAGCGTTATCCCGCCCGTGGCCACCACCACCGCCGTGATTATGACCGTCGTCTGAACCGCCCACACCACGCGCATCAGCACGTCGCGGCCCTTCAGGTCGGTGCCCGCCCAGTGGGACGCGCTCGGCGGCTTGCGTATCGCCGTGTAGTCCTGCTCCGTGTAGCCGTAGGGCGCGAAGAAGGAGACGACCGGCGCGCCTATTCCCAGCAGGTAGACGATCGCGAGCGCCGCCATGCACGCCAGCGCGATGCGCTTGCGAAGGAGGCGCGCCCACGCCAGCGACAGGTGCCCCCTGGTGGGACGCCTCAGTTCCCGCTCTAGGCTCAGTTCACCCGTTGCCAACCCGTTCTCGCCCTCCCATTCGCGGCGCGCCGGCGCACCCGTAGGGGCAACCCTTGTGGTTGCCCAATGCCGCTAGCTGTAGCGAATCCTGGGATCTATCAGCGTATACACGATATCGGCCACCAGGTTCGCCAGAACGAAAGCCGTCGCGCCGATCAGCGTTATGGCCATGATCACCGGGTAGTCCCTGTTGAAGATGGCGTCGATCGCCAGGTTGCCCATGCCCGGAATACCCAGGATGCGCTCGGTGATGATGCCGGTGCTCAGCAGGCCCGGCAGCGACAGCGAGATGACCGTCACGACCGGAATGAGCGAGTTCTTGAGCACGTGCCGCGCGTCGACCACCAACTCCGACAGACCCTTCGCCCGCGCCGTCCGTATGAAGTCCTGTCCCATCACGTCCAGCGTGCTGGCCCGCATCAGCCGCGCGAGGCCCGCCACCCCCGGTATGCCCATGGTGATGGCCGGAATGATGATGCGCACGTCCCAGAACCCGCCCCAGCCCGAGCACGGAAGCCAGCTCAGCTTGAGGCAGAACGCCCACAGCATGAACGGGATCGTCACCATGATGGGTATGGACATCAGCACGAGCGACAGGCTCACCACAGTCGGGTCTTCCCATCGCCCCTGCTTGTGCGCCACCCAGAATCCGAGCGGCAGACCCAGCCCCACGCTGACTATGAGCGCGGCGATGCTCACCTGGAACGACACCCAGATCTTGGCGCCCAGCAACTCGCTTACCGGGCGGCCGCGAAAGCGTATGCTCTCTCCCAGGTCGCCGCGCATCGCCTTCCACACGTAGTCGCCGTACTGCACGAAGAACGGGCGGTTCAGGCCGAGTTGCTCGCGCAGCCGGTCGGCCGTCTCCTCCTCGTACCGGGCGCCCAGAATCACCTGCACGGGATCGCCCGGCCCGAAACGTCCGAGCGCGAACGTCACGAGCGACACCGCGAGTAGCAGAACGGGTAGCCAGATCAGGCGTCGGGCAATGTAGACCCACATGGCAGCGCGGACTCGTACTACAGCCAGGCGCTCGTAAGAGGCACCAACCGCATGTGCACGGGATCGACCGTTAGCCGCAACCCCTCCAAAGTGTAGGCTCCCAGGAGTGCTCTGGAGTCATCGTCCCCGAACAGCACCAGTGTCGACTCACTCCGACCATCGATGGAGGCAATGGCGCGTCCGATGTCGTACACGACCGAGCGTCCGTCGGCAAGGCCAAGCCTGATGCTGTCGATGCGGCTCACGCCAAGCCGTTCCAGCAGAGACGCGGGCGCGACACTGTAGCTTGCGCCGGTGTCCACCATCGCATCTATCTCCACCGAACGCTCTCCGTCCGTGCTTCCGAGACGAACCGGCCAGGTAAAGACTCCCAAGTGTCAGCGCTCCTTTGGAATCGCGTTCAGGATGTGCCTTGCTGTCTCGCCATTCTACCATAAGGGTCGCCAAGGGTCGCCGCGACAACCCGTCGCCTTGACACCCCTCCGCGCCTGCTGATAGCCTCCCCGCATCGGGCGGCCCCGGCTAGCACGCGGAGCGGGACACGCGATGGACTTTCGATTTTCCCCCGAGCAGGAACAGTTCCGAGAGCACGTCCGCGCGTTCATCCGCGACGAGGTGCCCGCCGAGATGATCGCCGAGATTCAGGCCGCCGCGGACGGCTCCGCGTCCGAGGCCGGACGCGAGTTTAAACGTCTGCTGGGCCGGAAGGGGCTGCTCGGCATTAGCTGGCCCGAGGAGTACGGCGGTGGCGGCAAGTCCCTGCTGCACCAGTTCATCCTCACCGAGGAGCTCGGCTACCACGGCCTCCCCTACGGCGGCCTCAGCCTCACCTCCGTCGGCCCGACGCTGTTCCGCGCGGGCACCGAGGAGCAGCGCCGGCAGTACCTGGGCGGCATACTCAACGGCGAGTACGAGTTCGCGCTCGGCTACTCCGAGCCCTCCGCCGGCACCGACCTGGGCTCGCTCCAGACGAGGGCCGTCGCTGACGGCGACGACTACGTCATCAACGGCCAGAAGATTTACACGTCCGCCGCCCACTACTCGACCCACATCTGGCTCGCCGCGCGCACCGACCCCAACGAGCCCAAACACCGCGGCGTCTCGCTGATGATAGTGCCCCTGGACTCCCCCGGCATCACCATACGCCCGCTATGGACGATGGGCGACGGACGCACCAACGAGGTCTTCTTCGAGGACGTGCGCATACCGCGCGACAACCTCGTGGGCGAGGAGAACCGCGGCTTCTACGTTGTGGCGATGGCCCTGGACTACGAGCGCGCCGCGGTCGCGCCCATCAGCCCGCTCCAGCGCGCCCTCGACGAGCTAGCCCAGTTCGCCCGCGACACCAGCCGCAACGGCAGCGCACTCGCCCAAGACCCCGTCGTGCGCCGCAAGCTCGCCGAACTCGCCGTCGAAGTGGACGTGCTCCGGCTGTTCTCCTGCCGCAACGCCTGGATGATCGAGAACGAACTGGTGCCCACCAAGGAGGCCTCCATAGCCAAGGTCTGGTCGTCGGAGCTGGCCCAGCGCATGTCCGCCGTCGCCCTCGAAATCATGGGACCCCGCGGTCAGCTCAAGAGCGGCTCCAGGTGGGCCTACCTGCACGGCAGGTTCGAGCGCATGTACCGCCAGACGCCGCTCATGCGCTTCGGCGCTGGCACCAACGAGATACAGCGCAACATCATCGCCCAGCGCGGCCTCGGCCTCCCCCGCTAGGACGCTGCCATGGACCTCGCCCTCACCGAAGCCCAACAAATGCTCAAGCGCCTGGCCGGGGACCTGCTGGAGCGCGAGTTCCCCCCTACCCTCGCACGTGAGATGGAGCAGGACGAGCGCGGCCACTCGCCGGAGGTCTGGCGCAAGATGGTCGAGACCGGCCTCGTGAATGCCGCCTTCCCCCAGGAGTACGGCGGCGCGGGCGGCGGCCTGATGGACCTCGGCGTCATCTTCGACGAGATGGGCCGCGGCCTCTACACCGGCCCCTACTTTGCTACCGTGGCCCTGGCCGGCCTCGCCCTGCTGTACGCCGGCACCGACGACCAGCGACTCGGCCTCATCCCCGCCGTCGCCCAGGGCCAGGCGCTGCTCAGCCTCGCGCTGCTGGAGGAGTCCGGCAGGTACGCGCCCGACGCCATCCGCCTCGAGGCCCACGCCCGGGGCGACCACTTCGTGCTCTCCGGCGCCAAGCTGTTCGTGGAGTACGCCAACGTCGCCGACTTCATCCTGTGTGCGGCCCGCACCGGCCCCGGCGCCGAGGACGTCTCGCTATTCCTGGTCCCCGCCGCGCACCCCGGCGTCAGCATCGCGCCGCTGGACACGATAGGCGGCGACAAGCAGTCCGAGGTGGTCTTCGACGACGCCATCGTGCCCGCCCCCAACGTCATCGGCGAGGTCGGCGGCGCCTGGCCTCACCTGCGACGCGCGCTGGACGCCGCCACCTTGCTGACGTGCATGCAGATGGCGGGCATGGCCGAGAAGGTGCTGGAGCGCACCGTCGAGTACGTGAAGATGCGCGTGCAGTTCGGGCGTCCCATCGGCTCCCTCCAAGCCGTGCAGCACCACTGCGCGGACATGGCCATCAACTGCGACGGCGCGACGCTCGCCGCCCAGGAGGCGGTCTCGCGCCTCGACCAGGGCCTGCCGGCGCGCCGCGAGATCGCCATCGCCAAGGCGTTCTGCAGCCGCGCCTGCCAGTTCGTCACCCTCACCGCCCACCAGCTACACGGCGGGGTCGGCTTCATGCAGGAGTTCGACCTGCAGATGTACACCCGCCAGATGCAGGGCATGGCCCTCAGACTCGGCACCGCCGACGACCACCTCGAAGTCGTCGCTAACGAGCTGCTCGGCTAGGCGTTGGGTGAAGACAGGAGCGCACCATGGCAATAGTCTACGACCCCGTCTGCGGGATCGAGCTCGACACCGACGAGATGAACCGCCCCGTCGGCACCGTGCCCGGCGGCGCCCCGGAGGTGGACCCGACCAAGGGCACCCGCCGCTTCCACGAGGGCGCATGGTATTACCTGTGCAGCCTCGACTGCCGCAACAAGTTCCTCGCCAGCCCGGACTCGTACACCGGCCAGCCCTAGCCCGCTCGCCTTGACACCCCCACGCGCGCGCTGATAGCCTCCGCTGCGCCCCGGAGCGTCGCGTGACGCCATCCACCTCGCTAGGAGGCTCCCCATGTTCGACCTCGTCATCTCAGGCGGCACCGTAGTCGACGGCACCGGCGCCCCCGGCTACCGCGCCGACGTCGGCGTCACCGGCGACGCCATCACCGCCATCGGCGACCTCTCCGCCGCGGACGCCGCCCGCGTCATCGACGCCACCGGCCTCGTCGTCTGCCCCGGCTTCATCGACACCCACGCCCACTCCGAGGGCGCGCTGCTCCTCGACCCCCAGCACGCAAACGGCCTGCGCCAGGGCATCACCACCGAGATCCTCGGCCAGGACGGCCTCTCCTACGCGCCGCTCTCGCCCGACAACTACAAGATGCTCCGCAGCTACCTCGCCGGCATCCTCGGCGAGCCGCCCGACGACCTGGACTTCAGCAGCGTCGCCGCCTTCCGCTCCCACTACGACAACAAGGTCTCCGTCAACACCGCCTACTGCGTCGCCCACGCCGCCGTGCGCATGGAGGCGGTCGGATTCGAGGACGCCCCGCTGGTCGGCGACGCGATGGAGCACGCCAAGCGCCTCGTAAGGGAGGGCATGGAGCAGGGCGCGGTCGGATTCGCCACCGGCATGTCCTACTTCCCCAACTCCTGGAGCGACACCGACGAGCTGATCGAGCTGTGCAAGGCCGCCAACGAGTTCGGCGGCGTCTACGTCACCCACCTGCGCAACGTGAACACCGACCGCGCGTTCGGCGGCGGCGAGGTGCCCGAGGCGCTGGAGATCGGCCGCCGCTCCGGTATCAAGGTCCACTTCTCCCACTACCGCACCCAGGCCTCCAACGCCGGCCAGGTGGCCCAGCGCGTCGAGCTTATCGACAAGGCCAAGGCCGAGGGCGTCGATTGCAGCCTGGAGCTGTACCCCTACCCCACCGGCAGCACCTACCCGCTCAGCTTCCTGCCCAGCGAGGCCCACGAAGGCGGACCGGACGCGGTGCTGCGCCGCCTGAAGGACACCGCCGAGCGCAGGCGACTGGCGGATTACCTGGACAACGACTACTTCGGCTCGCTGGACGACGTGGTGTTCTCCCACATGCCCGTCAACACCCAGTACGTCGGCATGAGCCTGCCCGACGTCGCCGACGATCGCGGCAAGTCCAAGGGCGAAGTGCTGTGCGACCTGCTCGTGGAGGAGTCCCTGCGCATCTGCTTCCGCGGCGCCCCGCCCGCCAGCGTCCGCCTGTGGCAGCAGGTCAGCCGCGACTGCGTGGAGCTCCTGTCCCGCGACGACTACATGGTGGGCAGCGACGCCATACCCATGGGCGGTATGCCTCACCCGCGCGCCTACGGCTGCTTCCCGCGCTTCCTGGGACGGCTCAGGCGCCAGTTCGACATCATGAGCCTGGAGCAGATGGTCCAGCGCATGACCGACAACGCCGCCCGCAGATTCGGCCTCACCCGCCGCGGGCGCATAGAGGACGGCTGGTTCGCGGACCTCGTGGTGTTCGACGCAGAGCACATCATCGACAACGCCACCTACGACGACCCGTTCCAGTTCCCCACCGGCATCCCGTTCGTGGTCGTCAACGGTCAGGTCGCCGTCGACCACGAACGCTGCACCGGCGTCCTCGCCGGCCGCGCCGTCCCGTAGCCATCCCACCTCATGTTTCGTCATTCCCGCGAAAGCGGGAATCCAGGGGCCGGGTGGGGAACGTGTAACACGGGCTCTTCCGCCGTCGCGCGATGGCCTCGCTAACCCTCGCGCGCATCGCCATCGCCGTGGCCGCCACCCTGGTCGGCTCCACCGTCTTCAGCGCCCTCGGCTTCGGCATCGGCATGGTGTCCATCCCGATCCTGCTGCTCGCCTTCGACGCCCAGACGGCCATCGTGATGCTCAACACCGTCGAGGTGCCTCTCTCGATCCTGATGGTGTGGCAGAACCGCCGCGACCTCGAACGCGGCGAGATGATCCCGATCGCGGTCGCCGGACTCCTGGGCGCTCTCGTGGGCGCGTTCGTGCTGGCGGCGTCCGCCGAGCGTCCTCTGCGAATCACCATCATCGTGATGATCGTGGCGCTCACGGTCGTCACCGCGCTCAACCTCCGCGCCGGGATACCGATGCCGCGATTCCTGGGCCCGGTCATCGGCTTCGTGGTCGGCCTCATGCTCACCGCCCTCGGCGTCGGCGGCCCGCTCCTCGCGCTCTACATGCTCGCCCGCCGGTGGCGCCGCGACACCATACGCGGCTCGATGTCGATGCTCTTCCTGTTCGTGATACCCACCGCGGTCGGTGGATACGCGCTGAATGGTCTCTACAACACCGAGCGGCTCACCGTCTCGGCGGTAACCCTGGCCCCCGTCCTCGCCGGCTTCTTCCTCGGCACCAAAATCGCCCGCGGCCTCAACGAGCGCGTCTTCCGCATCGCCGCCATCGCCGTCATCATCGCCACCAGCGCCGCAGTCCTCGCGCGGGAAGCCGCCGCCCTGTGAGCGGGGCTACCACCTGTGATGGAGGAGGTTAAGAGATTGCCCGGGGAATGTGGGTGGCGGACTCGATCCCTTTTGTCTGCCGTATTTGGAGATGCTATCATTGCCACAGGCGAGATACGCCGAAAGGAGTCACGCCATGCTCTATTGCAGACCAAAGCTAATGTACTCCACGGACGATCGAGGGGAGCATCACTTCGTTCGCGTATGGATCAAGATTTGGGACAACCGAGATTACTTCGATCCCGCGGCTGTCCGTCGCAACGAGGAGTATGAGGACGTAGACCAGGCCATCGCGCGGCTGGACGAGTTTGGCGACGAGCCGAGCTTCGACACCGTATCACGACACAGGTCCCTAATGCTTGCGGATTGGCTTAGAGAATACAAGCGAGAGGGCATCCTACGACTGCCGGAGCGCGATCCCAAGTATGACGAATTGCTTGCGAGGTTCAACGGTCTGGGAAGCCGACGCAATTGACGAGCAGTGAGAGCCAATCCGAAGCAGACCAGCGTCTTCTTGAGGTACGCGTTGCAACCGCCGACGGCATCGAAACCGCCCACACGTATCCTCTGCGGAATCCAGCGGAGGCGCAGGAAGTGGCTGACAACGTCCAGCAAAAGGTAGAGGACGCTTTTTCAGGCATAACGTCGTACCTTGTGCTGCCGCGTCCCCTGGTGATGTACAATCCCGGTCACATTGTTCGAGTGACCTTCGAAGTCATAGCAAGGCAAGACTATACTGAGGTTGTCGGAGAGGCCGAAGGCAGGGGGCCCATCGGCTTCCGGCCGTCGTAACGCCCCCTACCCGCCCCCCAGCAACCGCCCCACCGCCTCCTCCACCGCCGCGCCCTCCGCCGACCCCCGCAGCCACCCCCGCAGCTCTCGCCGCACGATCGTCACCCCGCCCCACGAATGTACAGTGCCTTGTCGCTACCTGGCGAGCTCCGCAAGTAGCGCTCGCACCTTCGGCACGAGTTCGTTCGGAATCTCCATTACCGTCTGGGCAGGGTCCTCGAAAGCGGCCTCATCCTCGGCAACCTCCTCGTCCTCGGTCAGCGACTCATAGTGCCGCAGAACGCCCCGGACGCGCTCTTCGTCCCAGCCCGGCGGGAAGTTCGTCGTCGACGTCATTTCCCTCTTCGTGTCCTCATCGACACCGTGCAAATGGACGTGCGGGAAGCCCGTTACCGGATCAATGTAGAATCTCGTGTCCACCGCGCCTAGCTTAACACAAGAAGATCGCTGGCAAAGGACTTTGCATCTTCGCCTCGCACCGCCACTTGACAGCCGTGACTACCGCTGCAACCATGTAGTCGACCGTCCGGCCACAGCTTGAGCGAGGCGCGATTTGATGGAAGCTACCGCAGGATACGTAACTCTGACCTTCAGCTTCGAAAAGGAAGGTGAAGATTGGGTTGGCGTGTGCCTGGAGCTTGGCACAAGCACGTTTGCCAATACGGTCGAAGAGTGCCAGTCAGAGTTGGAAGAGCTGGTTGCCGACCATCTTGAAGTTCTTGAGGACATCGGCGAGCGGGAACGCTTCTTCGAAGAGTGGGGCATACGGATTCACGCTGATGAAGTGCCCCAAGAGCACACGATTCGAGGCTCCGGTGATTCCTGGACTCGGCTATTCAAGCGACCTTTGTGAACGGCACGAATCATCAGGGAGCGCGAAACATGGACATCAAATCGTTGACTCGGTGGGGAGTCCAACAGCCGCTGATTGATGCTTGGATGGGAGAGGGGGTTTCGACGCTTACTGAGTGTCAGACCGAAGTCTTTACTCATCAACCCTTTTGGGAAGGGAGAAACACCTTAGTCGTTGCTCCCACATCTTCGGGCAAGACATTCGTGGGTGAGGTCTTGGCCGCAAAATCGGCTCTCTCGTTGAAGAGAGCTATCTTCATGGTACCCTTTAAGGCCATTGCTGAGGAAAAGTACGCCGAATTCAGAAGCCGATACGGCAGCCTTGGCGTATCGGTCGTCATTTCCGACGCGGATCACACAAGGTTCGACAGCGCCATTAGGCGAGGAGATTTCGGAATCGCAGTTATAGTCTTTGAGAAGATGCCTCAACTACTCACTCAATCTCCAGGCATCCTTGTGAACTGTTCATTGCTAGTGGTTGACGAGATTCAGATGATAGGCGACCAAACTCGCGGTCCGTTGTTGGAACTGCTCTTGACTCATATCCGACAACTGGCTGACCAACCTCAGATAGTTGGGTTATCGGCAACGATGTCAGACCTAGGTGGTCTCCATTCTTGGCTTGATGCAGATGTCATTGAAACACATAAACGGCCAGTACCCTTGTGGGAAGGCAGCGCATACCCATTTGGCGCATCTGAATTGGTCGATGTCGAGAGTGGAGCCCGCAAGGAAGGACCAGATGTCGCATCGATAGTGATTCCCTCATCCACCAGCTTTTCCAACCCTAAACTGGAGGTTGCGTCTAGAATACTGTTTGCCGAGGGTCTATCTAGGTAGTGTTGACATTTCATCTTAGCCATATGAGAGCGCCTGTGAAGTGGAGGAATCCGAGGTACCTGCTCGCCAGTTTGTCGAATCGGGAGAAGATGCGGCGGAAGTGC
>DAOUJL010000062.1:0-2098 GCA_034422735.1 Dehalococcoidia bacterium | reverse complement strand
ACCACCGGGAGCTCCGGGATGCGCCCGAGGCCGCTCTCGATCTGCTGCAGCGCCTCGGCAACCTCCACCCAGCGCTCCCAGCCCTTGTCGGCGAACGCCTGCGCCTCCGCCGCCGTCATCGCCGTCAGCGAGGCGTCGGCCACCGTCTCCCCGAACGCCTTGAGCGCCCGGTCCCAGCGGTCGGTGTGCGACTTGTGGCTCACGTACCGCGGGTCGTTGCGCCACTCGTACATCTTGGCAATCAGCGCGGCGTAGCCATCGCCGCCGCTGCCGCGCACCGTCTGCGGGCTCGTGCCGCTCCCGCCCTGCACCGGGCAGGTGCTCGCGATGCTGAGCGAGACCGTGTCGCCCACGGACCAGCCCGGACTACTGGAAAAAAATTTTTCTCCGCCAGCAGATAGTTCTGATAGCGCATACGAATTTCCACCCACGCACAAATGCAAACCTGTCAATGCGAGGCCGATATCAGCTACTTCTGTAGCTGATACTACTGCTACGCCGAGCCCTCCAAAGCTGTCCTGTAATGAATTAAACGAATAGGTCGTGCTATCGACCACAAAATCGTGATCGTCTAACGCACTTCCGCAGCCTTCGGCGGTAGTATCACCGACGTAACAGCCGACGCCTTGGTCCCCCGAAGACAGATTCTGCACGGTCAGCGTCGCCGACCAGACCGGGGCGGGCGTGACGTCCTGGGGCGCACCGAGCGGCCTGCCCCACGCGCGATACCACTGGCTGGGGTCTACACCACTAAGTTGAGCCCTGACCTCGACAACGTATCTCGTGCCGCCCGACAGGCCGGTGATTTCGTAACTGCGCAGGTTACCCGCAAGTTCAACCCCATCCTGGCCGCCAGTGTTCAACCAGGTGTTTGTCTCGTGCACCTTCCAGCGGATGAACAGGGCGTCCGAGGCGCCCAGGGCTTCGCGGGCGGCCCAGGTTGCCGTCAGCTTCTGGTCGCCCGCGGTGGTGGTGAGGTCGGCCACCGGGGCCGAGCCAGAGGTCTTGCCCGAGACTTCCACCCAGGCGCCCCTGTTGTCGTTGGTGTTCTTCGCTCTCACCCGTACCCGGTGGGTCGTGCCTGAGATCAGGCCGATGATTCGTATCGAGGTGCCCACCGTGCCACGGGTATCCCCATTCGCACTGGATCGCTCGTACCCATGGGAATAGTGAATCCAGCCGTATTCCGGGGCATCGGGCCCTGGGTCCTGGGCGCCGACCGAGGCGGATCGAGTGTAGTGTATGTCGTAGTCGGTTACGGTTCCCGACGGCGCCGTCCAGGAAACACTCAGGCTTCCGGCAGTTGTAGCAGCGATGGTCGGGTCCGTCGGGACACCCGGCGCCTGTGCCGTCCTCGCCGCGCCGTTGACGCGGATGCGGAGCACTGTACTTTCCGAACTCCAAGTTGAGACTGTAGCAGGGGTGTTCTCATCCCCTCCATAAAGGGTAGTGATGCTCCAACCGGTTTGTCCGCTGTCATCTAAGTTCGACGATTCGGTGTCGGATAAACCCAAATCGAAATCACCGGTCGTGTACAGGACGAAGAAGTAGGTCGTACTCGCCGAAAGGGTCGTCCCCGCCGGCGCCGCAAAGGACACGGTGCCCTCCGACACGGTCGACGGGACCGTCAGGTCGGCGACCTTCGCGTTCGGCGTGCCGCCCGTTCCGGCCGACCACAATTCCGCGCGGATGGTCGCGCGTTCAGTGGTGTCCGCGGATTCAACCACCGCGTGCTCGATGCTCGTCAGCGTGTAGCCTCCGGAGTTCGTTCCGGTTCGGAAGCCCTGAGCATATGCGACATCCCCGCCATCATAGGGAAGCGCGGCGGTCTGCCCGATGTTGCTCACCAGCACGTCGGCAACGGCCGGCACAGCGGCGAACGGCGAGAGCGCGCCGAGCAGCAGCGCGAGCGCGAGGAGGAGACGGGAGAGGCGGGCGCGGGAACGCCCGGAACGCGGCTCAGGCCGTGCGGAACCTGCCGGGGCGGATGGGGCCGGACGATGCGCGCCGGCCTCGCGCCGGGCGCACGTCATGCCGCTGGGCCGCTGGGCCGCTGGGCCGCTGGGCCGCTGGGCCGCTGGGCCGCTGGGCCGCTGGG
>DAOUJL010000061.1:0-19946 GCA_034422735.1 Dehalococcoidia bacterium | reverse complement strand
GAGGCGCGAGTCCGCGAGCTCGAGGCGCAACTCCGCCAGCAGGGCGACCGATAGGCCCGCGCTAAAAGCCGGACACTATCTCGCTCTCCAGGCTCAGCACCTCTACGTCCTCGCGCCCGGACTCGATGTAGGCCAGCGCCTTCGCCAACGCCTCGTCCGCGTGCCTCGCGTCGTTCGCCACGCATGCAACGCCCAGCGTGGCCACCTGCCAGCTATCGTTGTCGGCCACCTCGGCGATTGCGACGTTGAACCTGCTCCGCACCCGCGAACACAGCGACGCCACCACGCGGCGCTTCCCCTTCAGGCTGCGGTTGCCGTGCAGCCGCAGCCTCACCGTCCCGACGCCAATGACCACGCCGCCCGCTCCTCGTCCGGCCGCCTACGCCAACTCGGACGGCGACAGCGTCGCCACGTAGGGAAGGTTGCGGTAGTGGTCCCGGTAATCCAGGCCGTAGCCGACCACGAACTCGTCGGGTATCTCGAAGCCGATCCAGCGTAGCGGCACCGGCGCCGTGCGGCGGGACGTCTTGTCGAGCAGCGCGCACACCTCCAGCGAGGCGGGGCGCTTGAAGCTCAGGTATTTCAGCAGGAAGTCGAGCGTCATGCCGCTGTCCACGATGTCCTCGACGACAATGACGTGCCGGCCCGCGACATCGGTGTCTATGTCCTTGACGATCTTCACGCCCGATCCTCCGCGGCCCGAGTAGCTCGAAACCGCCATAACCTCCACCACGGCGGGCACGTCCATCGCTCGCATCAGGTCGGTCATGAAGCAGAGAGCGCCCCGCAGCACGCCTATCAGCACAACGTCTCGCCCCCGGTACTCCGCCGTTATGTGGCTCGCGATCTCGCGCACGCGCCGGTCGATGTCGCCGGAGGAGAACAGCACGCGGTCCAGGCCGCGCGGCAGGGCTGCGGGAAGCGGCGTTGTCATACGGGGCGCGGTGGTGGCTACCAGGTCTCGTGTCGGCAGCGCGTCATCGGCAGGCAAATCGACCACCTCCCGGCGACGCTGCGGTCGCGCCGCCAAAGACTCCGCCGGGGCGTATCCGCGGGACCTCGGCAGGTGGAAGTATCGCCCGCCCGCCGGTGTGAGTCAAGTGGAAGCGGTGTCCTGGCCGCACAGGCGCGGCGCCTTGCTTGACCCTCCCGCCGGTGCTGCTCTATGCTAGCGCGTGCTCGCGCGGGAGCGAGTTGCCCACCATCCGAGCACGGAGGAGGACGCCAATGGCCCAGGACGACGCGAACGCCGCGGGACGCCTGCTGAACGAGGTGGAGTCCAAGCGGCTCCTCTCCGAGGCCGGCATCAACACCAACGCCACCGAGCTGGCCCAGAGCAGCGATGAGGCCGTAGAGCTGGCCCGCCGGATAGGTCATCCGGTCGTGCTCAAGATCGCCTCGCCCGACGTGGTGCACAAGAGCGACGCCGGCGGCGTCAAGATCGGCGTCTCGGGCGACGACGCGGTGGCCGCGGCCTACGACGACATAGTCGCCGCCGTGCAGGCCGCCCAGCCCGGAGCGCGCGTCGACGGCGTGTCCGTGCAGGCCATGGCCGACCCGGGCGTCGAGGTCATCATCGGCGTGTCGCGGGACCCCCAGTTCGGGCCGCTGCTCATGTTCGGCCTCGGCGGAGTGCTCGTCGAGGTGCTCGGCGACGTCTCGTTCCGCGTCGCGCCGCTCACCGAGCGGGACGCCTCCGAGATGGTGCGCGAGATCAAGGGCTTCCCCATCCTGCGCGGACACCGAGGCAGCCCCCCCGCCGACCTCGACGCCATCGAGCGCGCCCTGCTCGACCTGTCGCGCTTCGTCGACTCCCGCCCCGACGTGAGCGAGATCGACCTCAACCCCATCATCGCCCACCCCAAGGGCCTCACAGCCGTCGACGCTCGCGTCGTGCTGGTGTGATGGTGTGATGGGACCCTCCTCTCCCCTGGTGGGAGAGGATTGAGGTGAGGGGGATTCCGCCGCTTTCAAACCCGCCCGTTGGCCTGGAGCATACCATGACCCTAGACGTACAGAAGATCGACCGCGCCCTGAATCCCTCCACGGTCGCCGTGGTGGGCGACAAGAAGATCACCGGCTACATGTGGCTCAGAAACATGAGCACCTTCAAAGGCCCGGTCTACTCGGTGCAGATAGACCCCAACGACATCCCCGGCATCGAGGAGATGGGCATTCCCAACTACTCCAGCCTCACCGAGATTCCGGGCGACGTGGACTACGTGCTCGTCGCCGTGCCCCGCAGGGTGGCCCCGTTCGTGCTCAAGGACGCCATAGACAAGGGCGTCGGCGGCGTCGGCATGTTCACGTCCGGCTTCGCCGAGACCGGCAGCGACGAGGGCGTCGAGCTCCAGGAGCGCGTCACCCAGATGGCCCGCGACGCCGGCCTGGTGCTGCTCGGCCCCAACTGCATGGGCCTGTTCAACGCCGAGTTGGGCGTGCGATTCGGCCAGGACCAGGTCGCGGGCGAAGGCGGCCCGGTCGTCTTCCTGTCCCAGAGCGGCGGCCACGGCGGCGCGTTCTCGGTCGCGGCGCAGTCCAGCGGCGTCAAGCTCAACAAGGTGGTCAGCTTCGGCAACGGCGTGGTGCTGGAGAACGCCGACTGGCTGGAGTACTTCGCGCAGGACGACTCCACCGAGTTCATCGCCATGTACGTGGAGAGCGTGCGCGACGGCCGCCGCTTCTTCCAACTCCTGAAGGACACCTGCCGACACAAGCCCGTGGTCGTCTGGAAGGGCGGCCAGACCGCCGAGGGCAAGCGCGCCACCTCGTCCCACACCGGCGCGATCGCCGAGTCCATGGACACCTGGGACGTGGTCATCAGGCAGGCGGGAGCCATACGCGCCGACTCGATGACCGAGACCGTGGACATTCTCAAGGCGCTCACCACGTTCGCCCCGTTCACCGGCGACGGCATCGGGCTGACCGGTGGCTCCGGCGGCCAGTCCGTCTCGATGTCCGATGCGTTCAGCAAGGCCGGGCTGCGCGTGCCGATGCTCACACAAGCGTCGTTCGACCGTCTGGAGGAGTTCTTCCAGGTTATAGGCGCGAGCTACCTGAACCCCGTCGACATGGGCGGCATGAACCGGCCCATGATGGAATCGATAATGGACATCCTGTCCGCCGACGCCAACGTGGACGTGGTGGTGATGCAGCTCAGCCCGCGCGAGCTCCAGCGCTCCGCCGAGCGCGGCGCGGCCCACGTGGCGGCGCTCACCCGCGCGCGCGAGGAGACGGGCAAGCCGGTAGCCGCAGTGCTCTTCTCGCCCGACCCCTACGGCGACGGCGAGGCGCTCAAGGAGCTGGACCTGCAACTGCAGGCCGCGGGCATCCCCAGCTACCCCAGCTACGAGCGCGCCGCCTTCTCCATAAAGAAAGTGGTCGACTACTACCGCCGCCGCGAGGCGTGAAGGGGGCTCGCTGGCCTGGCTGCCGAGCGACCATCCGCTGCTGCCGGATTCGGCAACCCTGATGACAAGAGAGGCTTGAAGTGAGAAACTGTAGCCGAGGCTGAATTATGAGTAGCGGTCTACAGTCGAAGCCTCGCCAAGAGAAGCTGAAACACATCAGCCCGCTTCGATATCCGGGCGGGAAAGCCGCGCTCGCGAACTTCCTCGAGCAGACCATCAGGTTGAATGGTCTAAGTGACTGCCAGTATTTCGAGCCATTCGCTGGTGGTGCCGGCGCGGCTCTGCGCTTACTGTCGGATGGAATTGTCTCCGAGGTGCACCTCAACGATTGTGACCCTTGTATCGTTGCATTCTGGGATGCTGCACTCGATGAATCGGAGCGATTCGCGGAGAAAGTCCTCACTGTGCCTGTGACCATTGAGGAGTGGCGCAGGCAAAGCGAAATCTGCAGTCGCCCGCGAAGTAATGATACGTTCGATCTTGGCTTCGCTACCTTCTTCTTGAATCGCTGCAATAGATCTGGGGTGATAGTTGGTGCGGGTCCCATCGGTGGATATGACCAAGCGGGGATATGGAAGATTGATGCCCGCTTCTACAGAGAGCAACTCGCTAGACGTATCAGAGCGCTAGCAGGTCTGCGTGACGGAGTTCACGTTACGGGAATGGACGCCAAGGAGTTCCTTGTTAAACAGCTTCCACGAGGATACAGACGGAACAAGGTATTTGTTTATCTCGATCCTCCCTATTACGAAAAGGGTAACCGGCTCTATCTCGATTCATACGAAGACAGAGACCATCGAGCGCTATCGCGCTACCTATTAAGACAGAGTGTGCTGAAATGGGTTGCCTCATACGACGATGCCGATTTCATTAAAGATCTCTATTCCTCGTGTGTCGTCTCGCACAACGTGCTTCAGTATAGCCTTCACAATAAACGTCGGGCCCAGGAGATTCTCATAGCGCCCCAACACGTAAGGCTTCCCAGTTTAGCGGGCGATTTGGAAGATGAAGCTCACTTGGAAGAAGGGGGCTCATCATGATGGATTCCAGTCCCATTGAGAAGATGCCGGTTGGAGAGCTCACCTTCGATCTCCAAAACCCGCGGCTGGTAGAGTTCGAAGTAAGTAAGTCTGACGTTGTACAGACGCTCTGGGATGTGATGGACGTGCGTGAACTCGTGCTGTCCATCGCCGCAAGCGGCTTCTTTCAGCACGAACCCCTGATAGTAGAGAAGGACTGCGGCGAGAATGTTGTTATAGAGGGCAATCGACGCCTTGCCGCGGTGAGGGTTCTCTTGGACCCATCACTTGTCGATGCCCCTTCAAGTAGCATCCCTGTGATTGGCCCAAGGGCCAAGAAGGAACTTGAGTGCTTACCTGTCATATTCAGAACTCGCGAGCAGGCTTGGCGCTACATTGGGTTCAAGCATGTAAACGGGCCGGCGAAATGGACCAGCTACGCCAAGTCGCAGTACATAGCGAGAGTTTATAGAGATTACGGGGTTCCGCTCGCGGACATAGCAAGCCAAATCGGCGACACCCACAGGACAGTGCAAAGGCTGTTCCGCGGCATGATGGTCATTGAACAGGCTGAGCGCATGGACGTGTTCGACCGCGAGGACCGATGGAGAAGACACTTCTCATTTTCGCATCTCTATGCCGGGCTGGATTATACGGGCATCAGCGCCTTCATTGGATTGAGGCCCGAAGGGGATGAAACAGCAGAGCCGGTTCCAGCAGACAAGAAGGAACAACTACGGGAACTGTTCCTTTGGCTGTACGGCAGCAAGAGACAAGACATTCGCCCCGCTATCCGGACGCAGAACCCCGACCTAAGGCGTCTCGACGCGGTAGTCGCAAACCGAGAATCGGTCGCCGCCCTCCGTGCCGGCAATACCATTGAGACCGCCTTTGAAATAAGCAGACCGGCCGCAAACGTCTTTGAAGATTCCCTAACCTCTGCAAAGAGAAACCTAGAGAAAGCGCGTGGGCTGGCATCGACTGCTTATGATGGTTCAGAGCATCTGCTCAGAGTTGCGGAGGAAGTCGCCACGATAGCAGATGACTTGTGGGCAGACATGGACCGCATGTCTAACCGACGCAGGAGAAGGCGCAGGGAGAGGATCGACGCGGAGCGCGAATGATGTTCAAGTGGCCTGGGCCTCCGACCCCTAAAGCGGATCAACACGAACTCGCCGACTTCGCAGAAATGACCTGCTGGAGAGACTCCCGAGCGTCAGCCACTTCCCTGAGTAGGGATTTGGGAAGGCTGGCAGAAAATGACTACGCTCAAGGTGTCCCTGAAGAAGACGAAGCCGATAGCCTCATTGAGGCCGCTTACGATGAGATCGAGCGACGCCGGGAAGTATGTAGGGACGGGTATCCCTTCCTGCTGGATAGGCGGGGCAGCGCGCTCCAGGTTGGCTACGACGGTGCGAATCCCAAACACGTCATTTACAAGTACCTGTTGCTTGCCACACGTCTCAATATGAGCGAGAACAGGAACCATGCTGGCATCGATGGCACGCGGCTACTCGAACGGCTTGGGGCCGAAGTCGCCAGGGAGTATCTGGGCGATCGCGCCGAGAGTTTCGTGTTTGGCGCGGGGGTAGGCAGTGGCGGATTTGAGGAAAGGGTTAACGAACTCTGCCGTAGGTTGGAAGAGGGCGGCGGATTCGTTAACCGCGATGGCGGTAGAGTAGACGCGCAAGACGACAAGCTGGACATCGTCGCGTGGAAACCCTTCTCCGATGGTCTGCACGGCAAGCTAATCGGCTTCGGGCAATGCAAGACGGGGACCCACTACAGTGACTCGACAGCGCTACTTCAACCCGATACCTTCGTCAGTAAGTGGCTGAGAGACCGCCTAGTAGTCCCGCCTGTGCGAATGTTCTTCGTTTCCGAAGCATTGTCTCTTAACGCCAGCAGGTTCGGGGTGTCAGTAGAAGCGGGCCTCCTGTTCGATAGATGCCGCATCGTCGATTTCTGCCATGGAACGGAGTCTGGCGTTGTCGAAGAATTGAGAGAGTGGACGACTGCCGCAGCCTCCGCAGTAGAATTGATCATGTGACGGACATTCTCGCAAGACTGCCACAAGAACTGGGGACACCTGTCAGAGCATTACGCTGAACCACGCACAGGCTGTATTGGTAGCCGCATCATGAGAGAAGTTGTTTGCGAACTAATCGAGACGGCGATTCTCGCGCTGCTGCCGTTCGTCGGCCTTCGGGACGACGGTGGCGTGTTCCCGTTCCGTTCCCCGAGCGCGGTAACGTCGCTATACTTCGCTTCCCCGAAAACCCCTTGCTGGACGTACTCTTAGTAGGGTTGGCCTTCCGCCCACACCTCGGTCGCTCCCCCCCGAAAATTCCGTCACCCTCCCGCGCCATCCGTCCCCGACCCCGCCCCACCCATCCCCACGCACGCCCCGCCCCGTCCCCACGCCTGCGCAATGTCTCCCCACCAGTTCGCCCCAATCCCCCAATTTCGCCAGCGGTATTGAAACGCCCGCACATCCGTGCTATCCTCGCACACGGTATGGGCGGGCTTCAAGCTCGCCCGCGGGACCGACCCGCCCCAGGCATCCGTCGGCACGTCGAAAACCGCCCGCCCGCCCCTGTCCTCTTCTGCCACGCGGCGCGACGCTTATGCCACAAATTGCCCACGCCGGCATTACAGAATTGAGCATGACCGCCGGCAATCCCAGCTACGAACACAACAGAATGTCGCGGAATCGAACAGATTTCGCCCGCCCGCGGAGCTTGTCCCCACGGAGGCGCGCGCAGGCTATAATGGAATTCGTACCATGAGAGATACAGTTCGCGAACTAATCGAAACGGCGATTCTGGCGCTGCTCATCTTCCTGGCGCTCCAGTTCAGCATCCAGAACTTTCGCGTCGAAGGCTCCAGCATGGAGCCGACGCTCCACGAGGGCCAGTACATCATCGTCAACCGGCTCGCCTACCTCAGCTTCGCCTACGAGCACCTGGAGACGCTGCTGCCCTTCGTCGACTTCCGGGACGACGACGGCGCCGTGTTCCCGCTCCAGCCCCCCGAGCGCGGCGACGTCGCCATATTCCGCTACCCTGAAGACCCGTCGCTCGACTTCGTGAAGCGCGTGATAGCCCTGCCGGGGGACACGGTCGCCATCGACCACGGCGAGGTGTACGTGAACGGCGCCGCCCTCGACGAACCATACGTCGCCCAGTACGACTACCGCGACATGGAAGAGCGGCTCATCCCCAGCGGCTCGTACTTCGTGCTGGGTGACAACCGGCGCCGCAGCGACGACTCCCGCGACTGGGGCAATGTGCCCGCCGAAAACTTCGTCGGCAAGGCCTGGGTCATCTACTGGCCCTTCGGCAGCTTCGCCACCATCGGCGCGGAAGGCTGAGTGAGACCGTGAAGCTGCACCTGGTAGACGGCACCTACGAGCTGTTCCGCGCGCACTTCGGCATGCCCGCGCAGACCGCGCCCGACGGCCGCCCCGTCGCCGCGGTCCGCGGGCTGGTCCAGACGCTGCTGATGCTGCTGAGACAGGACGACGTGAGCCACGTCGCCGTCGCGTTCGACCACGTGATACCCTCGTTTCGTAACGAGCTGTTCGACGGCTACAAGACCGGCGAGGACGCGCCCGCCGACGTCCTGGCGCAGTTCGAGCTTGCGGAGCGCGCCGCCTCCGCGCTCGGGATGGTGGTGTGGCCCATGGTCGAGTTCGAGGCCGACGATGCCATCGCCGCCGCGGCCGCCAGGTGGGCGGACTCCCCCGGCGTGGACCAGGTCGTGATGTGCTCGCCGGACAAGGACCTGGCCCAGATGGTGCGTGGCGACCGCGTGGTGGCCCTGGACCGCCGCAGAAAGCAGACGGTCGACGAGGCCGCCGTCCGCGACAGGTTCGGCGTCGCCCCCACGTCCATCCCCGACTACCTGGCCCTCGTGGGCGACGCCGCGGACGGCATACCCGGCATCCCACGCTGGGGCGCCAAGTCCGTCGCCGCCATGCTCTCGCGCTACGAGACCATCGAGCGCATCCCGCCCGACCCGGCCGGCTGGGACGTGAAGGTGCGCGGCGCAGCGGCCATGTCCGAGTCCCTGGAGATGCGCCGCGACGACGCCATGCTCTACAAGCTGCTCGCCACCCTGCGCCTGGATGTCCCTATCGAGGAGACCCTGGACGACCTGCGCTGGCGCGGCGTGCCGCGCGACGAGTACACCGCTCTGTGCGACGAACTCGGCTTCGGCGGTCTAGCCTCTCGCCCCCACCGCTGGTATGATTAGGTGTCGCGGCAAACAATTCGCGGTGAAAGCTCTTAATGTACTCAGGCGGAAGAAGGCTCAGGAACGTCAGAGCGCAGCGCGCGATTCGAGCATTTCATCGATTGGGATATGAGACTGTTCGCGTTAGAGGAAGTCATCATATTCTCAAGCACCCTAGTCGGGGAACCATAGTCTTACCGATGCACAGAGGAACGGTAAAGGTAGGCATACTGCTCGATGCCATTGATCGAGCAGGTCTCGTCGTAGAGGAGTTTGAAGAGCTCTTGTGAGGTCGTCTATGCAATACTCGGTAGTCTTGCACGAAGCCGAAGAAGGCGGCTTCTGGGTAGACGTACCGGCATTGCCGGGGTGCTACTCTCAAGGCGAGTCGGTACAGGAAACCCTGGGAAACGTGAAAGAAGCTATAGGGTTATACCTGGAAGTGCTCAAAGACGAGGGGCGGGATGCGCCCAGAGACGATGAAATCGTCTTTGTGGTGAGCGTAGATGAGTAGCCACGCCGGAAGTCCCTTCCCCCCGACAGGGGAAGGCTGGAGCCAACCTCGGAAGTCCCTTCCCCCTCGCAGGGGGAAGGTTGGGATGGGGGTGAACACACACCAATGAAGACACTCGTTCTCGGCGGTAGCCGATTCATCGGGCTGCACCTGGTACGCCTGCTGCACTCGCGCGGCCACGACGTGACGGTCCTGAACAGGGGACGCACCGATGCGGACCTGCCGGAGGGCGTGGCCCGCATCTCCGCCGACCGCGACGACCCTGCCGCGCAGACGGCGGCGCTGGGCGGCGCGAATTACGACGTGGTGTTCGACATATCCGCCTACACCACACGGCAGCTCGCACCGGCCCTCGACGTCCTGGCCGGCAACATCGGACGCTTCGTCTTCTGTAGCACCACCTCGGTCTACGGGCCCAGCGACACCATCCCCATCCGTGAGGATTTCCCGCTGCACCGCACCCCCGACGCCAGCCAGTACGCGAAGGACAAGATCGAGTGCGAGGACCTGCTCGCGGAGGCGCACGCGGGCGGATTCCCCATGACCATACTAAGGCCGCCCTACGTCTACGGCCCCGACAACTACATCGCCGCGCGAGAGTTCAGCTACTTCGCCCGGCTCGGCCGGGGCCGCCGCATCATCATCCCCGGCGACGGCCTCACCCCCATTCACCCCGTGCACGTGGACGACCTCGCCGATGCCTTCTACGCGGCCAGCCAGACGGACGGAGCGTTCGGCAGGACCTTCACCATCTGCAGCCCCGACGCCATCACCGCAAACGGCTACGTGCGCGCGATAGCCGACGCGATGGGCGTCGACGCCGACGTGGTGCACGTGGAGCCGCGCGACTACGAAGGCCTGGACGACCAGATCTACCCGTTCGAGTGGCAGGCAGCCCGCGTCTATACCACCGCCGAGGCCCGAGAGTACCTGGACTGGACGCCCCGCTACCACATGCGCGACGGCCTCGCCATGACCTACCGGTGGTGGCTGGAACAGGGACTGGACAAGGGAGACTGGGACTTTTCCAACGAGGACGCGGCCCTGGCGAAGCTGGGCTTGGGCGGCGCGTCGTCCGCATGAAGTTGCGCCGACACAGCGAGCCGCGCTCGCGCAACGCACGGCTCGCCGTCGCTCTCCTCGCGCTGGTGTCGCTGTTCGCGCTGGCTTTGGCCTGCGGCGGTTCCGTCAACGTCGAAGTCAACGAGCCGACGCCCACGCCCGTCGTCATCGAGCGGCAGGTGCTGGTCACGCCAACGCCTGCGGCCGAGTCGCCGGCCGGCCCTACGCCAACACCGCTGCCCGATACACGCACCGTAAGCGACGACACCGGCCGCCAAGTCGAGATTCCCTACCGTCCCCAGAGCGTGGCCGTGACCAACGCCTGGATGGTGGAGTTGCTGATGTCCTGCGGCTACACCCCGTCGGCGCGGCCGCAGATTCCCTTCGAGTTCATGTACCCGCCGGAGGCGTTCGACATTCCCGTCGTCACCATCTCCCACTCCGCCGGCCCCAACATGGAGCAGCTGGCGTCTGTGCGTCCCGACCTTGTGCTGGCGACTCCCATGTACGCGCGCTTCGGCCCGCCCATCGAGCAGGCCCTCGGCGTGCCCGTGCTCGTCTACGACCTGTCCTCGGCGGACGAGGTCCTGGACAAGATGAGCGAGCTGGGCGATCTGGTGGGCTGCACGGAGGGGGCCGAGGAGGCCGCGGCAGACCTGCGCAGGCGCATGGACGCCCAGCGGCAGGACCTGCCCGCGCAGGGACCGAAGGTGCTCGCCCTGTTCGGCTCCACCGAGGGCCTGCTGGCCTTCACCTCGGTGTCCTACCTGGGCGACATGGTGGAGCTGATGGGCGGTGAGCTCGTCGCCGACGAGGGACCTCCCTTCATTCACCAGGGCCGCCCCGACGCCGCGTTCACGCCGTTCAGCCTCGAAACCGTGGTCGAGCAGGACCCGGACGTGGTCTTCCTGGTGCGGCACGCCAACCCCACCAACCTGCGTGAGGAGGCCCTGGAGGAGCTGTTCGCCAGCCCCGCCTGGAACGGCCTGCGTGCCGTGGAGGAAGGCCGCCTGCACGAGCTGTCCGAGTGGCTCTACCTGCGCTACCCCGGTCCGCGGGTCGCCTGGGCGATGCAGGAGTTGCGCGCCTTCATGTATCCGGCTGAGCAGAGGTAGCCGGTTGGGCGCTGCCCGCACCGCCGTCACCGCCGCGGCCCCCGCCGCGCCGGTGTGGAGGCGAGAGAGCGTAAGAAGGACCCTGACGCTCGCCGCCGGGCTTGGAGCGCTCGCCGCCGGACTCGTCGCGTCGTTCGCCCTCGGCGCGGTTTACGTCAGTCCCGCCGACGTGATCGCCTCGATCGTCGGCGAGGCCGACCGAGTGAACCGCCAGATAGTGTGGAACCTTCGCATCCCGCGCTCCCTGCTGGCCTGCCTCGTCGGGGCCAACCTCGCCGTCGCGGGCGCGCTGCTACAGGGCATAATGCGCAACCCGCTCGCCGCGCCCACCACCGTCGGCGTCTCCTCCGGCGCCGGACTAGCGGCCACCGCCGTGCTCATCCTCGCCCCCGGTCTGCCGGCGTACCTGCCGCTGCTCGCATTCGCGGGCGGCATGGCCGCCGCGGTCGCGGTCTACCTGCTGTCCTGGCAGCCCGCGTTGGGCACCTCGCCCGTGCGCATGATCCTGGCGGGCGTGGCGGTAACCACCATGCTCGGCGCGCTCACCACCGGCCTGATGACGGCGTTCAGCGACCGGGTGCAGCCGGTGGTGCTCTGGATGGCCGGCAACCTCGTGGCGCGAAGCTGGAACCACTTCGGGCTTGTGTGGCCGTACAGCCTGCTCGGCCTGGCCGGCGCTCTGCTCCTGGTGCGCCATCTAAACGTGATGCAGCTCGGCGACGAGGCCGCGCGCGGGCTGGGCGTCCCCGTCGAGAGGGTGCGCTTCATCGCCATGGCCATCGCCTCGCTGCTCGCCGCCTCCGCGGTCAGCGTCGCCGGCCTGGTGGGATTCGTGGGCCTCATGGTGCCCCACGTCATGCGGCTGCTGGGCGGCCACAACTACGCCTACGTCGTTGTGGCGTCGGCCGTTGGGGGGGCCACTCTGCTGGTGTGGGCCGATCTGGCCGCGCGGCTGGTGATAGCGCCCCTGGAGGTGCCGGTCGGCATCCTGACCGCGCTTCTCGGCGGCCCCTTCTTCATCTTCCTGCTGTACAAGCGCCGCTTCATAGGCGGCAGGGGCGTCTAGCGTCCCGCGTCGCCGCTCGAGAGGGACCACGCCATGGCACAGACGCCCCCTCACATCAGCGTATCCGGGGCGAAGGTCTACTACGACGGCAAGCCCGCCCTCGGCGGCGTCGACCTGCACGTCGCGAGGGGCGAGATGGTCGGGATCATCGGGCGCAACGGCTCCGGCAAGTCCACGCTGCTCAAGCTCATCGGCCGGCTGCTCGCACCCTCATCCGGCGCCGTGTACCTGGACGGCAAGGCGCTGGCGTCCCTCCCGATGGGCGAGCTGGCCCGGAGCACGTCGGTGCTTCCCCAGGCGCCCGCGCCGCCAGCCGAGCTGACAGTGCGCGAGCTTGTGGGCTACGGACGCTATCCGCACGTGCCCTGGCTGCGGCGATTCGGCGGGCAGGACCACGCGATCGTCGAGGGCGCCATCGCGTCGTGCCGCTTGGAGGAACTGGCAGTACGGCGGCTGGACACCCTGTCCGGCGGCGAGCGCCAGAAGGCGTGGGTGGCCATGGCGCTGGCGCAGCAGCCGCGAGTGATGCTGCTGGACGAGCCGGTGACGTTCCTGGACCTGGGACATCAGCTAGAGGTGATGGACCTGGTCCGCCGGCTCAACCGCGACGAGGGCATCACCGTGGTCGCCGTCATGCACGACCTGAACCTGGCGGCGCGCTACTGCGACCGGCTCGTGGCCCTGAAGGATGGCCGCGTGTGCGCCGACGGCCCAGCCGACGAAGTGATGTCCCCCGCCGTGCTCCGCGACGTGTTCGGCATAGAGGCCCGCATCGGCCGCGACCCCGTCACCGCCCGCCCGATCTGCTACCCATACCTGTAGCGCGCGGGGGCTGCTACGGACGGGCGAGCGGGGCCGATTGGGAGGAGCGGCGGTCGGCGAAACCGCAGGCTCAGTACGCCCCAGGCTGCGCGCTACCGCCCCCTCAGCTTGGGGTCCAGCACATCCCTTAGGGCGTCGCCGAACAGGTTGATGCCGAAGACCGCCAGGCTTATCGCGGTGCCGGGGAATATCGCCATCCAGGGCGCTATCTCGAAGTAGCGAACCGCCTCGCCCGACAGGTCCCTGCCCCAGGACGGAGCGGGCGGCTTAACGCCGAGGCCCAGGAAACTGAGCGACGCCTCTATCAGAATGGCCGCCCCCAGGAAAGCCGTGGCGTAGACGATAAATGGGGCCAGGCTGTTCGGAAGCATGTGCCTCAGCACTATGCGCCAGGGGCTGGACCCTATCGCGATGGCCGCGTCCATGTACGGCGTGGCCTTCACGGCCAGCCCGCTGGAGCGGACCAGCCGTGTCGTGCCCGGGATGAGAGGCACCGCAATGGCAATCATCACGTTGTTGACCGAGCCTCCGAGGGCCGCCACCAGGGCCAGGGCAAGCACGAGTGAGGGGAAGGAGAACATTATGTCCATCAGTCGCTGGAGCAGGTTGTCGATGGCTCCCCCGAAATAGGCGCTGCCCAGGCCCAGCAAGAGCCCGATCCCCGTGCCCGCGGCGGTGGCAACCACTCCGACGTACATCGAGATGCGCGCGCCGTAGATGACGCGGCTGTAGATGTCTCGCCCCAGGCTGTCCGTGCCGAACCAGAAGTCGGTCGACGGCGACTCCAGGCGGTCCTGGCGGAACTGGAAGTTCGGCTCGTTGCGTGCGATGTACGGCGCGAAGATCGCGATGAGTACGAACACCACCAGCATGACGGCGCCGATGGCGCCCAGAGGCTTGCGCTTCGAGAAATCCCAGGCCGTATGCAGCCAGGGTCTCCGTCCGCCTGGGCGCAACCGCGCCTGTATGTCTTCAGAACTTACGGCCATGTCGGAGCCTCATCCGTTCAGGAGTACTTGATCCTGGGGTCTATCCAGGCGTAGATCATATCAACGAGTATGTTCACCACCACCACCACGCCGGCGAAGATGAACACCAGCGCCTGCACGGTGCTGTAATCGCGATTGAAGATCGATTCCACCAGCAGCCGGCCTATGCCGGGTATTCGAAAGACGGTCTCTATGATGACGATGCCGCCGAAGAGTGCTATCACCTCCAGGCCGATGAGCGTGATGACCGGCAGGATCGCGTTCTTCAGGCCGTGCCGGTTCATCACCACCGAGTTGCGAAGCCCCTTTGCCCGCGCCGTGCGGATGTAGTCTTCCCGCAACACCTCCAACATGCTCGACCTGGTCATGCGCGTGCCGAGGGCCGAGAGGCGGAACCCGGTGGCCAAGGCCGGGAAGATGAGCTGCCGGAAGTTCAGCCAGGGGTCCTCCCAGAGGGGGGCGTATTCTACGGGCGTGAACCAATTGAAGTATATCAACAGGCCCAGGATTATAAGCGTGGCGATGAAAAAGTTGGGGATCGAGAGCGCGCCGATGCTGACGATACGCAGGGCGTAGTCTACCCACGAGTCCTGCTTCAGCGCCGCCACGAGGCCGGAGGGTATGGCGATTGCCGTAGACACGACTATCACCATGATCATGAGATTGAGCGTGATGGGGTATCGCGCCTTGATCTCGTCCATTATGACCTCTCCGGTGTAGAGAGACCGGCCGAAGTCGAGACGCAGCGCGCCCCAGAGCCAGCGGCCGTACTGAACGTGTAGAGGATCGTCGAGGCCCAGCTTGTCCCGCAACTGCTGGACCATCTCCTCGGCGCCCTCCTGGTCCATCTGGGCGCCCAGAATCGCCGCGGTCACGTCCCCGGGCACCACGCGCATGATGAGAAACACCAGCGTCACGGCCCCGATGAACGTGGGTACGGCGAAGACGACCCTGCGGAACAGATACTTCTGCATGATAGTCCTAATTCAGCCTGGCTGAAGAGAGACCCAGCTTCAGCCTATACCAAGGGGGCATGATGAGCCTGACAAGCAGTCCTGCCAGACTCAGCACACCCCCTGTTTAGTCGGTGTGTCGGTTTCAGTTAGGAGCGATGTCGGCCGGCTACCTGCACTGCCCGCCCGTGCACCAGGTGCTCTCCAGGCGGTCGTGGTTGTACGTCCAGTCGGCCAGTCTCATCTCCCAGCTCTGCACGTTGTCCCAGTGCAGCGTTGCCTGCCACCAGTAGTATGGGCGCTGGTCCGGCAGGTCCTCGAGAAGGACTCGCTCGATCTCGTGAGTCAACTCGATCCGCTTCTGGCGGTCCAGCTCCTGGGACTGCATCGTGAACAGCTCGTCGAACCGCTCGTTGCAGTATCCGAAGAAGTTGGACGGGTTGTCGCACTGGAAGCGCGCCCAGTACCCGTCGGGGTCGTCGATCGGGGTGGACGATGGGAGGGCCATGATCGAGTACTCGCGGGCGTTCCGGCGGCTTCCAATGGTGGCGGTGTCGATCGTGTTCACCTCGATGTCGATTCCAATCTGCGCCAGGTCTTGCTGGGCAGTCAGGGCGGCCTTCTGGTAGGAGATGCCGAAGCGCACCAGCAGCTCGTCGCTGAAGCCGTCGGCCAGTCCCGCCTCATCCATCAGCGCCTTCGCCTCGGCGAGTCGCGCTTCCCTGTCCCGGCTGAAGAACGAGTATGTGTCTAGCTCTTCCGCGGGCAGGGCGAAGTCCAGGTGGGGCCCAATGAAGGCGCCCGGCGTTCCCCAACCCTCGATGGCGGCGTCTATGGTTTCCCACTGGTCGATTGCGAGCCAGACGGCCTTGCGCACGCGCACGTCGTTCCAGGGTTCTCTATCCAGGTTGATCATTATGTTGTGCCAAGCGTTGCGCGGCGCGGTGATCAGCACCGCCTCGTCGGGATACTGCTCCAGGATCTGGTTGGCGACCGTGGGCTCGAGGTGTTGCGCCAGGCCTACTGTCGAAAGCTGCCGGGCGCGGAAGGCCAGGGACATCTGGGTGAGGTCCGGGAAGACCACAGCCTTGTATCCATCCAGGTAGGGGCGGCCCGGCTTCCAGTAGTCCGGGTTCGCCTCGGCTACGAACTCGACGCCCTGCTGGTGGGACTTGAACCGGAACGGCCCGGTGCCGTCCAGGAAGGACTCCTGCTTTTCCAGGCCGCTGCGGGGGTCCTCGGATGCCACCACGGCATCGGCTATAGCCTTGGGCTGGACGACGAATCGCGACCCGGCCATGGCCGTGAGGAAAGCGGCCATGGGCTTCTCCAGCGTCACGCTCAGCGTGTAGTCGTCTTCACACGAAGAGCTATCGTAAGGAGTGAGCACGCCGGCCAGAAGGCTCACCTTGGAGTTCGCCATCTTATCCAGCGAGGCCTTGGCGTCCGCGCACGTTAAGGGCGTGCCGCTGTGGAAGCTGACGTCGTCGCGCAGACGGAAGGTGTAGGTGGTTCCGGCCGAGTCCACCTCCCAGTGCGCGGCCAGCTCGGGCAGAATGACGCCCGGCGCCCTCTGGTCGTAGGTCAGTATGGCGTTGTAGGTGGGGCCAACCGGCTGGACGGCGTTGTAGGTGCCCGTCCAGTGTATGTCGAAGCTGATGATTCCCTCGTTGGTCGGGAAAACGAGCGTGCCGCCCTGGTCTATGTCGCCGGTCATGGGGGCAGGGGGCGCCATGGTGGCGGCCTCGATTTCAGCGCGCTGGGCCGCAAGCGCAGCCTCGATTGCGGCGGCTACCTGGTCTTCGGTCACGCCGGGCCGTTCGGCAAGGGCGCCCTGTATGGCCGCGGCTACCTCGTCCGAGGTCACGCCGGGCTGCTGGGCGCTAAGGGCCTTGGCGATTTCGGCGGCCACGTCGTCCGTCGTAATGCCCGGCTCCTGCTGCTCGAGAGCCGACGCGATGGCGGATGCCATTTCCCCGGAGGTGACTCCTCCGGGTTGGGCCGCCAGCGCCTTCGCTATCTCGTTGGCGACGTCCTGGGTCGTGACACCGGGCTGCGCGGCGAGAGCCTGCTGAATGGTGTTTGCCACTTCCTCAGAGGTGATACCCGGCTGCACCTGCACTCCCGCAAGCGCGCGCGACACTATGCCTTCAACGTCGATGGGGGTTGGTGTGGGCGGCGCGGGTGGCGCGGGCTCGGCCTCCGCGGCGCACGCTACAGTGAGCATCAGTAGCAGAACCGCCGACAGTACGATAAAGAGCTTGGGCCATACCCTGACGCTAGCCATAGATGTACCTCCACGTCACACCACCCGGTGGTGTGTTCAACTGTCAGCGAGCTTTTTCTGTTGCTCGGATTCGCGCAGACTAGCACAGTCTAGATTGCACGGTCAACAACGGCCTTGCTTGCGCGGGGATGCCGAGTGCGGTGTAATGGGCGGTGCCGTGGGCGCGCACGCGGAGTGGAGTCGCTCCCGTTGGGGCGAGATGTACGGAGGACAAGGATTATGCTGACTGAGATTCTGACTATCGACTGCCAGGTGCACTGCTACGAGCGCAACCGGCCGGAACGTCCGTGGAGCGGGCATCTCGAAGGCCCCGACGAGGTGACCGGCGACGACATGGTCGCGGCGATGGACGCCGTCGGCGTGGACGGGGCCATCCTCATCTCGCCGTACTCGCTGTACGCCTACGATGCCAGCTACGCGCTGGAGGTGTACGCGAAGCACCCGGGCCGGTTCGGCCTGGTGCGCCCGTTCGATCCGTCGTCGGAGTCGGTCGCCGAGGAGGTGGCGGAGT
Source organism: Dehalococcoidia bacterium (assembly GCA_034422735.1). Lineage (GTDB taxonomy): Bacteria > Chloroflexota > Dehalococcoidia > Lucifugimonadales > CATOSD01 > CATOSD01. The sequence continues at coordinate 1,962 of DAOUJL010000061.1, read as the reverse complement.
GGACGGCGACGACGGGCGTGGTGGGCGCGCGCGTCATGCTGGCGTACGGGGACTACGAGGCCGACCATCCCGGCCTGAACGCGATATTCGCCGCCGCCGCTCGCGCGGGCGTTCCCGTGAACGTGATGGCCGCGGGCAAGCTGCCGCTGCTGGCCGAGCTTGCGCGCCGCAACCCGGACACGCAGGTGATCATCGACCACGTGGGACTGGCCCAGCCGTTCGTGCCGCCTCCCCCGGCGGAGCCGTTCGCCGACTTGCCGAACGTGCTTGCGGCTGCCGAGCTGCCCAACGTGGCCATCAAGATCTCGGGCGCCTGCACGCTGTCCCACGAGCCGTTCCCCTACCCCGACATCTGGGACTCGCTGGGCCGCGTGTTCGATGCCTACGGGCTGGAGCGGTGCATGTGGGGCACCGACTGGACGCGCGCCGTCCGGCTGCTCACCTACGAGCAGGGCGTGGAGGCGTTCCGGGTGACCGACCGGCTCTCGGACTCGGACCGGGCGACGCTGATGGGCGGCGCCCTGGCCCGAATCTACAACTGGACGCCCGGAGTTTCACCCTCACCCTGACCTTCGCCAGTCTAAGAGGTAAGTGGCTCTTCACCCCCATCCTAGCCTTCCCCCGTCTAGGGGGAAGGGATAACTCGAAAGGCTCTTACTCCTCCTCCGGCAGCAGGACGATTCGCACGTAGCGGTCGTCGGTGAGGTAGCGCTCTGCGGCGGCAGCCACCTGCTCCAGCGTCAGGGCCTCCAGCAATTCGTCGAAGGCGACTATCTGGTCGAACGACTCGCCGCGCCGCGCGGCAATGCGTATCTGGTTGAGCCAGAACCCGTTCTCCCGCAGGTCCTCCTCGCGGTTGGTCCTGAACAGCTCCTTGGCGGTGTCCAGGTACTTCTGCTCGCCGCCCATCTGCAGCCAGTCTATCTGGTCGAACACCTCGTCCCGGAGCTCTTCGGCGCGTTCGGGGTCGCTGCCGAACAGGACGTAGACCTGGTACTCGGGGTCCGGCAGCGTCTGGGTGCCGGCGGTGTTAACGTTGATGCTGTAGGTGCCTCCGAGCGCCTCGCGCACCCTTTCGCGCAGCCGGATGCCGAGAATCTCGCCGGCCACGTCGATCGTGAGCGCCTCCTGGCGGCTCCATTCCAGGTCTCCGGCGTACACCAGCAGCGTCTGGCTGCGCGGCTCGACGCCGCTGCGGACCACCTCGTCCACGATGCCCGGGGGCGGGTCGACTCCGTGGTCCCGCCACTGCTCTGCGCGTCCGGTTGTCGGCAGCGCGGCCAGGTAGTCCTCGGTCAGCGAGCGCAGGGTGTCCCAGTCGAAGGCGCCCACGAAGACGAACGTGGCGTCGCCGAGGTCGGCGAACCGGTCGGAGTAGACGGCCTCCGCCGCCTCCATGTCCAGCTCCGCGAGTACTTCGACGGAGAGGGGGCGCCCGCGGTGGTGCCCCTGGCTCAGCAAGGAGTTCGCGCGGTTGAAGAATACCCAGTCCGGGTCCGCGGCGCGGAACTCGGCGACGCTGAGGAGCCTGGCCTCGTATCTCGTGAAGAAGTCCGGATCGAGCCGGTGCTCGGTGGCGTACAGGGTAATTAGCTGGAACAGCGTCTCCAGGTCCTCGGGCGAGGCGTTGCCGCTGAAGCCCTCGAACAGCTCTTCGATGTACGGAGACACCTCGACGCGCTTGCCGGCCAGCAGCTTGTCCAGGGTCACGCTGTCGTGGGGACCCGCACCGCTGCCCGATACGAGCTGCGCGGCGTAGGTGGCGGACTGGTGGTCCTCGTCCGTGACGAGCGAATTGCCGCCGGGGCTGAAGGCGCGGAACAGCACCTCGTCGTCTCGGAAGTCGGTCGCTGGATTCACATTTCAAGTGCAACAGCTGTTCATTGTAGATTTCCGCCGGGGTGCGGTATTTGAGGCACTTCCTGGGCGTGTTGTTGTAGGCTTGGACTATCGTCTTCACGC
>DAOUJL010000060.1:0-38060 GCA_034422735.1 Dehalococcoidia bacterium | reverse complement strand
CCCAAGCCATAGCAGCGGCCTCCCCGCGCCAACCGACTGGCTCTGAACCGCACATCCACCCTCGCCACCCCACCACAAACCTCCCCCGCTAAAGTCAGACGGTGGATTTGGGCGATTTGGAGGGATCGGGTCGGATTGGTGGGAAGAAATGGTGCAGGAATGGGGACTGGTGGAGCGTGTGTGGGAATGGGCGAGGCACGGTTGAGAATGGGTGGCGCGGGAAAGTGACGGAATTTTCGGGGTACGGGTGCTCGAATGGGCCGGGTGTGGGCGAGTGGGTGGAGGCCCGGTGTGCGTTGGAGCACATGGGGGGACATTGGTAAGGAAATGTGGCGAACGCAGATGAGCCTCTGTCAGGCTATGGGGTGTGTACCAGCGGTACGATGGCGGTCAGGTCGGTTTTGGCGCGGGCCGTCACCCCCATCCTAACCTTCCCCCGTCAAGGGGGAAGGGACAATTCGGAAGGCGAGGACGCGCTCGCACCAGGACGCGGCGGCGAGAAGGCGTTCCTCGGCGAAGGGGGCGGCGGCAAGCTGCACGCCGAGCGGCAGGCCGTTTTCGGCGAGGCCGGACGGCAGGGTGATGGCGGGGAAGCCGCAGGTGGTCCAGGGGCTCTGGAAGATCATGTCGCCGGTGGTGGTGAGGTCGCGGGGCGCAGGCTCAGGCGTGGAGGGGGTGAGCAGCACGTCCACGTCCGCCATGTCGCGCAGTATGGCGCGGCGGAATTTCTCTCTCGTGCGCTGGGCGCGGACGAAGGCTACGGCGGGGGTGAGGTGACCGCGCTCGATGGAGGCGCGTATGCGGGGGCCGAAGTCGTCGGGCCGCTCGGAGAAGTCGGCGTCGTGGATGCCCGCCGCCTCCACGGCCATGATGATGGAGTGGGCCGTCCTTAGCTCTTCGAAGTCGGCGTCGGTCGCAAAGTCCACGACGTCGGCGCCGGACTCGGCCAGGCGCTCCAGCGCGGCGCGGGTGTGGGCGCGCGTCTCGGCGTCGCTGTTGTCGTCGAAGAACCGGGACACGTAGCCGACGCGGGGAGGGCGGGCGTCCTCGAGGGCGGCGCGGCGGTAGTTGCCCACGGGCCGCGTGGACGACGTCGGGTCCTTTGGGTCGTGGCCGGCGAGCGCGTCCAAGACGATGGCGGCGTCCTCCACGCTGCGGGTGATGGGGCCGAGGGTGTCCAGGGACCAGGCGAGCGGGAAGACGCCGTGCTTGCTGACGCGGCCGTAGGTGGGCTTGAGTCCCACGACACCGTTGTAGGACGCGGGGCGCAGAATCGAGCCGCCGGTCTGCGATCCCATCGCGGCGGGGAAGATGCGCGCGGCGACGCCCGCGGCGGAGCCGCTGCTGGAGCCGCCGGGGGTGTGCTCGGTGTTCCAGGCGTTGCGCGTGGGCGAGGGGTCGCCGCTGGCGAACTGGGTGGTGACGGCCTTGCCCATGATGACGGCGCCGGCCTGTCGCAGCAGCGCGACCGAGTGGGCGTCGTGGTCGGGCACGTAGTCGGCGTAGATGGGGGAGCAGGCGGTGGTGAGCACGCCCCTGGTGTTGTAGATGTCCTTGAGGGCGATGGGGACGCCGTGGAGCGGGCTGCGGGACTTGCCGGAATCGAGCTCTCTTTCGCTGCGGCGGGCGTCCGCGAGGGCGGCGTCGGGGTCGAGCGTGACCCAGACGCGCAGGGCGGGCTCGAGCGCGTGGGCGCGGGCGAGCAGCGCCTCCATCAGCGCGGCGGGGGATAGGGAGCGCTCGGCGATTAGGGCGGATGCCTGGGCGACGGTGAGTTGGTGGAGGTCGGTCATGAGGAAAGCTCCGTCTATGTGTTATCGGGTGGTTAGAACAGGGCGCGCGTGGCGGTTAGGATTTCGGCGAGCTTGGCGTTGGTGAGGCGGCATATTGTGAACTCGAACACGCTCTCGTGCAGTGTGGTTACGCGGTCTGGCCTTGCCAAGCCGGGCCGAGCCAGTCTCCCTTCCAGCATGTCCTCAAACCCAATTTCAATGTCGCCAGGAATTCGGTAGCGGCGGCTGGTTATTTCGCACACTATCCAATCGTCCCAATCGTCCGGCCCGGACTCGGCGACGACTACCACAGGGCGGGGCTTGAAGTCGCTCAGATTGGTGAACGGGAAAGGTGTCCATACTACGTCTCCAACCACCTGTCTAGTTCTCCCGCTTTCGAATGTCAGGCATCGACGCCCATGAGTCCAGCCACTCATCGTCTTCAGGTCTGCTGAACAGCCCTGCCAGCGCCATCATCGTCCACTCGTGTTTGTCGCGGTCGCCCCACACCATCAGGTGGCCATCCTGCCAAACAGCCATGTCATCCACGACGTCCATCGTCTTGACGCTGACGGTGCAGACACGCTTGAGCAGGTCTATCACGCGCTCCTTGTGGTCTGCGAAGCGGTAGGTGTTGAACTTATCGCGGATTGTAGGGTCGCGCGGCTTCTTCTCCTTGTACTGGTCGAGCACCCACTCGAGGGCGGAGCGGCTGCCGAGTTCGTAGCGCCAAGCGTCGGCGGGGACGCCGGCGAGCGTGGTGTGCTCGTCCAGGATGAGGAGGCCTCTTTCCTTGTCCGGCTTGAGGATCACCTTGGGAGATTTGTCGCCCGGCAACCGGCTTTCGCGTCGCTCTAGCTCGAACGGCTCAGCGGACTCGAATCCAATGTGAAGGTCAAGCAACTCCCGGCCCATCTTCGCCCAGATGTCGAAATCACGGTTGTATAGCGGCAGGCGGGGGAACTCGCGCAGCAGGTCGTTGGCGTAGTCGTATCGGTACACCGGGTCGTGGAGCACCGCGTAGGTGTAGGCGAAAATCTCCTCAGCGTCGATGCCGTCCGGGTAGACTTTAGGGAAACTACGGCCCCACTCCTTGCGGAAGTGGTCGTTGATGTGCCGGAGGGCCCAGTCGGTGATGTTGGAGACGCGCTCGCCGTCGGGCGTGTAGCGGTAGAGAGGGAGGCATTGGGCACCGTCGAAGAACAGGTGAAGGTCAGCAATCTTGTCCGAGGCGAGTGCTGTAAAGGGCCTTCTCCCGCCAGGCGTCTGAAAGTAGATGACCCGATTGGGTTGCTTGAGGTCCTGCCCGAACATTGCATAGTGATTTCTGGTCAGAACGTCGTTCATCGTAAAGTCAGCGAAATGTTCCTTCTGTACGAAGGGACGATAGAGCGTCTGGACGCAGCTTGCCTCTGTGTACACAATTCGCCGTCCGCGATTGAACTCATTGCGAAGGTCTCGGCTCCACTTGATAACTGACGGGTACGAGTCATCGCTCCTGTCAAAGAGTTCGTTGTAGGTATCTGCGAAGAACAGTGCCTTGTCCCGCAGGTTGCGGATGTCGACGTCATATACCCAATCGTCTCTGTTGGTGCTGACTCCCATTGCGTAATGACGAAAGACTGCTCCCTCTTCACTGGCTGACTTGGATGATCGCGTTTGCCTGTTAGCAAGCGGCATCAGCTTCTGGAAATCGGGGTTGCCCTTGTTGAGCCAGTTGTGCTTTGCGTCGGGGTCGACGTCCTCGAAGCCAACTTCGCCCACGCCCGCCTTACGTATCTCGGCCAGCTTCTCAGGGCCTGAGAGCTTGTCGTCGACGGCGTAGTAGTGGACTTTGCCGTCGCCCTTCTGTGCCGATTCCCTAACCAGGAAGGCGATTGCCACGCCCGTCATAATGCCAAACACGTTGCCTACGCCGGAGGTCTTCCTGAGATCGCCGCCCAAGTCGACGACGTAGGCGTGGCTGAACTCTTTGGGGAGCAGCTTACGGAATCCGTCGTCCTGCTGGGCGTCGAGATACCTGCGATTGGTAATGAAGCCAATTATGCCGTTGTCGTCCAATCGGTCGGAGGCCCAGCGGATGAATCGCTTGTACATGTCGTACTGCTTGGTCTTCTGGGCGGTGCTCTCGGCGATGTAGGTCTCGCGGATGCGACGGTCTATGTCGGGGTATTCGCGATTTTTGTTGTTGTCGTTTTCGTTCTGCTGGTTGGCGTTGTAGGGCGGGTTGCCGATGATGACGCTTATGGGCTTTTCGTTCTGGAGTTGGACGCGCATCCAGTTCTCGGTGGAGAGGCCGCCGAGGTTGAAGCCGGCCTGACGCTCCGCGATTCCGCCGGTCGCGCCCTGCCAGTCCAGGTTCTCCAGCGTGTCGACGAACACGAGGTTGGGGAACTCCAGGTAGCGGCCCGTCTTTTCCTTGTAGGCGTACTCGATGTTGAGGTTGGCGATGTAGTAGGGCAGTATCGCAACCTCGTTGGCGTGAATCTCGTTACGGTACTTGTACTCCAGGCGGTCGGCGGGCAGGTAGTCGATGAGGCTGGTGATGAATGTGCCGGTGCCGGTGGCGGGGTCGAGAATCTGCACGTTGTCGTCGGCGAGGCCGCGGCCGAAGTGCTTCCGGAGCAGGTGGTCGGCGCCGCGGATGATGAAGTCCACCACCTCGTTGGGGGTGTAGACGACGCCGAGCCTGTCGGCGGCGGCGGGGTTGTAGGCCTTGTAGAAGTCCTCGTAGACGGCCTTGAGGAACTGCTGCTTTTCGGCGTAGTCGGCTATCTCGTCCGCGGCGCGACCGATGGCGCCGTAGTATGCGCGGAGGCGGTCTATCGCCTCGCGGCGCACGTCGCCGGTGAAGAAGGTCTGCTCCAGCGCGTCCAGCCGGCGGGCGACGTTGTTCTCGCGGTGGAACTGGTCTTCAGCGAACACGCGCAGGAAGATGTCCTTGGTAAGGATGTGCTGGAGGAGCATCTCGCGCACGTCGGCGGCGGTGACGTCCGGGCCGATGGATGCGTGGCACAGCTCGAGGAAGGCGGCAGCGGCGGCCTGGAAGTCGGGGTTGTCGGCCTCTGCGGCCTCCACGGCCTCGCGCAGGTTGGCGATGACGTTGGGTAGGTCGGACTTGAACTGGGCCTGTGCGCCGCGGAACTCCTCGATCTGCGGCAGTTCGTAGTCGAGAAAGCGGCGGATGAGGCGGTGTAGCGCGCCGGGCTGGTTCATGTCCACGCGCATGGCCTCTTCGCGGTTCTGGTAGAGCACGGCGGTGCGGGAGTCCTCGAAGACTATGTTGTCGCGCGGGTAGCCGGAGTCGAACTTGCGCTGGATCTCGGCGTCCAGGTTGTCGCGGGTGTCCTTGGCCTCCCAGTAGCCGCGGGTCATGCGCAGGGTGTCCTTCACGGTGCCGTCGGGGCGGACGCTGCCCACGCTCAGCTCGGGGACGAGGGTGAGCTTCTCCTTGTGGGCGTCGCAGTAGGCGGCGAGGCAGTTCTGGAAGGCGGGCCGGATGTTCAGCTCGCGGTCGGAGCCACCGGCCTCGATGAGGCGGGCGAGGTGCTCGTGGTAGCGCTGTATGTGGGGGTAGGTGGGCATGGTACGCTCATTGTACGTCATTGGCCGCAAAGTGGTGAGGGACCTGACGTCACCCCCATCCTAGCCTTCCCCCGTCGAGGGGGAAGGGATCAAGCCGCGCCCTAGAACGTTAGCGATACCTTGAGGGCGCCGTCTTCCTTGGAGTGGGCTAGGTCGAAGGCCTCCTGGACGCGGTCGATGGGGAAGGTGTGGGTGACAAACGGGGCCATGTCGATGTCGCCGCGGGAGATGAAGTCGACGGCTATCTGGAAGGCGGGCAGGCCCGGCTCGTCCTGGGCGCCGAAGACGGTGTGCATGTCCAGCCGCTTGCGGAAGAAGGTGTCCCAGTCGAACGGGACACGCTCCATGGTGGGCGGCAGGCCGAAGACGGCGATGCGGCCGAGCGGCCTGGCGAGCTGCAGCGTCTGGTTGAGCGTCTCGACGCTGCCGACGGCCTCGATCACCAGGTCGGCGCCCTCGCCGTTGGTCAGGTCCATCACCGCGTCCGTCGCGCGCCGGCCCGAAACGTCGACCGCCTCGTCCAGTCCCATCGCCCTGCCGGCGGCCAGGCGCTCGGGCACCGGCTCGATGCCGATGATGCGGTGGGCGCCGAGCCTGCGGAGCATGAAGTCGTGGAACAGGCCTACGGAGCCCTGGCCGACCACGACGACAGTCTGGCCGATGAGCGAGGGCAGGCGACGACAGCCGAAGACGACGGTGCCGAGCTGCTGGGCCATGAGCAGGTGCTTTTCGGGGACGTCGCGCGGCAGCTTGAGGAGGAATTGCGGGTCTATGAGCTGGTATCCGGCGAAGGTGCGGGAGCCCCAGATGTTGGGCGCGGTGAGCACGAGATCGCCGGGGGCGAAGTCCGTGCCGCCGCCGTCGACGACCTCGCCGAGGCCTTCGTGGCCGGGGTAGCCGTGCGGCAGGGGGAACTCGTGGGCGTTCCAGCCCATGTAGACGATGTGGAGGTCGCTTCCGCAGATTGAGGCGAGGCTGGTCCTGACCAGCACCTTGCCGTGCTCAGGGTCGGGCACGGGCACGTAGTCGCAGTGGATGCGCTGCAGGTCGGTGGCGAGGGCGGCGGGCATGTTTGGCATGGGACGGGTGCTCCTGGTGCGGGCTTCGGGATGGGGGCATTCTCAAGGCGGGGGGCGGAGGCTGTCAAGCTGGGGGCGCTCCGCGCGATGCAAAGGCGGCGGCGCGTGCTGTACAATGTGAAGACCTGAATCGCAAGTACGCCACACGAGTGGAGGATGTACATATGTTGAGAAAGCTGGGGCGGGTGACGACCATTCGCCAGAGACTGGAGGACGTAGAGGTCCCGCCGGGGCAGTTCGTGACGGAGAAGTTTCCGGTACTCACCTTCGGCTCTACGCCGCAGATCGACATCGACACCTGGCAGTTCAGGGTGTTCGGGCTGGTGGAACGGGAGGTCACGCTGGACTGGCAGCAGTTCAACGATCTGCCCAAGGTGGTGCTGGACGCGGAGTTCCATTGCGTGACGCAGTGGAGCAAGCTGCAGAACACCTGGGAGGGCGTGGCTTTCACCGAGGTGATGAAGCTCGCGGGGGTGAGTCCAGAGGCCAAGTTCGTGATGACGCACTGCTACGGCGGCTACTCGAGCAACCTGCCGCTGGAGGTGGCGGCGGATGACGACGTGCTGTTCGCGTACAAGCACGACGGCGAAGAACTGACTGCGCAGCACGGCTGGCCGCTGCGCCTGGTGGTGCCGAAGAGGTACGGGTGGAAGAGCGCGAAGTGGGTGAACGGCGTGGAGTTCATGGCCGAGAACGAGCCCGGCTTCTGGGAGATGCGCGGCTACCACATGGAGGGCGATCCCTGGAAGGAAGAGCGCTTCTGGAGCAGCCTATACTGAGTCCGGCCTGGATCGTCGCGACTGGCAAGGTCTCTCACAAAGAAACGGGGCGCCTCTGGCGAGGCGCCCCGTCCGGCGGACAGGGGAGGTCCTCTAACGCTATCACGCCACCTTCACCTTCCGCACCTCCTCGCGCCCTTCCGCCGCGTTCATCGTCAACTGCCCGTGGATCTTGACCAGGTCCACCATGTGGCCGCACTGCAGGCACTTCAGGTACTCCCCGTACACGTCCCTGTCGCGGTGTACGTCGCCCTTGCACCTTGGACACGCCTTGAAATACAGCATTTCGCTTCCTCCTAATAGAGTTTTCGCTCTCGTCGATTGGCCCTCGTTCGCCTCTTGCGGGAGGGACCGGGCGGGAGCGGCCACGTTTTAGCAAGTCATGCCTATTAGGCTGTCTGACACGGCTGAATTATATCTAGTTGACACGTTATGTGTCAAGGGATATAATACGGCCAGCCGAGTGACCCGAGAAGCCCGCGAGGCTTGCTCACCATTTGCTCTTGTGCCATTTATAACGGGCCGAGGGCGAATTGGTTAGCTCGGCGCCGGAAATCAGTGGGAGGTGAAGAGAACGGTGTACGACAGGAGACAGCAATACGACCAGATGCAGGGCGTGTACATTATCAGCGTGGCGGCGCGCGTGCTGCAGATGCACCCCCAGACGCTGAGAAAGTACGAGCGCATCGGCCTGGTGTCTCCGTCACGGACCGTTGGGATGTTGCGCCTCTACTCGGAGGAGGACATCGCCCGGCTTCGGCTGATAAAGCACCTGGTGGACGAGCTGGGACTGAATCTGGCGGGCGTGGAGCTGGCGCTGAAGCTGTTCAACCGGCTGATCAACATGCGGGCGCAGGCCCAGGAGCTGGAAGGGGACGAGCTCAAGAGCTTCCTGGACAGCAGCATAAGCCAGATGCTCGGCCTGCTGGACGGCAAGCGAAAGTAGCGGGCGGCGTTTCCGAACCGGAGGACACAGTACATGACCGAGACCAACGGACACGAAGTGCCGGAAGAACACTGCGGCGACGCGGGCGACGCTCCCGCGGCCGGTGGTGACGATTCCCTGCGGGAGATGCTGGACGAGGCGGAGCGGGAGCGGGACCAGTTCCGGGCAATGGCGCAGAGGGCGCAGGCGGACCTTGTCAACTACAGGCGCCGCGCCGAGGACGAGCGCGAGACGCTGAGACGCAATATAACGTCCGGCCTGCTCATGGACATGATAGAGCTCGTGGACGACTTCGACCGCGCCCTCGACTACGTGCCGGACGACGCGGTGGCCCCGCAGTGGCTCGAGGGCCTGCGGAACGCGCGGCGGAGCTTCGACCGCAAGCTGCTTATGCAGGGCGTCAGCAGGGTCGAGTCCGCCGGGCGGCAGTTCGATCCGAACGTGCACGAGGCGATTCAGAGCGTGCCGACGGACGACTATCCCGAGGGCGCCATAACCTCGGTTGTGCGCGAGGGCTACATGCTGAACGACCGGCTGCTGAGGCCGGCCCAGGTGGTCGTCGCCGTTTCAGCGACACTCGAAGACCAAAACGAAACTACCAATTAGGAGACGATCGATGGCAAAGATACTGGGTATAGACCTGGGCACGACCAACTCGTGCATGGCCGTGATCGAAGCGGGCGAGCCGCGAGTGATCGAAAACTCCGAGGGGGCGAGGACGACTCCTTCGGTCGTGGCGCTCAACACGCGCAACGGCGAGCGCTACGAGGGCCAGACGGCGAAGCGCCAGGCGGTCACGAACCCCCGCAACACCGTCTATTCGGTGAAGAGGTTCATGGGCCGGCGCTTCGCCGAGGACAGCGTGAAGCGCGACGTCGACCTGGTGCCGTTCGAGGTGAGCGAGCACTCCAACGGCGACGCCTACGTAACCATGGGCGGCAAGCAGTACGCGCCGCCGGAGATCTCGGCGATGGTGCTACAAAAGCTCAAGCGCGACGCCGAAGACAATCTGGGCGAGCCGGTCAACCAGGCGGTCATTACCGTGCCCGCCTACTTCAACGACAGCCAGCGCAACGCCACCAAGGACGCCGGCCGCATCGCGGGGCTGGAGGTGCTGCGCATCATCAACGAGCCGACGGCCGCGGCGCTCGCGTACGGGCTGGACAAGAAAGGCGACGAGACTATCGCGCTGTACGATCTGGGCGGAGGCACGTTCGACATCACCATACTGCGCATCGGCGGGGGCGTGTTCGAGGTGGTCGCCACCAACGGCGACACGCACCTGGGCGGCGACGACTTCGACCAGCGAATCATCGACTGGGCGTGCGAAGAGTTCCGGCGCGAGGAGGGCGTGGACCTGCAACAGGACCGCACCGCGCTGCAGCGGCTCAGGGAGGCCGCGGAGCGCGCCAAGATCGAGCTTTCGACGCTCGTCGAGACGGAGATCAACCTGCCGTTCATTTCCGCTGACGCATCCGGTCCCAAGCACCTGGTTATGACGCTGACCCGTTCCAGGCTCGAGCAGATGGTGGATGCACTGGTCCAGCGAACGGTCGAGCCCTGCAGGGTGGCGATGGCCGACGCGGGGATAGCCCCGTCCGACCTGGACGAGGTGATCCTGGTGGGCGGCATGACGCGGATGCCCGCCGTGCAGGAGGCCGCGCAGAAGCTTTTCGGCAGGGAGCCGCACAGGGGGGTGAACCCGGACGAGGTGGTGGCCATCGGCGCGGCCATACAGGCCGGGGTGCTGCAGGGCGACGTCAAAGACATCGTGCTGGTGGACGTTACGCCGCTGACGCTCGGAATCGAGACGCTCGGCGGCGTGGTGTCCCAGCTCATTTCGCGCAACACGGCCATTCCCACCGCGCGTAGCGAGACGTACACGACGGCCTCCGACGGCCAGACCAGCGTGGAGGTGCACGTGCTGCAGGGCGAGCGCCCGATGGCGGGCGAGAACAAGACCATCGGGCGCTTCATGCTGGACGGCATACTGCCGGCTCCGAGGGGCGCGCCCCAGATCGAGGTGACGTTCGACATCGACGCCAACGGCATCCTCAAGGTGTCCGCGAAGGACCAGGGCACCGGCAAGGAGCAGCACATCACCATCACCGCGAGCTCCGGCCTCACCGAGAGCGAGATCGACCAGATGGTGAGGGACGCCGAGACGCACGCGGAGGACGACCAGCGCAGGCGAGAGGTCGCTGAGACGCGCAACCAGGCCGACAACGCTGCCTACGCCGCCGAGCGGCTGCTTCGGGAAAACGGCGAGGCCATTCCCGAAGACTTGAAGTCGGACGTGGAGAGCAAGATCGCCGCGGTGCGGGCCACTCTCGACACGCAGGACGCGGCCGCGATGAAGTCGGCGCTGGACGCGCTGAACGAAGCCGTTCAGCGAGCGGCACAGGCCGCTGCCAGCCAGCAACAGCAGCAGGGCGAAGCGCAGCCGGGGCCGTCGGACGAGCCGCCCGGCGGCACCGTGGAGGGGGAGTACCGCGAGGTGGACGACCGGGGCTAGCGGTGTTGAGAGTTTCTTCCCCCTCGATGGGGGAAGGTCAGGATGGGGGTGAACGCGCGGGAGCGGAGGCTATGGACTTTACTTGGGGCCAAAAGGTATCGGCAACCGACGGCTGGGCCGGCCGGCTGCGAGGCGTGGTCGTATCGGAGTCGCCGATGCGCGTAACTCATCTCACGGTGCAGCGGGGTCTGGTGATGGCCACGCGCCGCAGCGCCCGGATGGGGCTGCTGGCGGGCGGCGACACTGAAAGCCTACGCCTGGGCATAGGGCTGGTCGAGATGCTGGACCTGCCGAACGCGGACTCCGACCCGCCTGCCGGCATCGCTTTGACTCCCCGCACGTGGGTGCTCGCGCCCGGCGGCGAGCGGCTGCGGCTGCGGGGAGTGCGCGTGATTGGCGAGTTGCGGAGGGTGACCCACGTCATCGCGCGGCAGCGGGGCGCCCGCGCGGCGCTGCTTGCGGTATCCGGGACGGACGAGCTGAGCTCGGAGGGCCTTCGGATGGCGGCGGACTCCGAGCAGCGCCATCCTGTCGACTACCGCGGTGACGAGGAGATAGAGAGCGACCTGATCGAGGCGCTGCAACGCTCACTGGAATTGCCCGAGGTGGACCTGAACGAGGTGCGCGTCAGCGTGGCGGAGGGCGTGGTGCGGCTGGAGGGCAACACCCGCTCTCCGACCGTGAACCGCGAGGTGGAGAGGGTCGCGAGTTCGGTGCGCGGCTGCGTCGCGGTGGAGAACCGGCTGTTCAGCGACTGGGAGATAGGCCTGGACGCGGCCTCCCGCATATCGCGGTACGCGCCGACGCTGCTGGACCGCGTGGTGGTCAAGCCGCAGTTCGGCGTGCTACATCTCGAAGGCGCGATCCGTGACGAGGGCGAGCGGCAGGCCGTCACGCAGGCAGTGCGCGCCACCCCCGGCATACTGGACGTGCAGTGGCCCGCCACGGATGACGGGGCAGGCCACGATCCATCTCCCTAGAGGACGTGGTACATGAGCAGGTGGTCGCGGAGCACGTCGCCGGCGAAGTCGTTTTCGACCTCGCGCCAGACCGAGTGGATGTGGTTCGCGCCGTTCTGGCGGTTGTCGAACTCGACGACGAACTCGCCGCCGTGAATCCGGTAGTAATGCGCCGCGCTCCTGTCCAGCGGGCCGGCCCAGGCGAAGTGTAGCCGGTCGAATCCGCCGTCCTTGAGGGCCGCGAGCCTGCGGCCCGCGAGCTCCTCGTTCACCTGGTTCACGTACTCGGTGACAAGTCCCATCAGCATCTCGCGCTGGGTGCCCGACATCGCCGAGACGGATAGCCCTTCTTCCTTGGGCAGCGACACCTTGGAGCTGTTGTAGGTGAGAATGTCGTAGGGGGCCTCGTCGTAGATGACCGTCTTCGACCTCTGGCCCGCGTCCAGGCTGTCCATCAGCTCGTAGGCCATGTCTTCGCGAGCGCCCAGTATGCGCAGACCCGCCTTGGGTCCTTTGGGGACCTCGGCGGGGTTGGCGCCGAAGAAGAACGGCGTCATCGAGATGATGTCGTCGCCCCAGATGCTGAAGTGCAGCGAGACGTGGTGACCCTCGGCACGCCAGCCCCACGGCTCGTCGCCGCCCGGCTCGCCGAAGATGGTGAAGTAGTAGAGGTCGGGATCACGGACGAAGGAGACGATGCCCTGCTCCTTCTCCAGCGGGCCGAGCACCGACTCGTGCTCGATGATCTGCCTGGCCTGTTCGAACGACCTGTCCGTGAGACCCGTCGCCATCAGATCGTAGGCCAGCTTGCGCTGGTTGTGGTCCATGTCGCGCAGGGCCAGGCCGTGCCGGTTGAGCGGCGGGTAGTACCAGAACACGCGCTCGCCGTCCAGGTACGGGTACATCGCCTTGTCCCGCTGGCTTGGTTCGAGGCTCGCCAGGAACTTGGAGCCTGCCTCGTTCATATTCCTCACGACGGTGGTCAGCCCGTTCGATGCGGTAGTCATGGTGTGCGCCTCCTTGGTGGTCGTGCGGCATGTGAGAGGACAGTGGCGGCGCAAGGCTGGGCGCCGCTCACTCGTGGCGGGAAACGCTCGCCGCCAGTTTGGGGAGAGTATAGCACGTTCTCGCACTCGAACCGAAGTGGTAGCATAGGAGAAGCGGAGGTGGACTTGAGACGACGTTCGCGGTTGGCTGGAGGAACCTTGATGCACAAGTACGAAATCATCATGTATTGGAGTGACGAAGACGATTTGTACATCGCGGAAGTGTCGGAGTTGCCGGGCTGTATGGCGCATGGGGCCAACTATGAAGAGGCCCTGCAGAGCGTTCAGGAGGCGATGGCGCATTGGGTCGAGGTATCTCGCAGGAGCGGCGACCCTGCGCCTGAACCCTTGCCGCGTCCTCTTCTGCCTGCGTGGGAACGGCCAATCGCGGTGGATGATGAGTCTGTGCCCGCAGGACAGTGGTCTGCGGTTAGTGATTAGCGACGGGATGCCAGCACCGAGTTACGCTTACCTCGCCATTGCCGGGAGGAGGCATTAGCGGACGGCGTGCACCTCGAGGCGGACTCCCTCGTGCCGCTGGATGCTACAGACGACCTCGAGCAGGTCTCCGGCGGTGGGGGCGCCGTCTTTGCCGAACATGCAGGCGAGGCTCTCGGGCGGCTTGCCGGTGAGGGCCGCCAGGCCTTCAAATCCGACCGTGGCTTCGATGTAGTCGCGGAGCGTTAGCCTAGCCACTTCGACGTCGCCAGCGAGAAGGCGTTCGACACCGTCCGCGAACATCAATTCGCGAAACTCGGGGTCCCGCCGAGCGCGCGCCAGTATAGTCTCTCTATAGTCGCGAGTAAGCGGCATGACTCACTCTCCTTGCTGTTTACTACGAATATAGCGTCGCCAAAGGGCACGAGCCCTTTCAATGTCCACGTGCTGGCGCGCCTTTGTACCACCGCCAAGCAGGACTATCAATGTATCTCCGTCTAACCCGAAGTAGATCCTGTACCCCGGTCCGACATTAATTCGATACTCCATTACGCCCGCGCCGACGCCTTTAGCGTTGGACAGGTTTCCTGCCTCCATGCGCACAAGAACGGAACGCACCCTGTTTGCAGCGCCGGGATCGAGACGGTTCATCCAGCGGCCGAACGGACTACGGCCTCGCCCATCTATGTATTCCCGGACTTCTATGGTGGCCACGCCCACATGGTAACTGGCCCGGCGATGGCGGGCAAGGGAATCAACGAGGCGCGACGCGCACCTCGAGGCGGACTCCCTCGTGCCGCTGGATGCTACAGACGACCTCGAGCAGGTCTCCGGCGGTGGGGCTGCCGTCTTTGCCGAACATGCAGGCGAGGCTCTCGGGCGGCTTGCCGGTGAGTTTGCCGAGTTTCTCGTAGCCGATTGCGGTCTCGATGTAGTCGCGGAGCACTATTTTGGCCACATTGACCTCGCCATCCAGAAGGCATTGCACGCCGCTTGTGAACAACATTTCTCGGAACTCGGGTTCCCGAAGTGCTCGCTCTTGCACGATCTCTCTAAAGTCACGGGTCAGCGGCATGACTTACTCCCCCTTACGTTCGTGGCCACATCCAAATGGTAGCCGGCCCGGCGATGGCGGGCAAGGGAATCAACGAGGCGTACCGTCCGGCGCTTGCCGCGCGGCGTGTGTGGGTGTAACGTAAGGCGAACACTCAACCGGGGAGGAAATTCGCATGAGTTCCAGTCAACAGGGCACAATCGTTTCGCTGCAACTTGCCGTGGCACACCGAGAGCCCATGAAGACCGTGGAGAGCGCAAACGTCATCTCCAACTACGGCATCGAGGGCGACCGCCACGCCATCTCCGAGGGAGTCCGTGTGGCCCGGCAGGTGCTGCTGATGGACGAGGAGACGCTTGAGCGGTTCGGCCTGTCGCACGGCCAGATTCGCGAGAACGTAACGACTTCGGGTGTCGACTTCGCGTCACTGGAGGCGGGCGTCAAGGTCGCGCTCGGCGACGACGTGGTATTGCGCATAACCGGCCACTGCGCGCCGTGCTCGCGCATGGACGAGATCCGGCCGGGGCTGCGCGTGGAGCTGGAGCGACAGCGCGGGATGCTGGCCTACGTCGTGCAGGGCGGCGAGATCAAGGTTGGCGACGGCGTCCGGGTGTTGGAGGGAGCCCCCGCGAGCGCGTAGAGCCCGGCGGGTCTTATCCCCTCGCCTCGGCCCTCTCCCTTCTTGCAAGGGAGAGGGGTCAACATGGCCTATCGGCCGCTAGGCGGTGGACAGCGACGTGCTTGCCGCGCCGACGCCCGCGCCGCGCGGCACCTCGTAGCCGACGCGGGGCAGTATGTCCTCCAGCGCGGACAGCAGCGCGAGCACGTACTCAGCCTTGCTGGATTCGCCCATCAGCCCAACGCGCCACACCTTGCCGGCGAGCTCGCCGAGGCCCTTGCCTATCTCCAGATTGTGCTCCCGCAGCAGCATACCACGCACCGTGTCATCGTCCACGCCCTCAGGTATCCACAGCGGGGTGATCTGGTCAAGGGCGTGCTCGCGCGGCACAACCGCCTCCAGTCCCAGCGCATCCAGGCCGGCGCGCAGCGCGTCCGCGTTCTGCCGGTGGCGCGCGAAACGCTGCTCCAGTCCCTCCTCCAGCACGATGCGCAGGCCCTCTCGCAGGGCCAGGATCATGCTCACCGGCGCGGTGTGATGGTACACCCGGTCGAATCCCCAGTAGTTGGCGTTTAGCGCCAGGTCCAGGTACCAGGACACCGGCTTGGTTTCCCGGCTCTTCACCACGTCGTGCGCCCTGGGGCTGACCATCACGGGCGAAAGCCCGGGAGGGCATCCCAGGCACTTCTGGGTTGCCGAGTAGCAGTAGTCGATGTCCCAGTCGTCGGCGGCCACCTCGTTGCCGCCCAGCGACGTCACCGCGTCGACCATGAACAGCGCGTCGTGGGCCTTCGCCAGCGCGGAAATGCCCTCCAGCGGCTGCCGGACGCCGGTGGAGGTCTCGGCGTGTATGGCTGTCACCATCTTCACGTTGGCGTGCTTGCCGAGCTCCTGTTCCAGCATCTCCTCCGGGAAGGGCTTGCCCCACTCCGCGCGGAGCGGCACCACGTTGGCGCCTATACGGGTGGCCATGTCCACCATGCGCTCGCAGAAGAAGCCGTAGATGCACATGACCACGGTGTCGCCGGGCTCGAGAAGGCTGGACAGCCCCGCCTCCATTCCCGACGATCCGGTGCCCGAAAGGGCGAACGTCAGCCCCTCGTCCGTCTGGTACACCCTGCGCAGCAGCGCTGACACCTCGTTCATAATCAGCATGAAATCGGGGTCCAGGTAGCCGATCATGTTGGACATCATCGCCTGCAACACCCTGGGGTTGGCGTTGCTTGGGCCGGGACCCAGCAAGATTCGAGGCGGCACGCTGGGCATCTGAGATTCGGGAAGAGCGCCTTGGGCCATTGGGAAACTCCTTGAGGCTTGATGTGCCGCTCCGCGGCTTGGGCGGCGGGCATGTATTGTACTACTAACGGGAACGAGGGACACCCCCTTACCCTTGCGGGGGTTAGAATCGTAGCCTAGACTTTTCGCAACACAGAGGTGGCGCGTAGCCGGATTAGGGTGATTGCTGAATGGCATTTTCCAAGCGGTCTAGCGGCGGACTGGCCGAGCTCGAGTCCTGGTACGTCGATAGGAGCGTGGCAGATCCGCTGGTGAGGTCGGCGCGCGGCCTGCGGGACAAGACGATCTGCGTGATGGGCGGCTGCGGGCAGGTCGGCTCGCACGTGCTTACCAAGCTGTACGAGCTTGGGCACGCGCCCGAGCGCCTGTCGATAAACGACAACCTCTCTCTCGGCGAGCCGGACAATCTGCCCGCGCGCCTACGGTCAGTCGTCGACACGCGCACGCACCGCGAGTTCGTGGCGGCGCCTCCGCCCTCGCCGGACGCACTCGTATTCGTCGGTGGGCGGTCCAGCGCGCCCCACTTCCGCAGCCTGGACGACGTTCTGGAGGAGATCGAGTGCTGGAAGGCGATCCTGGAGTGGTGTGTCGAGAACGACGTGCGGCTCATCTTCGCCTCCACCAGCAGCCTTGCAAAGGTGCGTCCCTCCATCGAGACGGAGAGAGCCTGGCCCGGTTCACTGTACGAGCTGACCAAGCTGATGATGGAGGAGATGGCGATTCAGCAGGCATTGTGCGACGGGTTAAAGGTGCAGATTTGCCGATTCTTCTCGGTGTACGGGGTGACGGAGCAGCACAAGGGCAACTTCGGCAACCTGTACACGCAGATCCTCTGGCACGCCAGGGAGGGCGTTCCGTTCGAGGTGTGGGGCCAGGAGGGCGTGTTCGGCCCGGGTGAACAGACGCGGGACACGATATTCGCGGCTGAGGTGGCCAGGGCGGTGCTTTTCCTGCTGTCGCTGCCCGCGCCGGAGCCGCGCCTGGAGGACGTATCCGCGCTGACCTACAACGTGGGGCAGGGCAGGCCGGTTTCGGTGAGCGAGATGGTGGATCAGGTGGGGGCGCTTGTGGGCGAGAGGCCGGAGATAGTCCATGCGCAGGTGCCGGCGCACGTCAAGAACTACGTCGTACACACCTGGGGCGACCCCGGCAGGCTGGTCGGGGCTGGGTTCGAGCCGCTGTTCACGGACCACGTCGCCAACCTGCGTTTCATCGACAGGGCGCTTGGGGACATGGACTGGTACTGGTCGGTGGTGGAGCGGGTGCGGGCGCGGCTGGCGGGGTAGGGGGTCCTACACCTCCGGGCGGCCCTGGGCCTTCAGGCGTTCGACAACGGCCCTCAACTCCTCTGAGCGGCCCATGTCCGCCACCAGCACGCAGTCTTCGGTGTCCACCACCACCACGTTGTCCAGCCCTATCGCGGCCACCAGCCTGTCGCGGCCTATGAGCAGCGAGTTTCTCGTCGACTCGGCGAGCACGTCGCCGCGAATGGCGTTGCCGTCCGAGTCCAGCGGCTCCTCCTCCCACATCGACGACCAGCTCCCCACGTCGGACCAAGTCGCCCTCATCGGAATCACCACGCACTCAGGGCCGTCGGACGTTCGCGGCGCGGTCGACGCGGGCGGGTCGCCCGTGCGTCCGGCTATCTTCTCCAGTATGGCGTAGGCTATGAAGTCGCCCGGGCAGCGCGCGAACGCCTCGGGGTCGGGGCGGAAGAACTCGCCATCCTGCCGTCCCAGCTCGAACGAGCGCGCACACGCCTCGGCGATGTCCGGGCGGTGGAGCCCGATCTGCTCCAGCCACACCGACGCGCGGGACATGAAGATGCCGCTGTTCCACAGGAAGCGGCCACTCTCGACCAGTCTGCGCGCAACCCGCTCTTCGGGCTTTTCGACGAATGACGCCACTCGGTGCGCGTCCCCGCCCAGGGAATCTCCCATCTCCACGTAGCCGTAGCCGGTGTTCGGAGAGGTTGGAACGACACCAACCGCGGCCATTCCGCCCGCCGACGCGAAGGCCACGCCCGCGTGTACCGCGTCCGCGAACGCCTGGGGGCCGCGCAGCACGTGGTCCGCGGGGGAAACGAGCAGGACGGGGTCACTCGCGGACACGTCACGCCGGGCCAGGTCCGCGGCGCACAGCGCGCCCAGTGTGAGCGCGGGCGCCGTGCTGCGTCCCGCGGGCTCCAGCACGATCGCCGATGGCGTGACGCCGACCTGGCGGCAGTGCTCGGCGACGAGGTAGCGATGCTCCTCGTTGCACACGATGACGGGCGCCGCGGCATTCTCGAGGCCGTTCAACCGAAGCAGCGCCTGTTGCAGCAGCGATCGCTCACCCCCGATGGCAAGGAACTGCTTGGGGTAGAGCGACCTCGACAGCGGCCACAGGCGAGTGCCCGAACCGCCGGCCAGGACTACAGGATAGATCAACATTTTCGACTCCATGCCGATACCCATGCCGGCCAAGCCATGATAGATTCGGCCGGGTGTGCTTTCAAGGCGAACGACAGCCTCCGCGCCGCCAGGAGTCCAGAATACCGACCGCGAACGCGTCTCTATCTTTGAGTAGCGTTCTGCGTTCTCTGACAGGGCCCGGAATCAATATGCACATCCATGCCAAAAACTCACCGTTTCCACGCGAAGAGCGGCGTGCTAGCTATGAACGACAGAGAATTAGCCCATTTTTTCCCATAGATTGTGCCAACTTTGCAGCGATTCTGCCTTGACTGGCTTTTACTTTTCCGAAAATATATTTATACAAAGTAAAGGTATGGGACAGGACTAGTCTGATAGAGGCGGTCTGACGGCGCGAGCGACAGCGACAGGCGATCGGCTGGATGGGAGCCTCACCCAAATCGGGAAAGTCTGGTAACTCGAGATCAGGCCTACCGAAATCTACAGAAAGGATGGATCTAGTTGACGACATCAACAGCGGAGACCCTGATAAGAGGGGAAGCGGAACCGTTACTGCGCATGGCGCCGGTCACGTCACGGCGAGACCTGATGACCTGCCCAAGGTGCCAGGCGCAACTCAGAATGAACTACGACGAGCCTGAATGCCTGCAGTGTGGGTACGTTAACTATCACTACACACCGCCGGCGCCGACAAACGGTCACAAGAGCATAATCGGCGCGGGAACCCGCTTCATTCTGCGTTATGTAGGCGAGTTTCCTTCGCTAGTGGAGACGCTCACATACGTCCAGTTGCGCCGGCTACGAAACCGGGTCGTGTACGGGGTAACCTGCCCGTTCTGCGGCGGCGACATGGAGCAGTCATCGCTATCGGGAAAGCGCAGGGAGGTTCGCGAAGAGAGGTTCAGTTGCGAACTGGGTCACAGGGTTTCACTCACGCCGGGTCGAAACGGTGACCTGGGCTGGAAGTAGCCCCACCATTGCCAATGACAACGAGGTGAGTACCGTCGAAAACGCAGCTTACTCAGGGGGAGCGCGTCTAACGTGCTCCCCTTAACTTTTCTCTCTTTTTTCCACTCTTTCGGACGCAGAATCGGGCAAATTGTGAAGATAGTAGACGAGATTCTCCAAAATCCGGGCAAGCCGGTCTTCATCTGTGACGCATCGCCGCCGAGAGGCGCCGACTCTGGCCTCCTGGAGCCGCTGCGCGGCCTCGACGCGAGCTTCATATCCGTGGCGTACAACCCCGGAAGGTCGGTACGAGTCAATTCCGTAGCTGCAGCTCACTGGCTACGGCACGAGACGGGCGCCGAGGTTGCGTTTACCATCGCGACGCGCGACATGAACCGCGTCGCCATCCAGAGCCTGCTGCTGGGCGCGGAGCTTCTGGGACTGGAGAACGTAATAGTCGTGCGCGGCGACGATTTTTCAGAGCGCGAGTTGCAGTCCACGCGCGCGGTGCACGACTTCACGCCCAGCGGACTCATTCGAGCGATCCGCGCGATGAACGAGGGTGTAGATCACCGCGGTCTCAGGCTGCGAGGCCCGACGAACCTCTGCGTCGGCGCCACTATCGACCTGGGACGCGGCATCGACAGCGAGGCGCGCCTCACGCACGCCAAGGCGGAGGCCGGAGCGCAGTTTTTCATATCGCAGCCCGCTTTCGACGCCGAACTGCCGGCGCGCTTCCTGGAACACTACGCCTCGCAGTACGGAGAGCTCGACGCGCCGGTGTTCTTCGGCGTTCCGGTGATGGCGCCCGACAGCCTGGCGCTGGGGGAGGTGCCGCCGGGGGTCACGGACGACCTGGCGGCCGGCCGACCCGGCGCCGACATCGCGGCGCAGCTTGTGGGCGAGCTTATGGACGGCGGATTCAGGACCTTCTACCTGGTGCCGCCCATCCTGAGGGCGGGCCGGCGCGACTACGACGCCGCCCGCGAGGTGTTGGCGCGGTTCGGGTAGGGGAGTCCGACTAGCAGGGCGCGGCGCCGGGCGACACCGGACGCACGCGCAGTCCCCTTAGCGTTGCCGGGTCGAACGGGTCGTTTCCGGAGCGGAGCTGGTCGATCCAGTCCGCCCGGTTCTGCTGATAGAGGTCTCGGCAGCTATCCTTCGGGGACGCCTCGACCCACTCCAGGAACGCTTCCAAGTCCGCGACCGCCTTCTGGGTGCGGCCCGTAAGCGCGTATGCGACTCCCCTGGCTTCACTCGACTGGCCCGTGGGGTCGTGCGCGACAGCCCTCTCGCAGACGGGCATCGCCTCCTGCGCGCTTCCCGACACCGCCATCTGCCAGCAGAGCACGCGGTTGAACGCCACGTTGTTCGGACTCAACGCCTGTGCCCACCGCAGATCGGACAGGGACGCCGTCCAGTTCTCCATCTCCGAGTACACCAGGCCGCGGTTGAAGTAGGCCGTCGGGGAGTCCGGGGCGAGTTCGACCGCGCGGCTGTAGTCCGCCAAGGCCCTGTTCAGGTCGCCCTCCGCGCCTCGCGCCAGGTGCGCGTTGCCGCGCGCGACGTACGCGGGCGCCAGGTCGGGGTTCTCATCCAGCGCCTCGTCCAGGTCTTCGAAGGCGCGCTCCAGGTCGCCGGGGTTGTCGCGCGCGACGTAGGCGCCCGCGCGGTTGACGTAGGCGCTCGCGTATCCCGGCTGAATCTCCAGCGCCTCAGTCAGCTCGGCGATGGCTCGATCCAAATCCATGTCCGTTCCGCGCTCCACGTGGGCCGCGGCGAGGTTGACGTAGGTGGCGGCGTGGGTGGGGCTGATCGTGGCCGCCTGGACCAGATCGTCGATGGCGCGGTCCACGTCGCCGGTCCGGTCGCGCTCCAGGTAGGCCAGCGCGCGGCTGTTGAGCGCCTCCACCGATCGCGGCCGGACAGCGAGCACCTGCGTGAACAGCCATACCGCCTCGTCGAAGTCCGCCAGCCTGCCGCCAAGGTAGGAGCGGCCCAGCAGGTACCTTATGTTCGCCAGCGCCGCCGGGTCGGTCGGGTTGCTGTCCGAGGCGTGTATGAGCACCGTCTTGGCGAGGTCGTGCTCGCCCTGCTCGAGGTAGAGCTGGCCCAGAGTCAGCAGGGCCACGTACCGCACCTGTTCGGTGAGGTCCGCGTTGATCGTCGCGGGTAGCTCCGAGGGCGACGAGGCGATGTCCACAACCTGCCGGTCGCGCTGCGTGGACTGCACACGCGGCGTCGTGAACCTGGCCATCACGCGGCCGCTGTCGTACTCGCCCCAGATGACGATAACGGCGTCGGACCGCCTGCCCGCCTCGTCCGCGCTCGACTCGGACGCTATCTGCCTGGGCCACTCGACGGTTCGCACGCCGGCCAGCCCGGCGGTGGTCACCTCGCCGTCTATTTCGTGCTTCAGGCGGCCCAGCACGTTGTATCCCTGCTGGCCGCCGGTGTAGTTGACGAAGGGGGCTATGACGATGAGCGACTCGCCGTTCACGGCCGCCGGGTAGTCCGTGGTATCTCGCAGGCCCAACGCAATCGCGACTGCGGCGACCGCCACGACGATCAGCACGAGCACCGCGGCGGGCACGATAAATCCCCGCCGACTGCGAGGTGGGCCTGGGGACGCCTCCGCCTCCGCAGACACAGGCGCGGGCGCTGGAACCGCTTCCTCTACGGCGACGTCCGCCGGGCTGGGGTCCGCCTCAACCAGGGCGGTTTCGGGCGAGAATCCCGCCGCCTGCAGAAACTCGTCGGTCTCCGATGGCGTCAGCCGCAGCACCTCGGCGCAGCGCAGCACGTCGTCGCGGTAGCGGGGGCGCGTGGTCACTCCCTCTCGCCACCGGATGAGGGTAGGGCGGCTGACCGGGATGCGGCGGGCCAGTTCGGCGTCGCCGATTCCGGTACGGTCCATGTACAGCGTCAGCAGTTCGGCGAAAGTCCGCAACTGTTACAACTCAGATACGCTAAACTCGCTGAATGAAACACAATCGACGTTCGGAGTGTACACCATCCGGTGCGACGCTGGACGTGTCGGCGGACGGCGCGGGACTCGCCCGCCAGCCGGAACCGCGGACACAGCCGCATCGATAGGAGGTGTGAACGATGTTTGGAAAGATTGTCGGGCTAATTGGAATAGTCGCGCTCGCTGTTGCGCTAGTTGCGTGCGCCGGCGTGGAGCCGGAGGAGCGACAGCAGCCGATGGCGCCCGCGCCAGCGTCCACGGCGGCACCGGTAGCCCAGGAGCAGGCCATGCCCACTGCAATGGCGGCCCCCACCGCGGCCCCGGCTATGGCGGCCCCCACCGCGGCCCCGGCTATGGCGGCCCCAGCCATAGCGGCACAGTCTCAGGCGATGATGGCGCAGCCGGAAGGCTTCAACACCATAGGCGGCTCGGCCACCGTGAACGACGAGGCCTACGACCTCACGTTCTTCAAGCACTACGGCGTCAACCCGTTCATCGACACCGAGGACGACCACCTGTCGACCTTCGCCATCGACGTGGACACGGCCTCGTACACCGTGGCGCGCCGCTTCGTCCAGGACGGCAACATGCCGCACCCGGACTCGGTTCGCGTCGAGGAATTCGTGAACTTCTTCGACCAGGGCTACGGGCCACCCGAGGAGGGAGCGTTCGCCATCCACGTGGACGGCTCGCCCTCGCCGTTCGGCGGCGACAAGCACTGGCTCGTTCGCGTCGGGCTGCAGGGCAAGGAGATAGCCAGCGACGCGCGCAAAGACGCCACGCTGGTGTTCGCCATCGACGTGTCCGGCTCGATGGGCCGGGAGGACCGGCTGGGGCTGGTGAAGAGGTCCCTCAGGCTGCTCGTGGACGAGCTGAGACCCACCGACGAGGTCGGGATCGTCATCTACGGCTCGGTTGGGCAGGTGCTGCTGGAGCCCACCGACGGCGGCGAGAAGCGTTCCATCATCAGCGCCATCGATAGGCTGGAGCCGGGCGGCTCCACCTACGCAGAGGACGGGCTGCGGCTCGCGTACCAACTGGCCGCCGAGCGCGTGCGGCCCGGGCGAGTGACGCGCGTGATCCTGCTTTCGGACGGCGTGGCCAACGTCGGCAACACCGGCCCCGACTCGATTCTCAAGCGGATCAGCGGGTATGTCGACGAGGGCGTCACCCTGACGACCGTGGGGTTCGGCATGGGCAACTTCAACGACGTGCTGATGGAGCAGCTCGCCAACAACGGCGACGGCTCCTACTACTACGTGGACACGATCAACGAGGCGAGGAGGGTGTTCGTCGAGAACCTGGTGGGCACGCTCCAGAATATCGCCAAGGACACCAAGGTCCAGGTGGACTTCAACCCGGAGGTGGTGCGGAGCTACAGGCTGCTGGGCTACGAGAACCGCCGCGTGGACGACGAGGACTTCCGCGACGACACGGTGGACGCGGGCGAGGTCGGCGCGGGCCACAGCGTGACCGCGCTGTACGAGCTGAAGCTGCACGACGACGCGGAGGGCGCGCTGGGCACGGTGTACCTGCGCTACGAAGACCCGGACACCGGCGAGGTGAGCGAGATCGACCGCGGGTTCCTGCGGAGCGAGCTGGTGCCGGAGTTCGGAGAGGCGTCGCCCAGGTTCCAGATGTCAGCCGTGGTGGCCGAGTACGCGGAGATTCTGCGCGAGAGCTACTGGGCGCAGGAAGGCAGCCTGGAGCGCGTCGCCGCAGAGGCGGGCAGGGTGCAACGGCTGCTCCCGTCCGACGAGGACTTGGCGGAGTTCGCGTCGCTCGTCTCCCGCGCAGAGAGCATCCAATCGCAGCAGTAGCGGAGCGTACTTGAAGGGGCGGGCGTAGGACTCGCCTGCCGGAGGGGCCGGTCGTTTGGCCGGCCCCTCTTGGCGTCTTTCTTGTCGAGACGGTAGCGCCCCGTGCCTACTGGCCGGGGACGTACACCTCGGACACCTCGGACAGCAGGCCGATGTTGCCCATGCCGCTGACTATGAGCACGGAGCCGTCCTGGAGCAGCGTGGCGGTGTGGTTGCGGCGTTCGCCGGCCATAATGCCAACCTCTGCCCACTCGTTGGTTCTAGGGTCGTAGACGGCCATTTCGACTACGACGCGGCTCGGACTGGACTGGGTGAAACCTCCAACCACGACCGCCCCGCCGTTCTCGAGCGCCACCATCGCGTGCCTGTGGAGGTCCTGGGGCATCTCGCCGGTCTCCGTCCAGGCGTCCGACGCAGGGTCGTACACCTCCCCGTTTGCGAGCAGGGAGCTCTGGCCGAACCCGGCAGACACCATGACCTTGCCGCTGCCGAGAAGCACCGCCTTGTGCTCGATGCGCGGCCCCGACAGGCCGGCCGCGGCGGACCAGGCATCGGTCTGGGGGTCGTATATCTCGGCGGTGGCGTGGATGTCGAAGCGCGCGCCTCCGCCGACCACCAGAACTTTGCCATCGCTCATCAGGGTGGCCGTGTGCGCCCACCTGGCGACGGACATGCCGGCGGCCGCGGACCATGTGCCGGTCTGCGGGTCGTATATCTCGGCGGTGTTCACGTCCTCGCGGTCGGACGAACGCCCTCCGGTTACCAGCACACGGCCGTCGGCGAGCGTGGTCATGGTGTGCGACAGCCTGGCCTGGGCCATGCTGTCCGTACCGGTCCATTGGCCGGTGTCGGGATCGAACAGCTCCGCCGACGCCACGGGGGCGCGTCCCGTACCACCGCCCGCCACCAGCACGCGGCCATCCTGGAGAAGAGCGGACGTGTGCTCGGCCCTGGGCTCGTTCATGTCGCCCGTGGCCGTCCATTCTCCGGTCGCCGGATCGTATATCTCGGTCGACACGAGAAGGTCTCCGAGCGCGACTCCGCCCGTGACGAGCACCCTGCCGTCCTGGAGCAGAGTCGCGGCGTGCAACTCGCGCGCCTGGGTGAGGGCGCTTGCTCTCTCCGTGACCGCCTGGGCGGTGTCCTCGCCCCCCGCGGCAGCATCCGGCGAGGACGGGGCACCCTGGGACGCGGCCTGGGGGGGCGGTTGCGGCGTCGCGTCGTCGGGCGTGTCCGCTCCTCCGCAGGCCGCTATGAAGAGCCAGGCGGCGAGAGCGAGGGTGAGGGTGAGTAGGAGCATCGTTTTGGACATCGTTCTGTCATCCATCGCGGCGAGGGCTAGGCCAGCCTTCGCAGGCGGGGGTCGAGGGTGTCGCGCAGCCCGTCGCCGATGAGGTTGGCGCCGAGCACGGTCATCGAGAGGAACAGGCCTGGGAAGAAGAGTATCCAGATCGCGATCTGGTTGTACTGCCTGCCCTGGCCCATGATGTTGCCCCAGCTTGGAGTATCGGCGGGGATGCCCGCCCCCAGGAAGCTGAGTCCGGCCTCGGAGATGATGGCGGCGGCGGTGATGAAGCTGCCCAGAACGAGCACGGGCGCGACCGTGTTGGGGAGGACGTGGCGGGCGACGATGCGGACGGGGCCGCAGCCCACCGCGCGCGCCGCCGAGACGTACTCCTGCTCACGGAGGCTCAACACGAGCGCCCTCACCAGCCGCGTCGTCTCGGGCACCGAGGCTACGGTCAGCGCGATGATGACGTTGCGGAGGCTGGGGCCGAGGAGCGCCATGAGCGCGATGGCGAGCAGGAAAGAGGGAATGGACATCAGGCCGTCCGCGATTCTCATTATGATCTTGTCGAGGAACCTGTTGTAGCCGGACAGGAGGCCGAAGAACAACCCGAGGGCGATTACGCTCAGGGCTACTCCGGCGCCCACCTGAAGGGAGACGCGGCTGCCGTACATGACCCTGGAGTAGACGTCCCTTCCGAGGTGGTCCGTCCCGAAGAAGTGGTCGGAGCCGGGCGGAATCAGCCTGTCGAGCGGCACCAGGAAGGTGGGATCGGACGTGCCCAGGAAGGGCGCGAACACGGCTGTGAACAGCATGAACGTGAGAACGGCGAATCCGAAGGCCATGTTCGGGTTCTTCCGCAGCGCGCGGAACGCCCCGGCAGTCGACCGCTGTATGCGGGCGGTGGGCGTTTGCTCCGCCAATGTCATCCGCCGCTGAGCCATCAGTACCGGATCCTCGGGTCCAGGTACACGTAAACCAGGTCGATTACCAGGTTAACAACAACGTATGAGAGGGCGATTATCAGCAGGACGCCCTGGATTACCGGGAAGTCTCTGTTGGATACGGCGTCGACTACGAGCCGTCCCATACCGGGT
This sequence comes from Dehalococcoidia bacterium, assembly GCA_034422735.1. GTDB lineage: Bacteria > Chloroflexota > Dehalococcoidia > Lucifugimonadales > CATOSD01 > CATOSD01. The sequence continues at coordinate 11,437 of DAOUJL010000060.1, read as the reverse complement.
ATGGCGAATACCTGCTCGCTGATGACCAGGCCGCCTATCATGCCAGCGAGGCTCAGTCCCAGGATGGTCATGATGGGCACGGCGGCGCTCCGCAGCGCGTGCCTGATGAGCACGGCCCTTTCGGCCAGGCCCTTGGACCTCGCGGTGCGGATGTAGTCCGCGTTCAGCACCTCGAGCATGGCGGAGCGCGTGACCCGGGCCACCAGGCCGGCGGATATGAGGCCTACGCAGACGCTGGGCAGCGTGATGGACCTGAGCCAGGGTCCGACGCCCGCCGACAGCGGCTCGTAACCCAGCGCAGGGAACCAGGGCACCTTCACGGCGAGCAAGTATATGAGGTTGTACTCCAGCCAGAACACGGGGATGGAGAATGCCAGCACGGCGAACACCATGCTGGACCTGTCCACCCAGCTATTGGCCTTCCAGGCGGACAGCACCCCCAGCGGCAGCGCTACCAGCGCCTGCACCACCAGGGCGTAGACCCCTATCGATACGGTGGGAGGCAGGCGCTGCAAAATCTGTTTGCCCACGGGGTACTTGGACGCAGGGGACACTCCGAGGTCACCCTGGAGCAGATTCCAGAACCAGATCGCGAACTGCTCGTAGATGGGCTTGTCGAGGCCCATACGGGCCTGGATTCTGGCGATGTCGGCCTCAGTGGCCTGGTCGCCTCCGAGTATGGTGGCGGGATCGCCAGGAACGATGTGGATAAGCGAGAACGTGATTACGGAGACTATCGCCACAACCGGAATGATAGCCAGTACGCGCTGGACTATGTATCGTCTCACGCCCTGTCCCGCTCCTCGCTCAGTTCGATACGTGCTGTGCGGCGGGCGACCCCGACGCTGAATCGCGCCGACCTCGCCCGCCGCGTGTTATTCCACAGTGGGGCTATCGAGATTTACTTGAACCAGGCGCCCGTCAGCACGAAGCCGCCGTCGAAGGGTATGTACTCCACCTCGTCGCGGAACGCCATGAGACCGAGCCCGTCGCCCATGTGAATGTAGGGCACCTCATCGTAGATGAGCTCTTGCATGTCATCTATGAGGCTTCTCTGCTCTTCGATGGTCGGCGCGGCGAGCCACGCGTCCACCAGCCGGTCCACGTTGGGGTTCAGCCAGCCGCAGGACCAGGTCTTGCTGAAGGGCTCCAGCGACAGGGGATCGAACGGCGCCGTCCGCGTGTGGTACATGTGCCAGCCGCCGCCGGGCGTGTTCGAGTTCGGGTCGACCGGCTCGTCGCAGGCGGAGTTCTTCCACTGTATGACGGTCGCCCAGTCGACGTTGGGCCGCCAAACGTCGTCGTGCAGCTGCTCCAGAATCTGCTTGGTGTACGAACCGCCGCCGTCCATATAGTCGATGTTGTTGGCGGCGAGCAGCACTATCTGGCCGTCGTAGCCTTCCTCTTCCAGCGCCTCGTTCCAGAGCCTCCTGGCTTCCTCGAGGTTGGGCGGATCGAAGTAGACTTCGGTCGCTACGTCGGTGGCCCAGGGGCCGTCGCACATGAACACGGAACCGCACAGGACCCAGTCGCCGCCCGCGCCGAACGAAGCGGTCATCCACGCCTCCATGTCGGCCGCGAGAAGAACGGCCTTGCGGGCCTTCTTGTTGTTCATCGGCGACGCGGTCTTGTTGAAGATCAGGTTCGGGGGCCGGGCGGGGCCGACCACGCGAACGTCTACGCCATCCGCGGCCTCGAGCTGCTGGCGGAAGTCGCCGGGCACCTGTTGGACGATGTGAATCTGGCCCGACTGGAGTCCGGCGGCCTTCGTCGAGTCGTCGGGGATCACGACCATGTTTATCTGGTCGAAGTAGGCGATCTTCGCGCCACCGACGCCGTCTTTGTCGTCGGCACGGGGGATATAGCGGAAGTTCCTGTCCATCACCACGCGGTCACCGGGGATCCACTCCACGAAGCGGTAGGGGCCCGATCCGATGACCTGGGTTTCGGGATCGATGCACTCGTCGGGCGATACCGTGCCCGATATGCTCGCGGGCTGAACGAATGCGCCGTTGAACGCCTGGTAGATGGGCCACAGGCCGAAGGTCTGCGACATCGACATTTCCCACGTGTTGTCGTCGATCACCTTGTGTACGGGGTTTACGATGTCCCACACTTGCTTGGCGATGGCGTGGGTGCTGCCGCCCCACCTGATGGTGGAGGCCACCGCATCCTCGGCGGTAACGGGTGTGCCGTCGTGGAAAGTCTGGTTCTCACGCAGCGTGAACGTATAGGTCTTGGCGTCCTCCGACAGCGACCACTCGCCTATCATCTGCGGAAGGGCGGCTGACCTTGCGGCGTTCCACGCGAAGAATGGCTCGAACACGTGGTGGCGCACGCCGCCGCTGAAGGTGGTGTGGCAGGCGATGTCCACGCTGGGCGGATTGGCCAGGCCGGCCCAGTTGACAACGCCGCCCGACTTGGGCATGGACATTGCCGTCTCCGGCGTCGCGACCGGCGAAGCGAGGGGCGCCGGAACTACCATCACCTGTGGCGTGGGAACCGCCTTGAGGGCGTCCTCGACCAGCTTCTGCACTTCCATCGCGGTTACGCCGGGTTCCATGTCGGCGACCGAGTCAGCCACCGCCTTGGCGACCATGCTCTCCATCTGCTCCGGCGTGACGCCGGGCTGGGCCGCCGCGGTAACCGCGTCCGACACCATTCGGCTGATTTCTTCGGGAGTGGCGGTCTCGGGCGCGGCGGCCGCGACGGCGGACTGCACCATCTGCCTGATCTCGTCGGCAGAGGTGGACTCCGGCGCGGCGGACGCGACGGCGGCCTCGACCATGCTCTGGATCTCCGCGCCGGTAACCTGCTGTGACGCGGACTGCTCCACAGCCTGTTGGACGGCGCTCTGGATGTCTCTGGTCAGCTGCGCCTGGTCGATAGCCGGCTCAGGATCCTCCTGGGCGCCGCAGGCAACGGCGAGCATCGCCGTCAACGCTGCGAACATTGCGGCTAGAAAGCCGATTCGGATAACTCTCATTACAAATACCCCTCCTGTTTATTCAGTTTTGACAGAGTGTTCACGCTCTGAAATGCAAGCCAGGCAAGTGCGCCTGACGGTATTCTCCGCGAACGAGTTCAACACAAACCGCCTTTCATGTCAAACCGGACAGTCTCATACCGTGCCGGGAACGCGCGCGCCGGTTGAAAGGCCGCGCGGCCCTATGCTATATTCAGTGGCGCCGCCGCCTGTGTCCGGCGGGGCCGGATCCCTGTGAGAAAGCTGCTGCGCGGGCGATGCTCGACGACTACCTGAGACAATACGGAGTCATATCCATCTTCCTCGCGGTGGCAGTCGCCGTTCCCGCGGGGATGCTGCTCATGTCCTGGGCGCTGTCGCTGTTGAAGATACGGCCCCACAACCCCAGCCCCGTCAAGAAGAGCATCTACGAGTGCGGTTTCGAGACGCTTTCGGGCAGGTGGAGCCAGTTCAACTTCCGCTACTACTCCATCGCTCTCGACTTCGTGATATTCGACGTCGAGGTGGTGTTTCTCTTCCCGTGGGCGGCGGCATTCGGCCTTCTGTCCATTCAGTTCGGCCTTTCCGTATTATGGGCCATGCTCATCTTCCTGGGCGTGCTCGCGCTCGGCTGGATATACGCCTGGCGTAAGGGTTCGCTACAGTGGAGCTAGCTATGGACGACCAACAGGCCTCCGCGCCCGACCTGCGCATCCCGCTGCACGCCACAACCTGGGACGTGGACAGGGCAGAGGGCGAGGCGGTAAACGAGCTAATCGCCACGCACACCCAGGCCATCGCCGACAGCGTGCTGGAAGTGCCGGACGACCTCAAGCGCAACCTAACGGTGACCTCGATAGACGCGCTGATCAACTGGGGGCGGAAGTCCGCGGTCTGGCCGCTTACGTTCGGCCTGGCGTGCTGCGCGTTCGAGATGATAGCCAGCGCCATGTCCCGCTTCGACATATCGCGCTTCGGAATGGAGGCGTTCCGGCCCACGCCGCGCCAGGCGGACCTGATGATTGTCGCGGGCACTGTGACCTGGAAGATGGCTCCCGCGATACAGCGCGTGTACGAGCAGATGCCGGACCCCAAGTGGGTCATATCCATGGGCGTGTGCGCCACGAGCGGCGGCCCCTACTACGGCTCCTACAGCGTGGTGCCGGGCGTGAACCACATCGTGCCGGTGGACGTGTACGTGCCCGGCTGCCCGCCGCGGCCGGACGCGCTGCTGTACGGCGTCATGCGGCTGCACGAAAAGATCAAGCGCGAGTCTATCAGGCGCGGGCGCTGAGAGAACACACACCATGACCACAGCGCTCTCCCCACAGACCGTCGCCGCCCGCATCAACGAGGAGCACCCCGGCGCGGCCACCGGCTTCGACGACGGCTACGTGCAGCTTGAACTCGACTCGCTGGTCGACGTCATGCGCCTCCTGAAAGATACGCCCGACCTGGACTTCGCCTTTCTCACGGCGATCACCGGCGTGGACTACGTGGAGTACTTCGAGCTGATTTACCACCTGCTGTCGCTGCGCCACAACCACAGCGTGGCGCTCAAGGCGCGCTGCTACGGCAGGGACGAGCCGACCGCGCCGTCGCTGACGCCGCTGTGGCAGGGCGCGGAGTTGCAGGAACGCGAGATCTGGGACCTGCTGGGCGTCCGTTTCGAGGGTCATCCGAATATGAAGCGCATCCTGCTATGGGAGGGTTTCCCGGGGCATCCGCTGAGGCGGGATTTTGTGTAGGAGCGGCGCACGGGCCGTCACCCCCATCCTAACCTTCCCTCGTCAAGGGGGAAGGGACATTTGGCAAAGGCTAAGTTGATTGGCGATACGAACTGAGCCGGTAACGATCAACCTGGGTCCCCAGCACCCGAGCACGCACGGCGTGTTCCGTCTGCGCGTGACCTTCGACGGCGAGGTGGTGCTGGACGTGGAGCCGGTTATCGGCTACATGCACCGCGGCAGCGAGAAGCTGGCCGAGTCGCGCACCTACGTCCAGATCGTCACGCTCACCGACCGCATGGACTGGCTGGCGAGCATGTCCAACAACCTGGCCTACGTGCGCACCGTCGAGAAGCTGGCCGGCATCGAGGTGCCGGAGCGCGGCATGTACCTGCGTGTCATCAGCGCCGAGCTACAGCGGATCGCCAGTCACCTGATGGCGACCGGCTTCCTGGTGAACGACCTGGGAGCGTTCGCCACACCGCTGATGTACTGCTTCCGCGAGCGCGAGCGCATTCTGGACATGTTCGAGATGCTGTGCGGCGCCAGGATAACCCTGAGCTACATGAGGCCGGGCGGCGTGTTTCAGGACGCGCCGGACGACTTCTGGGACGCGCTGGCGGTGTTCCTGCGGGACATGCCCCAGTACGTGGACGACCTTGAGGGTCTGGTTACGGGCAACGAGATAGTGCTGGCGCGGACGCGCAACGTGGGCGTGCTGGACGCGGAGACGGCCATCAACTGCTCGATTACCGGACCCATGCTGAGGGCGAGCGGCGTGCAATGGGACCTGCGCAAGGCCGATCCCTACGAGATTTACGACCGGCTCGACTTCGACGTGCCCATAGGCTCCGTGGGCGACACGTTCGACCGCTACCTGGTCCGCATCCAGGAGATGCGCGAGAGCCTCAAGATAATCGAGCAGTGCGTGGCAGGCCTACCGGGCGGGCCGGTGAGGGCGCCGGCGCCCAACTTCATCCGCCCGCCGGAGGGCGACGCCTACGCCGCCGTGGAAGGTCCCAAGGGCGAGCTGGGCTTCTACCTCGTGAGCGACAGGGGCATCTCACCCTACAGGTGCAAGGTGCGCTCCCCGTCGTTCATCAACCTGTCCGCGCTCAGGGAGATGACCGTCGGCTGGAAGATGGGAGACCTGATAGTGATATTCGGCTCCATCGACATCGTGCTGGGCGAGGTGGACCGCTGATGTGCGCTGATCCGACCGGCGGCATACTCGACTTCTGCAGCCTGTACCGGTTCTTTTTGGCGTTCATGCCGGTCGACGGTCTTGCGTGGCTGGCCTACGCCATCGCCGGGGTCGCGAGCGCGCTCATCGTCATCAACGCGATGGTGATGGCCACCGCGCTGAACACCTGGTTCGAGCGCCGCGCCCTGGCCCGATTCCAGTCGCGTCTGGGCCCCAACCGCTGGGGGCCGTTCGGACTGCTCCAGCCGTTCGCGGACGTCCTGAAGCTCGCGCTGAAGGAGGACACGGTGCCGGACGGCGCGGACCGCGCGGTGTTCAACGTGGCGCCCATCGTGCTGCTGGTAGGTACCGTCGCCGTCGTGGTGGTAATCCCGTTCGGCGAACACTCGTTCCTGGGCAAGCTCAACGTCGGGCTGCTCTTCATCCTGGGCATATCGTCCATAAACGCCATCGCAATCTTCATGGCGGGCTGGGCGTCGCGCAACAAGTACGCCATGCTCGGATCCATGCGCGGCGTCGCGATGCTGATAAGCTACGAGATACCCATGGCGCTGGCGCTGGTGGGCATTCCGCTCATCGCCGGCTCGCTGTCGCTGTACGACATCGTGAAAGAGCAGAGCGTACCCTTCCTGCTGGTGCAGCCGCTGGGCTTCCTGGTGTTCGTGGCCGCCGCCAGCGCGGAAATGAGTCGCACGCCATTCGACCAGATCGAGGCGGAGTCCGAACTCGGCTCGGGATATCACACCGAGTACAGCGGCATGAAGTTCGGTGTGCTCCAGCTCGCCGAGTTCATGGCGCCCATCGTCACCGCCGTCGTCATAACCGCCGTGTTCCTTGGCGGCTGGCGCGGATGGGACCCGGTGCCCGGCCAGGCCTGGTTCGTACTCAAGGTGTTCCTGGTGGTCTTCTTCCTGCTCTGGGTCAGGGCCACTTGGCCGCGCCTCCGAGTGGACCAGATAATGGAGTTCGCGTGGAAGGGTCTGTTCGCGCTGGCCCTCATCAACATCGTGCTCGTCGCGGTGGAGGTGCAGGTGCTGCGCGACCCCGAGACTGGCAGGCTTTCCACGGATTCGATGTGGCTGATGGCGGCCATAAACTGGGTGGTGACGCTCGTGTCCATCGTGGTTATCGCGAACATCCTGGGCCAGCGGCGGCTCAGGCGGCCGGAGCCCGCTCCCTCACCACTCGCCAACATGAACGCCGCGGAGGCAGACTAAGAACCCCTTCCCCCTCGATGGGGGAAGGTCAGGATGGGGGTGCCGACCAAGATGTACGGACTGGGAATGGTTAAGGGCCTCGGCGTTACGATGAAGAACCTGGTGCTGCCCAGCCGAAGGTTCACGCTGCACCAGTACCCGGACAGGCGCATCGGGCTGCCCGGACTCGCCAAGCGCGAGGGCACGAACGTGTTCGCGTTCGCGCTCACGCAGCCGGGCCGGGCGCTGAAGGCGCTGGTGGGCCTGGAGTCGGTGCCGGACAGGCTGCCGCAACACCCGCGCTTCCGGGGCGAGGAGTTCAGCTGGTACGAGCAGCGCTGCACCGGCTGCGCGAGTTGCGCCAAGTACTGCCCGCTCGGCATCATCCGCATCGTCACCAGTCCCAGCGGCGACGCCATGCAGGAGGGCGAGAACTACTCCATAGACGTGTTCGACATCGACATAGGCCGCTGCATGTTCTGCGGTCTGTGCGTGGAGGCGTGCCCCTACGACGCGCTGCACATGGGCAGCGGCTTCGAGGAGGGGCAGTACCGCCGCGACGACCTGGTCATCGACGTCGAGCGGCTCAAGCAGGCTCCCAAGCACCCCAGCACCTGGTATCGTCCGCAGCTCGAGGGCAGGCAGTACCAACCGATGGAGGATGAGGACGCCCCCTGGCGAGAGGTGGGCCGGCACGAGCAGCCCAGCGAGCACGATCTGGAAGAGAGGTGGGCCAAGCGATGACGTCCGGCGGCGTGGAGTCCACGCTCATCGTCGACATCGTGTTCTGGACGATAGCCGTATCGACTATCGTGGCGGCGCTCGCTGTGGTGCACCTGCGGGACGTGTTCAGGGCCGCGCTGTTCCTGATAGTGTCGTTCGTTGGCGTGGCGGGCATGTTCGTGCTCATGCGTGCCGAGTTTCTGGCCGTCATACAGGTGCTCATCTACGTGGGCGCGATCTCGGTGCTGATACTGTTCGCGATCCTCATGACGCGGGACGTGGAGGAGGGCAGCCCGTCGAACAGTCTGCGTATCCCGGCGGCGGTGGTGTCGGCGCTGTTCGCCGCGGCGGCGATATTCGTAGCGGTGTCTACGGACTGGAACCTGCTGGAGGCTGCCGACCTGGGAGCGGAGGCGTCCGCCAAGGCGTCGGAGGTGTTCTCGAACACCATACCCTGGATAGCCCGCCTGCTGATACGCGACTTCGTGCTGGCGTTCGAGATAGCGGGCGTGCTGCTGCTGGCCGCCATCATCGGCGCGCTGGCGCTGGTGCGGGAGAGATGAGGACCACCTTTTGGAAGTGGTAGCCTACCTGGTGCTGGGGTTCGCAATCGGCGTCGGGCTGATCATACTCATACGCAGAAAGAGATAAGGCTTGAGTCTCGAATCGATACTCGCGGTCGCGGCCATCATCTTCGCCATCGGCCTGTACGGTGTGCTCACCAAGCGCAGCGCCATTACTGTGCTGATGTGCCTGGAGCTGATGTTTAACGCGGTGAACATTACCGCCGTGGCGCTGTCGCGCTACGTGACGCCCGCGGGCCTCTCGGACGATCCCTCGCAGGCCGCCGACCAGGTGGTGCAGTTCCTGCTCACCGGGCAGGTGTTCGCCATTTTCATCATCACCGTGGCAGCGGCGGAGGTCGCGCTTGGCCTGGCGATAGTGATCGCCATCTACCGGAACAGGCAGAGCGTGTTCGTGACCGACGCCAACCTGTTGAGGAAGTAGGAGCGCGCACGTGTGGATCGAGTACAAGCGGGTGCCGAACCTGATGATGGCGGAGATGTGGAAGGACGCCCTCGAGGGTGAGGGCCTGCCCACCAAGATCCTGCCCGAGGGCGACATCACCACCTGGGGCGAGCGCGTGCCGTTCCGGGTGCTGGTGCCCCAGGGCCGCGAGCACGTAGCCGACGAGATACTGCGGAAGCTGTGAGGGGCTGGGGTAGGCTACCGCAGCCGCCACAGCGAGCGGAACAGCACCCCTAGCACCAGCAGCGCCGCCAGCATAAACGCCCCCGCCAGCAGCGTGGCCGTGGGCGCGCCCAACTGCTGCGCCAGCGCCCCCGCCAGCAGGCTGCCCACCGGCAACGCCCCGAACGTCAGCGCGTACAGGGAAGCCACCCTGCCCCGGAACGCCTCCGGCGCCAGGCTCTGTATGGTTGCGCTCGCCGTGGAAAAGAACAACATCGTGGACGCGCTGACCAGCATCAGCATCGGAATGGCTGTGCTCATGTTCGGCACGCGCGAGAACAGCATCATCGTGACCCCGGTCAGGAACACCGCCAGCACCAGAAGCCGCCCCCGGCTGCCTACGGTGGCGAATGACGCCAGCACCAGCGTTCCCAGCGTCGAGCCCGCCCCGATCGACGCCATCAAAAGGCCCAAACCCACCGAGTCCACGAAGAACACCTCGGCCGCGTAGACGGGCATGAGGCCGTTGACGAACGTGAACCCCAAAAGCGGCATGAGCACTCCCATCAGGATAATGCCCAGTATCACGGGCTGGCCCCTGACGTAGCGCGCGCCCTCCGCTATGCGTGAGAACGCGGAATCGAACCTCAAGGGCACCTGCTCCACCACGGGCAGCCCCAGCCGGAGGGCGAATCCAACGGCGACCATATGCAGAGTCGCCTCCAACATGAGCGCCGGCCAGGCACCCCACAGCGCCAGCACGCCGCCGCCCACCGCCGGCGCCGCCAGCCGCATCACGCTGAAACCCAACGAATTCAGAGCAAAGGCGTTCACGATGCTGTTGGCGGGCACCGAGCTCGCGATGATAGTCATGCGCGTCGGGTCCAGGATCACGAAGGCGAGCCCCATGGCCAGGATGTAGGCGAAAATGTGCCACGTCTCGAGCAGCCCCGCCATCACCACGAATCCAAATATGACCGTCGCGACGCACTGGTAGGCCAGCACGCCCGCCAGCAGTTTGCGCCTGTCCCACGAGTCCGCCAGCAGCCCGCCCACCGGACCAACTAACAGGATGGGCAGCGCGTCCAGTCCCATGGCGACGGTGGTGAGGAACGCTGACTCCGTGAGCTGGTAGGCTATCCATCCGATGATCACCTGCTGTAGCCAGAACGCGCCGCTGGAGAAGGCCGTGGCTCCCCACATGAGCCGGTAGTTGCGGTACTTGAACGACTCGAAGGTGTGCACGCGCGCGCGGATGCTGGACGGTCGGATGCGTGGCACGTGCGGCCGGGGCATGTGCGGTCGCGGGATACGGGAGCCGGAGTCTCGGATGGAGCGCAGCGTGGAGCCGACGCCTCGAGCGGGCCGCCGCGTGGGGGAGACTTCCGGAGGCGCGACGGCCGGGGCGCCGGTCACTGGACCGGGCGCGGCCGGGGTCTCGGACGGCGCATGGGAAGCGGCGGCCGGAGACGCGGCGAGCCGTGTGGGGGAGCCGGAGTCCTGGAGTTCTTGAGTTGGGCCTGTCACTTCTACCTGCAACCGGGCTGTCGGGGCCGCCTGGGCGGCCAAGGCAGAAACCGAAACTGTTGATGGCGTCGCGGCGTGCGACGATTCGAGCACGGCCGCCCCAAATTCGGGACGCTTTGGAGGCAACTCCTTGCTTAAGTCTGGGACTCCGGGTACTGGTCGAAAACGATGGGCCACTATTTTAGACCGAATCTTGTCCAAATGCGATACTATCTGACGCCAGTTTCGGCGGCGATGCTATAGAAACAGACCTCGACTCGGAGCCATGCCATCTCTCCGCTGTATCGGGGATTTAGACACTGCGTGGAGTGTGCACTCATGGCGCGGTCTCGGTCGCCATCGGGCACGTGCATCCCCAGATAGAGGCAATTGCAGAACCATAAGCGCGCGGATTCAACCTGGCAAACTTGATATGAGTATGAGAAGGAGTTCATAGCTCAAAACGTGTCTTGGACAGCCACTAAGTTAGACTTTCAGATAAAAGTCAAGGTGGAGAAACGTTGGAGAACTAGTAGTAGATCTGATTGGAGAAAGCGCTACGTGGTATCTGGTTTACTTCGCGCTGATAGCCAGTGGCTTGATAGCTGGTGTTGCTATTGCCGACTTACATCGAAGCCTGACACATTTTCAGCAACGTTGTCGAAATCGTATTGATAATGACGGGGTTTAGGACTGGTAGCGGAAAAAAAGTGCAATAGCTCCTATGATGACGACTGTAATGGATAGCCACATTACGACTTGGAAGGCAGATTATGCGTCCATTGGAGAGACTCGACTATAGGGAAAATAATGGGAATTATATACGATACTAGGCAGCCGTGCTCACGCCGCCAGCCGCTAATGCACGATGACCTCGCAGTCGTTGATGAGCTCCCCGGTGGCTAGTTCCTCCACGAACACGCGG
>DAOUJL010000059.1:0-33215 GCA_034422735.1 Dehalococcoidia bacterium | reverse complement strand
CTTTCTTACCCGCATTCCGGTACCTCTCTCGCTGCCGTTCCAGGTACTGTCGAACGCTCTCTTGATTCACGGTTACCTCCACGTCTTGGGTAACCGTAATTTTGAGGTACATTCTCCACTTCGGTAACCATAATTTTGATGTCATGCGGGCTATTGACATTCGCCGCGCATATGTTCTATTATTCGCCTCCAGGGGACGGACCCGGCGACGGGAGCGTCCCCTTCTCTTTTGTCCGCCCGCCGCCTCGAAGACGATTCAACTCGATCCCGAAGGAGCAACTCCCATCATACTACTGCGAAACTCGGTCCAGTCCGAACCGAAGTCGCCCCCGGCGGGCGGCATCGTGTACCCGCGCCTCGCCGACGACCCCGTCGAGTTCGTGCGCCGGGTGCTGTGCGAAACGCCCTACCACAAGCAGGAGCAGATGCTGCGCGCCGTCGCCGCGTCCCGCCGCTCGTCCGTGGTGGGCTGCAACGCGTCGGGCAAGGACTGGGCCGCCGCGCGCTGCGTCCTGTGGTGGATGCACTCGCGCGAGCCCGCCAAGGCCATCGTCACCGGACCCACCACCCGGCAGGTAGACGACATCGTGTGGAACGAGATGCGCTTCGCTCACGCCAAGGCGGCGGACAGGCTGGGCGGAAGAATGTTCCGCACGTCGCGCTACGAGATGGACGACCAGAGTTTCGCGCTGGGCTTCGCGTCCAACTCGCCCTTCAACCTGCAGGGCTTCCACTCCCCTAACCTGCTAGTCGTCGTCACCGAGGCCCACGCCGTGGACGCGCTGGACGTCAACGCGCTGCGCCGGCTGAACCCCGGCCGGATGCTGATGACCGGCAATCCATTCGTCACGTCCGGGCCGTTCTTCGACTCGCACCACTCGCAGGACCACCTGTACGCGACGGTGCAGATAAGCGCGTTCGACACGCCCAACCTCACCGGGGACGGAGCGACCGTCGAGGGCCTCGTGACCGCCCAGGACGTAGAGGACCGCAAGGCCGAGTTGGGAGAGGACAACCCGCTGTACGTCGGCGGCGTGCTGGGCCGCTTCCCCGACAACCTGGAGGACTACGTGGTGCCGCTGTGGGCCGCCCGCGCCGCCGGCAGGCGCGACACCCCGCCGGACGGCCCACTGGTCGTCGCCTGCGACGTCGCGCGCTTCGGCAAAGACCACACCGTGGTCATGACTCGGCAGGGGCAGCACGCGCGCATCGTGCACCGCAGAAGAGGCAACGACACGATGGCCACGTCCAACTACCTCAAGGACTACTGCGAACGGCACCCGGTCACGGCGCTGGTCGTGGACGAGCCGGGCGTGGGCTCCGGCGTCGTCGACAGGCTGCGCGAAATCGGCCTCGGCCGCACGCGTCTCGTCAGATTCAACGGCGGGGCGTCCCCGCGCAACGGCGCCAGGTTCGCCAACCTAAACGCCGAGGTGTGGTGGCGGATGCGGGAGTGCTACCTGGCCGAGACGCTGGACACCGACGACGACCAGGCGCTGATAGAGCAGGTGTCGAGCCGCGGGTGGGACGTCGACGAGAAGGGCAGAATACGCCTGCAAAGCAAGAAGACCATGGCGAACTCGCCCGACGAGGCGGACGCGCTGGCGATGACGTTCGCGGCCGAAGGCGGCGGCGTCCAGATCTGGACGTAGTCCAACCATATCAGGAGGTACGACACGTGAAACTCATGGAAACCCTGGGCAAGGCCCTGCCCCGACTGAACCGCCGCGAGCGGGCGATTCGCACGGCTCGCCCCCAGGCCGAAATCTGGGAGCAGGGCCTGGGACTGCCGCCCCCCTGGGCGCCCGCGACTTACGGGGAGTACTACCCGCGCTCGGCGCTCGTCTACTCCGCCATCCGCGTGCGGCAGGACGCCATCGTCCGCGCGCCGCTCAAGGTCTACCGGCGCGGCGGCGCGGGCAATCCCGCCGCGAGAGAGCGCGCCGCGATACCCCTCGGCCCGGACCATCCCGCCCAGCGGCTGCTCGACAGGCCCAACCCGTTCTGGACGCGCGGCGATCTGTGGCGCGCCACCGAGACCTCCCTGGGACTGTGGGGCGCCGCCTTCTGGGGACTGGAGCGCAGGGACGGCGAGGTCGTCGAGATATGGCCGCTGCGCTCCGACAGGATGCGCGTGGTCCCCGACGAGAACGCCTACGTCAAGGGCTTCGTCTACGTCGGGGCGGGCCACACTCTCGTGCCCTACGTCGCCGAGGACGTGGTCTGGATACGCTACTTCAATCCCCTGGACGAGCTCGCCGGCCTCTCTCCCATGGCGCCGCTGCGACTCTCCGCCGACATGGGCATCGAGGCGCTGCGTGCCAACCGCAACAACCTGAGCAACGACAGCACGCCCGGCATGATAATCGAGACGATGGACACGCCCACCGACTACGAACTGAAGGAGTTCTACGAGCGCTGGGAGGCGCGCTACCAGGGCGTCGACCGCGTGCGGCGTCCGGCGCTGCTGGGCAGCGGCATGAGGGCAACCAACCTGGGCTTCAGCCCCAAGGACATGGAGTACATCCAGAGCCTGCGCTGGAGCCTCGAGGACGTCTGCCGCGTGTTCGGCGTTCCCAAGGCCATTCTGGGAGACACCGAGCGCATAGCCTTCTCCAACTTCCGCACGGCTCGGAGGGTCTTCTGGGAGGACACCATCCTGCCGCAGCTCACCTTCTACCAGGAGGCGCTCCGGCAGTGGCTCCTCCCCCACTTCGGCGACCCGTCCCTGCTGGCCGAGTTCGACGTCTCCGAAATCGACGCGCTGAGGGAGTCCGAAAACGACCGCGCCGAGCGGCGGCGCAAGTACGTTGCCAGCGGCATCCTCACCATCAACGAGGTCCGCGAGGAGATGAACCTCGCCCCCGTAAGCTGGGGCAACGGCCCTTCCCCAAAGTCCCCTCTCCCTTGATGGGAGAGGACTAAGGTGAGGGTGCCGGCGCGGGCGCGACAGTGGCCGTTCCCAAGCCGACGCTCGCTAGAGCTTCAGTGTCGGCGCGGGGACGAGCCTGTGGTTGGTGGTGTCGGCGATCAGTCCGAACTCCTGGAGGGTGGTCGCGCCAAGCAGGTACTGGTTGCCTTCGCCGAACACCACGCGGCTGGGCGCCACGTCATCCTCTATGTAGAACTGCGCCGCGCCAATCGGAAGCCGCGCCCGTCTGCCGTCGGCAAGCGTGAACGTCCGGTATCCGGTGTGCCGAATGCCCACCTGCTCGCGCAGCAGCCGCTCCGGCAATACACTGTACGTGGAGCCGGTATCCACGTCCGCCTCGACCCACAGCGGCTCGCCGCCGTTTCCGTCGCTGACGCCGACCCGCGCCTTGAAAGTTCCCATGCGTTTCTCCCAAGCGGGTATAACCCTTAGTTGAGCAGGATAGCCTGTCTCTTCGGATTTCGTCAACGGCCCTGGAGTCCCAAACGCCGATTCTGACACGTTGAGCCGCTGCGGCCGGGAAACTGTAACAACATTGTCACATTGCAGGCCTTGCTCGTCACGTCCACATCACATCCCCTAGTGTATAATCGCAACCACTTTACCCTGAAGCACGCCGATACAAAGTGAGGACCCCAATTCCAAGATACGTCACCTACAGCCTCAGCGGCGTTACCTCGGCGGACCTGGTACCGGACGGTTCGGGAGGCCAATTCACGGTTAGCACCACAGGGCTCCAAAGCAACAGGATGTATGAGTTGAACTCTATCGTGCTGAACAACATCAACGCGTTTTCAATGTCGCCGATAAGTACCAGAGATGTACAGTGATGAGCGCCTATCAACGCAATTGCATTGAACACGATTGTCTTGTGGGGACATTCTGCTCACCACTCCCATTTGACGTCATGGCTTTGTACGCCTTGTACCAGAGCAGATGAATGAGGATGTAGCTCATGTCGCGCCTTAACCGCTCCGCTCCACTCTTCGCAAGCATCGCAGCGCTGTCGTTGCTGCTGGTTCTAGCTGCGTGCAGTGACAACCAAGGGAAGGGTAACGAGCCTACCGCGGTCTTCACCCCTACACCCGCTCCCAAACCTACTCCGACACCCTTTTACACTCCGACTCCGACACCCGGCTATGACGTTGAGCAGGCCTGGGCCGAGTTTGCCGCGGTCATGGCGGTCATGCTGCCTACGCCAGAACCCATCTACGACGTTGAGGAGGCCAGGGCCGAGCTCGCCGCGGCCAAGGCCCTCTGGAGGGTCGGAGGGTCGACCGACTATGAACTGGAGTCCCTTGTGGTGTGCGAATGCCCAGAAAGCACCAAGCCCCTCAAGATCACTGTCAGAGGCGGGGTAATCGAGTCGGTTATCGACCTGGAATCGGGGAGAGCGCTGACTGAAAGAGAATACAATGACACGTACACCTTCCATACAATTGGTGATCGGTTCGACCAGATCGAGGATGCTCTGCGTGACCCTTGGCCTGTCTACGATCTGGGAGCAGAATATCATCCCGACGTCGGCTATCCGACGTATCTAGGTATCAATTATAGCCACGATGTCATTGACGCTGGCTTCGAACTACAGCGGCTTATCTATAAGCCATTAGACCCTTCGCCGCCCCCGGCGACGTCGACGCTTTCGCTAGGTATGGAGGGCCGCCGCGCCAGCGTATTGGACCTGTTCTGTTGTTCGCCCAACCCTCTCGACGTTATGGCCATCTACGCCTTGTACCAGAGCAGATGAACGAGGATGTAGCTTATGTCGCGCCCTAGTCGCTTCGCTCCACTCTTCGCAGGCATTGCAGCGCTGTCATTGCTGCTGGTGCTAGTCGCGTGCGGTGACAATCTGGGGAGTGACATCTCAGGGAAGGGTAACGAGCCTGCTGCAACTTCCACTCCGACACCCGCGGTCACGCCTACGCCAGAACCAGTCTATGACGTTGAGGAGGCCAGGGCCGAGCTTGCTGCGGCCAGGGCTCTCTGGAGGGTCGGAGGGTCGACCGACTATGAACTGGAGTCCCTTGTGTCGTGCCTATGCCCAGAGAATAACAGGCCGCTCAAGATCACTGTCAGAGGCGCGGTAATCGAGTCAGTTATCGACCTGGAATCGGGGAAGGCGACTACTAGGTACGTTGACACCTATACATACAAGACGGTCAGGGGCCGGTTCGACCAGATTGGGCGTGCTTTGAGCGGCCCTTCGCCAGCCTACCATCTGAGAGCAGAATATCATCCCACCCTGGGCTATCCCACATCTATGGGTATCAGTTATAGGCATAATGTCGCTGACGATGGATTCAGCTTGAAGCGGCTTGTCTATAAACCATTAGACCCTTCGCCGCCCCCGGCGACGTCGACGCTTTCGCTAGGTATGGAGGGCCGCCGCGCCAGCGTCTTGGAGCTGTTCTCCGGTGGCGACGCCATGTCCAGCGTCGGTCCCGCCGCGACGGTGGAGGAAGTGCTCGAACGCGGCCTGCGACTGGCGGGAGCTTCGCCGGTGCACCTGGCGTTCCGAGGGACGGCGGTCGCGAACTCCGCACGGTGCGACTGGAGAGGTATCGCCAGGACTGCCGGACAGCGAGCGGATGCGATACGGTACTGGCTGGAACTGGACGCGGACGACGAGTTACCGAACGCGGCATACTTGGAGGGGCTGTCCCAAACGCCCATGTTGACACGTAAACCCGCTTGACGCTCGCGGCGTTCCTTTGCTATATTCCGCAAAATTTAGGCCGTGCTTATCGAAGAGGGGGCGCCGAATTGAAAGAGCTCAAGCGTGCGTACGGTTTCGACGAGGTAGCGATAGCCCCAGGTAGCGTAACTCTAAACCCCGAACTTACGAACACTGAGTTCTCTGTAGACGGCATCACACTTCCCATCCCGGTGCTCGGCTCGGCCATGGACGCAGTTTCCTCGCCCAGTTTCGCGGCCAGGATGCAGGACCAGGGCGGACTGGCGGTGATGAACCTGGAGGGGGTGCAGACTCGATACGATGACCCCGACGGGGTGATCGCCGAGATTGTGAAGACCTCGCAGGACGAGGTCACCGCTCGACTGCAAAAGGTGTACTCCGCCCCCATCAAGGACGAGCTGGTTGGGGAGCGAGTGGAAGAGACCAAGAACAACGGCGCCAAGTGCGCCGTTTCTGTTACCCCCGCCAGCGCCAAGCGGCTGGTCCCGCTGGCCGCCGAGGCCGGCGCGGACGTGATCGTGGTCCAGAGCACCGTCACCACCGCGCGCCACATATCCCGCAGCGAGCGCGGGCTGCGTTTCCCCGAGCTGCTGGAAATGGTCAACGTGCCCGTGCTGGTGGGCAACTGCGTCTCCCACGACGTGGCCCTCGAGCTCATGGAGACCGGCATTCACGGCGTGCTCGTGGGCGTAGGCCCCGGCGCGGCGTGCACCACCCGCGAGGTCACCGGCGTCGGAGTCCCACAGGTCACCGCCACGCTCGACTGCGCCGCCGCCAGGGAGGAGTACTTCGACCGCACGGGCAGGTACGTCCCGATCATAACCGACGGCGGAATCCGAACCGGCGGCGACCTGTGCAAGGCGCTCGCCTGCGGCGCGGACGCCGTCATGCTTGGCACCCCGCTCGCACAGGCCGAAGAGGCTCCCGGCGCCGGCCACAACTGGGGCATGGCCAACCCCCACCCCGCCCTCCCCAGGGGCACCCGCGTAAACGTGGGCGTGAAGGGAACGCTACAGCAACTCTTCTTCGGCCCCACGTCGAGGACCGACGGCACCCAGAACCTCATCGGCGCGCTCGAGGTCTGCATGGGCATGATCGGCGCGGAGACCATCCGCGACATGCATCACAACGCCGAGGTGATGGTCGCCCCCTCCATAAAGACCGAGGGCAAGCACCTCCAACTCGGCTTCGAGTAAGCCTCCCGAATTGTCCCTTCCCCCTCGCAGGGGGAAGGTTAGGATGGGGGTGAGGGTGACGACATGACCAGCAAGACATACCTGTCCAAGGCCGCCTCCGATACCATGGAGCGGTTTCCCGACTTCCCGCCGCGAGACGACATGCAAAACCCCATCCACTTAGGTCGGCCGGCCATACTTGCGGCCCTGGACTTCCACTTTGGGGGCTCGGAGACAACACTCGTTCTGGGAGAGGTTCCCGTCGCCATGAATGTGGAACAGACTCGGGCCGGTGTGAGAATTCCCGACCTGATCATAGCCTTCGACGTGGATGTTCCCAGCCTGATCGACCGCAACGGGTACGCTATCAATCTCGTGGGCAAGCCGCCGGACTTCGTGCTCGAGGTGGCGTCGCCGACTACGGGAAGACGCGACTACACCGAAAAACGGCGGGACTACGAACGCTTCCGCATCCCGGAGTACTGGAGATTCGACGGAACTGGCGGGGAGTACCACGACGCCCCGCTGGCGGGAGACCGATTGGAGGATGGGCGCTACCAGCCCATCGAAATCGAGTGGTCCTCGCAAAACACAGGGCGTGGCTACAGCGAGGTGCTGGGGCTTTACCTGTGCTGGGAGGAGGGCGGGCTGCGCTTCTACGACCCGAAGGCGGACCGCTACCTCCTCACCTACCACGAAGCGACTGAACGCGCCGAACAGGAAGCGCGTCGCGCCGACCATGCGGCGGAGGAAATACGCAGGCTGCGGCAGCGCCTCCGGGATCTGGGCGAGGAGCGCCCCCGCTGACCCGAGCCCACCTTCAGCCCTGCCCCCTCTCAGAGCCTATCCGATAAGTCCCTTCCCCCTCGCAGGGGGAAGGTTAGGATGGGGGTGAGTTCCCCGGCCCTACCCCATCTCCACGCACACCACCCGCGCCAGCCCCACCGCATCCTCGCGGTGCGTCACACGCGCTCCCGGGAAGCTGAGCCGTGCCATCCCCCGCACCTCGCCTAGCTGCTCCGGCGAAATCTCCACGAACAGCGCGCCTCCGGCGTTAAGATGCCCCGGCGCCTCCGCAAGCAGCCGCCGCACCACCCCCAGCCCGTCCGCGCCCCCGTCCAGCGCGCCCGCCGGCTCGCGCCGCACCTCGCGCGGGAGAACCGCCATGTCGCCGCTGCGGATGTAAGGCGGATTGGAAACGATCACGTCCGCGGGCGCGTCCAGCGGCGCCAGCAGGTCACCGCAGGCCAGCCTGACGCGGCCCACCACGCCGTGACGCCGTCTGTTCGCGTCCGCAACCTCCAGCGCGCCCGCGTCGACGTCGATGGCCGTCACCGTCGCACGCGGAACGCGAACGGCCACCGCGACCGCGATCGCGCCGCTGCCCGTGCCCACGTCGGCCACGCTCACCGCGCCGTCGCCTTCCAGCGCGGCGCAGTGCTCGACAACGCAGTCCACCAGCGTCTCGGTCTCCTGGCGCGGAATCAGCACCCGCCGGTCCACGCGGAAGTCCAGCCCGTAGAACTCCCTGTGCCCGGTGATATAGGCGAGCGGCTCGCCCTCTGCCCGGCGGCGGACGAACGCCATGGCCGCAGTCCGGCTTTCGGGGGATACGGTGTCTGCAAGCGAGGCGAAATACCGGGCGCGGTCCATGCCGAGAGCGTGCCGGACCAGCACCTCCGCCTCCAGGCGGGCGTCGGGGATGCCGCTCGCCTCGAGCGCGCGAGTAAGCCGAGCGTGAAGCTCGCCAACCGTCAGAGGCTCACCTGCTCCAACCTCTGGGCCTGCTCCCGCTCGGACAGCGCGCGAACGAAATCGTCGATGCTGCCCTCCAGCACAGACTCCAGGTTGTAGGTGGTGAGCGCCACGCGGTGGTCGGTGACTCGGTTCTGGGGATAGTTGTACGTGCGAACGCGCTCCGAGCGGTCGCCCGACCCCACCTGCGAGCGGCGGGACGCGCTGACCTCCTGCTGCTGTCGCTGCTGCTCCCGCGCGAACAGCCGGGACCTCAGCACCGACATGGCCTTTTCCTTGTTCTTGAACTGGGAGCGCTCGTCCTGGCACGTGGCGACTATGCCCGTAGGCCGGTGGGTGATGCGCACCGCGGTCGCCACCTTCTGCACGTTCTGCCCGCCGTGGCCGCTGGCGTGGAAGATGTCGATGTCCAGGTCCTCGGCGCGGACGTCCACGTCGATCTCCTCCGCCTCGGGCAGCACCGCGACGGTGGCCGCCGACGTGTGGAGGCGCCCGCCCGACTCGGTCACCGGAATGCGCTGCACGCGGTGGGTGCCGCTCTCGTGCTTCAGGCGACTGAAGGCGCTGTCGCCGCGCACTATGAAGACGATCTCCTTGATGGCGCCGAGGCCCGTCTCGTTGGCGTCCATCACCTCGATGCGCCAGCCGTTCCTCTGGGCGTAGCGCGAGTACATGCGATACAGCTCCGCCGCGAACAGCCCGGCCTCCTCGCCGCCCGTGCCCGCGCGAATCTCCATCATCACGTTCTTCTCGTCGTTCGGGTCCGTGGGCAGCAGCGCCATCTGGAGCTCGAGCTCCGTGCTCGCCATTCGGCCCTCCAGCTCCGCCAGCTCCTCGCGTGCGAGCTCGGCCAGTTCGGGGTCGGGGTCGTCGCGCAGCATCTCGCGAACGCCCGCCAGCTCCTCGGCCAGGCTGCGGTGCTCACGCGACAGCGTGACCAGGTTGCGTATGGACGCCTGCTCTTTCGCCAGGCTCTGAATGCGCGTGTAGTCCGTCGAAATCGCCGGGTCCGCGAGCAGGCGGTCGATCTCCTCGTAGCGGG
Organism: Dehalococcoidia bacterium; assembly: GCA_034422735.1. GTDB lineage: Bacteria > Chloroflexota > Dehalococcoidia > Lucifugimonadales > CATOSD01 > CATOSD01. The sequence continues at coordinate 23,613 of DAOUJL010000059.1, read as the reverse complement.
CCTCTACGGCCGCGAGCGTGTCTCTCATGCCGGGCTGCCCTGCCTGGCGTCGTCCGCTGTGGGCGCGTCCTCGCCGGCCAGCGCCTCGACCAGGCCGTTGGCCGCGTCTATGGTGCGCTGTTCGCTCTTCGCCAGGTCGCGGAGCTGCACCACGCCCTGGGCCAGTTCGTCGTCGCCGATTATGATCGCGTGGGTAGCGCCGGTCGAGTTCGCGTACCTCATCTGGCTGCGCAGCCCCCGGCCGGCCGGGCCGACCGTGGCGGCGACGCCGTCCCGCCGCAATTCGGAGGCGATTCGTACCGCCTCCCGCTTGGCGGCGTCGCCTATGTGCGCCACCAGCACCTGCGTGTCCGCCTCCCCCGGTATGCGGACTCCCTGGCGCTTGAGATTCTCGATCACCCGCTCGATGCCCATGCCGTAGCCCACGCCGGGCGTCGGCCTGCCGCCGATCTCCTCGATCAGGCCGTCGTAGCGCCCGCCGCCGAACAGCGTGTTCATGCGTCCCTCGACCGGCGGCGTGACCTCGAACACCGTGCGCGTGTAGTAGTCGAAGCCGCGCACCAGGCGGTGGTCCACCTCGCCCTCGATGCCCACCTGGCGCAGGTAGTCCAGCAGGTCCCGCCAGTGGCGGCCGCATTCGTCGCAAAGGTGGTCGGCGCTGTGCGGCGCCTCGTCTATCACCGGCTGGCAGCCGTCCTGCTTGCAGTCCAGCAGCCTCAGCGGGTTGCGGTCCAGCCTGCGCCGGCAGTCGTCGCACAGCCTGTCCGCATGCGGCGCGTAGTGATCGCGCAGCCGTTGCACGTACTGGGGCCTGCACTCGGAATCGCCGATGGAGTTCACGCTCAGTGAAAGGTCGCGAAGCCCCAGCGACTCCAGGAACCGCCATCCCAGCTCGATTATCTCGGCGTCGATGGAGGCGTCGCCGTCGCCATACGCCTCGATTCCGAACTGGTGGTGCTGGCGATACCTGCCGGACTGCGGACGCTCGTACCGGAACACCGGGCAGAGGTAGAAAAGGCGAACCGGCTGGGGCAGGTTGTGCATCCCATGCTCCAGGTACGCCCTGCACACCGGAGCCGTGCCTTCGGGCCGGAGCGTCAGCGTGTCGCCGCCCCTGTCCTCGAAGGTGTAGGTCTCCTTCTCCACGATGTCGGTGACCTCGCCGATGCCGCGCACGAACAGCCGCGCGTCCTCGAACATGGGCGTGTCTATGCGCCGGTATCCGAAGCTGTGCGCCACCTGCTGCGCCCTGTCCTGGAAGTAGCGCCAGTAGGGTTGGTCGTCCGGCAGGATGTCCGAGGTGCCCCGGGGGGCCTGGAACATCATACGAATAGCTGCTCCAGCAGACCGCGGGCGTCCTCACGCTCCAGGGGCCGCGGCAGAACAGTCAGCCGGTCCCAGCGAATGTTGTCGAGCAACGTGTCCATGTCGTCGGGGCTGACGCCGAGCGCGGATATCTTCGTCTTCAGCCCGCAGCGGCTCATGATCTGCTCGATGCGCGCCGCCGCCGCGTCCAGGTCTTCCACGCCGAGCGCGCGGAAAAGCGCCGGAAGCTTGTGCTCTATGGCGGGCGCGTTCCACCTCAGGAACGACGAGAGCGTCACGCCCACGGCCTGCCCGTGCTCGGCGCCCCAGAATAGCGTGAGCGGGCTGCCCACCGCGTGGCACACGTTCGGGTGGCTGTTGGAGTAGGCGATGCCCGACATCGTGGCCGCGAGCGAGCATGCGGCGCGGGATTCCAGGTCGCCCTGCAGGCAGGACCGCTCCAGGTTCACGGCGTAGTCGGCGATCACCCTCAGGCAGATGGCGTCGGAAATCGGTTCGGACTCCAGCGACCAGTAGGACTCGAAAGCGCTGGTGAAGGCGTCCATGCCCGACGCCGCGGCCAGCCTCTTGGACATGCTCATCGTAAGCTGCGGATCGACCACGGCCACGGTGGGGAACATCAGCGGGCTGCTGAGACCGAGAGAGCGCTTGCCGTCCATGTCCCACACCGAGGCGCCGGAAGTAACCTCGCTGCTGCTGCCGGACGTGGTGGGAGCCGCGACGAATGGCAGGCCCCGCCCGCGTATGGAGCGCTTGCGGTCGATGTAGTCCATCGCGGGACCCTCGTGAGGCGTGAGGATGGCGACTATCTTGGCCAGGTCCATGGCGCTGCCGCCGCCCACCGCCACCACCACGTCGGACCCGGACTCGCGGCACTTGGTGAGAGCGTCGCCCACAGCCTCGGGCGACGGGAACGGCGGCGTCTCGTCAAAGAGCGTAATGCGGGACAGCCCGATGTCGCCTATGATCCGTTGAAGAACGCCGCGGGCGCGCAGGCTGTGGCGTCCGGTCACAAGGAACACGCTCGACTCGCTCCCCGCCACGCTGTCGACCACCGTCTTGAGGTCGCTGAGCCTGCCGTTACCAAATATCACCCTGGTGGAATTGAGCCAGGTGAAGTTTTGCTCGCCGGGATTTGGCATGGCGGCCCTCCTCGCAATCGATTGTGCGAGAACATTTTAGCACAAAACTTCAAGGCGCGCTTTGGTCCGGCCCGACCCGCCCGCTAGGGTCTTCTCAAAGTCCCTTCCCCCTTGATGGGGGGAAGGCTAGGATGGGAGTGATGGACAAGCTATCGGACAGTCTCTAGTGCCTCTGGCCTGTAACCGGATCGATTACCAGAACGCGGTCGCCGACGCTGAGCCCGAGCATGTCCCGTACCTCCACCATCGCGCGCAGAGCCTGCTCGCGCGTACCCCAGCCCACCGAATACATGATGCCCAGAAGGTCCCGTCCCAGCTCGCACACGGCGAGACTGCGCGCCTCGTAGAGCCTGGAGAGCGGCCTCCAGTCCTCTGGCGGCAGGTCCATGTTCAGCTCACAGTACCTTATCGCCCAGGTGTAGTACCAGGGCGTGCCGCTCGCGGGCGGCGGACTGTCCCGCACGCCGTTCATCGCGCCCCTCGACATGCGCTCCTGGATGGCCCGCTTGGTGAAGCCCAGGGGCAGCAGGAGCGAGTCCACCGCCGGATGAATCACCATCTCCTCGATGTCCCCGCCGATGCGCGCCTCCGGCGACAGCGGACCGTAGCCGCGTCCCCGCGCGGTGTACGGGAAGCCGCGCCGGCGCAGCAGCAGGTGGGAAAGCTCGTGGGCCGCGTGGTAGGCCAGGTCATCGTCGGGCAGTTTCGTCCACTCCGGCGTCGCGGGCGCGGTCAGGTCCGCGCCGAGCGAGCCGAACACCGCGCTGTGCCCTTCCTCCACCAGCTCCCACGCGACGCCCGTCTCCTCACCGTACAACTCCCAGAACCTGCCGAACGGCTCGACAAGCTCCCTGCCCAGCGTCTTCATTTCTCCCAATTCCTCGGACACGCTCAACTAACTCCGTCGCCCGGACCCCATCCTCAGCATACCCAGCAACTGCGCTATGGGATACGGCTCGTGCGCGCCCGCGTCCGGCCTGCGGGCGAACATTATCAACACCGCGCCCGCGAACGAGCAGAATGCGAACGAAAGGAATGGGATGAAGTATGAACCCGTCACGTCGAACACGTAGCCGGCGTACAAAGGCGTTATCACCATGATGATGCTGGTGGGAAGCTGCGATATGCCCATTATGGTGGCGAAGGCCTTGCGCCCGAAGTAGTCGCCGCGTATCGACGTGAGCAGCGGCCCGCGCCCCCCGAAGGCGATTCCCCACAGCAGCGCGAACAGGTACGCCATCAAGATGTTCTCGGCGAAGGCTATGACCACCAGCGAGGCCGTCTGCGTGACCAGGAAGAAGCAGATGAGCGGCGGCTTGGGCAGCCTGTCGGCAATGTAGCCGGACAGGAACTGCAGCGGCAAGGCGATGAACGTGTAGGCGAACAGCACGAAGCCGGCGCCGGTGAGCGACATGCCCATGTCCACCAGCTTGGGTGACAGGTGTACCGACAGCGCCACTATCGACAGAGTGGAGGACATGTGAACGATGGTGACCACCCAGAACGCCGGCGTCTTCAGCGCCTGCCAGGCGGTGTATTCCGGCTCGGCGTCCGGCGCGTCGGACGCGGGGGCCGTCGCGTCGCCCCGCGACTGGGTCGTCGAGCGAGGCGGCGGGTCGCCGTCCGGACGCATCCCATAGTCCTCCGGCTTGTTTCGCATCACCATCGCCACCGGAACGACGATAACGAGTATCAGCACCCCGATGACCATTATCGACGGGCGGAAGCCCGCATGGTCGATGAAGTAAGCGAGCACGGGCACCAGGAACCCGCCGAAGTGTATTCCCGACATCGCCGTCGCCATGGCGAATGAACGCTGGCGGGAGAACCAGTTGTTCACCATGGACATCATCGTGAGCCACCCGCCCAGGCTGGAGCCGATGGTGATGACGCCAAGCGCGAGGTAGTACTGGATCACCGCCGAGAACGGAAGGACGCCCAGCAGCACCACGCCCTCGCGTAGCTGGGACAGCAGCAGAAATCCCGCGCCCATCATGCTGAAGCCGACGACGAACATGGTGCGGTTGCCGAACCTGTCGATGAGGTAACCCTCTATCGGGCCGATGGCCGCGCTCTGAATGCGCGAGAATGCGAAGCCGCCGGAGAGCAGCGTGCGGTTCCATCCGAACTCGCGGTTGAGCGCCACGAAGTAGGTGCCGGTGCTCTGGAACACAGTGAGCGACATGAGCGTGAGCATCATGCTGGCGACGCCTACCAGGTACCAACCGTAGAAGGCGCCGCGCAGAGTGCCCAAGATGCCGCGTGGACCGGGGGGACGCGCCCGAAGAGGCGGAATCCGCAATCGCATGGCGGGCAGTGTACCAAATCGAGGCCCGCGCCCATAACCCCCGCCGTGGTGTCATCCCACCCCCCGTGGTGTCATCCCGCCCCCCGTGATGTCATTCCGAGCGTAGCCGAGGAATCCGGCTTCGTGTGTCTACTACCGATTACAAAACGGACGTTCATATGGGCTATACTGTTAGCTAAGTTCACTAACCGAGGAGTTGGCGATGGTAATCGTGAACGTCCACGAAGCGAAGACGAACCTGTCCCGCCTGCTGAAACGCGCCGAGGCGGGCGAGGACGTCGTAATCGCACGCAACGGCAAGCCCGTCGCGCGGCTCACGCCCGTCCGAAAACAAGGCGAGCGCCAGCCCGGCTCGTGGAAGGGCCGGGTCAAGCTGGATCCAGCGGTATTCGATGACAGCTTCTTCTTCGCCCCCCTCCCCGAAGAGGAGTTGGACATGTGGGAAGGAAGAGCCTAACCGGTGCGCCTTTTGCTGGACACCCACGCGTTCATCTGGTGGTTCGCCGGGAGCAGTCGCCTATCGGCGTCCGCGCGGCAGGCCATATCGGACAGGGACAACGACGTCCTGGTCAGTGCGGCATCGGCCTGGGAAATCACCACCAAATACAGGACTCGTCGGCTCCCTGACGCCGAAGGGCTGGCTGAGGACATTGTGGGCAACATTGCCAGGGAGAACTTTGAGGAGCTTCCTGTAACCGTGAGCGACGGCAGCCGCGCCGGGGCGCTTCCCGGCTCCCTGCGTGACCCCTTCGACCGTATGCTCATCGCGCAGGCCTTGTCGCGCGACCTTGTTCTCATCTCCAACGAGACCGTTTTCGAGCGATACGGCGTGCAACGCCTGTGGTGATCGAGCCTCCCAACCCATACCCCGCGTCCGTGACAGACGCCTCGCCCCACACCCCCGCACGGCTGGCTAACGCAGACACCGGGCTACAAATAGCGAACTACTGCAGTTGGCCCATCCAGCGCAAGTGGGAGCGAGGTGATATCAGGCCGAACAACCTGATCCGAATCCGAGACAAGGTGCGCTCAGAGTTTGACGCCTTCCACTCAGGAGGTACGTACTACTGCTGAAGACAAAGAAAGCGGGCCACCTATCCCGTCTAAGCGGGAAGAGCACAAAGTGGCTCTTATCGGCAGCCCCGAAGACCAAGAGTAATCATAGCACAATTGAAGCCAAAAGAATCGGGCCACCTATCCCGTCTAAGCGGGAAGAGCGCAAAGTGGCTCTTATCAGTGGCCCATTGATAGCAAGAGTGATTATAGCATTTCTGCTACCCATGTCAGCACCGCGCGTTCGTCACCGACGGCTCCCGCGCCAACTCCCACCGCATACGGACCACCCAGCTGGAATCGATACCCAATGCCTGGGTCACGGCGGCGTCGATCTGCCGGCGCACGGGGTCCTTGTCCATTCGCGGCAGAGGCATCAGCCGTCGACTGTTGACCCAGTTGTGCCAACTGTTCAGGAAATCAACCGCCCATGGCACTCATAAATCTCGTTTGAGACTGACCCCCTAAAGCTCTGCAATCAAAGCCGCGGAACCAAAAGTAGAACGCCATACCGATGGGTGGTATACTCTCACCTAAGCCTACGCCACCAGAGAGGTCTCCCAATGGATTTCATTGATGATGTACGGATGCGTTCTGGACGGTTTCGCGAGCGGCTTGGATACCTGGAAACAGAAGAGGCCACCAAGACCGCGCTTGTGCTGCCGTTTCTGGAGATGATGGGTTACTCGATATTCGACCCGACTGAAGTGGTGCCAGAGTTCACCGCCGACGTGGGTACGAAGAAGGGCGAGAAGGTTGACTACGCCCTGATGCAGGCAGGTAAACCCATCATCGTAATCGAGGTGAAGAAGTACGGCAGCAACCTGTCCCAAGTGGAGATGTCCCAGCTACTCCGGTACTTCTCCGTGACCGATGCACACTTCGGCGTCCTGACCGACGGCATAGTCTATCGGTTCTTCTCGGACTTGGACCAGCCCAACGTGATGGACCCGACTCCCTTCTTCCAGTTCAACATGCTCGACTTCACGGATAACGAGGTCGAGGAACTGAAACGATTCACCAAGTCCGCCTTTGACCTGGAAGAGACGCTGGAAGCGGCGGCCACCCTCAAGTACACGAAGGGCATCAAGCAGGTGCTCGGCCGCCAACTCAACAATCCCGATGATGAGTTCACCAGGCTGCTCGCTCGCCAGGTCTATTCCAAGTTGTTGACCAAACCTGTGATGGAGCGATTTACCGAAGTGGTGAAGCAAGCCTTTCGCGAGTTCATCAACGACCGCATAAACGCCACTCTGAAAACCGCCCTCGCCCGCGAAACGACTGAGGAAGACCCGGAGCCAGAACCTGAAGAGGTGCAACAGCCAGTCCTCGACAGTGGAGGAATAGTAACCACAGCCGAGGAGTTGGCAGGTTTCGAGATAGTCAAGGATGTTTTGAAAGACACCGTCGACCTGGAGCGGGTGTTCATGCGGGACACCAAGAGTTACTGCGGCATTCTCCTGGACAACAACAATCGCAAGTCATTGTGTCGGCTGCGCTTCAATCGGGAGTCGGCTAAGCGCCTTGGAGTCTTTGACGAGGAGAGGCGCGAACACACGCACATCATAGACTCACTGGAAGAGATCCGGGACTATGCCGATCAGATCCGCGCGACGGCTATTCGTTACTCCCTCTGAATTGCGGTAACCTAGAGGCGCGAGGCGTTCCCTAAGGTGCCACGTAGCTCGGTCATTGTCCCGCGGACGCCCCAGCGCACGCCCCGACCGCACTGCCTCGCCCACCCCCAGCCCGTCCACTCCCCCACCCCCCGAAAAAGCGTCACTCTTCCGCGCCATCCGTTCCCCACCCTACCCCACCCAGCACCTACACGCGACCCTGCTCGTCCCCACGTCTGCGCCATTTCTCCCCACCAATCCGTCCTAGTTCCGCTATTTCGCCGACGGCCTTGATTCTACCGCACATCCGTGCTACCCTCGCACCTGCGAGGGACCGACCCCGCGATGCGGTAACCCTGCTCCCAGAGGCGGGCACACGCCCCGGGCATCCGTAAGGGCGCCCGCTGTGGCCGCCTTGCTGCAGCGAATACACCGCCGGTCGGCCCGTCCGCCCCCTGTCCTCCTCTGTCACGCGGTGCCACATTCGTGAGACGGCATCGCACATTCGGCGGTACAGAATCGCGCACGACCACCGGCGCTCCCAGCTACGGAACGGACAGAATCTAGCAGAAGAGGACAGATTTTTCGTAAAGCCACACGTGGAGGCGCCTTCGCCGCCCTACCCACCATTTGAGCCGCGTGCCCAGTGTGGTATCATTCCACCACCAACCAGGGCGGTGCCAGCGGGCGAACACGCAAATGCGACAAGGCCCACTGCGAGCACCCCGGAATCCACTGCCACGGAGAGCCACGATGACCACAGTCCAGTCCAGGCATGACACCAAGCTCATGGCCCACCTGCTCAGGCGCGCGGGCTTCGGCGCGACACCCGACGAGCTGGACCGCGCCATGAGCTTAGGCTACGAAGCCATCCTCGAAGAGCTGCTCAACCCCGTCTCTGACGACGTTCTGCCCAACGACCTCATCCGCAGGTACCACGTCGACCAGTCCGACCTCCGCACCCCTGTCGGCGCCTCCGCCCTCTGGGTCTACCGCATGGCCAAGACCGAGGCGCCCCTGCGCGAGAAGATGTGCCTGCTTTGGCACCGCGTCTTCGCCACCGGCGCCACCAAGCTCATCCAGGCGCGCGTAGTCACCTCGCAGATCGACATGTTCAGGCAGCACGGCATGGGCAGGTTCGACAATCTGCTCATCGAGCTATCGCGCGACCCCGCCATGATCATGTGGCTCGACAACCAGGATAACCACGCCGCGTCGATCAACGAGAACTACGGCCGGGAGATCCTGGAGCTGTTCTCGATGGGCGTCGGCAACTACACCGAGGACGACATCAAGGAATGCGCCCGCGCCTTCACCGGCTGGAGCGTGGTCAACCCCGACTACATGTCCATCAAGATGCGCAACAACACCGCGCGGCCCTACGGCTACATCTCCTGGCAGTTCGAGTACAACGACGACGACCACGACCACGGCGAGAAGACCCTGCTGGGCGAGACGGGCGACTTCAACGGCGAGGACGCCGTGGCGATCATCTGCAGGCAGGAGGCCACCGCCCGCTTCATCGCCCGCCACCTGTACCACTTCTTCGTCGCCGACGAGCTGCCGGTACCCCAGTGGCCGCACACCCCGCCGCGAGACCCCGAGGCCATCGACGAGCTGGTCCAGGCCTACTTCGACTCGGGCTACAGCATAAAGGCCATGCTCCGTGCGCTGTTCACGTCCGACTTCTTCAAAGCCGAGGCGTCCCAGTTCGCCAGGATTAAGAGCCCCGCCGAGATGGTGATCGGCACGCTGCGGCTCGCCGGCGGCATCGAGCTGCCCTCCCAGGACACCTACGCCGCCGCGGCCGCCTGCTCCAACATGGGCCAGGGACTGCTCGCCCCTCCCAGCGTGGAGGGCTGGCAGGGCGGCAGCGAGTGGATAAACACCGGCGCCTACGTGCAGAGAGTCAACTTCGCCAGCAAGATGCTCAACGACCCGAGCCGCCCCGGCGTGAAAGTCGTCATCGACCGCGTGGCCGAGTCCGCCGGCGAGGAACCTACGCCGGAGGGCCTTGTGGACGCCTGCCTGGACGTGCTCGGCCCGCTGGAGGTGCTCGACAGCACCCACGCCGGCCTGGTCGATTTCGCCGCTGCGCAGGGCGGCGCGGACTTCGACGACGATCCCGATGCCGCGGCCAGCACCGTTGCGGCGCTCATTTCCATCATCGTCGCCACCCAGGAATACCAGATGGCCTAGCCCGGGTAAGAGCATGACCACCAGCGAGACGAGGACAAGAGGCGCGGAAACCGAATACTGTATGTGCGGGTGTGGACGCGCGAACAAGCCCGGCCGCAGATTCTCACGGGGCCATGACGCCAGCTTTATGAGATGTCTGCGCCTGATAGAGGAAGGCGAATTGGACGGGTCTGCAATTTCTGTAGAAACCGTGAAGGAAATCAGAGAAAACCCAAACCTCGGAGTTGGCAGATACACGGGTGACGACATTCTCCGTCTTGCGTCTGTTCGATTCGGCCATGCGGAGGCCAGTCGCAGAATCATGCGACAGGCACATGCCGAGTTCAAGCATCGCGACCTGCTCCAAGCGTCTGAGAAGGCTTGGGGCGCGGCAGCGCAGGCGGTGAAGGCGGCGGCGGAGCGGCGCGGCCTCCCACATGGTAGACACCGGGATTTGATTCGCGCAGTGACCCATCTCGCCATAGAGACGAGACAAGAAGACCTTCAGCGGAACTTCCACGTGGCGGAGGCCCTGCACGCCAATTTCTACGAAGATTGGATGCCGACGGAAATGGTCCGGAGGAACATCTCGGACGTCGAACGCTTTGTTACGCAGATGGAACCGCTCTACGACGGACAAGCGCCCTAACCAACGGAGACGAGCATGACCACCGCAACAGACTTCAGGCTGAACTACACCACCAACGTTGGCTTCTGCGCCGACCAGGGCGGGCGCGGCTTCATGATGCCCACCGCAATCGCGATCCGCCGCGACGGGCGCATCTTCGTCGCCAGCCGCAGCAACACCACCGCCCTGGAGATAGTCGGCATTCAGATGGTGAGCCGCGACCACGACTACTACGGCCAGATTGGCAACTACGGCAGAGAGCCGGGCAACATGATCTGGCCCTCCGCGCTCGCGCTGGACACCGACGACAACCTCTACATGGCCGACGACAACCTCCACCGCATAACGGTGTTCGACCGCGACGGCGGACTGGTCGGCTTCTGGGGCGAGCAAGGCAGCGCCGACGGCCAACTGAACGGCCCATCGGGCCTGCTCTTCGACGCCGACGACAACCTCCTCGTGGTGGACCACCGCAACCACCGCGTCCAGAAGTTCACCAGGAGCGGCGAGTTCATCTCCAGCTGGGGCGAGCACGGCACGGGCCCGGGCCAGTTCAACCTGCCCTGGGGCATCTGCCAGGACTCCGACGGCAACGTCTACGTGGCCGACTGGCGCAACGACCGCGTGCAGAAGCTGACCGCCGACGGCGAGTTCCTCGCCAAGTTCGGCGAGCCGGGAACCGGAGACGGCCAGCTCAGCCGACCCTCCGGCGTGTCCGTCGACTCCGATGGCAATGTCTACGTGGCCGACTGGGGCAACCAGCGCGTCCAGGTGTTCGACCCCGATGGCCGCTTCCTGTGCGTGCTGCGCGGCGAAGCGACCCCCAACCCCTGGGCGCTGGAGTACCTCGAGGCGCAGGCCGACGAGCACAGGGCGCGCGAGAAGTTCGTGCCGGTGTTCGATGTCGATTCCGACGACGTCCACGAAATCTCCGCGCGCATCGAACCCTACTTCTGGGACCCGGTCGACGTGGTGGTGGACTCCGAAGACAGGGCATACGTGCTCGAAACGCTCAGGCACCGCTTCCAGGTGTACGAGAGAGCTTAACGGGCGGCAGCAAAGGCGAAACCAAAACTACCGATAGGAGATGGTCCAGATGGCTGAAGGCAGAAAGCGCAAGCTGGTGGTGGTGCAACTCTCAGGCGGCAACGACTACCTGAACTGCGTCGTCCCGTACAACGACTCCCGTTACATCGACAGCCGCCAGAACGTCCGCATCACTGAGGACAGGGTGATCCCGCTGGACAACGGCTACGGGCTGAACCCGGCCATGCAGCCGATCAAAGACCTGTACGACCGGGGCAAGGTGGGCATCATCCACGGCGTCGGCTACCCCGAGCCCAACCGCTCGCACTTCCGCTCGATGGACATCTGGCACACCGCCGAACCCACCAGGGTTGGCGACGAGGGCTGGCTGGGCAACGCCATCCGCCAGATGCACCCGGACGGCGATAACGTTGTGGCCGCGGTGAACTTCGGCGCCGGCCTGCCCAGGGCGCTGGTGGCCAAAGGAGCGCCCGTCGCGTCGGTGACGGATCTGGCGACCTACGGCCTGATGAACCACTTCGGCGAAGACGAGCAGCGCAACGCCGCGCTGGACACCTTCCGCAACATGTACTCACAGGCCATCGGCAGCGGCCCCGTCATGGACTTCCTCAGCCAGACCGGACTGGACGCTCTGCGCGGCGCGGACATTCTCAGCGCCGTGACCGAGTCCTATTCGTCGGACGTAGAGTACGCGACCAACTCGTTCGCCAAGAGCATGAAGGGCGCCGCCCAGGTGCTCCAGGCCGACGTCGGAACGCGCATCTGCTACACCCAGCACGGCAGCTTTGACGCGCACACCAACGGCATCAACCTGCAGGAGGGCCTGCTGCGCGACGTGTCCGGCGGCATCTACGACTTCTACACCGACATGCAGGAGCACGACAAGAGCGAGGACGTGCTCATGCTGGTGTTCTCGGAGTTCGGGCGCCGCGTTAGGGACAACGGCAACGGCACCGACCACGGCTCGGGCGGCGTCGCGTTCGTCATCGGCGACGGCGTGGCCGGCGGCCACTACAGCGAGTACCCCTCCCTGGACGCCGACAAGCTCGTGGAGGGCGACCTCGCCTTCAACCTCGACTTCCGTAGCATCTACACCGAGATCCTGGAAGACTGGCTCGAGGTCGACGCCCGTCCCGTCGTAAAGGGCGAGTACGAGCGCGTAGGCTTCCTGCACGACTAGCTACAGGCGACACCGGTTCAGTCCAGCGGCGGGGTATCGTCGCCTCTCGGAGGCGTGGCGATGCCCCGCTTGATTTACATGCACACACGGACGCGCCCACGGGAGTAGTCCATGGAAGGCAACAGATTCATCCAAACGATTCGCTTGGAGAACATCCTCTCCTTTGGCCCCAATGCCGACCCGCTTTCGCTGGAACCGCTGAACGTTTTGATAGGGCCCAACGCATCAGGCAAATCCAACCTGATAGCGGCATTGTCCCTCCTCGCCGCCGCGCCTTTGGACTTACAGGCGCCTACCCGTGAGGGCGGTGGCGTACAAGAGTGGCTTTGGAAGGGTAAACCCAAACCCGATTTGGCGACCTTGGACCTGACTCTGTCAGAACCTCTGCTAAACATGGCGGTTAGGTATAGCTTGTCTTTTGCGGACACTGGAGGGCGGTTCACGGTACGAGAGGAGAGAATCGGAACCGAAAAGCCTTTCCCTCAACATGAAAGGCCGTACATTTACTACAGCAATCCCGTTCAAGGATTCCCTATGATCAATGTCACCACTCGGCAAGGCGAGCGATTCGAACGCACGCTTCAGAAGGATACTGTAGCGCCAGACCAATCCATACTCTCGCAGCGTAAAGACCCCGTATCTTTCCCTGAGTTGTGGTATCTGGCATGGACGTTCTCCAAGATAGCCCTTTATCGGGAGTGGGATTTAAGCCGCTTTGCACCGGTGAGGATTCCTCAAAAGCCGGATCTTCAGCAAGACCGCCTTCTGGAAGACGCCTCTAATCTCGGTGTTGTTCTGAGCGACTTGCTGAACCAGCCGGATGTGAAAGCCCGCATATTGGAGAACATGAGGGCCTTCATGCATGAAATCAGCGACCTCAACGTCGTCGTTAGCGGCGGCACGGTCCAGGTGTTCTTCCAGGAAGAGGGACTCAGCGGCAACATACCCGCCACTCGCCTGTCCGACGGTAGCCTGCGCTACCTCTGCCTCCTTACCGTACTCTGCCATCCCGCGCCGCCACCCGTCATCTGCATCGAAGAGCCTGAGTTAGGACTACACCCAGACATCATTCCGAAAGTGGCTAAGCTACTCGTAGAGGCATCTGCACGCAGCCAGCTATTCGTCACGACCCACTCCGACATCCTGGTGGACGCGCTGACAAACACCCCCGAGGCCATCATAGTCTGCGAAAAGACCGACGGTGCTACCCAACTACGCCGCCTCAAGGACGTGGAAGGAATCCAATCGTGGCTGGATGAGTACAGGTTGGGCGAGGTCTGGATGAGAGGAGCTATCGGGGGCACGCGGTGGTGAAAACCCACGTGTTCGTTGAGGGCGGGGCACAGGGCCGCCCGGCGAGGCAACTCCGTATTGCATTCGGCTCATTCATAGCAAAGGCGGGAGTGGAACGGCAGCGCTTTCAAGTGATTGCCTGTGGCAGCCGAGGCGATGCCTACAACAAGTTCAATGGTGAAGTCAGCAAGGGTCTGCCGGCCATACTCTTGGTCGACGCGGAATCCTCCGTTACTGCTCCAGGGCCTTGGCAGCATCTGCGGGCAAGCGACGGCTGGGTACGGCCCCGTGGCGCGACGGACGACCAATGCCATCTCATGGTCCAAGTCATGGAATCCTGGTTTCTGGCTGACGCCGACGCCGTGGAGTCCTACTACGGACGGGGATTTCGAAGACAGGCCCTTCCCCAAAATCCCAACGTCGAGCAGGTTCCCACGCAAGATGTGCTCAGAGGCTTGGGCGGGGCTACCCGTCGGACCCCAAAGGGCCGCTACAGTAAAGGCAAGCACGCGTTTGAACTACTGGAGCGCATAGACCCCGCGAAGGTCAGAGCGGCGTCCCCCTATGCCGACCGGTTCATAGGCGCGATCAACACCTGATGCAAACTCGAGCCAGAAGTCCAGATACATACTCGGACGCAACGCCCTGACCTACTCGAACATCTCCCTCACCGGCATCCGCCACCCGGGCACGACGTCGCTCACTTCCAGCGTGTCGGACTCGGCCAGTTCGACCGTGTCCGACAGCGGACGGTGTACCCTCACCGTCCGCCGCCTCGGATTCACCACGACCACCGCCAGCGTTCCCGCCGCCAGGTAGTCCGCCACCTTTTCCTCTACCTCAGTGTAGAGGTCGTTCGGTGAAACAACCTCGAACGCTATGTCGGGCGGACCGGGGAAGAAGCCCTGCGTACCGGCGGCTGCGTCAACGCGCGCTTGCCGAACGAACCCTACGTCCGGAGCGCGCACATGGTCGGGGTCTGTCTCTAACACGAACCCACCCTCGGCGACATAGACCTTGCCAAGTTTGTTTGCCTTTACGTGCGAGCCAAAATGTATGGCTAAGTCGCCTGCGATTCCTGCGTGTGGGTGACCGGATGGGGGCATCTTCCTAAGTTCCCCTCGCACTAACTCGTAGCGGAAGCCGTCGTCTGCCATCTTCAGCAGCTCGTCTGCCGTCACGAGTCGTTCGGTCGTGGCCACGGCGCACCTCCTCCGGTCGCCCATGCGCTACAGTCCCCGGCGGCTACTCCACCTCCACCGTCGCGGACCCGTCCTTGATCTTGATGCTGGTGCCGTACTTGGACGACATGTCCCGCATCCCCTCCAGCACAAGCTCCGCGGTCTCGCCCTCCGCCAGCAGCGGGCGGCCGCGCGAGCCGCGCGAGCGCAGGAACCCCAAATCCAGCGGGATCAGCTCGATGCTCGCCAGCTTGTGCTTCTGGAACTTCACCCGCGCCATGGTGCTGCGCCACTGCAGCGGGTCGGCCGGCATGCCCTTCGTGTCCAGCGCGGAGCGGGCGTCGTAGAAGTCCGCGGGCACGGCGTCCCAGTTGAGCCCCTGCCGCAGGTAATTGTCCTGGGGCATAAGCTCCACGGTGTCGTTCTGCATCACGAAGTCGCCCAGGCTGTGGAATATCGGCTTGCCCTTGTAGACCTCCGTGCCCCGGTCGCGGTGCGGCCCGTGCCCCACGTACACGTCCGCCCCGTGGTCGATAGCGGCCCTCGCGAGCGCCACCGCGTGGTCGCCCGGATCAGCGCCCGTCTCCCCGCCCTCGTGGTTGTGCATTGTCACGATGACCCAGTCGGCCATGCGGCGCGCGTCCGAGACCCGCTGCAATATCTGGTCCATGTCGTAGGGGTCCGGCACGCGGCGCTTGCTGAACGTCTCGCCCAGCAGGTACTTCTGCGTGGGATTGGGACTGTACATCGGCTGTCCCATCAGGTGAAACGCCGTATCCGAGTCGCCCTCGAACCCGCGGGCCCGCTTGTGGTCCTCGAATCCAAGCTCCTCGCTCATGCGCCGCAGCGCGTCGAACGTGGGCCGGTCGACCGTGAACTCCGACGTGCTGCGCAGCCAGCTCACGCCCGGCCGTCCCAGCATGTCGCGGCGCTGCTCTCCCGCGCGGCTCTCGGCGGGGCCTGAGTCGGTCACCGAAATCAGCGCCACGCGCCCGGCGTCCGTGTCCAGGTACGCTGGCGCCCTCGCCTCCGCCAGGTTGCGCCCGCTGCCCGCATGGACCAGCCCGGCCTCGTCCAGGTGCTCGATGTTCTCCAGCACGCCGCCCTCGCCGAAGTCGTAGGCGTGGTTGTTGGAGCACGACACCAGGTTGATGCCCAGCCACTGAAGCTCCCGGATGTTCGCGGGGTCCGACCTCATGTACGTGCCAAGCTGGTGCGGGTTGGGCGCGTGGGCGTAGTCGTGGAACAGCATCTCCGCGTTGGTGAAGGAGACGTCGCCGCCCTGTATAATCTCCCTCATCCTCAGGAAACGCTCCTCCTTGAACACGCGCATTCTCCGGCTTATCAGCGACTCGCCGGTCAGCACCATCGTGATGTCGCCGGACTCGGAGTTGTACAGGGTCATGTCTATCTCCTTTCGAGGGGAATAGCCAAAGCTTAAGTCAGCCCTTCGGGAGCGTCAAGGCCGCAGGAAGGGTACGAAGTCGCTTGACGAGACGATAGGAGGCCAACATGCAGACGGTAGGATTCATAGGGCTTGGTAACCTGGGGACGCCAATGGCGCGAAACATCCAGAGAGCCGGATACCCCATGGTCGTGTTCGACGTGACGGAGGGCGCAACGAGGCCTCTTCTCGAGGGTGGCGCTCGGTTCGCGGCCTCCCCCGGAGAGGTCGCGGCCGCCAGCGATGTGATTCTCAGCTCGGTGCCGGGACCTCCCGAGGTGGAGCAGGTCGCCCTCGGCCCCGGGGGGATCGCCAGCGGCATCGGCGAGGGGGACGTCTACGTGGACCTCTCCACCAGCCGGCCTTCCCTCATACGCGAGATCGCGGGCGTCTTCGAAGGGAAGGGCGCCCACGTCCTCGACGCCCCGGTGCTGACAGGCCCGGCCGCCGCTGAGCACAGGGAGGTGATCGTCATGCCCAGCGGAGACAGGGAGGTGTTCGAGCGCCTTCTTCCGGTGTTCGAGGCCTTTGCCGACAAGGTCGTCTACCAGGGCGAGCTGGGTATGGGAAGCACCTGCAAGCTGGTCAACAACATGATCACCCTGGCCGTGAGGCAGGTGGTCGCGGAGGGGCTATCTCTGGGCATGAAGGCCGGGCTCGACCTGGAGGCCCTCATGGAGGCCGGCAGCAGAATGACTCTGGGCACTCAGAGAGAGGGCCTGGAGAGGACCGTGTTCCAGGGGAAGTTCGATCCCCCCTCCTTCAGGCAGGCCCTGGCCAGAAAAGACATCGGACTCGCCAACGAACTGGCCCGGGAGTTGAGCGTTCCAATGCCGGTCGCCAACATCGTGGAGCAGGTCGCCATCCAGTGCGGCAACAACGGCTGGGGAGACCTGGACACCCACGTCATCTACCGGCTGCAGGAGCTCGCGGCGGGCGTGGAGATTAGGCCGAGCTAGTCCGCCGCGCGGCCCAACCGTCAGCCTCAGACTCTCTGGTACACCTGCACCCGGTGACGAGAGGACTCCGTGACATAGAGCCTGCCGTCAGCGTCGAGCGTAACGGAGGCCGGGCCCCAGAAGTACGGCTCCGTCTGCGTCGACACCAGGTAGGGCGTGTTCAGGTGGGAGGGCAGGTCGGGCACCAGGTTGGACTGGTCTCTCGTGTTGCTCTCGTCCGGGTTGACGTCGAGAAACTCCTGCGCCCACTTCGAGACCGTCGCCTCGCCCCGGAGATTCTGCACGAACGCGCCGTCCGGCGACAGCATCTGCACGCGCTCGTTACCCCAGTCGGCGACGTAGATGTACCCCTCGGCGTCCACCGCCGGCTTGGCCGGCCTGTGAAACTGGCCCTCGCGCTCTCCCGGCTCTCCGAAAGCGGCCAGAAAGCGGCCGTCGGCTGTGAACTTCTGGATACGGTCGTTGCGCCAGTCGGCGACGTATACGTTGCCCTGCGCATCCAGGGCTACGCCCCAGGGAAGGTCGAACTGCCCCTCCCCTTCACCCGCTTCCCCCCACTGCAGCAGGTGCCGCCCCTCGGCGGTGAACTTGTGCACGCGGCAGTTCTTCTGATCCACGACGTATACGTTATCATCGGCGTCGATGGCCAGGCCGGACGAACCGTCCATCTGTCCGTCGCCGCTGCCGTGCTCGCCCCACTTGTTCTTGAACGCTCCGGACCCGTCGAACACCGTGACGCTGTGATGGTACTCGTCGGCGACGTAGACGTTCTCCCGGCTGTCCACAGCGATAGCCGTCGGCAGCCAGAACTGCCCGTCACCGTGGCCGTAGGAGCCGAACTCGCCCAGGTACTCCTCGCCGAGCGTGCACATGCCGACTCGAGCCAGCGCCGCGTGCCGGTTCAGCACGTAGATGCGGCCGCCCTCCCCGACGGCGAGGTCCACGGGGTGCCCGAAGCCTCTGCCGGTCGGGTTGTTGTTCATCACGCCGATGGTCTTGAGATAGCTCAGACCGGGCGCACTCGCTCGATTGACGCCGCTCAGTGGTCGCTCCTTGCCGGATGGGCGCCGTGGCCCGCTGCTTCCCGCAGTGAGGCTACGCCCGATGGAACTCCTTTGTCGCCGCGATCAGGCCCAACAGCTCCGCCACGCGGCTGTCGGAGTCTCCCCCCGCCGTCCGAGGTCGGAGGGTTACGTCGCCCCTCCTGCTGACGTGAGAAACCAGCGCATCGCGGGTCGACTCCTCCACCTCAGTCAGCGGGCCCATAAGGTCCAGGCAGCTATCGACCAGCTCCTCGGGAGTGAACGTGCTCCCATTCTCGTTGGCCAACCGGTCGATGATCTGCCGCACGCCGGGCTTTTCGACGTCGTTGAGCTGCTTTGCCGCGAAGTTCACCCTCTCCACCAGCGCCCCGCTGTTGATCCACTCCGTGCCCTCGTGCCAGCCCTCCACCGACGGCGGGGCCAGCAGGCTCTGCCCCATGTACCCGACCACCGCGCTGGCGTCCTTCATATCCAGCGACGGCTCGGTGACGCCGCCTCCCAGCCGCATCGTGCCCGCCACGAACTCGGCGGGGCACTTCACGCGGGCGAACTGCGCCTCCTTGAAGAAATCGGAGTTGAACAGCACCCGCAGCATTGAGCGTATGTCGTGGCCGCTCTCCGCGTACACCCCCGCCAACGTCTCGATGGCGTCCGGATCCAGCGGCGGAGTGTAGGGCCACTGCGGGACCGGCGCCTCGTCCGCCACGAAGAAGTCGTAGATGTGCCTGGCGATGAACCTTGCCGTCGCGGGCTGGCGGGCGATTATCTCGATTACGTCCTCTCCGTTGAACGGCCCACTCTCTCCCAGGAACTCCTTCTCGCCATGGTCGTGGTCGTGGTCCCGGTAGTCGAAGTGCCATGCGATTGCGCCGTACGGCCAGATCGAGGCCTTCATGGCCCTCGCCGCCATGTACTCCGCGTTGCCCACCGTCCAGCCCGTGAACGCCCGGGCGCACTCTTTGATGTCGTCCTCCGTGTAGTTCCCGATCCCCATGGAGAACAGCTCAAGCAGCTCGCGGCCAAAGTTCTCGTTGATGGCCCCGTTGTGGTTGTCCTGGTTGTCCAGCCACATGATCATTATCGGATCTCTGGATATCTCCAGCAGAAGCGTGTCGAACCTGCCCAGGCCGAATCGCCGGAACATGTCGATCTGCACCGCCAGCGACCGCGCCTGCTGCGTCTTGCTGAAGCTCGAGGCGAAGATGCCGTGCCAGAAGAGCGCGATCTTCTCCTCCAGCGGACTGCTGGTGGTGACCATCCGGTACAGCCACTCCGCGGCCGGCGGTTCCGGAAGGCGGGACTCGTGAATGTCGACGTGGTACCTTCGGATTACGTCGTCGCCGAGGCGCTGCGTGTCCCCAGGATTGAGCAGCTCCTCCACCGTCTCCTCGTAACCCCTGGCCAGGCGCTCCTCGATCTCGTCCCTGGAGGCGCCGAATCCCGCGCGGCGCATCAGGTGCGCCATCAGCTCTATATCTTGCCTGCTGGCCATATCTTCACCGCCCAATAAAGTCGAACTGCTCGAACGCGCCGTTGACAATGGGCGCCGGGTCCAGCCCGAGCCACCTCTCCAGTATGGTCGCGTAAGTGGAGCGGAAGTCGTTATTGAAGTACAGGTCGCCCTGGAGCTGGTCGGCAGTCTTGAGTGACGGGTACTCCCCGTACAGGCCGCCCTCCACGGAGCCGCCGATGCAGAAGGCGACGCCGCCGGAGCCGTGGTCGGTGCCGGAACCGTTGTCCTTGATCCGGCGCCCGAACTCCGAGAAGACCAGCACCAGCGTGTCCCGGTCACGGCCATGGTCCTTCAGGTCGTCCATGAAGTCGCCAATCGCCGTGGACACCTCGTGCCACAGCTTGTTGTGGACCGGAAGCTCGCCCCCATGCGTGTCGAAGCTGCCGTGCTGCGCGTAGTAGATGCGCGTCCCGAGGTCCGCGCAGATCACCTGGGCCGCGTCGCGAAGCCTCTGGGCGAGCGGATTCGCCTCGTACTCCACATCCGAGACATAGCTCTCGGGCGCCGACCTCAGGATGTCCGCTCCCTTGAGCGCCGCCTCGCCGGTCTGTCCGATGAACTCGGACACGATGTCCCTTCCCTCGGACCCGCCGTACATCTGCGAAAAGGTGTTGAGGGTGTCCAGCCGCGCCTGCTCGTCCCGGATGTCGGGGAACAGCCCGTAGGTCTCCAGGTTCCCCACGGACGCCACCGGCACCCCCACGCACGACAGCGCCCTCGGCAGCCCCCGGCCCAGGTTCAGGCCTGTGAGCACGTTCTCGCCTCTCGGGTCGAGGTCTCTGATCGCGCGTCCGAGCCAACCCTCCCCGATCACCTTCGTGGGTTCGGCGGTGTGCCAGATGTCCATGGCCCTGAAGTGGGAGCGGTTGGGTTCCGGGTAGCCGATGCCGTTTATGACCGCGACGTGGCCATCGTCCCACAGCCTCTTGATGGCGCCCATCCGCGGGCTCAGCCCCAGCCGGTCGTCGAGCTTCAGCACCTCGTCCTGCTTGTGGTGGACGGTGGGCCGGTTGTCGTAGTAGAGCTCGTCGTCGTACGGGACGACCGTGTTCAGGCAGTCGTTGCCGCCGGTGAGCTCGACGACCACCAGCGACCTGTTTGACTTTTCGGAGACCATGAAGCCCTCCTCGGCGTCGGGATGTTGTTCCGCGTCAGTCCCCCCGGACCCTGTGCATCTCCGCGATGGTTTCGGCGGTCGGCGGGTAGTACTTGCCCGGCGGAACGCCCTCGGCCCTTATCTTCTCCTTGACGTAGTTCTCCGCGTCCTCGTGCTCGTTCGCCCACTCGAGCGCCGCCTCCGCCATCCACGAAGGCACCACCAGCACGCCGTCGTTGTCCCCGACCATCACGTCCCCCGGACGCACCAGCGCCCCGCCGCACTGGATCTGGACGTTCTCCTCCGCGGGGGTGTACTCGGGATTGCCGTGGAAGCTGCGGTGCTTCGCGTACACGGTCAGCCCATATCCCTCGTCGGCCATCACGTCCAGGTCTCGGATGGCGCCGTCCACCACGATGCCGTCGGCCTTGTTCATCGCGAGCTGAAGCAGCTTGACGTCTCCGGCCGCCACGTCCTTGCTCACCCCGGATATGTCCACCACCAGCACGTCGCCCGGCCCGCAGCGTCCCATGGCGACATACTCGGTGGAGTGTTCCCCTGCCGGTCTATCGCTGATGAGATCGGCGCGTATCGGCAGAAACCTCAGCGTCCGCGCGCGCGCCGCCAGTCGTTTCCCGGGCGTCAGGTTCACCAGACCCTCGCACACGTTGAAGGGAGACCCGAACTGTCGCACCGCGCTGTAGACGGTCGCCGTGGGCAGCGCCTTCAACCCGTCCAGCACGTCCTGGGGCACCTCCACCGGCCTCATATCGAATTCAGGCATGGACGTTCCTCCTCGGTGTGTTCCCTCTCACAACGCCGATTATAGGTAGCCCGCCCATCAACGGTCAATCGAATGAACGTGTTGGCACTGCGAGCAAGCCTTCCGAATTGTCCCTTCCCCCTTGATGAGGGAAGGTTAGGATGGGGGTGACGGCGCGGGTGCGTCCCAAGAGAGGAGGCTGGAGCGGAAGATGGGATTCGAACCCACGACCCTCTCCTTGGCAAGGAGATGCTCTACCTGGCCTCTTGCCTCTCCCTCCTCTCGGCAAGTGCTAACTTGTCTCGAAGATCTTCGAGTTCACTCTCAAGTTCTATCCTTCGGTTACGCAGTCGGCACTCTACTGTACTGTTATCGGGCTGCAATCCGGGGCCAATGCAACCCTCAAGCGCCCAAGGGTTATCGCTGATAACCCGGAGTTCAGCGGTGACTTCCTCAAGTTCTAGGGCGGTGTTCTCAACATCGGCCTCCAACCTCTCCACCTCAGTCATCTGTGCTCTGGCGATTGCCTCATCGACACTATCCTTTACGCCAGCCACTGGAGTAGCTATCCAACCAGGTGAGCTTCCGAGGCCTACCCATACGCCAGCAAGAAAACTCACTACCACCACAGCTACAACGAGTATCAGCGTCCGAATCGTCAACCTGTTCACTTGACTGTGGCGCCTAGCCATAGTGACTCACGCCGCCAGCCCCTTTTCTGCTCGTCATCGTCCCCCACCGCGACGGCGAACGCGCAGTCGGTCATGCCACGGTCCTCATCCGAATAATCGCACCGCGGCATAGGCGATGGATGACGCGCCGATCATCGAGGTCAGCATCAACCCCACCATCCACTTTACCAGCTTCGTTTCAAGCTGAGCGAGATCGGCTTTTGTAGCCAGATTGGGCAGGATCGCATCGTAAAACTCTCGCCGCGTCAACGGCTGGTAGTTTGTGGCCATAGGTCTCCTCTCCCTATCGCCGCACCTCAGCACCCTCTTTTCTGTGCCAATGTCCGGAAAGTAAGGGCATCGGAGGAAGATCGCGCCTTGTCAGCTACGAGTTGGGGAAGCTGGAGCGGAAGATGGGATTCGAACCCACGACCCTCTCCTTGGCAAGGAGATGCTCTACCACTGAGCCACTTCCGCCCACAATTCAACGCTAAATCAACCGCCCTCGGTTGTCAAGGGGCGTCGCGTCTGTCGGCCACGCCGCGCCTTGGTCGGCAATCTCCCGCCAAAAACTACCCCAAACCCACCTTGCCCATTCCGCTTGCACCCTTCTACGCTGCTCATGGGAGTGGTACCTATGCACCTCACCACTCCCACCTACGGGCAGGCCCCCGGCCCACCTTTGGCGCCGCGGGCCTGCTTTTGCGTCACCAACCCAACGCGCCGAACAGGTTCATACCTATTGTCTTCAATTCACTGCTCGAAGGTCGGCAATGTTAATCGGTCACGCTCAGAGATATGGCATGGGAACCGAGATCCACGGGTCGCTGTCCAACCACTTGCAGGCTGAACCGTCCCAAGCCAAACTTCTCACACCCTATCTTGTAGGCGTCTCCGTTGTCGTTGAAGATATCCACCACCTCGCCATTGCGCATCAAGAGGGTCTTACCCCGATGCTGCATCTCCATGCTCTTTTCAATCTTCTTGAAGGCTTCCCAGTTCTTGTCCATCTCGGCAATCACGTCCGGATCGTGAAGTTCTGCGGCCATTTCTCCTCCCGCGCGACCTCAAAATTAGTGGTTACCGAACGAGAGGTGCGACCTCAAAATTGCGGTTACCAGCGGTGTTCCAGTTTAGGGGGTCGCCACGCCTCCATGCCAGCTTCTCAAGCT
>DAOUJL010000058.1:0-33760 GCA_034422735.1 Dehalococcoidia bacterium | reverse complement strand
ACGCCATTCGTGCGGGTCGGAACTTACCCGACAAGGGATTTCGCTACCTTAGGACCGTTATAGTTACGGCCGCCGTTCACCGGGGCTTCGGTTCCGAGCTTTGCCTTTGCAGGCGAACCCGTCCCCTTAACCTTCCGGCACTGGGCAGGCGTCAGCCCCTATACATCGCCTTTCGGCTTAGCAGAGACCTGTGTTTTTGGTAAACAGTCGCCTGGGCCTCTTCGCTGCGACCCGCAAGGGCATCCGGCCGGCAAGCGGCCTTCACCCCACGGGTACCCTTTCTCCCAAAGTTACAGGGCCAAGTTGTCGAATTCCTTAACGAGGGTTAGCTCGCACACCTTGGGACATTTACCCCAGCCCACCAGTGTCGGTTTGCGGTACGGGCGCCAGTGACTCTTGCAACGAGGCTTTTCTTGACGGCATAGGATCAACGAGGTCCCCCAGGGCATTAGCCCGAGAGTTCTCTTCCCCCTCAGCTCGTAGCGCCAGAACGGATTTGCCTATCCTGGCATGGCCTACAGGGAAAAACGCGCCATGTCCGATGGGCGCGCCCCGTCTACCTTCCCGTGTCCCCCCTTTGCTTTGTAGCGAGTCATAGGCGGTGCAGGAATCTTAACCTGCTGTCCATCGCCTTCGCTTGTCCGCTACGGCTTAGGCCCGACTTACCCTACGTCGATCAGCGTTGCGTAGGAAACCTTGGGCTTTCGGTGTCCTGGATTCTCACCAGAATTAACGCTACTCATGCCGGCATTCTCACTTCCCAGCGCTCCACCGGACCTTACGATCCGGCTTCTCCGCCCTGGCAACGCTCCCCTACCGATCCGCCGTGTGTCGGCGGATCCCGCGGCTTCGGTGGTGGACTTAGCCCCGTTACATTTTCGGCGCAGGGCCCCTCGACTAGTGAGCTGTTACGCACTCTTCAAAGGATGGCTGCTTCTAAGCCAACCTCCTAGCTGTTTTGGGAATCCCACTTCCTTTCACACTCAGTCCACACTTCGGGACCTTAGCCTGCGGTCTGGGCTGTTTCCCTCTCGACAATGAAGCTTATCCCCCACTGTCTCACTCCCAAGGACCATCTTGAGGCATTCGTGGTTTGGTTGGGGTTGGTAAGCTCACGCCCCCTAGCCCATCCAGTGCCCTACCTCCCCAAGACTACCTTGAGGCTGTACCTAAATACATTTCGGGGAGAACCAGCTATCTCCGGGTTCGATTGGCATTTCACCCCTACCCACAGCTCATCCCAGCACTTTGCACCGTACACGGGTTCGGTCCTTCACCCAGAGACTATCTGGGCTTCAACCTGTCCATGGGTAGCTCACCCGGTTTCGGGTCTAATCCAGACAACACGCCAGGTATGATGGAAGCTCGCTCTCGGCTTTCAGCCTTTCTTTGGCCTCATCCCCGAGGGGAGTTGGCCGCCGTCGGGCATCCCACGTTGAGGTTGCCTCCGCCCGGCTCGCGCCCTGTTCGGACTCGCTTTCGCTTCGGCTCCGGAACTTCTATCCCTTAACCAAGCTGCCTAGATTAACTCGCCGGCTCATTCTTCAATAGGCACGCAGTCATCCCCCCTTGGGGGAACTTCCACGGCTTGTAGGTCTACGGTTTCAGGTCTATTTCACTCCCCTCTCGGGGTTCTTTTCACCTTTCCCTCACGGTACTGGTTCGCTATCGGTGGCCAAGGGTATTTAGCCTTGGAGGGTGGTCCCCCCGGATTCCCACAGGATTTCACGTGTCCCGTGGTACTCAACAACACGTTGGAAGTCCCAGGCTTTTCATCTACAGGACTGTCACCTTCTACGGTCGTCCTTTCCAGGCTCGTTCGATTAAGCCAGGGGTTTCTTACTTCCTGCTCCGTTCTGAGGTTGGAGCTAACGTGTGTTACAACCCCCGCCGGGCATAGGGCCTCAGCCCACTAAGCCCGCCGGGTTTGGGCTCTTCCCCGTTCGTTCGCCACTACTAGGGGAATCTCGGTTGATTTACTTTCCTCAGGATACTTAGATGTTTCAGTTCTCCCACTTGCCCTCCGCATTGCGGATAATCCGGCATGACCCGGATTGGGTTTCCCCATTCGGGAATCCCCGGCTAAGCTTGCTAGACAGCTCACCGAGGCTTTTCGCAGTCTTGCCGCGCCCTTCTTCGGCCCTTGGCCCCAAGGCATCCACCGTAAACCCTTAATAACTTGACCCACAATTAGGCTCGTTTATTCTTTGACAGGATTCAATTGTTAAAGTGCAAAAGAAAAGGCGGCTGGGTAACCCCAGCCGCCGCCAGGGATTTCGCTTTGACTAGTTGTCGTTTGCGTTCTCGTTCATGTTACTGCCTTTGCAGGAACACCAATTATATGGCCACAGTCGGCGAACGTCAAGCGCTTTTGCCGCAGATTCGCAGCCGGCAACAGATGTGCGTCAACTCCGGTCTTTATCGACGACGACTCTCTCAGCGGGCAAGAGAGTAAGATTGGAGGTCGCGTGTGGCGCGCGTGTCTCAGTCCCCGCAACTGGCGCGGCGTGATAAAATAGCCGTGAGGAGTAGAAGCCATGACCGACAAAATTCGCGTGCGCTACGCCCCGAGTCCCACAGGAGCAACGCACGTTGGTAACGTTCGAACCGCGATTTTCACCTGGCTGTTCGCCCGGCGTAATGGCGGCGACTTTATCATTCGTGTCGAGGACACGGACCAGAATCGGAACGTGGAAGGTTCGATCGATATGCTGCTCGAGGCGCTCTCGTGGCTGGGGTTGGACTGGGACGAAGGCCCAGACGTTGGCGGGCCGTTCGGGCCGTACTACCAGTCCCGGAGACTGGGGTTGTACAACGAGGCGGCAGACGAACTGGTCGCCAACGGGCACGCGTACCGCTGCTTCTGCTCAGCGGAACGGCTTGCCGAGCTTCGGCGTAGCCGCACGCAGCAGGACGGCTCATCGGGCTACGATGGTCGCTGCCGCGATCTGGACCCAGGCGAGCGGGCCGCGCTCGAAGAGAGCGACGCGCCAGCAGTGGTGCGCTTCCGGATGCCGCTCGATGGCACGACGACCCTCGTGGACATGATCCACGGAGAAGTCACCTTCGAGAACCGGCTGATAGACGACTTCGTAATGCTGCGCTCCAACGGCTTTCCCACGTACCACCTCGCAAACGTCGTGGACGACCACCATATGCGCATCAGCCACGTGATGCGCGGCGATGACTGGCTCTCCAGCTCGCCGCGCCACGTTCGGTTGTACGAGGCCATGGGCTGGGCCGCCCCGCGTTTCGCGCACCTGCCGATGATTCTCGCTCCCGATAGGACCAAGCTGGGCAAGAGGCACGGCGCGGCTTCCGTGCTGGAGTACCGCGAGATGGGCTACCTGCCCCAGACGATGGTGAACTTCCTGTCGCTGCTCGGATGGTCTCTCGACGACCGCACCGACTTAATCTCCAGGGCCGACCTGATCGCCAGCTTCTCGATTGAGCGTATCTCAAAGGCCGGAGCGGTCTTCAATACCGAAAAGCTGAACTGGATGAACGGGGCGTACATTCGAATGCTCAGCGTCGAGGAACTCGCCGACGCGCTACTCGACTACTGGCGCCGCTACCCGCCCACGGAGATTCCGGAACTGCCGGACAGGCATCGAGTGCTGGCCATGGCGCCGCTAGTCCAGGAGCGGCTGAAAGAGCTGAGCGAGGCGGCGCCGAGACTGTCTTTCTTCTTCAAGGACGCTCCCAGCTACGAAAACGCCGACCTTGTACAGAAGGGCATGGATCCGGAGCGGACGAGGCAGGCGTTGGAAGCCGCACTCGATATGATGGAGCCGCTTGGGGATTTCAGCACGGCTACGCTTGAACAGCCTCTGCGGGACCTGGCGAAAGAGCTTGATGTAAAGGTTGGCCAACTCTTCGGGTCACTGCGCGTCGCCACGACGGGCCTGCGCGTCGCGCCGCCGCTTTTCGAGACCATGGAGGTGCTGGGCCGCGAGCGCACCCTGCGGGATATAAGAGCGGCCATAGACAGGCTGGCAGAGCATGAATCCGCCCAGCTCATGCCTTCCGACTGAGACCATCAGGACAAATCAGATGCCCATACAAACACAATTGCAGGAAGACCTCAAACAGGCGATGCGCGCCAAAGACGCGATACGTCGCTCGGTGCTGCGCTACCTGCGGTCTGAGATTCACAACGCCGAGATCTCGCAGCAGAAGGAACTGGATGACGAGGGTGTGCTTGCCGTGTTGAGCCGCCAGGCTCAGCAGCGCCGCGACAGCATCGAGGCGTACGAGAGCGCCAACCGCCAGGACCTGGTCGAGCGCGAGAAGGACGAGCTGGCCATAATACTCGAGTACCTGCCTCAGCAGTTGACGAGAGCGGAGATCGATGATCTCGTCGAGCAGGCCATAGCGGATTCGGGCGCGAGTGGTCCGGCCGACATGGGCAAGGTGATGGGCAGGCTGATGCCGCAGGTCCGGGGTCGTGCCGAGGGCCGCGAGGTAAGCGCCGCGGCGTCCGCGGCGCTCAGGCGTATGGCGGGCTGAACTACCAAAATCCCTTCCCCCTCGATGAGGGAAGGTCAGGATGGGGGTGATGGAGCGACGTGAACTTCGGAGTGGTGGTCTTCCCCGGCACCTGGAGCGACACTGATTGCTACCACGCCCTGGATGGTGTGCTCGGCCAGCCGGTGCGCTACGTCTGGCACAAGGAGAGCGACCTGTCGGGGCTGGATTGCGTGGTCCTGCCGGGAGGGTTCTCTTACGGCGACTACCTCAGGCCGGGGGCAATCGCGCGCTTCTCGCCGGTCATGGACGCGGTCAAGCGGTTCGCGGCGGACGGCGGGGCCGTGCTCGGCATCTGCAACGGCTTCCAGATTCTGTGTGAGGCGGGGCTGCTGCCCGGCGCGCTCATGCCCAACGCCAGCCTCCAGTTCAGATGCGAGTGGGTGCACCTCCGCGCGGAGGGGTCGCGCTCGCCGTTCACCCTCGGCATTGCCGAGGGCCGCGTGCTGAGGGTTCCCATATCCCACGGCGAGGGCAACTACTTCGCGGACCCTGCGACTCTGTCCACCCTGGAGTCGCAGGGTCGCGTTGCCTTCCGCTACTGCGACCCTGCGGGCGCCGTGACCGACGATGCCAATCCCAACGGCTCGCTGCGCAACATCGCCGGCATAGTCAACGAGCGAGGGAACGTGCTCGGCATGATGCCGCATCCCGAGCGGTGCTGCGAGCCGCTGTTGGGCGGCGAGGACGGCAGGCTGCTATTCGAGTCCATCATCGCCCACGGGGCGGCTGCCGGCTAGACGGCGCCCCTGTAGGAGAAGGACTTCTCCTTGGGGTCGGTCACCATCTCCAGGAGGGCCGGCTGCCCGGACTCTATCACGCTCTTCGCCCTGAGAATCGATGGCACTATCTCGTCGGGGTCTTCGACCCGCTCGGCGTAAGCGCCCATCGCCTCGGCCACCTTGGCGTAGTCGCCGCCGGTGTAGCGTGTGCCGTAAAGCTCGTTGGCCGTCGGGAAGCTGTCCGGGCCGTAGATACCCATGTCTGAGTTGTTGAGGATGACGGTCAGAATGGGAATTCGCTCTCGCGCGGCCGTCTCGACGTCCAGGCCGACCATGCCGAATCCGTAGTCTCCGATGATGTTGACGCACAGCTTGTCTGGAGCCGCCATCTTCGCCCCCATCGCGAGACCCAGGCTGTAGCCTAGCTGGGTGGACTTGCCCCAGGCGATGAAGCCACGCGGAGTTGTCGTTTCGAAGAACGGTATGGACTGGTCGCGCGGGCTACCGGAGTCGTGGGTGACGATGGACTTGGAGCGGTCCAGCGTGTTCATCAGGTCCCAGATTACGCGGTAGGGGTTGAGCGGGCGCTCGCCGGACGTGAGCTTGGGCATCCACTCGGTGAGCCAGTCGCGCTTTACGGCGGCGATCTCATCCGCAGGGTCGTCTGCGCCGCGCTCGTTGCGGGAGCTCGAGCCGAGTTGCGCGCGAGCCTCGTCGATCAACTGGCGGAGCACCAGCCTGGCGTCCCCGATGACGGCGTGGTCGGGTGAGTAGTCCTTGTTCAGGTCGTTCTCGTCGTTGGTGACGTGTATGAGTGTCTTGGAGTCGAACGCGTCCGCGCCGTAGTGGATGCGGGTGAAGCTGCAACCGACGCCTAGCACGAGGTCGCAGCGTTCCAGGAAGTGGACGACTGAGCCGGTAGTGGTGCCCGAGCGGGTGCCCAGCGCGAGTTCGTGGTTCTCCGGGAAGGCGCTCTTTCCGGCCATCGTGGTCATCACCGGAGCGCGAACCAGCTCCGCAAGCTCCAGCAGCTCGTCGCACGCTTCGGCGTACAGCACGCCCTGGCCCGCCTGTATGACCGGGCGGGACGCGCCGAGCAGCATGCGGACTGCGGTCGTGACGTCCTGGGGATCGCCCGCCGACATCCGACGCGCTACCGGCGTGTAGTCGCTCATCCCGTCGGGGACCGTGCCGCGCAGCACGTCGCCCGGCAGATCCAGCAGAACCGGACTTGGACGTCCGATCCTCAACTGGCTGAAGGCTCGGCGCATGACCTCCGGGATGCTCTCCACGCCGGAGACCTGGCCGGACCACTTGGTGACCTGCTCGTAGCTGCGATTGGGACTGAAGGTGGGGTGCACGCCGTGCCTGTCGAGTTGCGCCGAGGCGGGCAGCAGCAGAATCGGCACCGAGTCCGCGTAGGCCTGGGCCACTCCGGCGTAGGCGTTTTCGGCGCCAGGCCCGGCCTGCATGGCGAACACGCCGGTGCCGCGGCCGTTGGTGACGCGGCTGTAGCCGTCCGCGAGGTTCACGCCGACCCTCTCCTGGCGGAAGATGAGCGGGCGTATGCCGACCTTGGCCGCCGCCTCTTCCAGCCTGTTCATGGGGATGACGCCCATGAAGTCGACGCCTTCCTCTTTGAGTATTCGAGCTACAAGGTCTGCGCCAATCATCTGCGGTTCCTTTCGTTAGTGGGCGGAGCTGATTACTGACTGGGATCTGCCGGCGGGGGCGGTCCCTGGGCGAGAGCCGTCTCGGGGTCATCGGCCCTGAGCGCGAAGTAGTCTATCTTCGGCTTGAAGAGATCGAGGACGCGGCGAAGCTCGACTATCGGACTCGGGTGTTCGTCGACTCGCAGATCGACGCGTGAGAAGCTGGCGCTGCCGTAGACCAGCAGTCCGGCGGAGTGGTACGGCGTCATGTCGCGCCGCTCGCCGCCGGCCTCCTGCCCCGCCTCCAGCGAGGCCAGGAGCCTCTCCTCGAGGTCGTCGGCCTCGCGTTCCACGAAAGTGCGCGACATCGCCTCTACGACGCGCTCGCCAGCCAGGCCGTTGCCCATGGCGACGTGGTCGGGCATGGCGACGTGGCCGGCCCACGGGCCGTTGCGCGCGCCCGTCCTCGCGAACGACTTGCCGTCGATGGACACGGCGCCAATCTGCCTGCGTTCGATGTGGGCGTCCTCGGACTCGACGGCGGCAACGGCCTCGTCCGGCGTGCGTCCCTCGGCGATCAGCGCCAGCAGCCGCGGCCCGATGCGCGGGTCGGTGGCCGCCTGCGTGGAGACGGCGCCGATGCCGGGCGCGACGTAGGGGCAGCGAGAGCCGACGCACAGGTCGCTGGTGGTTATCGCCACGCCCAACATTCCGTTGCGGGCGCACCGGCCGATGATGGAAAATGTGCTGAAGTCGATTCCGATTGAGTATCGCATTCATTCTCCGTCCACACCTTCGTCGGCTCAACGCGAGCCGACGGACGCGGGCCGATTCTAGCCCAAAATCGGCGCGCGCGTCCACAGGCCTACCTAGCAAGCCTACGTACTGACGCTGCTAGAATCTCCAAACGGATTTAGTCGCAGCAGGGAGGAGCCATGATTTCGATATTCGTCACCATCCAGGTCAAGGGGGAGTTCAGGGATCAGTTCATGGAGGCCAGCCTGGGAGACGCCCAGGGTTCGGTGCGGGACGAGCCGGGGTGCTTCCGCTTCGACATTCTCCAGAGCAACGAGGACCCCAACCGCTTTCACCTGTACGAGGTCTACGCGGACGACGCGGCGCTGGAGGCGCACAGGAACGCTCCCCACTACAGGAAGTGGATTTCGACGGTAGAGGACTGGTTCGACGGCGACAGGACGCGCGTCGAGATGACGACGATCTTCCCGTCAGACGACGGCTGGCGCAGCCAGAAGCCGCACCTGGTGAACTGGTAGCGGCCCAGGAGCGAGGTATCCCGACATGGCAAGCAGAACGAATGGATCGAAGCTGGCGCTGCTGATTGGCACCCGCAAGGGCACAGTGACGATCAGGGGCGACGCGGACCGCGAGCGATGGGACGTAGGCGATCTGGGG
Source organism: Dehalococcoidia bacterium (assembly GCA_034422735.1). GTDB lineage: Bacteria > Chloroflexota > Dehalococcoidia > Lucifugimonadales > CATOSD01 > CATOSD01. Next base: position 25,446 of record DAOUJL010000058.1, on the reverse strand, counting down.
TGCCAGGGCGAGGACGTCTTCCACGCGGTCTACGACGCGAGGACGGGCAGTACGTTGGCGGCGATCAACAGCACCGTCTGGGGACCAGAGATGCGCGTCAGTCCGGACCTGGGCGCGACGTGGAGCAGTTCGGACGGGCAACCCAGGTTCGTGGGGAGCGACGGTCGGACGGTCGGCAAGATATGGCACATCAAGCCGGGCCGGGATCGGACGCCTGGAGTGCTGTTCGCCGGGGTAGACCCGGCGGCGCTGTTTCGCAGCGACGACTACGGCGCGAGCTGGCAGGAGGTCGTGGGGCTGACGCACCACCCGACCCGTGAGGAGTGGTGGGGCGGACTCGGCGGGCTGTGCCTGCACAGCATCGTGCTCGATCCCGACGACGACGCTCGCATGTGGGTCGGCATATCGGCGGTGGGCGTGATGGGCACTGAGGACGCGGGCGAGAGTTGGCGGCTGATGAACAATGGCATTCGCGCCGACTACCTGCCAGAGCGCTTTCCTGAATTGGGCCAGTGCCCTCACAAGGTGCTAGCGCACCCTTCGCGGCCGCGTTCGCTGGTCACGCAGACGCACTGCGGCGTGTTCCGGTCGGAGAACGGCGGCGAGAACTGGGAGGACCTGTCCGTCGGGCTGCCGTCGCGGTTCGGGTTCGTGCTCGGTCTGCATTCCAGCGATCCGGACACCTACTACGTGGTGCCGGAGGACAAGGTGATGGAGGACGGGGAGATCGGCGGCAACGTGCGCTACGTGACCGACGCCAAGTTTCGGGTCTATCGGACGCGCAATGGCGGCCGGGACTGGGAGGCGCTGACCAACGGGCTGCCGGCGCCTCCCGCCTACCTGCACGTGATGCGGGAGGGGATGGCGACGGACTCGCTGGACCCGTGCGGCATATACGTCGGCACCACGGCGGGGCAGGTCTTCTACAGCCGCGACGACGGGGATAGCTGGGAGCTGCTGGTCGAGAACCTGCCGCCGATAAACTCAGTCGAGGTGGCGACGGTAGAGTAAGCGAGGCGACATCGGCACCCCCATCCTAACCTTCCCCCTGCGAGGGGGAAGGGACTCTGTAGCCTACCGGCGGCCGAACTCGCGCTCTAGCTGGCTGGCGCGCAGGTGGATGGTGGTGGGGCGTCCGTGGGGGCAGGTGTTGGGCTGGTCGCAGCGCTCTAGCTGGCGGCTCAGCTCGCTCATCTCCTCGTGGGTCAGGGTCTTGCCGGCCCTGATGGCGACGTGGCAGGCGAGCGAGTAGGCCGCGCGCTCCTCCCACGTCTCGAAGCCGCCGCCCTCCGACATCGTGTCCAGCACCTCGCGGAACACCTTGCCGGGGTCAGTGGAGTCCACCAGGGCGGGGACCGCTCGAACGAGGTACGCGGTCTCGCCGAACGGCTCGACCACGAAGCCCAGGGCCTCGATCTCCCGCGAACGGGAGGCGGCTAGCTCCGCCTGGTCCTCGTTCAGGTGCACGGTCGCGGGCTCCAGCAGGCTCTGGACCTGGGGCGTGCGGGACGCCGCCTCGCCGCGAATCCGCTCGAACATCACGCGCTCGTGTGCGGCGTGCTGGTCTATGAGGTACATGCCGTCGGGGCCCTCGGCGACGATGTAGGTGTTCTGCATCTGGCCGAGCACTCTGAGCACCGGCAAAGCCGCCCTCGGCGTCGACGATTCAGTGCCCTGGGGCTCGACCATGCCTGCGTCGGCGGCCTGGCGCGCAGACGCGAATGGCACGCTCGGCCAGAAGGCGGCGTCGCGGGGCTGGTGGGTGGGCGCGTGGCCGGAGGGCGGGCCGTGCGGCGAATGGACCGAACGCACGGTGGGCACAGGCGACTGCGCGCTGAGGGTCTCGCGGACGGCCTGCTGGAGCGCGCCGAACACGCGGTTGTCGTATCGGAAGCGGACCTCGCTCTTGGCGGGGTGAACGTTCACGTCAATGTCCTCGAACGGCATGACGATATTGACGGCGGCGATGGGGAAGCGGCGCTCCATGATGAAGCCGTGGTAGGCCTGCTCCAGCGCGAACGAGAGCATGCGGTTCTGGGCCCAGCGTCCGTTGACGAAGAAGCTGATGTGGTTGCGGTTGGCGCGCGTCAGCTCGGGCGGGCTGATCATGCCGGAGGCGAAGGGTCTTCCATCGTCCTCGCCGGGGGCGCGTATTATTTCCAGCATCTGCCGGGCCACTTCCAGGCCGTAGACGGCGGCGAATGTCTCGCGGGCGTCGCCGCTGCCGGGCGTGGAGAACGAGGACTGAGTGCCGGTGTCGAGGCTGAAGCGCACGTGCGGGTAGGCGAGGGCGTAGCGGGCGACGACGGTGTGGATGCGGGAGTTCTCGGTGGCGGCGGTGCGCAGGAATTTTCTGCGCGCGGGCACGTCCTCGAACAGCCGCCCGACGACGATGGCGGTGCCGCGGGTGGCGCCCAGCCGTTCGCGGGCGACGACTCGCCCGCCGGCAAGCTCGAGGCGGGCGCCCGCGTCCTCGTCCGCCGTGCGGGACACGATGCTGACGCGGGAGACGGCGGCGATGCTGGGGAGGGCTTCGCCGCGGAAGCCGAGCGAGGCAATCGAGTCTAGCTCGCTCGCCGTCTCCAGCTTGCTGGTGGCGAATCGCTGGAAGGCCAGCTCGATCTCGTCGGAGGGGATGCCGCTGCCGTCGTCGGCGACGCGGATGCGGTCCACGCCACCGCCGCGGACCTGGACGGACACCTCGGACGCGCCCGCGTCCAGCGAGTTCTCGACGAGTTCCTTGACCACGGACGCCGGGCGCTCGACAACCTCGCCGGCGGCGATTCTGGACGCCACGTCGGGTGCGAGCACGCGGATTGTCATGGGGCTCCCTCCGGGGTTAGCCCGCGCCGTTCACGCCAGGGCGGAAGCCCACCTCGTCGGAGTAGCCGTACTCCACGTACTCCCGGACGATCTGGTAGATGCGGTCCATCTCGGTGTCCTGGAACTGGCGGAAGTAGTAGGGCCGGGCGACCACGCCGCCGAACTCGGTGACAATCTCGGGGTAGTCGTCGATGACGAAATCGGGGCGGACGGGGACGTTGAAGGTCTGGAGGCCGCTCTCGAAGTCCTCCAGCGGCTTCTGGTAGACGCCGGACACGAGGTCGTCCAGCTCGTGGCGCTCGACGTCGGCGGTCCTGATGCCGACGCCGGACCAGATGAAGATGGTGTGGCCGTCGCTGACGAGTTGCTCGAAGACTGTGCGTGTGCCGGGCCTGAGGCTGCCGTCCATAGACTGAAGGGTGTAGTCCACGTCAAAGAAGATATTCAGGGCAGACCTCCGCCTCGGTGCCGGGTGGGATGAAGCGCACCCAATGTTATCAGCAAACCGGCGGCGTGGCTAGGACGGTTCAGTGGCCGGTGACCAGCGGCCAGCGGCCGGATCGACGGGTGTGTTGAGGCCACGGGCTGCCCTCACTATGGAACTTCCGAAGATCTGTAACATTTCGATTCATTTGTCTCATCCCCTAGCTGAGGGGGCTGTGATCTGTTCTGCAAGTGTCGCGCGAACTGTCGCGAAAACCGGGCTGAGTGTGCCGAATCTCGGCGAAAGCGTGACGGGTTCGGTACATCCGGCAGGGGCGGCGGCGGTTGGCGGGTTGTGGTGTGGGTTTGTCATGGGGAGAGCGTAGCACGGATGTGCGGGAAAGGCAAGGGCCCTGGCGAAATTGGGGTGATGACGTGACCGACCGCCAACTTCAGACGCGAACGATCACCATTTGGAGCCAATGCTCGGCGGGGTGCAGACTCCGCGGGCGACAGGGTTATCAGCGTTCGCGGCGTAGGGACTCCATTTGTGCGCGAAGCCGCTCTATCTCGGCGGCCTGCTCACGCAACGCCTCGTCCTGCTCGTCGATAACCCTGCTCTTGTCCCTGGAGCGGAGCAGCCACGTGCCGTCGGCGGGGTCGAAGAGTCGAAGCTCGTTGTCGCCTCGGACGCAGAGGTCGAGGCCGAGCGTCGGGCTGTGCCCTCGGAGCGCGCCGGATTCGTCCGCGTGTACATCCAAGGCGTGGTACGTGCCGTCGACCAGCTCCTCGCCGATCAGGCCCGGCGAGAACAGGTTGCCCATGGCGTCGAATCTCCAGTACTCGGCGACGCCCATCATCGCGTAGATGTCCCGTTTCACTCCGGCATCCCTCCGCCAGGTGGACGGCGAGCCGACTTCCAGCACGAACGTAGGGGGCAGGCCCTCCTCCCAGACAAGCCAGGACATTCGCGGGTGGTTGCCGTTCGCCCCGAACGCGACGAAAACGTCGGGAGCCACACGGCTGCTCGCGTCTCCCTCTCGGTAGTAGACGAGCATATTCCCCGCGACGTACACGTCGGGCCTGTCGCCGAGGCGAGTTCTGAGGGAGTCAACCGTGTCGGTCAGTGCGATGTACTGGAGATCGTTCTCGGCCAGGCGCTCTCCATTGGAGGAAGGGTACTTTAGCTCCTGGAGACGTTCCTCTTCGGGATTCCGATAGAGTGCCGGGTTGGTGGTCAAGTCTGACGCTCCTGTCCCAGTGGCTGGCGGGCTGCGGAAGGCTATCCTGTGGGAGGCGATGTTACCACAGGGGGGGTGTGGTTGGCGTGGTTGTGAGTAGGCGGGACGCCCTGAATCTGTCATGCAGGTGTTGTGCGGCTTGTCGCGAGTAGCGGGTTGATTGTGCCGAGTTTTGGTCAGACCCGAGAGGGGAGTAGGACAGCAGGCGGAAGGCATGAGAAGGGCTGGCGAGGGGTGGTGTGGGTGCGTTATGGGAGAAGGTTAGTATGAATGTGCGAAAAAAGCAGGAACCCTGGCGAAATTGGGCGGGTGCTGTGGAGCGATTCTGCTATAAGATGGCCGCAAACTATGCTCCGCTCCAATTGATTACTGGGTGAAGAATAGTACGTCTAGGAATTGAGAACAACAGCGCGGATGGCCCGCACGCCGGTTGGATGTACGGCCGGCACTCAAGAAACCCTGGTGAGAGCCAGGCTATTGAGACATCGGCGCATTGCGCCCAGTGTTGGAGATGACCGTACCCAGAGTTGGAGGTTGACGGGCTGCCCTAACCGAGTAGTCAGTGTTCGCATGGATAGGAGAGAAGTCTCGGGCAACTGAACTTGCCGTGACATTACTGCGGAAGAACTGGGATCAGGCTCCATATGTAGCGAGTTAGCAATCCAATTGCTAGGGTTCCCAATAGCCCATAGGCCCATCTACGCCACCGACGCAATCTAAGATACCAGGCCTCACATTCTATTGCCCTAACCTTTGATCCACGCCAGTCTGCGAGGCCCAGTACAACCAAAGTGGCGACAGCGGCAACGAGCGCTGTCACAATAATTGCGGAGGCAACTTCAAGGGCTGACGCTAACAGTCCGGCACTTACTACCACAAGGGCGGCAGCAATTGCAGGTAACACAACCCACTTGATCAAGTAGTTGGCGCCTTGTCCGGCCACAGTTGTTGAGGTCTCCGACTTTGACAACTGGGTTTGCAAGTCTGATAGTCGCTGGTCCCTGTCCGAGATTGTTAGTGCTGCGTCCTTCAGTTGCTTCTGTAACTCTTCAACGGTTGCACTACTTCCGAGCATGTTCTCTTTAAGTTCACCTATCTGGTCGGCCCGCTGTTCGGCAAGCGCCTTCAGACCCTCGGCCTCTGCCTGTTTCTCTACGACCTTCAATCTCAAAGCTGCATCCATTGAGGAAAGGTGTTCCTTAACTATGTCGTCTTCCTTACAGGTATCACTTGTATTCCCAAAGGAGGCTTGCACGGCATCGTCCATCAGTACTTGTGTGATAACCCTGGTAGAGAGATCCCCGACTTCGTATCGCGATAGGGTTTCAAGGATACGAACAGCGACCCGCTCACTCGCTGCGTCGAATCGCCTAAACGCGAATGGAATGCGAATGCTCTCAATCATCACCGTCTCTAATGCCTCGGTTCGCGGAAGCCAAAACTGTAGCATCTGTATCAACAGCGACGGGTCAATACATACCCGGTGGTTCAAGTCTTTCGAACGTTCGTATCGCAGGAGATGATAGTCAATTGTGAGGAACCAAGTCTTGGCTTCTAGTGGTGAACTAACGTGCTCGGGACGTCTGTCTCTAACAAAGTGCATGAGCGTCACATCGTGCTCAATCGCCCTGTAACGTCCGTCTGTCCTGTACTCTTTACGTCCGTATTCCCAGAGTTCGTTTATGTCATCGATAGCAGATTGCCGTGTCCTATACTCGTCCACCTTCGTGTTGTAGAGCTCAACGCCGTTTTCTCGTAATACGTCAAGGGTGTTGAAGGCATAGGGCTTGAAGAAATCCTCGGGATCGATGTGGCCACCAACCTCCGCACAGGCCCTCATGTACCTCAATTTCACGCCCGAGAACCTCCCCGACGTGTGTGCAGCGGCTGCAACATTGTATGGTAACCGAACGCGCCTAAGCTCATCAGCGTTTGCAAGAACCGTGTTGCGAAACTCTTCAATCGTTACAGGCAGTGCGTATAGTGAACAAGAAACCGTTTGCTTGATTTCTCCTATAAGTTCAAGCAATGCGTTGACCACGTCATTTGAAGGGTTGTCGTGCAGATGTAATATGGAGAATAGAAGGTTCGTGTCCAGGAACAGTGTCAGGGACTTCTTACCCCCCGTAAACGAAGAGAGTTTGGTGAGTGTTTCTTTACTCAATCCGCTGGCTTCAAGAAAAAAAGCGGCATTGAGTGTTCTCAGCATGTAGTCCCTTACTTGACCATCTGTCGGAGTGATAAAGTCGAGCACTATACGACGTAGTTTCTCTCTAATTTCGGGCTCGTATACTGCAAAGAAATCGGTATCTTCAAACGACAAATCCGATGGGCGAGTCCCATTGGACAAAAATTCATAGGTTCTTGCTCCCATTTCTAGCACGATAGGTATGAGACATCGCTGGCTAAACTCGTTCCAGCACTCCACGGCGTCAACTTGAGGACACTCGGAAGCCACTTTATCAATGAACAGCTGTCTGACTCGGTCCTCAATGCCTTGCGCGGTCTGCACATCTGATTCAAGAGAAGAGGCCTCCTCTTCTGTAATCTTGTAGGAAGAAGCCGCAATTCCAACTATTTTGCTGTCTCGCTCAAGATCAGCTAGTTGGTTGTTGAGGCTCACCGCATCCAAGTTAATTCCAAACGCGTCTTTTAGCGCAGAGAGCATCGACTCAACATCCATTGGTGTGCCATTTAACCAAAGGACATACAATATGACCTGCTGTAACGCTTCATCCCACCATCCACTCCGCTGCAATTGGATGTGGTGGACGAGGGAGAACAATTCACGCGGAAGCTGCTTTGAATCTTCGTTCATCTGACTTGCCGTCACCCTGAATGTCTTGTCCAATATCCTAGATGTATGCCAGTGGCGTGAAATACGATGTTACGGAAGAGGGGTTACTATAACCAGATTGATCTGGCCTTTGTGCCATGTCCTTGGGGCGAAAGTGTGGGGCTGTAACGCCCCCACCAAGAGGTTGACAACACCACGGCAATTCTAGCAATCCGGTAGTTGCACTGCAAATTTGAAGGACAAGGCGAGCCTGCTGTGATATCCAATACGATAACCTCGTGCTGGCCTTCAAGATTCACGCCTCTCCACCGCCACACCCCCTACTTGTGCTATGCTTACGCCAATCTCACCCAGGGGGTCTTGCCATGACGAGAGAGCGGGATATTGCCTTCACTCCGGCGTATGAATTGAACCGGATGGTGCGCGCCAAAGAGGTGTCGCCGGTGGAGCTGACGGAGATCAGCCTGCGGCGCATCGAGGAGTTCAATCCGACGCTCAATGCGTTTCTGACGGTGACGGCGGACGAGGCGCTGGCGGCGGCGCGCGAGGCCGAGGCGGCGGTGGCGCGCGGAGATGATGTCGGCCCCCTGCACGGGATTCCCACGTCGATCAAGGACCTGGAGCCCACGGAGGGAGTCCGCACGACGCGCGGCTCGCTGTTCTTCAAGGACCACGTGCCCGACTACGACCAGCTCGGCGTGCGCCGCATGAAAGAGGCGGGCATGATCATCCTGGGCAAGACGAACACTCCGGAGTTCGGCATGTCGGGCACGACCGAGAACAAGTTGGGCGACGACTGCCGCAACCCGTGGAATCCGGCGCGCGTCAGCGGCGGGTCCAGCGGCGGCACCGGAGCCTCTATCGCGTCGGGCATGAACGCGGTGGCGCAGGGCAGCGACGGCGGCGGCTCGATACGCATACCGAGCGCGTTTTGCGGCATCTACGGCATCAAGGCCACGCAGGGGCGGGTGCCGAGGCTGAACGTGGGGCTCGGTAGCTGGCACCCGGTCAACTTCTCGTGCATGGGGCCGATGTCCCGCACCGTGCGGGATTCCGCGCTGCTGCTACAGGTGATGTCCGGGCCGCATCCCGAGGCGGAGCATGGCACGATACAGGACGAGCCGGCCGACTACGCGGCGGCGCTCGACCGCGGCGTCAGCGGGCTGCGCATCGGCTGGAGCGCGGACTTCGGCGGATCGGCGGCGGTGGATCCGGAGGCGCGGGCGGCCGCCGAGCGCGCCGCCAACGTGTTCCAGGAGCTGGGCGCGGAGGTGGAGGACGCGCCGTTCGACATCGACCTGGAGGCGATGAGCGCGTGGGCGGACAACCTGGGTCCCATGACCTATGTCCAGTACGGCGAGCTGTACGAGCGCGACCCGGATATGCTGATGCCCAACGTGCGCGACGCCGTCGCCCACAGCAAGACGATTTCGGCGCAGGACTACGGTCACGCGCTGTGCGAGCTGGAGAAGATGCGCGCATACGTGGCGGACTTCTTCTCGCGCTACGACCTGCTGCTCACGCCCACGCTGGCGGTTCCGGCCTTCAATTGCGGCGAGGCGCCAAAGGTCATCGGCGGGCGCGACGTCACCGGCTTCGGGTACTCGCCCTTCACCGCGCTGTTCAACCGCACCGGCAATCCGGCGGCGAGCGCGCCGTGCGGGTTCTCGTCCGACGGTCTGCCGCTCGGGCTGCACATCATCGGGCGCAGGAAGGACGAGGAGACGGTGCTCGCGGCGTCCGCGGCTTACGAGTCCGCCAGGCCTTGGGCAGACAAGCTGCCGGAGGTGAGCTAGTGTTCGACCTCGTATTCAGAAACGGCTCGGTCATAGACGGAACGGGCAGTCCCGCTTACACGGCGGACGTCGCGGTCAAGGACGGCGAGATTGCCGCCATCGGGCGCATCGAGGGCGAATCCGCCAAGACCATCGACGCGGCGGGGCTGGCGATAACGCCGGGATTCATCGACCTGCACACGCACAGCGACCTGTCGTTTCTGCTGGACCCGACGGCGCAGAGCAAGGTGAGACAGGGCGTCACGCTTGAGCTTACCGGCAACTGCGGCATGAGCTTCTGCGCCCCGCTCATCGGAGAGGCCGAGGAGCAGTTCCGGGGCCGGATGTCCGCATACACGGACTCGTTCGAGCCGTCCTGGACGGACTTCGGCGGCTACATAGACGCCGTGGAGCGCGCCGGATCGACGCTGAACGTCGCGTTCCAGGTGGGGCACGGCACCATTCGCACCTGCATCGTGGGGCAGGAGGACCGCGCGCCCACGGGCGATGAGCTGGACAGGATGGTCGGGCTGGTGGGCGAGTGCCTGGACGGGGGCGCGATGGGGTTCTCAACGGGGCTGTTCTACGCGCCCGGCAACTACGCGAGACTGGAGGAGGTCATCGCGTTGGCGCAGGCGGCCGCGGACAGGGGGCGCGTCTACTCCACGCACATGCGCGACGAGGGCGCGGGCACTGTCGGCCTGTTCGTCGCCATCAACGAGGCCATCGAGGTGGGCCGGCGCACGGGCGTGCGCGTGCAGATCTCGCACGTCAAGTGCATCGGGGACCTTATGTGGGGCCGCGCGGCGGACGCGCTGTCGATGTTCGAGGAGGCGCGGCGCGAGGGAATCGACGTGGCTGGGGACCAGTACCCGTACACGGCGTCGAGTACGTCGCTCACAGGGGCAATGTTCCCGCGCTGGGCGCTGTCCGGCGGGCGTGACGCCACGCTGGCCCGCATGGCAGACCAGGTGCAGCGGGACCGGATGCTGGCCGACATCGCCAGCCGGTTTGAGGGGGGACGCGGGCCGGATGCGACGGTCATCGCGAGGTACGTGCCCCAGGAGCGGTACGAGGGCATGACGGTGGGCGAGATCGCCAAAGACATGGAGGTTTCGCCGGCGGAGGCGGTGCTGAGCCTGTACTACGACGCGGAGGCGTCGGTGATAAGTCACGGGATGCAAGAGGACGACGTGGAGACGATAGCCCGTCATCCGCTCATTTCGGTGGCGTCCGACGGCACGTCGCTGTCCGCGGAGGGTGTGCTATCGCAGGGTCTGCCACACCCGCGCAGCTACGGCACGAATCCGCGCTACCTGTCGCACTACCAGCGCGAGCGCGGGCTGGTGTCGCTGCCGGAGGCGATCCGCAAGATGACCACGCTGCCGGCGCAGCGGCTGGGGCTGACGCGCAGAGGACGGATCGCGCCCGGGTTCGCGGCGGATCTGGTGGCGCTCGACCCGGACACGGTGGCGGACACCGCAACGTTCGAGGCGCCGCACAGCTACCCGGTGGGCGTGCCGCACGTCGCGGTCAACGGCGTGCTGGCGGTGGAGGACGGGGAGTACACGGGACGGACGCCGGGGCGGGTGATACGCGATTTCTCAGATTGAACAGGGATGTTGGTGGTGGCCTCTATCCCTGAAACGTCACCCCCATCCTAACCTTCCCCCATCAAGGGGGAAGGGATACCACTAGAGGCAAGGAGAAGAGAATTGGTAACACGGACGAACGTGAGAAACCAGGTGCTGAGCGCCGAGGAGGCGCGGCAGCTTCATAGCGAGGCGCTGGTGATCGACAGCCAGCAGCCGCCCGTGACCAACGGCTTCCTGTTCACCGAGAACATGCGGGAGGCGCTGAACGAGTACCACGCGATGGGCATGACGCGCAACGAGGCCACGCCGCTGCTGCAGGCCATGGCCACGCACGAGGTCAAGACCAACGCGGCGGCCAGGGAGCAGTACCTGGGTCTGTGGGCCGCGTCCGGCGTCAACGTCGCGGGCGGCACATACGCCGGGCCGGGTCCGTTCGACACGGCGTTCGAGAAGTCCGTAACCGGCATAGCGCAGGCGCGGGCCATGATCGACGCGATGGACGACCGGATGCTGATGGTGCGCAAGGCGGAGGACATCGAGCGGGCGCACCGCGAGGGCAAGTACGGGGTGGTCATCGACTTCCAGGAGACGACGCCGTTCAGTGACAAGCTGGAGCGCATCGACCTGTTCCACAACATGGGTCTGCGGATGTGCCAGCTCACGTACAACCTGGGGACGCTCGTCGGCGACGGCTGCACGGAGATCCACAAGAGCGGCCTGACGTACTTCGGGCAGGCGGTGGTCCAGCGGCTGAACGAGCTGGACATCATCGTGGACGTGAGCCACTGCAGCGAGCAGGTGGGCTGGGACGCGATGGAGATATCCACGTCGCCGGTCATCGTGTCGCACTCGTGCAGCGCCGCGATCGCCTACCACGACAGGGGCAAGAGCGACGAGCTGGCGAGGGCCATCGCCAACCAGGGCGGCTTCTTCGGCGTGGTGATAATCCCCGGTTTCATCCAGACTACCCCGGAGGCCACGCTCGACGACTTCGTCGACCACGTGGTGCACCTGGTGGACGTGATGGGTATCGACCACGTGGGCGTGGGCACCGACAAGGCCGGACCGGGGCCGGGCACGGACTCGCTGATCGAGTGGCCGAGCGACATGCCGACTGAGCGTCCGGGCGTGTTCAACTACAGCGGTTTCAGGGATGAGCACCGGATTTCGAACGAGTACCACATCGTGGGCTACGACGATTTCAGCGACTGGCCCAATCTGACCGTCAAGCTGGCCGAGCGCGGGTTCAACGAGGATGAGCTGCGGAAGCTGCTGGGTATGAACTACTTGCGGGTGTTCCGCGAGGTGGTTGGGTAGGGACGTCACCCCTATCCTAACCTTCCCCCGTCAAGGGGGAAGGGACAGCGCGTCACCCCCATCCTAACCTTCCCCCTGCGAGGGGGAAGGGACCATTTGAAACAGGAGTAGAGATTTGGCAGAACGGAAGAACGTGAGGAATCCCGTACTTAGCGCCGAGGAGGCGCGTCAGCTTCACGGCGAGGCGCTGGTGATCGACAGCCAGCAGCCGCCGTTGACCAGCGGCTTTCTGTTCACCGAGAACATGCGGGAGGCGCTGAACGAGTACCACGCCATGGGCATGACGCGCAACGAGGCGACGCCGCTGCTCCAGGCGATGGCGACGCACGAGATCAAGACCAACGCGGCGGCCCGAGAGGAGTACCTGGGGCTGTGGGCGTCGTCCGGCGTGAACGTCGCGGGCGGCACATACGCGGGTCCGGGTCCGTTCGACACGGCGTTCGAGAAGTCCGTCACCGGAATAGCGCAGGCGCGGGCCATGATAGACGCCATGGACGACCGGATGCTTATGGTGCGCAAGGCTGAGGACATAGAGCGCGCGCACCGCGAGGGCAAGTACGGGGTGGTCATCGACTTCCAGGACACGACGCCGTTCAGCGACAAGCTGGAGCGCATCGACCTGTTTCACAATATGGGTCTGCGGATGTGCCAGCTCACCTACAACCTGGGCACGCTCGTCGGCGACGGCTGCACGGAGATCCACAAGAGTGGCCTGACGTACTTCGGGCAGGCGGTGGTGCAACGCCTGAACGAGCTGGACATCATCGTGGACGTGAGCCACTGCAGCGAGCAGGTGGGCTGGGACGCGATGGAGATATCGACGGCGCCGGTAATCGTGTCGCACTCGTCCAGTTCGGCGGTGGCGTACCACGACAGGGGCAAGAGCGACGAGCTGGCGAGGGCGATTGCGGACCAGGGCGGTTTCTTCGGCGTCGTCATAATACCGGGCTTCATCCAGGCGTCCCCGGAGGCGACGCTGGACGATTTCGTGGACCACGTGGTGCACCTGGTGGACGTGATGGGAATCGACCACGTGGGCGTCGGGACCGACAAAGGCGGCCCGGGCGCTCGGACCTCGTCGTTAATCGAGTGGCCGAGCGACATGCCGGCGGATCGTCCCGGCACGTTCAACTACAGCGGATTCAGGGTGGACGAGCACAGGCTCACCGACGAATACAACATCGTGGGCTACGACGACTTCAGCGACTGGCCCAACCTGACCGTCAAGCTCGCCGAGCGCGGTTTCAACGAGGATGAGCTGCGCAAGCTGCTTGGTCAGAACTACCTGCGGGTGTTCCGGGACGTGGTTGGTTAGGCGGCACATCACCCCCATCCCTTGGACAGGTTCAGGGCAGGCTCCAACCTCCCCCCTCGACGAGGGAAGGGACAACGAAAGGAAAGGCAACATGGCAACGCAAGACTCTATTGCCCAGCGAGCGCGCGATCTACACCTTTCGTCGCTCGTGGTGGACACCCACGCGGACACGATAAGCCGGATGACCGACGACGGCGACGATCTGGCGACGGCGACCGGCACGGGCCACCTGGACCTGCCGCGCATCCGTGAGGGCAACCTGGGCGTGCAGTGGTGGTCCTGCTACGTGGCCGCCAAAGAGATTCCGGAGAAGAACACGCTGGACCGCTGCCTGCAACTGCTGGACGGTCTCAACCGCTTCTGCGCAGCGAACCCCGACGACGTGGAGATTGCGCTGACGGCCGCCGACTGCCGCCGCATCGTGGCGGAGGGCAAGCACGCGGCGGTGCCGTGCATCGAGGGCGGGCACGCGATCAACGACAGCCTGGCGGTGCTGCGGCTCTACTGGGAACTGGGCATGCGGTACATCACGCTGACCCACTTCAACACGAACAACTGGGCCGACGCATCCACGGACGCGGTGAAGAACAACGGGCTTAGCCTGTTCGGGCGGGACGTTATCCGCGAGATGAACCGGCTGGGCATGGTGGTGGACATCTCGCACGTGTCCGACAAGACCTTCTGGGACTCCATCGAGGTGACGGACAAGCCGATCATGGCGTCGCATTCGTCGGCGTGGTCCATCTGCCAGCACCCGCGCAACATGAAGGACGATATGCTGCGGGCGGTCGCGTCCAACGGCGGCGTGGTGAACGTCAACTTCTACCCCGCCTTCGTGTCCGAGGAGACGAGGGTAGCCACGGACAAGCTTCAAGCGGCGACTTGGGACGAGATAGAGGAAGTCGAGAAGTTCGCCCGGCGCTCGGCCATCGCGCACTACTCCGGCACGCCGGAGTACGTCGCCCAGCAGCGCGCCGAGATACGACAGCGGCGCATGGCTTCCTGGCACGACCTGCCGCAGCCCAACCTGTCCGACGTGGTGGACCACATCGAGCACATCGCCAAGGTGGCGGGCGTGGACCACGTGGGGCTGGGGTCCGACTTCGACGGCATTCCCGCCGGTCCCATCGGGCTGGAGGACTGCTCCAAGTTCCCGGCCATCACCGAGGAACTGTTGAGGCGCGAGTTCTCCGAGGCGGACATCAAGAAGATCCTGGGTGAGAACACGATGCGAGTGATGGAGGCCAACATAGGCGAGTAGCGGGCCAGCCGCCGCCTATGGCGGACGCGCCGTCATCGACTCTGAACAGCCCGGACCCGGCTCGGCGGTTGCTTGCGTCTTGATACCAAGCTAAACTATAGACGAAAATCAAAATTATGTTCAGGAGATGTTGATGGGAGCGCGGCTCGTATTTCTGATTCCGATAGTGATTCTGCTGTTTGCGTTGGCGTGCGGCGAGCGTGGCAGCGGGGCGTCCATAGTCGATCGCGAGGCGTTTCCCACGCCTACGCCCGGCCCCACGCCGGTCAAGGAGGTGGAAGTCCAGAAGTTCATGGAGGCGTGGACGCAGACCCACCTTCTGGACACGCTGTCGGCGGACATCGAGGGGCTGTTCGGTGACGTGAACGATCCCGACGGCAACCCGGTGGACAAGGCGGCCCTGGCGCAGGCGGTGCGTGAAGCGTCCATCGCTGAGGCGACCGTTACCGCCACCCGCGTGGTCGTCAGGGCGAGAAGCAAGACGACCGAAAAGCGGAACTACGACGCGGATGCGGAGTATACGCTGCCGATAGAGTTGGACGGCTCGCAGTACGTTCTGGCCTTCACCTACAAGATCATCGCCGACGAGCGCAAAGAGCAGCCCATCACCAATTCGGTGCTGAGCAGCGGATCGGTGATGCTTACGCCGCTGCCCTAGCAAGGGAGGCGGGGCCAGTCAGTACGGCAGAGCCGATGGTCAGCCCGCCAGTAGCGCCGTGAGTTCGCGGACGTCGGGCAGGTCCTCCAGGCGTGAGACGGCTTCCACGACTTCGTTCGCGCGTCGGGCGCCCAGGATGGGGTCGTTGAGCGCGTGGAACTTTTCCACCAGGCGCTCGCGCGGCAGACGGTTGCCGTAGTCGCCCCTGATTATGGCCGTGCGCCCCACCACCTCGCGGTCTCCCTTGAGCCGAATGCGCGCCTCGGTTGGGGGCACGCCGCCGGCTGGCACTGGCTGCGCGGGCGGGTCGACTCTCACGCTCACCTTGGCCGCGAGTTCGCGTATGCGGGAGTCGTCACGCGCCTCGGAGTAGAAGTCGGCTACGCCCGCGCTGCCACGCACCAGGGACGCCGCGACCGCGTAGGGCACGTTGAACTTGGCCGCGAGCATGTTGTCAGGGTACTCGCCCAGCATTCCGTCCAGCATACTCGGCGCGGAGATGTCTACGGCGAGCACGTCGTCCGGTCCGAAGTCGCTGCCGGCGCTGGCGTCGAACACGGCGTCCAGCGCCGGATGGTTCAGGCGGCAGCAGGCGTAGAACTTGAAGTAGTTCTGCCCGATGCGGTACTCGCCGGGCATGTTCGCCACTGCCGCGTCCCGATCGAAGCTATCGCCCAGGATGGTGCCGAACACGTCCGCGGGCGCGTCGTCCAGGCCGGTGAAGCCGCTCTCGTACACGTCCACAGCCAACAGCCCGTCGTGGCCGGACCTCCCAGGGTACAGGTTGCGCACGGTCGCGCCTCGGAAGGCGGGCTGCCAGCTATTGGCCGGGCTCATGGACGCCGCGATGTTGATCACGTCGCGGACCCGGCCAGCGGAGTAGCCCTTGAGCTTGGCGGCGGCGACCGCGGTGCCGATGACGCCCCAGTGACCGTGCGAGTGGACGTTGAACCGGGGGTTCGTCGCGCCGCCGATGCGTGATTCCAGCTCGTATCCGACCAGGGCGCTCTCCACGAAATCGCGGCCGCTGGCGCCCATCTCCTCCGCGAGGGCGAGGGCGCCGGGCAGGGAGTGGATCGCGGGGTGGCCGCCGCCGAAGCGGTTGCCCTCGTCCACCTCCAGGGCCACGCCCGCGGTGGCGTTGACGAGAGTCGCGTTCATCGGGTCGGCCTTGAGGCCGTGGCCGAATATGGTGGCCGTGGTCGTGCCCGGGAGCGAGCGTCGCGCGATTCTGGCCGCGAACGCCGTGTTTTCGGGCTGGCGGCATCCCGCCACCATCGCGCCCAGGGTGTCGAGCGTCACGTCCCGCACGGCGGACAGCGTGACGGGGGAAAGCGAGTCGATGCTTGCCTCGCTGACGAGTTCGGACAGGGTGTCGAGATAGTCTGTCATCGTGGCCTCCTACCTCACGGATCCGGCGATTGGCGGCGTTGGGCTGCCCGCGTGGATGAAGCTGCCGTAACCGGCCGTCTGTTCCAGCTTGCCGTCGCGCAATAGAACCTTGCCGCGCAGTATGGTGGTGTCGATTCTGCCCGAGGCCTTCCAGTCTTCGTAGGGGGTGAACCCGGAGCGGCCGTGGTGGTTGGCGGCGGTGATGGTCGTCTCCGCGTCGGGATCGATGATGAGCAGGTCGGCGTCCGCGCCCGGCTGGATGACGCCCTTGCGGGGGTAGAGTCCGAAGATGCGGGCCGGGTTTTCGGCCAGCACGCGGGCCATCCAGGTCAGGGGCAGGCCGCGCTTGGCGACGCCCTCGCTGTAGACGAGCGGCACCAGCGTCTCCAACGACGGGGCGCCAAACGGGACCGGAGCGCCGTCGGGGCTGCGGAAGATGTTGGTCCAGCCGTGCTTCTTGCGCTCCGGCGGACCGGGTGAGTGGTCGCTGCCGATGGCGGAGATGTGGCCCTGCTCGCTGCCTTGCCACAGCGCGCCCTGGTTCACGCCGTCGGCGGGGCGCAGCGGCGGGCCAATCTTGGCCAGCGGACCCATGCGCTCCATGATCGTCTCGTCCAGCAGCAGGTACTGTGGGCAGGTCTCGGTCCACACGCGCTGGCCAAGGCGCTGGGCCTCCTTGATGCGCTCCAGGCCCTCCTGTGTGCTCAGATGGACGATGTAGACGGGGCAGTCGGTCATCGCGCCCATGAGTATTCCGCGATTGATGGCCTCCGCCTCGGCCCAGGTGGGACAGGTGGCGGGGAAGTCCGTCGGCGCGGTGCGGCCCTCCGCGATGGCCTTGTTCATCAGGTAGTCGATCACGTCGCCGTTCTCGGCGTGGAGCTGCACAATCCCGCCGTTGGCGCCGACTATCTCCATCGCCCTGACGATGAAGGAGTCGGAAACGCGGTGATCGTAGGTCATGAACATCTTGAAAGACGTGACGCCCATGGAGATGGCCTCGGCGAGGCCGTCGATGATGTAGGGAGTGTTGCTCAGGATGTAATGGAAGGTGTAGTCGACGACAGAATCGCGCGCCGCCTCCGCCTTCCAGCGCTCGATGGCCTGGGGCAGCGTCTCGCGCGCGTCGGCGTCGTACGCGCCGAAGGGGATGATGGTCGTCAGGCCGGCGCGGGCCGCGGCGACGGAGCCGACGTCCCAGTCGTCGTTGGGCGCGTCTCTGAGGTGGACGTGGCAGTCGATGGCTCCCGGCAGCACGTGCTTGCCCGCGGCGTCAATGTACTCGTCGGCCTGGGGCAGCGCGTCGTCGGGGCCGACCGCCACGATCTGCTCGCCCCTGATGGCGATGCTGGCGTGGTACTCGCCGGTGGACGTGGCCACGAGGCCGCCGCGCACGATGGTGTCAACTCGTTCAGTCATGATTGCCTCCGCCGTCTGCTTCCCTTGTCCGTGCTCACGGGCTTCGGGCCCGCCCGCGGACTTCCCTTGCCGATGGGGACAAGTATAGATAGGCGGGCGGGGCGGGGCAAGGATGGCGAGTGGCGAGGCCGAGCGTCACTCCAGGCGGCGCAGGCTTGCCGCCGTTGCCAAGAACGCGAGCGCGCACACCAGGCTGACGATGCCCATGGCCGTAATGGCGAACGGCACCGACGTGACGCCGGTGAGCCAGCCGACCAGCAGGCTGGCGGGCACGACGAATCCGCGCCCGTACGACTGGAGGCTGGTGATGCAGGAGCGGAGCGTGTCGGGCACCAGCGTCTGTATCAGGGCGCCGCTGGTGGTGCGGAACCAGGACTGGCTGAACGCGAACATGGCGATGATAAGCTGAGTTCTGTGACTGGGGCTACTGACTATCGTCGCCCGTGTACTTCAACCTATATTTGGCCGGGTATAAGACCAGCCTGTGTTGTTCTAACAGCTCCACCAAATGGCTGCCCAAGAACTGGACGGGAGTCCCACTCATGTTAGTTAAGACAAGACCGTACGAGGCGGGACTTTGCTTACAGAGCTCCCAAAGGTCAGAATCCAACTCCAGGGGCTCTTTCTGGATGCAATGTTCTTTAGTCCAATAAGATCGGAGTACGTCACCCTGGGCGGACTTGAACTCCCAAGGAAACGGATTCCCTGAATTCCTTTCCAAGATCCATCCATCCGGATGAATGAGCTTGCCGGTCCCCTTCGTCTTGAATCCCGCCGATTCCGCTAAACGCTCAATCGGACTTCGCTGAGGAGACCTCACAGTTGTCGGCTGCCTGATGACTGCACGCTCATCGTCGCCACTGTCTTCCTCCATCTGTGGCGTGCTTTTCCTCGGAGACACGGCCCCTTGAATCCCACTTTCTAGTGGCTTGATGACCTCATCGTCTGGGACTTCTCGGGTTTCGGGCTGCACTACTTGCGAGCTAAAGCTGTCAGGTTTGTCTTCAGCTTTAGGCGGCTCCAGTTCGAAATTGTCTTCCAGATACTCGAGCACGAAATCTGGCGACCGTTCGTAGCAGAGCTTGATGGCTTCGGTGACAGGCTGTGAATTAAAGGAGCTGGCAATCTCTTGAGGCACTAGTCTGGCCATCTTCGCAGCAGAACCCTCCTGCACGTAGAGAAGGTCTGCACGCCAAAGGACGTCAAGTGGCCGCGGCGTTCCGGCGGGGGTTCCCTCAATATAGGGCTCAGATTTCAGGCCCTTTGCCACTTGCCACTTAGTCTGGGATAGGCGTTGGGCTAGCATTCGAATGCGCTCCGTTTGGTCGGGTTCGTCCATGACAATCCGCTGGAGCCCGGCACCAAGCGTAACTAGCCACGGTTTCACTTGGGGATTTGGAAGACCAGACTGCCCTTGAAATCGCTCCTCAGTAACTTCCGAAAGTGTCGGCAGGGTTGAGAATGGGTGGCTCTGACACGTCTCGGAAGATAACGGTCGGAAGTCTGCAGCCCTTTCCTTGATTCCCGGAAACAGGTGACTCCAAGGCGACACTGACTGCTCCGTGATAGAGTAGCTGAGACTCTCAACAGGCGTCCAAACGCCTTCCAAGTTCAGCCAATGGCCTGTCTCACTCCAGATGCGGCCGGGATAGGCCGCCATGAGACGCCGAACACGTCTGAGTTGGCTGGTACTCGGTTTTCTGCCGGAAGGCAAGCCCTTCAACCACTCAATCTCTAAGTCAGCGTTGGGACGGTCTACTACTCCTATCTTTCGCCAAAGGGACAAGTTCCGCAATGAGGAGTGGACGATTTCTGCCCCTGGCAGTCCATCTACGTCGGAGTCTAGGAATACCTCGTCAACTTTCGCCCACTCTTCCTTGTCGGTGAGGATCAAGTTGTAATCGGCGAAAGCAGCTTTGAGCTCGTGAATTTCAGATGTGGAACATTGGTCGACTAGCTGATCGAGGGAGAGGCACCACTTCTGCACGTCACGAAGCAGCAGTTGAGTGTTGCCAGCCAGAGCTTTGAGCCGTTCCAGAATCCGCTCTGGACCTGTAGGCTTGTCGCAGACCCCCAGCAGCTTCAGCAAGGGCCTCGTCGCTTCCGTATCAAGGTCCGCCTTTACGAAGGGCTCGACGTCCCGTAGAGGCTCCGTCTCAGAAGTCCGCCTGAAAACCTCCGCTGGCTGGCGCGGTTGACCCCAGGTGTCGAGAAGGCACGGTAGGCGCTGAAAACGAATAATCCACTCGGGCCAAAGTGGCTCCTGAGTAACACTATGGCGGTGCGTGGTACCCCACCATTGCATTGCTCGGACAGAAACTGCTTCCGACCAGTACGATTGCGGCTGTTCTAGAATGTGGGTCATCAGCCTGGCCCAGAAGTGGGCGTCGTTCTCAGCCAGTGAATTCCAATGATCCCAGGTTGTCGATTCAAAGTCCCAATCCTCGATCTCAAAATCGCCGCGCTTGTAGCGAAAATGAGGTTCACCGCTGAACCCACGTCGGCCCAATTCACTTGTAATGCTCTTCCGGCTGTAAAAGCGCGTCGAGGTCTTGCGGAGGGGTGCGAATGTATGGAGGCCGCTACCGTCTGACCGTACCCACTGTCGCCATTCGGCGTTGGTGCAAGTGTCCGTATGCCGCATGTATTCATCATGGAGAACGTGTTGCTTATACCAGCCCTTGCCTACAAACTGGTCCAGAGAACCATCAATGTCTACAAGCATAACGTCGCTGTTTGCTTTGCGGAGCTTGTGCTCCTGACTCACATAGCTGAAACTGTTCGGAACGGTTGCATAGAGTTTTGCGGCAATGTGTGCTAAGCGAACACAATCGCGAATGTTCGGGCGGTTGCGCTGGGAAAAGAACGCATCGGCAGCTTTGCCGAAAATCTGATTTATTCCTGTAGCCTCGGCCAGTCCAAACATCCGGAGCACTTCCAAAGCGGAGCGCAACTGGTCCTTGGAGGTTCCGTCGTTTCTCCATTGCTGCAATTGGCGGGTCCAGCTTGGATCAATCGTTAGAAGAAAAGGAGCGAGAAATTCCCAGTCCCCAGTCTCAAGAGTTCGTCTCTCTCCGGGCCGGACTACCTCGCTGGCAGCATAGAGTACGTCCTTCCCTCGGACTGGGACAATGCGAAAACTGCGGTTGTCGGATGGGAGTGCGTTCATCGGTCCTAACGCAAAGCTCCACAATCGGAGCAATTGCCACCAGGAATTGGGCCGGGGCATACGCTTTCGCCTTAGTACCTCAATCGCTTCAGACCCGCTTAGTTGCTTGACGTGATCCCAGTTGATCAACTTCTCTTTGTCGCGTTCGATGACATGCCGGGACAGAATTGGCTGGTTGTCCAAGCTAAAGCCGGCGGATACTTGAGACGGCGACCAGACACCCAGCAATTCGGAGGGCACTGCCAAACACTTGCCGGGAGATTCCAGGGTGCTCGTTTCAGTCAGCAGAAACTCCCTTCCCTCAATCCGTGCCTCAAAACTCTCCTTTACGATGGCGCTGCAACTCCCTTCGATACTCGAGACTTGGCGGTCCACATCAGGGAGCAACCCGTAACCCTGGCAGCGTTCTTCAGTAGGAAGACACTCGCTCGCTACCCAAGCGAGCATAGCATCTGCCGCCAGCTCGCCAGCCCGTTTCAAGAGCCATTCATTGGTCGGCGACAACGCAGGGTCCTTTATCTTTAACCGAGCTGGATCCTGGATAAAAGGAGCATTGCAGGCAAAGGGGAGCTGAGTCGTCACACCGGTAGGAAGGACAACAAAGAGCCGCCCTTCCATACCCAGAACGATCTCGACCCGACAAGGGGGAAACACAATGGAATCATCAGGGGTCATGCGCTCATCTTTTATCTCGTTCAGGGCGTCGTCGGGAAACGCCTCCTCCGGCGACCGAATTATCAGGTATCGATCACCTCGTGAAGTTGACGCCGACATCCACTCCGATCCCTGGACAGGGCCGGTCCCTTGAGACTCCCATCGAATCTCCCTCTCACCAAGTCGGAGGCAGCGGATGTTGTTGAAGAACAGGAGGGAAGTCGGACTGTCGCCCCAGTCCTGGAGGTTCTTGGCTAACTCTTGCTGAACTCCTACCTTTTGGATCGCCACGCGGACTTCGGTACGACCGTCAGGCGTTCCGGGAGCCTCCGTCCACACAGGTTCAGTAAACCTCTGTTTCCGAAAGGCGACCGAAAGTGTGGGAGTAACCAGATGTACCTCGTCACCCAAGCTGAAAGTGCTCTTGAACCCCACTCCTCTGAACCCGATAGTGTGCAGTGTCCTCTTGTTGGAGAAGCCGAATCGGCACAACGAGGCAAACTGCTCTTCGTTGAAGTCCTCGCCGTTGTGGGAAAAGATGAACTCACCATTGCTGATTTCAACGCTTGCGTCCGTTGCTCCGGCATCGTCCGCATTCTGCAAGAGCTCAGACACAACATGGCGAGGGCTCTGGACTTGGTTGAACAGTTGCCGCCACGGCCCGGCGAGTTCCGGGTCCTGCTCAAGTTGATCCCAACGCTGTGACGCATTTCTCTGTATTCTGTGGAAGTATTCTGGAGGTCGCACTATCTGGGCTCCTCAGACCGCGATAGCAGGCGGGCGAAATCATAGTTGACACTCGTAACGCCGAAGTCCGGCTCGCTGCTGAACGGCTCTCGAAGGTAACGAGTACGGTGCTCGCCGCCCGGTAGAAATTCCACCATGGCCAGAATGAAATCTTCAGGCTTGTTCAAAGAGTAGAGGATTTCATTCCTAGTCACGGTAAGCGTGTTCGCTCCGGCGGCCCGCCCTTTCACTTCAATGAACCGGAGTTTGCCTTCTCCTGGTATTTTGCTTTCGATGTCGTATCCACGTTTTTCCGATTCACAGTCTACTGGCTCAAACCCAAGACCTCTCTCAACTTCCATCACAATCTCCCGAGCCTTGGCTGCTACCGCCTGCCGGTCTGTGGGTGTTCCCTTATCTTCTAACGCCGGTCTTCCTGCCATGCTGGATAGGAGACCCAGCGGTAGAACAAGGACGCTACCAAGTATCACGGGCGGGAGTGGAGATAGTTGTCTTTCCAAGCGCAGCTCCTGAATGCGCTTCTGCAAACGCTCCTGCAATTCGAGTGAACGTTTGCGGGCTTCGTCCGAATTCAGCCTGGCGTTAACCTTGCCGGCGTGTTCTTGGATTCTCAACTCATCTGCACGGCGGCCCCAATAGTTGATCTCTTTGGTTAGCCGCTCCTTGACGGCCTCTTCGGTCTTGTCAATGTGATCAAGTCTCTGGTTCCGGACTTCGTTCACGTGTCCAGGCACAACATATGCGATAGCGTGATTCTTGGCCTTCTCCTCCAGATCCCCAGTCAGCCAAGCACATTCCGGCCTGGCAAGGATAGCCTCGACTTCAGGCTCGCCTTCAGCCAATGGACGGTAGTCGAGGTAAGGGGCGTAGTGAGGATATCTGGAATTCCCTTCAGCGTCCAATTCCACGTAGAGCATACGCTTCGAAATCACTCGGCTCTCGCCGGATCTAGTGGTGGTAGCGTCTTGGATGGCGTGATCCAAGTAGAAGAGCACTCTTGGCTCCAGCCCCTGGTCGTTCTCGTCTACCAGGACTGCCCCCCGGCGCAACAAGTCTCTATTCCGTTCCAGTAAGAGGTCTGCTGTCTCATCGAGCAAAGGGTGGCCCGGACAAACGAACGCGGCTAATGGCTGGTCCTGGGGGGCCTTCAACGCTTTCTCGAAGACAATGCGCTCGTAGCGAGGAAGGACAGTTCTGTTCCGGTTGCGGATGGCTGCTGGCGTCTGGGCGACCATGTAGCGGCGAGGTTCACATTCCCTGAGAGTGCCACCCAAGTACCGAAACGCCTCCAGGAAGAAGGACTCGATGTAATGGGGTTGCAACCGGCGAGCCTCGGCCCGTTCCATCTGTTCGCGTACCCGGTGGACACGGCTGGTATCCATTGCGTCATGCACCAGCGCCTTTTCTTCCCAAAGGTCCTTCAAGAGATCATGGTCGAACGCACTGTCGATTACTTGAGTGAGCCGCCCCCGTACTTCCGGCTGCTCTCCATACCTGATTGCCTCTATGAGTAGTTCTCTCAGAGGCTTGCCCTCGAAATGGACCTTGCCAAGCACATCGAACACTTTGCCACCCAGCGCATTGCGGGCCTCTTCAAGTTTCTCTAGCAGGCGCTGGTATACTGCCCCTTCGCGAGTTTCCTGCGCTACCAGATTCCAAAGGCGGCAAACTTCGGTCTGTCCTATACGGTGGATTCGTCCGAATCGCTGTTCGATTCTGTTTGGGTTCCACGGCAGGTCATAGTTGACCATGAGGTGGGCTCGCTGTAGGTTGATGCCTTCCCCGGCGGCATCGGTAGCAAGCAATACCTGGACCTCCGGGTCTAGGCTGAATGACTCTTGGGCCTTGGCGCGGTCTTCCCGTCTCATGCTGCCATGAATACAAACTATCGCATCACTTTCTCCTAACAGAGCAGCAATCCGACCTTCCAGATATCTGAGCGTATCGCGGTGCTCGGTGAATATCACCAGCTTTTCGCTGGACATGGAGGTGTTAGCAAACAGGTTGGCCAGCTCCTGCCACTTTTTGTCACCTCCGCTACGACGAACCTCCAAGGCCAAAGCCTCCAATCGTCTCAGCGTGGCAATCTCGGCCTTGAGTTCAGCGATAGTGCTGGCCGCGGTAGCCCGATCCAGCAACTCCCCTTCGATGTCATCAACTTCATCGTCAGGGGCTTCTTCAAGGTCTTCGATGTCCTCGTCTTCTATGACGGACGCTGACTTATTGAGTGCACTCTCTACATCGCCATCGCGCTGCAGGGCTTCAAGCTCGCGCATTGTGTTCTCTAACCTCTCACGCCGACGCCGCAAGGACTGATATATGGCCTCCGGCGAAGAGGCTAAACGGCGTTGGAGGATGGTAAGCGCGAAACCCACGTTTCCGGCCCGTTTGTTGTTTTGCAGGGACGCGGCCCGGTTGAACTCTTCACTTACGTACTTGGTCACATCGTCGTAGAGACTCTTCTCTCCGTCCGACAGCAGATATGGCACAGTTTCTGCGATACGCTCCGGTAACAACGGAGTATTGTCGAACTTGACCAACTCCTCCTTCGTCACACGGCGCATGAGGTCCGAAACCTCCGTTGTGTGAACGCCATCCCGGAACCGTCCTTCAAAGCGGTCGCTATCGAGCAGCGCCATGAACAGTTGAAAATCCGTCTCCTTTCCATTGTGTGGCGTGGCCGTCATCAGGAGGAAATGGCGTGTCAGGTTGGACAGGAAGCTCCCTAGCCGATATCGTTTGGTGTAGCTAGGTAGTGTTGACATTTCATCTTAGCCATATGAGAGCGCCTGTGAAGTGGAGGAATCCGAGGTACCTGCTCGCCAGTTTGTCGAATCGGGAGAAGATGCGGCGGAAGTGC
>DAOUJL010000057.1:0-101185 GCA_034422735.1 Dehalococcoidia bacterium | reverse complement strand
GTACAAATCGGGCTGGCTACGAAGAAACTCCAGCACCTTTGGCCACTGTTCGGGAGATAGTGTGACTGTTGACATATACCTAGTATAATGCAAATGTCAACACTGCCTAGTCTACTACCGTGTACTCTAGGTCGGTTGATGCACAACCCTTTTATTCCGGATATTGAAGTGCGTCGACGGTTACTTAACACGAAAAGGACAGCTGTCATAGTCTGGTCAATGTTCGACGACATGCGGCCCGAGTATCTGGGTTTCTAGTTCGATTGAAATGACGGAGGCATCAAATGGGTCAGTCTAGACGCGAACTGTTGCAACGCAGTTTGCGCTTGCAGTTCCTATTGGATTTGACTGCTCTCAAGTCCCTGTGTTGTGCTGAGTCCTTGGATCGTTTGGGCATCATTAGGGGCTACGTGGCCTCTCACTTTGTCGCGTTCCTGGCGTATATTTCGATTCTCACTTCGCCCTTGGCGGGTTCAATAGTGTTACAGAGGCGTCTAAGGGGCGGTCAGGGTTAAATCACTCTTAGTAGGAGGTGGCCCACGGATACTACGGCGCGCCACAATGTGGTATAACTGGCCAAGTCTTCCGATAAGAGTGCAGTCTCAAGCTGTCCACAGGAGAGAACCGAATTGAGCAGAGAACTGGCTCTTCAGTTTGCGCCAACCGCCTTTGTGAACGGCTCCGTGGTGGCATTGCTGTTGTTTGCCGCCGTCACGAATATGACCAGTGCTGTGCAGGCACCTCTCTACGCGCTTGTTGCAGCCACCGGTGTGGCCGTGGTACTTGTTCCGCGGCCTGCACACATCTGGGACAAGTACATCAATCTGTCCGTCCGAATCGCCACGGCCTGCGCCGCTTGGCTATCTGCCCAGCACTGGTTACTGAGCGAAGACGCTGGGACTGCGATTGAGCTTGTTGCCGGGGTGTGGTCGGCGGTCGTCGCATTTGTCATTTTCGCCAATGTCCAGGCAGCGGTAGAAAGGCATGAGTCGGGTGGAGAGGGCTGACTGGGCGCGAGGTAAGTGACCTGCCGTCACTCCCCGCGGACGTGCTATAATGCGCGCACTAAAATGGACTAGTCCGTTTTCAAAGGTACATTGAAAGGTACACAGAAGGGCGACTTAGGACGAATGCCCCGCCGATTCATACTTGTCATTAGACGAGTTCGATAATCTCTCGCTCCCGCCACGAATCCACAGGAGGTAAGAACCATGTCAACCATTCCAGGCCTGGTGAGGCCCGCACCTGTCGCGAACGAACTGACGAAGCCCTTCTGGGACGCCTGCAACGAGCGACGGCTCGTTCTGCAGTACTGCACGTACTGCGAGAAACTGAGGTACCCGCCCACCGCCCAGTGCGCTGACTGCGATGCGACCGACACGTTCGAATGGAGAGAGGTGGAGGGCAAGGGACACATCGAAGTGTACATGGTGATACGCGACTCCCGCATCAGGGGGTTCCAGTCCGCGCAACCCATCAACTTCGCGGTGATAACCCTGGACGAGGATCCGGGCATCAACTTCCTGTCGAACCTTCCGGGCACTCCGCCGGGCGAGGTGCCGGTTGGAGCGCAGGTGGAGCTGATTTTCGAAGAGACGAGCACCGGCCAGCTCGTCCACGAGTGGAGGGTGGTCAACTAGCCCACCCTAAATCCTCGGGACACGGCCGAAAACGCATTGGGCATGAGGGAGCCGATATGGTTGCTGAAACAGGTTGGATGAGAGACCAGGAAGGCTTGGGAGTCTGGGAACACCGCGGCAAGGTCGCCGTCGTGGGCTGGGGCCAGTCCCACATCGACCGGCGCTGGGATGGCGTGACCATGGACAGGAGCTGCGGCGGCCTGACTAAGGAGGCGTGCCTCAAGGCGATCGCGGATGCGGGGCTGTCGCTGGACGACATTGACGGGCTTATCACCAGCGCTGAGACGCGCGCGGAACAGACCTGGGCGCCCCGCCCCTACTTCGACCCTCCCTACGACACCGAGGATGGCCTGACCTACGCTTCGGGCGAGTGGATACAGAGGGAGCTGGGCCTGAAGAACGTGAATTACATCAAGTCCGACTCGCCCTACATCGGCCCGATGATGGGCCTGGCCGCCCAGGCGGTCGGCGACGGCCTGTGCGAGACCGCGCTGGTGTGGTACCCGATGGTCAATCTCGCTGGCCGGTATGGGCACAACAACCCGCAGAACGTTAGCGACGAGGCCCACGGCAACAGCGCCTTCTCCCTTCCCTGGGGATACCAGAGCGGCGCGATGTTCAACAACCTGACTGTGTTCCTCCAGTACTGCCAGAGGTACGGCACGTCCCACGACGCGCTGGCTCCCCTTTGCATGAACTTGCGAAGAAACGGACTGATGACGCCCTGGAGCTTCTACGCCCTGCACGAGCCCCACCAGATAACCCGCGAGGAGTATCTGAACGGGCGCGTTGTCGAAGAGCCGCTGCTGATCTACGACTGCGACAGGCCGATCAACACGTGCGTGGCCTTCATCTTCACCACCGCCGAACGCGCCAAAGACCTGAGGCAGAAGCCTGTCTACGTTCTCAACCACGCACAGAACAACATCCGGGGCAGAAGCACCATGGCGACCCTGGATGAGCACCAGGACGCTGTCGCCAGCCTCGCGCGAAAGATGTGGGAGGGCTCCGGCCTTGGTCCCGCGGACGTCGACATCTTCAACCCGTACGACGGTTACCTGACCTTCACCCAGCAGTTCCTGGAGGGCTTCCAGTGGCACGGCGTCAAGTGGGGAGAGGCCCACGACTTTTACGCCGATGACATCAGGGTCGAAGGGCCGCATCCCTTCATGTCCAGCGGAGGCAACAACGGCACGGGACGCAACCGCGCCGCCATCTACTCCGACTGCCTCGAGCAGCTTCGAGGCACGGCGGGTCCTCGGCAGGTAACGGTGCGAGCGGACACCGCCCTCGCGGGCTGCAACACCCCCGATAGCTGCGGTTTCATCATGTTCAGCAAGCACCCGAGCTAGAAGCAATCAGATCGACAGACACTCGAAAGGAGAGTACATGGCAGACACTTTGACTGGGAAGGTGGCGATCGTCACTGGCGCGGGCCGGGGAATCGGACGCGGCATAGCCATCCAGTTGGCCGCCGAGGGCGCGAGCGTCGTCGTAAACGACATAGGCGGCGCGGTCGATGGCACGGGCGAGTCCGCTGCGCCCGCCGATCAGGTAGTCAGCGAGATCGAGGCGGCAGGCGGCACGGCCGTCGCCAACTACGAGTCCGTGGCTACCATGGAGGGCGGCGAGAACATCGTCAAGGCCGCGCTCGATACCTACGGCAAGCTGGACATCGTTGTGACGCCCGCCGGTATCCTACGCGACCGTATGGTCTTCAACATGACCGAAGAGGAGTGGGACGCGGTCATCGCCGTCCATCTCAAGGGCACGTTCTCCGTGGTCAAGCACGCCTGCATCCTGTTCAGGCAGCAGCGCAGCGGTCGCGTCATCACCTTCAGCTCCGAGTCGGGCCTCGTCGGCAACACCGGTCAGGTCAATTACGGCGCCGCCAAGTCCGGCATCGCCGGCTTCACCAAGGTGGTCGCCCGCGATATGGGACGCTACGGCGTAACGGCCAACTCCATCGCGCCGCGCGCGCAGACGCGCATGATAGCCACCATCCCCGACATCGCGCGGCAGGGCCAGGAAGATCAACTGCCCTCCGAGCAGGAGACCATGGACCCCGACGACATCGCGCCGTTCGTGGCGTACCTGGCGAGCGATATGGCCGCCAACGTCAATGGGCAGACGTTCCTCGTCTACGGAGGCAACATCACCCTGATGTCGCAGCCGCGCAGGATTCGCACGATCTTCAAGAACGGCCAATGGACCCTGGACGAGATAAGCAGGCTCGCGCCCACTAAGCTGACGCAAGGGTTGGTGAACCCCTCGCCGCCTCAGCCGCCCAGGCAGTAGGCGCGGCAACCACACCCAGCCAACTCAACCGGCATCAGGAGATAACAACATATGGGAGACATGCTCAAGGACAAGGTAGCCATCGTAACCGGCTCTGGCCGAGGCATAGGCCGAGGCATCGCCTTGCTGTTCGCCGAAGAGGGCGCGAAGGTGGTCGTCAATGACATTGGCGCGGCGGTTGACGGCTCAGGCGGAGCCGCGGCGCCTGCCGATCAGGTGGTGAGCGAGATCGAGGCGGCCGGCGGCACGGCGGTTGCCAATTACGACTCGGTGGCAACGATGGAGGGCGGCGAGAACATCGTCCGGACCGCAGTGGACACCTACGGTAAGCTGGACATCGTAGTGACGCCGGCCGGAATTCTCAGAGACCGGATGATCTTTAACATGACCGAGGACGAGTGGGACGCCGTGATCGCGGTGCACCTGAAGGGGACTTTCAGTGTCGCCAAGTTCGCCTCGATCCTGTACCGGCAGCAGCGCAGTGGCTGTCTGATCACGTTTTCGTCCACGTCGGGGCTGTACGGCAACTCGGGCCAGGCCAACTACGGCGCGGCCAAGGACGGCATAGCCGGCCTGACGCGCTGCTTCGCCCGCGACATGGGGCGATACGGCGCGCGCGCCAACTCCATCTCGCCCGGCGCGGACACCCGCATGACTGCGACTGTGCCCGACACGGCCCGGGAGATCAGGGCCGCGAGCGGAATACAGAGCGCGTCCGGCGCGCAGCCCATACGGCTGCGGCGCGAGGCCGAGGACATCGCGCCGATGGTGACCTGGCTCGCTTCTGACGCGGCCAAGGACGTAAACGGCCAGGTGTTCCACGTGACCGGCGGCGAGGTGTCGCTGATGAGCAACCCCGAGCCGGCCAGGACGCTGTCCACGCCGGGCCGCTGGACCGTCGAGGAGATCGCCGCGATGTTCCCGGGCACGCTCGGAATGGACCTGGTGAACCCGGCGCCGCCGCAGGCGCCCCGCCAGTAACCCATCCAGCGGCGGGCCGATAGGTCGTCGCCCGAATACGCCAAGACCGGGAGACCCCGCTGAGTGTAGCGGGGTCTCTCTTTGCGACTCGTTTGTGGTAAATTTGGCGCATCCCCTACCCAGGAGGAGCGATCATGACCACATACGAGCCCAACGTGGTCCTGTCGAACCAGGACTTCGACGTCGTCGGGACGCGGCCAATCCGCCACGACGGCTACGAGAAGGTGACCGGCCGGGCGCGTTATGCCGCCGACACACCGTCGACGGGCGTGCTGTACTCGCGGCTGCTGCGCAGTCCCCACGCGCACGCCCGCATAAGGTCCATCGACGCGAGCCGCGCATTGGCCCTGCCGGGAGTACGCGCGGTTGTCACCGCCGCGGACCTGCCCGAAATATCCGCCGAGGCGCGCGAAGGCTCGAATCTCAACTACGGCTTCTACAGCCGCAACGTGATGGCCCGCGAGAAGGCGCTGTACGCAGGCCACGCGGTCGCCGCGGTGGCGGCGGTTTCGGCACACGAGGCGGAGCAGGCGCTTTCGCTCATCGACGTCGATTACGAGGTGCTGCCCGCAGTGCTCACCGCGGATGAGGCACTCGAGGAGGGGGCGCCGGCCCTGCACGAGAGGCTGCTCACCATGACCAGCGCGGCGTCACGCGCGGGCGGATGGGGTCAGAACGAGTCGGAGAGTCCGACCAACCTCGCCAACAGGTTCGAGTTCCGCATGGGCGACCCCGACAAGGGCTTCGCGGAGGCCGACGTGGTGGTGGAGCGCAAGTTCCACACCAAGGCCGTGCACCAGGGCTACATCGAGCCTCACTCCGCGACCGCCTACTGGGGGGACGACGACTACGTGACGGTGTGGACGAGCAGCCAGGGCCACTTCCCCCTACGCGACCACACCTCGCGAATCCTGGGAATCCCCGTCTCGCGCGTCAAGCTGGTTCCGATGGAGATCGGCGGCGGATTCGGCGGCAAGGGCCAGGGCGGATGCTACCTGGAACCGGTGGCCGCCGCGCTGTCCCGCAAGTCGGGCCACCCCGTGAAGCTCACCATGACCCGCGCCGAGGTGTTCCAGGGCACGGGGCCGACCTCGGCCTCGCGGATATGGGTGAAGATGGGCGCGACCAGCGAGGGGAAGCTGACCGCCGCGCAGGCGAGACTGACCTACGAGGCGGGCGCGTTTCCCGGCTCGCCGGTGTCGTCGGGCTGCCGCACGATGCTGGCCCCCTACGACATCCCCAACGTTTTGGTCGAGGGTCTCGACGTTGTGGTGAACACCCAGAAGACCGCGGCGTACCGCGCCCCCGGTTCGCCCGCCGCCGCCTATGCCGCCGAGACTGTGGTTGACGAGCTTTGCGAAAAGCTCTCCATGGACCCCATCGAGTTCAGGCTGCTGAACGCCTCCAGGGAGGGCACGCGCCAGGTCGCCGGGCCGGCATTCTTGCGAATAGGCAACGTGGAGATGCTGGAGGCATCCAGGGAACACCCACATTACAAGAGCGCACTGGAGGGGCCGAACCGAGGGCGCGGCGTCGCGAGCGGCGCGTGGTTCAACGGGTCGGGTCCGGCCAGCGCGGTCGCCAGCGTCAACCCGGACGGCACCGTCAGCCTCGTGGAAGGCTCGCCCGACATCGGGGGCAGCCGTGCGGTCATGGCCATGCACGTGGCGGAGGCGCTCGGCATCCCGGTGGACATGGTGAAGCCCTCGATCGTCGACACGGACTCGATAGGCTACAGCTCCGGCGCGGGCGGCAGCGGCGTGACGTTCAAGATGGGACGCGCCTGCTACGAGGCCGCCCAGGACATCCGGTCGCAGATGGTCGACCGCGCCGCCCGCATTTGGGAGGTATCCCCGGACGAGGTGGAGTACGCGAAGGGTGAGCTGCGGCACCGGCAGGACTCGGAGCTGAGCATGACGTTCGGGGAGCTGGCCGCGCAGCTTAACGGCACCGGCGGACCGATAGTGGGACGCGCCACCGTGAACCCCGGCGGCGTGGGCAACGCCTTCGCGTTCAATATCGTCGACGTGGAGGTTGACCCGGACACCGGCAAGGTGGACGTACTGCGGTTCACCGCCGTGCAGGACGCCGGCAAAGCGGTTCATCCCAGCTACGTCGAGGGCCAGATTCAGGGCGGAGCCGTGCAGGGAATCGGCTGGGCGCTGAACGAGGAGTACTACTTCGACGGCCAGGGGCAGATGATGAACCCCACCTTCCTGGACTACAGGATGCCCACGTCCCTCGACCTGCCCATGATCGACACCGTGATCGTGGAAGTGGCGAATCCAGGCCATCCCTACGGCGTGCGAGGCGTGGGCGAGGTGTCCATCGTGCCGCCGATGGCTGCGGTGGCCAACGCCATCTACGACGCCGTCGGTGTCCGAATGGCCGAGCTGCCCATGTCGCCCGGGAAGGTACTCGAGGCGCTTCAAGCGGCGCGTGGTTCGTCCGGGTAAAGCAGTCGAACGGAGCAGGTCGCGGCGCAGCGAACCCAGATAGTGCACACGAGAGGCTAAGAATGCAGATCAGCGAGCACGTTTACGTCATGCACATCGACGACGGGGGAGTCGCCCACCCCGGAGGGAGCAACAACTATTTCGTGGGCGACCCCGACGATGAGATGACCATCATCGACACCGGCGAGCACGACCGGGAGTGGACAGGCATGATCCTGGACTACTACGAGAAGCTGGGCCGTCCGGCGATAAACAACATTCTCATAACGCACGGCCACCAGGACCACGTTGGCGGCGCGGACCGCGTTCACGACGCCACGGGCGCGCCCGTCCGGTGTCACCCCAAGCTCGCCGAGCGCTTGGAGAAGATGGTCGGCAAGGGCACGGTGGTGCCTCTGAAGTCCAGGGAAGTCATCCGCACGGGCGGCGGGGCGACGCTGAGGGCGCTGTTCACGCCGGGCCATGAGATCGACCACGTTTGCTACTACCTGAAAGAGGACAGAACGATGTTCACCGGCGACAGCGTGCTGGGCGCGTCCTCGTCGACGGTGCGAGACCTGGCGAGCTACATGAAGTCGCTGAAGCTGCTGACCAGGTTCCCCCACGACACCGTGGGACCGGCGCACGGCCCGGTAGTCCCGCCGCCGCGAGGCAGGCGGCTCGTGCAGTGGTACATCGACCACAGGGAGGAGCGCGAGCGGCAGGTGCTGGACGCGCTGGAGAAGGGCCTGTCGGAGGTCTCGACCATCACCCGCGACATCTACCCGCGCAACCTGAAGCGCGGGCTGCGGCAGTCCGCGGAGCGTAACGTCACCACACATCTCGAGAAGCTCGCCAAGGAAGGGCGAGTGTCCTCCACCGCCGTGCAATACAGTCTGAACGAGTGAGGCATTACCATGGAGCTGATACAGGCGTCGCCCAATCCCTTTGGCGGAGTGGTGGTAGATCCCGGAGCGCTGGAGAGTGACGCGGAGCGATTCCGTGAGCAGTTGGCTTTCTCCCTTGCGGCCTGGAGCGCCGAGGGCTACAAGGTGGTCTGGCTGGAAGTGCCCATCTCCAGGGCCGCGTTGGTACCGGTCGCGGTTGACGCCGGCTTCACCTACCATCACGCCAGCGCCTCGAACGTGCTGCTGACGCTGCGGCTGGAGACGGGCGCGTTCATTCCGCCGTATGCCACGCACTACGTGGGCGTGGGCGGCGTGGTCGTCAACGAGGCCAACGAGCTCCTGGTGGTGTCGGAGCGGTACAAGGAGTGGAACCCCAGCCGCAAGGGATTCTCCTTCAAGCTGCCCGGCGGCGCCTTGCGGCCAGGCGAGCACGTAGCGGAGGCCGCGGTCCGCGAGGTGTACGAGGAGACGGGCATACGGACACGATTCGAGTCGCTGGTGTGCTTCCGCCACTGGCACGGTTACCGCTACGGCAAGTCCGACATATACTTCGTGTGCCGCCTCTCCCCGCAGAGCAGCGAGATCATCATGCAGGAAGAGGAGATCGAGGCCTGCGTCTGGATGCCCGTCCAAGAGGTGCTTGGCGAGAGCTCCATAGGCAAGTTCACGAGGGACATCGTAAGGGCGGCCATAGACAGCCACGGCATTTCGCCCTCCCCCATGGAGGGATTCGGCGACGCCGAGAAGTACGAGTTCTTCATGCCCCCGCTCGACTATTCGGTGTGACGAGCACCACCGGCAGACAGACCGGATCAACAGCGACCTCGGCCAAGGAGCAGACCAATGCCGGCAAGTATAACCGTTGGCGACGCCCAGATAGTCTCGGTGCTGGACATGGTGCCGCCGCCGAGGGCGGCCACGGACTTCTTCCCCGCCGTCCCATTGGAGAGCTGGCAACCGTACCCGGACGCTCTCACTGAGGGAATGCTGCAACTATACTACGGCAGTTTCTTCGTCGCGACGCGAGGCACGATCGTCCTGGTCGACACCGGAATGGGCCCCGGGCCGCATCCTTCCAGGGGCAACCGCACCGGCGACCTGCTGCACCAGCTGCGCGCAAAGGGCGTGAGTCCCGGCGACGTGAGCGCGGTCGTGCACACGCACCTCCACGCCGACCACGTGGGCTGGAACGTCGATCTGTCCGGCGACAAGCCCGTCCCCAACTTCCCGAACGCCCGATACTTCGCTCCGGCGCTGGATTGGGCCCACTTCACGCAGCCGGATGTGCTGGACTCCGCACCGCAGGTGAAGGAGAACGTGGTCCCGCTGCACGAAATGGGACTGCTGGAGCTAGTCGAGGGCGAGCACGCGGTTACGGAGGAGATCACCACCCTGCCCGCCCCCGGTCACACGCCCGGCCACCAGGTGATCGCAGTCACCTCAGGGGGCGAGACGGCGCTGATCGTGGGCGACATGCTTCACGCCAAGGAACAGATCGAAAACGCCGGCTGGTGCGCCGGCGTGGACACAGACAAGTCCGCCAGCGCCGCCACCAGGGAGGCCGTGCTTGCGCGCGCCGAGAGCGAGGGGCTGTTGGTCGCGGCGGGTCACTTCCACCCCGCCGTGAGCTACGGTCGCGTGGTGCGGCGGCAGGGCCGCAGGTACTGGCAGGCGCTGTAGGCCGCGCGCGGTGAATAGAGGTGATTAGCGATGACGACTATGGTTACCGGCGGCAACGGCTTTATCGGCGGGCGGATATTGCGAAAGCTGGTCGAGCGCGGCCAGCGGCCCGTGTGCTTCGACCTCGCGCCGCCAGGCTCCGCGCTGCGTCCCATCGCGGACACGTTCGACCACTACCGCGGGGACGTGACGCACCTGCCCCAGTTGCTCGAAGCAATTGAATCTTACGGCGTGAAGCGAGTCATACACATGGCCGCGCTGTTGCCGCCGGACACTGAGACGCGGCCCCAACTGGGCATGCAGGTGAACATCATCGGCACGTCGAACGTGTTCGAGGCGGCGGTCTACGGAGGACTGGAACGTGTTGTCTACGCAAGCTCCATAGCCGTCTACGGCACGCAGGAGCCGTTCGGCGAGCGTCCCATCGTCGAGGACGATCTCGCCGACCCCGTCAACGTGTATGGCATGACGAAGCTGGCGAACGACGTCTCCGCGAGTGCGTACCGGGAGCGCCACGGCCTCGACCTTCGGGGCGTGCGAATAGCCACGGTGTTCGGACACGGCAGAGTTACCGGAATGACCGGCCTCATCGGCGGCCTGCTGGTATCGCTGCCGGCGGTGGGCAAGCCCGTGGATCTGCCGTTCCACCCGGAGGAGAAGTCCGCGATGATACACGCCGAGGATGCTGCCGAGATTTTCGTGCGCGTCGCGCTGTCGGACTCGTTGCGCCACCACGTCTACCACAGCGGCGGACAGCTCACCACCGTGGGGGAGACGGCGGCGCTCGTCCGGGAGTACCTGCCCGACGCGCGCATCACCACGGGCGACCGGTTCGTGCCGCACGTCTATCTGGTCGACAACTCGCGCATGCTCGCGGACGTCGGCTACGAGCTTGCGCCGCTGAGAGTCCGCGTGCTGGACCACATAAACGACGCTCGCCGTGAGGCGGGGATGGAGGAAATCAACGGCTGAAAGTCCGTCTCTCAGCCGACAAAATAACGCCGCCCTAACTTGAGGGCGGCGTTCTCTTTGTGCGTAGCCGATTCGCCCTGACGCTACATCGTCAGGCGCTTGTACAGGTACAGCAGCCTCTCGGGCAGCGTGTAGATGTCGTCCAGCACCTCGTAGCCCATGTCGGTGCACATCGTCTTCAGGTAGTCGTGGCCGTTCTTGTCCACCGTCAGGCAGAACGCGTTGATCTCCTGCC
This sequence comes from Dehalococcoidia bacterium, assembly GCA_034422735.1. GTDB lineage: Bacteria > Chloroflexota > Dehalococcoidia > Lucifugimonadales > CATOSD01 > CATOSD01. The sequence goes on along the minus strand of DAOUJL010000057.1, from coordinate 90,036 downwards.
GCTTGGCCTCGTCCAGCGCCATCTTGGTGTCGTGGACGGCGTACTCCTTCTCCACGCCCTCGCGGCTGTACCCCCTGTCCTGGGGACGGCCGTCGCTGATGAGGAAGAGCAGCTTGGTGCGCGCGTCCTGCTTGGCCAGCTTAGACGTAGCGTGGCGAATCGCCGGACCCATGCGGGTCGCGTGGAGCGGCGCGATCCGGTCGATGCGCTTCTTCACCCTGTCCGACAGGTTCTCGTCCAGGTCCTTGATGGTGTAGAACTCCACGTTCTCGCGGCCATAGCCGGAGAAGCCGTAGATGCCGTACACGTCTCCGATGGCCTCCAGCGCGTTGATGATGAGCACCACCGCTTCCTTCTCCACGTCGATGATGCGCTTGTACGTGCGCCGCATCGCCTCACCCCGGCGGGTCCGGAGCCACACCATGTACTCGACCGGGTCGTCGGGTGCGTCCCAGTCGTCCGGGGTGCGCTTGGTGTCGTCGATGGCCTCGGCGGTGGACGCGCTGGTGTCCATCAGGAAGGCCACCGCCACGTCCCGCTGCACCTTGTTGCGCCGCCAGTAGAACTTGTCGCTGGGGCTTGAGCCGGTCTTGATGTCCACGATGAACTCGATGAGGTCGTCGATGTCGATCTCCTCACCGTCCTCAAGCTTGCGCACCTTGCGGAACATCTCCGGCACCATCATCTCGAACTGCCGCCGGATTCTGGTCACCAGTGAGCCGTAGTTGGCGAGCGTCGCGCCGAAGTAGGCGGGGTCGCCCTCCTGCATCACCTTCTGGCGCACTATGCACCAGCGCGGCTTGTAGTCCTCCGCGCGGAAGTCCCACTCGTCGTACACGAACGTCTGCGGCTCGGTCGGGTCGAGCGACGCGCCCTCCTCGTCGACGTGCACCAGCGGCCCCTGGCCGGTCTGGGGCGTCTGTTCCAGGTTGACCCCGGCCTCCTTGAGCAGGTTGTTGGCGAACAGGCCGCTAGCGTCCTGGATTTCGCCCTCCACGGCTTGCAGATCCAGCTCGGCGCTGTTCTTCAGCAACTCTTCCAGCATCTCCTGCGTGATCGGCTCGCTGGCGCCGTCGGCCGGTTGGTCCTGGGGCTGCATCCGAAGCTGCGAAAGCAACTGTGTCAGCTCAGGCTTGAAGTCGCCCCGGTAGTCCACCTCCTCTACGGAGTCGTACTCCTGCTCGTCATCGGGGCGCATGTCCATTTCCACGCCCATGGCCATCTGCTGCACCAGTTCCATCATCTCTTCGGAGTCCTGGTACTGCTCGTTCTCGTCCTCCTCGTCGATGTCCATGTCCTCCCACTCTTCGGGGGGAACCTCTTCGTTGGGGATCTGCGAGATGATGGCGTAGATGCGAAGCGTTGCCTCCGCGGCGTCCTCGACGGTGGCCTCTGGATGAAGCATCCGCCGCGCTATGCGGGCCACGCGGCGGGCCTCGTCCACGCAGTCCTCTGGCACCGGGACGTCCTTGTACTGCTGCAGGCTGAGCCTGACCAGGAACTCGACCATCGCCTCGCGCATCGGCAGCGACTGCATCTCGGGCCTCGTGGCGAGCGAGTCCCCCTGCACCTGGTTGTAGGAGCGGCGAATGCCCGGGTAGTCCAGCTTGACGCGGGCGTCCAGGCGGCTGTCCTCGACAACGGTGAAGATGTCCAGCGACAGCTTGCGGTCCTCGAACAGGTTGAAGAACCGCTGCATGTCCGTAACCCAGCCCTGTTCCAGGCTCGCGGCGTCCACTTCCGGCATCTGCATTTCCTGCCGGTCCAGGCGCGCCTCCTCGCTGCGCTGCGCCTTCGCCGTCTCCAGTTCGTGGCGCAGGTCGGAAAACAGCGCGTCCTCCGCGTCCGAGTCGAACTGGAAGTCGAAGCTGCCGAACTCCAGGTGCGCGACCTGGTGCGTGGACACCACCTTGAACCAGGAAAAGTTCTCGTCCTTGCTCGGATACCGGTCCACCGCCACCGGCACGTACACCGTCGAGCCGTCGGTCGAGGGCGACTCGCCGGACACCCAGCCCACGTTCTTCTCTACGAGCTCCTCCGTGGCCGAGAGCTTTACCTCCGCGCCGGCCAGGGCGCGGCAATACATCTCCATGATGTCTTTGATGCGCGTGAACTCGACGCTGGACGACAGCATTTCGAGGACCGCCTCGGAGTGGGCCGACTCGATTTTGAAGTACGCCAACCCGCCGTCCGGGTTCTGCTGGAGGATGCGGGCACCCTCCTCGAACCACTTCTCCATCTGCGGCATGGAGATGTTTTCGAGCGCGAACGGCGCCGACTTGATGAACTCGGGAACCGAGGGGGGCGACAGAGTCAGCAGCGCCTCAGCCATGTTCAGCACCTGAGAGTGGTCGTCCGTCTCGAGCTGGCTCAGCGCCATGGAAGTGTCCAGCATGACCGCCGGAATGTTCGACCCGCCGTTTTTCACGAGCTGTTCGGCGAGCCGCAGGAAGCGCAGCCGCTGGTCGGGCTCTATCCTCGGCAGGGCCCTGGTGCCCGCGTCGAAGAAGCTCTTGACCTCCCGCCAGCCGGTCTCGGTGAGCGTGGACGCCAGCGAGATAAAGGCGAGCTTGTCGTCGCCGATCAGCGGGAAGAGCTGCTGGCCCAGCGTGATGCACTCGGAAGCCAGGTCGTAGGAGCGATGGGAGAGCGCGTCTAGGAAGGCGACGAAGTTCTCCAGTTCCTGGAAAGTGAGACTCTCCATCAGCGCGGGGCTGCTGTCGAAGAACTTGCACGCCAGCGTGCTCGACTTCCACGTGCCCTTGTAGAGCGACCGGCCCAGCTTGGACCAGGTCTCTATGTGGCGGGACCTCAGCTTTGCCATCGCCCCCGGGCTGGCCAGGAAGTAGGCGGTGGCCAGCGTGGGGGACTCGCCGCACAGCGCGCTGCCGCACTCCGTCCACTTGACGAAGTAGTTGAACGGCATGTAGGTGATAACCTGCGGGCTCACCTTGTAGTACTGTGCGGCGGACTCCCAAGAGCGGACGGTCTGCTGCGCGATCTCGAGTCCGGCGAAAGCCCAGTCGCGGCTCTGCGCCGCCGTCATGGAATCGGGCATGGCCGCCTGGGCCCTCTCCATCTCCTCCAGTACCGAGGCCGGGAAGCGACTCACTTCCTCCTTGATCTCGTCGAGCGTCAGGGCTGGCTTATTTTCCACAGGGCCTCCTTGAGCGGACCGGGCGCCGCCTGGAGCAATCCCAAGAACTGGCTCAGAACTCGCGCGGTTGCTCCGAAAACTACGTGACCGTTGTAAGCGTATGCCGGCGAGATTGACAACTCGCCGTCGACGATTCTGACCTCTTCTCTAAAGTTGGATTCGTCCATCAGCGTGGACAGCGGCGCCTCCAGCACCTCCGCAACTTCCGCCTCGAACGGGCGAAAGTCGTAGGGATAGGGAATGGTGCCGACGTAGGGGCGCATGAGGAACCGGCTTCGCGTGGCCATGTCGTCGATGCGACCCAGAAGCTGCACGTCCTCCGGCCGGATGCCCATCTCCTCGTGGGTCTCGCGCAGCGCGGTGGCCTCGAGCGAGTCATCCGCCGGGTCCCTGCCGCCGCCTGGGAAGGAAATCTCGCCCTTGTGATGCTCGACCTTATCCGAGCGCTTGTTGAGCAGGACGCAGAACTCGCCGTCTTTGGGGTAGATGAGAATCATCACGCCCGCCTGGACGAGTGTGGGGTCGTCGATCTCCTTCGCGCCGTGTTCGGACAGCAGCCGACGAATCTCCGCGATCGGCGAATCTCCCATCTATGCCGTTCCGCTCAGGCGAGCCGGTGACGAAGGACGCATGGCCCGGGGCAAGCTCCTACTCGAAAATCGAAGAGATGAGCTCCTCGATGCTCCTCTGCACCGTCGCGTCGTCGGTGACCGCCCAGTTCACAGCGACCTGGCAGGCGCGGCGCGGGCTGATGCCCTGGGCGATCATCTTGCCCGCGTAGATGAGAAGGCGGGTGCTCGCGCCCTCTCCAAGCCCGTGCTCCTTGAGGTTGCGAACCTTTTCGCCCAGCCTGGCGAGCTGCATCGCGGTGTCCCCGTCGACGCCGGACTCGTGCTGCACGATCTCGGCCTCGATGTCGCGCGGCGGGTAGTCGAACTCGATCGCCAGGAAGCGCTGGCGCGTGCTGTGCTTCAGGTCCTTGAGAGCGCTCTGGTAGCCGGGGTTGTACGAGAGCACCAGCAGGAATCCATCCGCCGCCTCCAGCAGCTCGCCCCTCTTCTCCACCGGCAGCATGCGCCTGTGGTCGGTGAGGGGGTGGATGAGGACGGTGGTGTCCTTGCGCGCCTCGACGATCTCGTCGAGGTAGCAGATGCCTCCGGCCTTGACGGCGCGCGTGAGCGGCCCGTCGATCCACACGGTGCTGTCCCCTTCCAGCAGATAGCGGCCAACCAGGTCGCTCGCGGTAAGGTCCTCGTGGCAGGCGATTGTCACCAGCGGCACGTTGTCGCCGTTGGTCGACGCCTGCGCCTGCTCGTCGGCGGGCCGGACTTTCGTCAGGGGCTGGCCCAGTCTCCAGGACATGTACTCGACGAATCGGGTCTTGCCACAACCCGTCGGGCCCTTGAAGAGCAGAGGGATCTTTTGCAGATAGGCGGCCTCGAAGAGTTCTATCTCGTCACTGGTAGCCACGTAGTACGGCTCGTCGACGAGATGGTACTCCTCGATGATGTAGCTGCGGTATAGCGTCCTGGTCGTTGAGGTCATCGTTAGTCGCTACTCTCCTTGTTGGCGGACACTCTGCTCTCCCACAGACTGTCCACCGTATCCTTTAGCTGGTCCATGGAGCCGTCGTTGGCAATCAGCACGTCGGCGTGCCCTGCCCGCTCGTCGGACGGCATCTGCGAGTTGATGCGCGCTCGGGCGGCCTCCTCGCCCATATTGTTGCGCCCCTTGATTCGCTCGATCACCTGGTCCTCGGGCGCTGTGGTCACCCACACCTCGTCCACCAGGGGGGTCCACTTGGCCTCGATCAGAATGGCCGCCTCCACGACGATCGTTTCGGCGCCCCCGGCCTGCAGGCCCTCGATGCGCTCCTCGATCATCTTGTACATGCGGGGGTGCATGATGGCGTTCAGCTTTTCCAACTGGCTCGGGTCGCTGAACACGATGGCCCCCAGCTTTCGCCGGTCAATCTGGCCGTCTTCGGCGAGCACGTCGCCAAATGTGTCCACCACCACCTGCCACGTTTCCGTGTGAGGGGTGTAGGCTTCGTGGCCCACCAAGTCGGCGTCGATGATGGTTGCCCCGCGCTCTTCGAGCATGCGGGAGACCAGGGACTTGCCCGTACCTATACCACCGGTCAGGCCGATTACAAGCATGTTGCGCCCCATCTTCTGAGAAATTCGTCACATTCTAGCAACAAGGCATCATAGGGTCAAGGCAAATGGCCGGCCCGGACGCGCCCGATGCCCGCGGCCGCGTCACCAGTCCAATCCCACCGCTGTGGTCAGGAACTCCGCGAACGGCGCGGCCTTCCGGCAGGTCTGGGCGTACGCGTCGATGAAGTCCGGCTCGCACGCCTTTTCTTCCGTGAAGCTGGTGGCTGCCACGAACGACTTGAGCTTGAGATGCTCGATAAGCGGGTGGTCGGGGTCGATGCCCCTCGGAGCGCGCTTGAGCGATTCGGACTCCAAAGAGTAGGCCGACGCGAACCCCTCGTCGTCCACTATCCGCGTCCACGCCTCCGGTTTGGCCACGATTGCCTCGCGAATCTTGCCGACCGTGGCGGAGTTGGGACGCCAGATGCCCGCGCCCGCCCAAACGCTGCCGGGCTGCAAGTGCAGGTACAGGCCCGGACCGTGCACCTCGCGGCCCACCTGGTGGCGGAAGTGGATGCCCGCGTTCGTCTTGTACGGCCTCTTGTCGTTGGAAAACCGGACGTCCCTGTAGATGCGGAACACCGACCCGCCCGACGGCCTCGGGTCCGCCACCATGTGCGGGCTGATCTCGTACAGCTTGTCGCCAAAGTCGGCTACGAACGCCACGAGCGCGTCCCGGACGTCCCGCTCATACCGTGCCTTGTTCGCCTGAAACCACTCACGATTGTTGTTTTCCGCCAGTTCCGCCAGGAATTCGAACAGGGCGGGTGTGAAGTGGGGTGTATGGGTCATAGAGGGCGTCTCCAACGTTGCGCTGCGGCCATTCTCCGGTGGCCGACCGATGCGGCAGCGTAGCAAACCCGGCGGTCGGTTTCAACGCGCAAGGGGTCCCTTCCCAGGGCCTCTTCATTCTCCCCTCTCCGGCCGGGAGAGAGGGTTGGGGTGGGGGGACCTCAGGTTCCTCGGCTGCGCTCGGAATGAAAGGGCCAGGGTATCTGGGCGCGGCTCTCCGAAAAATCTGCTCAATTCTGCTACATTCTGCCCAGTCCGTAGCTGGGCGGGCCGATGTTCTTGTTACTTTCTGTTAGCCAAATTGTTAAAGTTCGTCACGCGCATTGCGCGGAATGTTGCAGAGCGCGACGGTGGTCTTCACCCTCGTTTTAACCCTCACCCCCGTATCAGGTACGGGGCAGGCTCAAACCCTCCCTCATCAAGGGAGAGGGGACTGGCGAGGAGGAAGGGACTTCTGGCCAAACACCACCTCTAAACAGTCGCCATAGCACCCGTCACGTAGAAAATAGCACGTGCGTACTATAGAATCAAGGGGGATCAGAGATTTGCCGCGACGCCGGGGTGAATCGGCAGATTTGTTGGCGCAAGGCAGGTCTACGTGACATAAGGTCGAGGAAGTGGACCTGATAATGGGAATTTTCGTGGCGAAGTAGTGGCATACGGATGGTGGAAGTGGGCCGGCGAATGAGCAAGTGAGTGTCGTGTAAGTTACGCGACTGGGATGCTTTGGAACAGGGGTCTTCGATGGTTACGGCCAGGGGGCGAGGGGGTTTTGGTGTTCCATGCAAAAGGTATCGCAAAGATACATGTGAGCGCTCCCCGAAAGATACATGGCGGGATTCGCCTCTGGTAGGTTACCGTATGCTCGGCAATGCCAATCGGGGCGAGATTGGCGAAAGGGAGCGGTGGCCGAAAATTGAGCGCGGACGTTGGTGCGAATGGCCGAAGGGCAGTTCGCGTCACTGGCGGTTCTATTGACACCACCGACCCCCCTGCCCTATGCTCATTGCTACGTTGGTCGCCCGCGAGGGGCGCGGCGAAGCACATAGCACAAAGGCGAAGACGGAGACGAGTAGGCGCAAAGCGGGCGCACAGCGAGTCCGAGCAGGCCCCACGTGAGCGGGGCCGCGGTGAGAGCGGACGCGGAGCGCGGCGCCGAATATCACTCCCGAGCCTCGACCCGAATCCGACGCCCATCGGGCGCGGCGGTAGGCGTCGACGGAATCGCCCGCCGTTAACCGGGCGGCCCGGACTCGTGAACGCGCCTCCGGGCGAACCGAGCGCCATGCCGTGCTAATGCGCCGGCGTGGAACACCAGGGTGGTACCGCGGGAAGCGCACAGCTCTCGTCCCTCAGGGGCGGGGGCTTTTTTTGTTGCGCCGCCGCTCGCGTTTGCGGTGACGACACTACATCGATAGAGGGTTACGCCATGTTCAAGCAGGTTGACGCCAGAGTGGATTTCCCCGCCATGGAGCGAGAGCTACTTCAATGGTGGGACGACAACGACATCCCCCGCAAGTACCGCGAACGCAACTCCGGTGCGGACAAGCGGTACTCGTTCATCGACGGCCCAATCACCGCCAACAACCCCATGGGGGTGCACCACGCCTGGGGCCGCACGTACAAGGACCTGTTCTTGCGGTTCCGCAACATGCAGGGCTACAGGCAGCGCTTCCAGAACGGCTTCGACGGCCAGGGCCTCTGGATCGAGGTCGAGGTCGAGAAGGAGCTCGGCTTCAAGTCCAAGCGCGACATCGAAGCCTACGGCATAGACAGGTTCGTCGACCTGTGCAAGGAGCGCGTCCGCCGCTTCTCCGACGTCATATCCTCGCAGTCGCAGCGCCTCGCCTACTGGATGGACTGGGACGACTCGTACCACACGATGGCCGACGAGAACAACTACACCATCTGGCAGTTCCTGAAGAGATGCCACGAGCGAGGCTGGCTCTACGAGGGCCGCGACGTGATGCCCTGGTGCCCACGCTGCGGCACCGGCCTGTCGGAGCACGAGATCGTCACCGAAGGCTACAAGGAGATAGTCCACCCCGGCCTGTACGTCAAGTTTCCGCTTCTGGACGAGGATGCCTCGCTGCTGGTGTGGACGACCACGCCGTGGACGCTCACCTCCAACGTCGCCGCCGCCGTCCACCCGGAGAAGACCTACGTGAAGGCGCGCGCCGGCGAGGACACCCTGTACCTCGTCAAGGAGTTGCTGCCCATGCTGCGCGGCGAGCCGGAGACCGTGGCGGAGATGCCGGGCAGCGAGCTTGTGGGTCGGCGCTACAGCGGGCCGTTCGACGAGTTGACCGCCCAGCAAGGCGTGGAGCACCGCGTCATCGCCTGGGAAGACGTGAGTGAGACCGAGGGCACCGGAATCGTCCACATAGCCCCCGGCGCCGGCAAAGAGGACTTCGCGCTCGGCAAGGAGCTGGGGCTGGCCACCATCGCGCCCCTGGACGAGTTCGGCGATTTCGTCGAGGGTTTCGACTGGCTCACCGGCGTGAACGTCTACGACGTCAACAAGCCCATCTACGACAGCCTCCGAGAGAAGGGCGTGTTCTTCCGGCTCGACCAGTACTCCCATCGCTATCCGGTTTGCTGGCGCTGTGACTCCGAGCTGGTCTTCCGGCTGGTGGACGAGTGGTTCATCTCCATGGACGAGCTCCGCCACCAGATAGCCGACGTAACCCGCAACATTCGCTGGATACCCTCGTTCGGCCTGGAGCGCGAGCTGGACTGGCTGCGCAACATGGACGACTGGATGATCTCCAAGAAGCGCTACTGGGGCCTCGCGCTGCCCATATTCAAGTGCGGCTGCGGCCACTTCGACGTGATCGGCAGCGAGGAGGAGCTGGAACAGCGCGCGGTCGAGGGCTGGGACGCGTTCAGCGGACACTCCCCTCACCGCCCGTGGATCGACGCCGTGAAGATCGACTGCCCGGAGTGCGGCGCCCGCGTGTCCCGCATCGCGGACGTGGGCAACCCCTGGCTGGATGCCGGCATCGTGTCGTTCTCCACGCTGGGCTACCGGCAGGACCAGGACTACTGGAAGCAGTGGTTCCCCGCCGACTGGATATCCGAGAGCTTCCCGGGCCAGTTCCGAAACTGGTTCTACTCCCTGCTCACCATGAGCACTGCCCTCGAGAACTCTGAGCCGTGCAAGACGGTGTTCAGCTACGCGCTGATGCGGGACGAGAACGGCGAGGAGATGCACAAGAGCAAGGGCAACGCGATCTGGTTCGAGGACGCCGCCGAGCAGATGGGCGTAGACTCCATGCGCTGGCTGTACACTCGGCAGAATCCGGCCCTGAACGTCAATTTCGGGTTCCGCTCCGCGGACGAGGTTCGCCGCCGCTTCCTGATTCCGCTGTGGAACGTCTACTCCTTCTTCGTGACCTACGCCAACATCGACGAGTTCGATCCGTCCACGCCCGCGCCGGAAGTGGGCAGACGCCCCGAGCTCGACAGGTGGATCATATCCGAGCTGAACATACTCGTGCGCGAGATGACCAACGCCCTGGAGAACTTCGAGCCGGAGCGCGCCGGCCGCGCCGCGGAGCGCTTCGTCGAGTACCTGTCCAACTGGTACGTTCGCCGGAGCCGCCGCCGCTTCTGGAAATCCGACGCCGACGAGGACAAGCTGGCCGCCCACTCGACCCTTTACCAGTGCCTCGTCACGCTCAGCAGGCTTCTGGCGCCCGTCGTACCGTTCGTATCCGAGTCGATGTACCGCAACCTCACGGCAAACGGCGCCGGAGGCCGCGAAAGCGTGCACTTGGAGAGCTATCCGGCCTGTGACGAGGGCCTGATAGACGAGGAGCTTGCCGAGGCCACCCGGCTCGCCATGCGGCTGTCGAGCCTGGGCCGCGCGGCGCGCAGCAAGGCGAGCCTGAAGGTGCGGCAGCCGCTGGAAAGCGCACTCGTCGTGCTGCGCTCGCCGGAGGAGTCGGCGCGGCTGGAGCAGGTGGTCGCGCAGGTGCGTGACGAGCTCAACGTCAAGAACGTATCCACCATCGAGGACGAGTCCGAAGTCATGGACTTCAGCATCCAAGCCAACATGCCGATGCTGGGCCCCAAGTACGGAATGGAGATGCGGTACATAATCGAGGGCCTCAAGAACGCCGACCCACGCGCCGTCCGATCCAGCGTGCTGGCGGATGAGAACGTGGACATCGAAGGCTACGAGGTGCTGCCGGAGGAGATTCTGGTGAACTCTGCCCAGCGGGAGGGTTTCTCAGTGGCCTCTGAGGGCGGCTACACGCTCGCCGTTACCACCGCTGTCAGCCGCGAGCTGGCCCTGGAGGGCATGGCCCGCGAGTTCGTACACCAGGTCCAGAATCTTCGGCGCGAGGCGGACTTCGACATCGCCGACCACATCGTCGCCTACTACCGCTGCGGCGACACGCTCGGCGAGGTGCTGGTAGCGCACGGCGACTACATCCGCCGGGAGACCCTCAGCGACGACCTTGTAGACGCGCCGGCGCCGGACGAGGCGCACACCGCCACGCTCAGTGTAGACGGCGAGGAGATAACCCTGGGCCTGGTGCGCGTCTGATTCTCGTCACCCCCATCCTAACCTTCCCCCATCAAGGGGGAAGGGACAATTCGGAAGGCCTAACCTCTCCCCATCAAGGGGGAAGGGACAACTCGGTGGGCTTACTCGCTTCCGAACCTGGCTAGGCCGAACGGCTCAAGCGGGGCGGGGTCGCCGGTGGCCAGGTACTCGGTCACTAGCTCGGCCGTGCCCGGCGCGAGCATCACACCCGCCGAGTCGTGTCCGGCCGCTATGATCAGACCGTCCCATCCAGGCACGGGGCCGATGATGGGAAGGCTGTCCGGCGAGGCGGGCCGCACGCCCGCCATTGCCCCCGCGAACTCCGCTTCGCGCAGCAGCGGGAAGGCGCGCACGGCGTCGGCCAGCAACTCCGCGACGGCGTCCGCGGTGACGCGGGTGTCGAACTCGCCCTCGTGGCGCGTTGCGGCCACCAGTACGCTGCCGTCGGGCTGCGGCATGACGTAACGACCATAGTCGCGCACGGGCATCGTCGGCATGAAGCCCGGCTTCCGAAGCAGCAGCCGCTGGCCCTTCGCGGGCCTCACCGGCAGAGCTTGCGGGAGCCAGCGCCCCGCCAGTCCGCTCCACGGCCCCGCCGCGAGCACAACGTGGTCCGCGAACACTCGGCCTTCGCTGGACTCTACGCCCACCACGCGGCCGCCCTCGGTGATAAGTCCGCCGACCTCCACGCCCTCGGCGAGGCGCGCGCCGAACACGTTCGACGCCGCGTTGACCATCGCGCGCACGAACGACCGGCCGTGCACGAACCCCTCCTCCGGCGAGTAGACGCCGCCCAGCGCGCCTGGCGCGACGTGCCTCTCCAGCTCCATCACCTCGTCCGCGTCCACCCAGCGCACGTCCAGCCCGAGCTCGCCCTGCCAGGCCAGGCCGTCCCGCAGCGTCCGCTCGTCGGCCTCCGTGCGGGCGACGTTCAGGATGCCGGACTGGCGGTAGCCTGTGGCTACGCCCGTATCGGCCAGCGCCTCGGTTAGGCGCGGGAACTCGCGCAGGCTGTTGAGGCCCAGCGCCATCGCGGCCTCGTGGGTGTGGGGGACGTGCCACAGCGGGCCAACCACGCCCGCGGTCGCGCCGGACGCGCCCCATCCGAACTCCCGCTGCTCGAACAGCTTGCACGCAAAGCCGCGCATCGACAGGTATAGCGCGGTGGCGCTCCCGATCACGCCGCCGCCGACAATCGCGACGTCAACCGACCTGGCCACGATGCGGGACTCCTTAAGTCACTTCCCATCTGATGCGGGAGGTTTGGGACGGGGTGAAAGGCTCGCTTACCGCGTCCTGAGCTGCGGGAACAGCACCACCTCACGCAGGTTCTGGCGGCCGGACAGCAGCATCGTCAGCCGGTCGATCCCCAGCCCCAGCCCGCCCGTGGGCGGCATCCCGTGTTCGATGGCGACCAGGAAGTCTTCGTCCAGCCTGTCGGTTTCTTCCCCCTCGAACTCCTCACGCACCTCCTCCTGCTCCTCGAAACGCTGACGCTGGTCCACGGGGTCGTTGAGCTCGGTGAAGGCGTTGCAGAACTCCATGCCGGCCGCGTAGCCCTCGAACCGCTCCACCAGCATGGGGTTGTCCGCCTTCTTTTTGGAGAGCGGCGACATCTCGATGGGATAGTCGATGAGGAAAGTCGGCTGCACCAGGTGCTGCTCAACCTTGGCGGATATGAGCTTGTCGAGCAGGCCGCCCCTGCTCACCTGCTGCGACACGTCGACGCCAACGTCCCGCATCGCGTCCTTCAGGTCCTCGGTGTCCGGGTATTCGAGGAAGTCGATGCCGCTGTACTTAATCACCTGCTCGCGGAAATCCAGCCTCGGCCAGGGAGGCGTGAAGTCGATGGTCCGCCCGCCGAATTCGATCGCCGCGCTGCCTGTGACCTCCGTTGCCACGCCGGACACGAGCTCCTCCACCATCGCCATCACGTCGTTGTAGTCCGCGAACGACTCGTAGCTCTCCATCATGGTGAACTCGGGGCTGTGGTCCTGGTCCACTCCCTCGTTGCGGAACACCTTGCCTATCTCATACACCCTCTCCAGGCCGCCCACGACGAGGCGCTTGAGGTACAGCTCGGTGGCTATGCGCAGGAACAGGTCGCGGTTCAGCGCGTTGTGGTGTGTCGTGAACGGGTGCGCCATGGCCCCCGCCGCGACCGGCACCAGCACCGGCGTCTCGACCTCGAGGAACCCGCGCGAGTCCATGTACCGCCTGACCGCCGCCACAATGCGGGGCCGCAGTGTGGCGGTGTGCCGCGCCTCCTCGTTGGCGATCAGATCCAGGTAGCGCTGCCGATAGCGCGCCTCTACGTCCACCAGGCCGTGCCACTTCTCCGGCAGGGGCCGCAGCGATTTGCATAGCACCCTGAGCGCCCCCGCCTCGACCGTGATTTCGCCCGCACGTGTCCTGAACACCTGGCCGCTCACGCCGATCCAGTCCCCCAGATCGAGGTCTTGGAGAATACCGTAGTCCTCGTCCAGCACGTTGCGCCTGAACATGACCTGGATGCGCCCGGTGCCGTCTAGCAGGTCCACGAAAGTCGCCCTGCCCATGCCTCTGAGCGCCACGATGCGGCCCGCGACCGATACCGGCTCGGAGCGCGCCTCCGCGTCGCCGGCCCGGGCCTCGGTGGCTTCGAACAGCGCCGCGGCGTCCGCGCCCGTGTGCGTGCGCTTGAACCGGTGCGGGTAAGGGTCGATTCCCCTGTCTCTAAGCCTGCCCAGTTTCGCCAGGCGAACGCTCATCAGCTCGTTATCTTCCAACATGTCGTGTCGCGTGCCCTCCGACCTGCGCGTTTGGAGACAACCCGAAATGCGCGCCTCGTGTCGAACAAACCTAAGCCGGAGTATTCTAACCCGACCCATAATCAATGTAAAACTGCCACCGCCTCCGCGTTCAATTTGAAGAACCTATCTCAATCATATAACTCGTAAAAAATATGTCCAAAACGCGCTTTAATCCTGAAATCAGCCGTTGTTAACCTTTGTGAGCGTCGCAGAGTCCCATCCGGTCACTCGCCTGTCGACCGTGGCTCACGCATTTCGCTCGCTTTACGACCGGCACTGGGACGAAGCGGCGCGGCAGGACACACGTGGAGGGCCCTACGGCCCATGAGCGTCAGAATATCGGGAGGAACGCACAGGGGCAGACTGATCCGTACGGATCGCCAACGAGGCCTGCGGCCAACGTCCGAAAGGGTGCGCGGCGCGCTGTTCTCGATTCTGGGTCGGTCGGCCATTGAGGGGGTGCGAGTGCTCGACCTTTACGCCGGGACCGGCGCTCTTGGCATAGAGGCTCTCAGCCGAGGAGCGGCTTGGGCGGACTTCGTGGAGTCTGATGGCAGAAGGTGCCGCCAGTTGGCCCGCAACCTCGGCGAGCTGGACATGGACGACCGGGGCCGAGTTCTGTGCGGCAGGGTGGAGCGTATGTTGGGCGGCATGTGCGGCGAGTACGGGCTGGTGATGGCCGACCCACCGTACGAGTCGACCTCCTGGGAGGCGACGCTCTCGCAGCTTTCTGAGCGGGGCCTGGTGGCCGAAGGCGGCGTGGTGGTCGCGGAACACCGGAGCAGCCAGTCCCTCGAGACCGGCTACGGCAGCCTGAGGCGCGTGGACAGCCGACGGTACGGCGACACCGCGATTACGTTCTATAAGGTAGGTGAAAACGGTGGCTAAGGCGATATACCCAGGCAGCTTCGATCCGGCCCACAACGGCCACGTCGACATCGCCACGAGAGCGTCGCAGTTGTTCGACGAGTTGGTCATTTGCGTCTACGACTCCCCTCCTACGAAAAGGCTGCTGTTCAGCACCGAGGAGCGCGTGGAGCTGTTCCAGCGAAGCGTGAACCACCTGCCGAACGTGGACGTCGTCCCGTTCACGGGACTCGCGCCTATAGTGGCCCATCGCCAGGGCGCCCAGTTCATTCTCAGGGGGCTTCGGGCAGGCTTCGACTTCGAGTTGGAGTTCGAAATGGCGTTGATGTGGCGCAACCTGGACCCCGAAATCGACGTGGTGTGCATGATGAGTTCATTGGACTACCAGTTCGTGTTCTCCAGCCGAATAAAAGAGGTGGTATCGCTGGGGGCTAACGTCGACAATCTCGTGCCGCCGCACGTCGCGGAGGCGCTCGCGGCCAAGCTTAACTCATAAAGAACGCGATAGGCGAAGGAACAGCGCTAGCAGAAGGAGGAGTATCATCAGCAACATCAACGCAGTAACCAACGAACTGAGGCAGATGGCGGCTACGGGCACTCGGATGCCCGGCTTCCGGCGCAAGGTGATGGTGGAAATCGACCAGATCGAACAGCTCATCGAGATGGCCGAGCAGGCGGGCCGTTCCGTTCCCGCGAACATCCAGGAATCCGACGAGATCCTCAAGCAGAAGGACAGCATCATCAGCCAGGCCTACCTGGAGGCGCAGCGCATCAAGGGCGCGGCCGAGCAGCAGGCCTCGTCGCTTACGACCGAGGCGGAGAACGAGTTCAACGCCAGGGTGAGCGAGTCCGAGGTGCTGAGGGAGTCGCAAGAGCAGGCGGAGCAGACCAAGGAGAAGGCGCGCCAGGAGGCGAACCAGATCATCGACGACGCTCAGCGCCGGGCGCAGCGATTCATGGGCGAGTCCGACATCGCCGCCGCGATGCGGCGAGAGGGCGCCGACCAGTACGCCCGCGAGGTGCTGTTCAACCTGGAGTCCCATCTCGCCGACGTCCTCGGCCAGGTGCGCCGGGGCATCGACTCCCTGCGCGTCGACAGCAGGAGCCAGGCCGCCAGCAACTCCAACTACGCCCCGCAGGGAAACAACAGGACCGAAGTTCACGTCTAACCTGACGGGGCCCGTCGCTTAGTGTGCCGGGAAACCTAGACCAGAGCAAAAAGGGAGAAGCGCCCCGCCGGGCGCTTCTCCCTCTACTGTTCAGGCTGTTCGCGAGGCCGGCGTCCGGCCTCGCGATACGGCGGGCGCCCTAGCCCGGCTTATGGGCGAGTATATTCATGCTGTGGGCGTAGGAGGCCCACTGCGCGCTGCCCTCCCACGGCGTGTCCGCCGTGATCTCGGCCCGCTCGAACCCGGCGGTACGCATCCTGCCGAGGTACACGTCCACCGGCTCGGCGCCGCCGATGCACGACACCCAGTTGCTCATGTCGGTCGCCGCCTCATCGGGCAGCTCACTCACCAGCAGCAGGTCCGATATGTAGACGCGGCCGCCCGGCTTCAGAATCCTGTACGCCTCCCGGAATACGGCGTCTTTGTCCGGGGACAGGTTGATCACGCAGTTGGAGATGATAACGTCCACGCTCTCAGCGTCGATGGGCGTGTTCTCCATCTCCGACAGGTGAAACTCCACATTCGTCGCGCCCAGCTTGATCGCGTTCTCGCGCGCCAGGGCCACCATGTCCGGCGTCATGTCCACGCCGATGACGCTGCCCTCCGGCCCCACGGCTCTCGCCGCCAGGAAGCAGTCGATGCCTCCGCCGCTTCCGAAGTCGACCACCGTCTCTCCGGCGTTCAGCGCGCCGATGGCGGTCGGGTTGCCGCAGCCCGCCGATGCCATCACCGCCTCGGTCGGCAGCCCCTCCACCTCCTGCAGCGTGTACAGGTTCGTCTCCGCCTCCCCGCAGCACGAGTCCCCGCAGCAGTCGCTGGCGCCTCTCGCCACATCCGCGTACCGCTCCTTCACAATCTCCCTGATCTCGATGTGTTCTTGAATCGCCAATTCGCTTTCCTTTCGCTTTTCCCTTCCCCCCGACTGCCGATGTCCTCCCTACTCCACCTGCCTGTAGATCTCCGTTACGTGCGTCTCGGCCAGCAGCGGATACGTCTCGCTGAACGTCCCGGTTATCGCCGGTGTCTGTCGCACCTGGTCGCGCGACGCTTCGTAGGCCTCCAGCGACTCCCATTGCTGCTCGGTAACCACCATGCCGTGCGGGCCGTGCGTCATGGTGTAGACGGTCAGCGGAGGGAACCCGGCGTTCACTGTCTCCGCATTGATCTGTCGCACGATCCTAAGTAGCTTGCCGCCCTCGCCCGGCTTGGGCATGTACACTCGCCGAACCATAATCATATCTTCGACCGTACCTCCACGAACGTTATGACCCTCCGACTGTCTCAAGTATACGCCATATCCGGCGAAACGGGCCAGACTGCCGAAAAAGGGGGCCGTTCTCACCTGTGGTATACTGGCGTGCGCTCGGCGTGCGACCACCGCCTATCCAACGCCCAGGGCGCGGAAGGGACTCTACAGAGACTTGTTAAGTCTGTACAGACTGTTCGCCGAACGCATCCGCGGCACCTACTACGGCTGGTGGCTCGTCCCGGCCACCGGATTTACGCACATCATCACCAGCGTACCCCTGTTCCACTCCATGGGCATGTGGTTCGTCGCGATGGAGAGCGCGTTCGGTTGGAACCGCACCCAGCTTTCCCTCGCCTTCGCGTTCACCCGCATCGAGGGCGGCATTCTCGGCCCCATAGAGGGCTGGCTCGTGGACCACATGGGCACACGCCGCATGGTGCTTATCGGCCTCATCATCATGGGGGGCGGGTTCCTGTTCATGTCCCAGGTACGCTTCCTGTGGATGTTCTATCTCGCGTTCCTGATAATGGCGCTCGGCCAGGGAATTGGCGGATGGCTTCCGCTGAACGCCATGCTCAACAACTGGTTCAACCGAAACCGCTCCAAGGCCATGGGGTGGTCGGCATCCGTAGCGAAGTTCGGCGCTCTATGGCTCATCCCGGTCATCGCCTGGGCCGTAGACCCCCAGGACGACAACCTGGGCTGGAGCCTGACGGCGGCGATTATCGGCTTGGTGGCCATCACGCTCGCTTTCCCTATCTCCCGCATCATCCGCAACCGGCCCGAGGACTACGGTCTGATGCCGGACGGCGAACGCCCAGACGACATCGAGCGGCGCCGCGAAAACGGTGGCCGCGCGACTCGGCTGTCCCCCACTGTCGAGTTCACCGCCTCGCAGGCGCTTCGTACTCGCACCTTCTGGCTCATCGCGATTGGCCACGGCTTCACATCCATGGCAATCATCGCGATCATGGCCCACCTCGCCCCCATGCTCACCGACCAGGGCCTCACCCTGCCCCAGGCCGCCTGGGTCGTGTCCACATACACCGTATCCTCCATGATCTTCCAGATAATCGGCGGCTACATTGGCGATACGATTCCCAAGAACGTGGGCCTGTTCATCTTCACCATGATCCAGGCGTTGTCGCTGCTGGTGCTCACCTTTGCGACAGAGGTCTGGATGGCGTTCGGGTTCGCGGTGTTGTTCGGAATCGGCTTCGGCGGACGGAGTCCCCTCACCACCTCCATTCGCGGCGAGTACTTCGGGCGGCGCTCCTTCGGCACCATAATGGGCATTTCGCAGGTGCCTATGAACGTGCTCCTGCTGGCCGCGCCGGTCTTCCCGGGCATTCTGTACGACAGGTACGGTGACTACACGCTGGCCTTTCTGATAATCGCGGGGTTGAACTGCATCGGGGGAGTGCTGTTCCTGCTTGCCCGCAAGCCCACTCCGCCGCAGCCTTCCCGCCGCCGTGAGATCGCGACCGCTGGCAGGCGGAACGGTAATCCACTAGGATACATTATTGGTGGCGCGCGCCGTCGCCGGGGCGAAGATTCGTCTGCCCAGCGGAACGAGGCCGCCGGCACGGAAAGCCCGCGGGCCTCTCGCGGACCGGCAGTCGGCGACGGTCACGAGTAGCGCGCTGAGAACGCTCACCGAGCCTCGAACGGAGGTCACGCATGGCAAATGAAGTACAGGGGGTCATCGCCCGCGCCAAAGGCGCCGGGGTGACGCTGGAAACGATCCTGGTGCCTGATCCCGACCCGGGCGAGGCGCTCGTCCGCGTGAAGGCGTGCGGCGTCTGCCACACCGACCTGCACTACCGCGAGGGCGCGATCAACGACGACTTCCCCTTCTTCCTCGGACACGAGGCCGCGGGCGTCGTAGAGAAGCTTGGCGACGGCGTCGGTCACCTGTCCGTCGGCGACTCCGTGATTCTGGCCTGGCGTTCGCCCTGCGGCGGATGCCGCTCCTGCCTGCGTGGTCGGCCCTGGTACTGCTTCGACAGCCGTAACGCCTGCCAGCAGATGACGCTCGCCGACGGCTCGCCGGTCTCGCCGGCGCTCGGCATAGGCGCTTTCGCCGAGCTGACCCTGGTGGACGCAGGCCAAGCCGTGAAGGTGGACTCGCGGGCACGACCCGAGGCGGCCGGCCTGCTCGGCTGCGGCATCATGGCCGGCCTGGGCGCGGCAATCAACACCGGCGGCGTCTCGCGCGGCGACTCAGTGGCCGTCATAGGCTGCGGCGGCGTGGGCGACGCTGCCATCGCCGGCTCGCGGCTTGCGGGCGCGCACACCATAATCGCGGTGGACATCGACGACCGCAAGCTGGAGTGGGCAAAGGGCTTCGGCGCCACCCACACCGTGAACTCCACCCGGACCGACGCCGTGGAGGCGATACGCGAGCTTACCGACGGCAACGGCGTGAACGTGGCCATAGAGGCCGTCGGCAACCCCGCGACCTACGAGCAGGCGTTCTTCGCGCGCGACCTCGCCGGCACCGTCGTACTCGTGGGCGTGCCCAGCCCGGACATGACCATCACGCTGCCGATGATCGAGGTTTTCGGCAGGGGCGGCGCGCTCAAGTCGTCCTGGTACGGCGACTGCCTGCCAACCCGCGACTTCCCGCTCTACATCGACCTGTACCTGCAGGGACGGCTCGACCTGGACGGCTTCGTCTCGGAGACCATAGGATTGGGCGACGTCGAGGAGGCCTTCCACAAGATGGAGCGAGGCGAGGTGCTGCGCTCCGTAGTGGTGCTGTAGCGAGATTCCGCCACCCTGACTGGAGGTTCACCCATGACCACCGAAGACGCCAACGAATACCTGGCCCGAATGCAGCAGAGCCGCGGCTACACACTGGAGATGCACCGCATCCTCGCCGAGGCCGACCTGGAGTGGGCGCAGAAGTACGGCGAGTTCATCGAGGCCACCTACACCGGTCAGCGCACACTGGACCGCAAGACGAAGGAGCTGTTGCAGATAGTCGTGGAGGCCGCGCTGCGGGCCGACGTTGAGCAGATCCAGCTACACGTCCGCCTCGCCCTGGACGAGGGCGCCACGCCCCGCGAAATACTGGAGGCCCTGCAGGCCGTCATCGCTCCCATGGGCGCGCTGGCCTTCCGCCGCGGCGTACAGGCCTGGGCCGCCGAAACCGGCTTCGACACCTGATTCCCTTCCCCCTCGCAGGGGGAAGGCTAGGATGGGGGTGACGAGCCCCTACAGCTAACCACCAACCACTGATCTACTGGAGGAACTCCCCACATGACCACCTCTCGCGAAATCATGGCAGAAATCGCCCCCAAGCTTGCCGAGCTCACGTCCGACGTCGTCTTCGGCGACGTCTGGGAGCGCTCCGAACTCTCCAAGCGCGACCGCAGCCTCATCACCGTCGCGGTTCTCACCGCCCTCTACCGCACCGATCAGCTCCGCGGACACATAGGCCGCGCGCTGGACAACGGCGTCACGAAAGAGGAGATAGCCGAGGTCATAGTCCACATGGCCTTCTACGCCGGCTGGCCCACCGCTGCCAACGCCGTCCGCGTCGCCCAGGAAGTCTACGCCGAGCGCTAGCCGCTACCGCGCGTATCGCGTCCGGGCACTACCGCCAGTCGTGGGACTGGGGCATACGCACCGCCGAGGGTATGGCCCGGACGTCTGACGCTATGACGTTCGTGGTGCCGTCCCAGCGCGACACCTCGCCGTCGACCAGGATGACGCGGCTTTTGAGTTCTCTGCGGCGGCGGGCGAACACCCTGGGCCATATGATCACCTGAACGTCGCCCGCCTCGTCCTCTATGGTCACGAACACCGTGCCGTCCTTTCCCTTCGGGTGCTGCCGCGCCACCGGCCAGCCCGCGACCCTCACCCGCGCGCCATCTTCCAGCCGTTCGACAGCCGTGGTGGGCAGCACGCCGGCGTCCAGCCGGGGCCGCACGAACTCCATCAGGTGGCCTCTGGGATAGATGCCTATGGTGGCGTACTCGCCGGCCATCTTCTCTTCGTCCGTGAAGTCGTCCAGCCGGGGCAGGCCTTCGTCCATCGACACGGGCAGCGCGGCCTGTCCGCCGCGCGTGGGCCGCGTGTACAGGCCGGCGTCCCAGAGCGCCTCCCTGCGGTTGGGCGTCGGGCCATCGAATGCGCCTGCCATGACGAGGGACGTCATGGCCTGGGGCGCGAGTCCAGTCCGGCGCACCAGGTCGCCGGCCCCCGAGTACGGGCCGCGCATCTCCCTTTCGCGCACGATGAGCCGCGCCGACGCATCGCCCACGTCGCGCACCATGCCCAGCCCCAGGAGCACCGCGCCGCGGTGGGGGACGCAGTCCACGCCGCTCGCGTTCACGCACGGGTTGGCGAACGGAACGCCGAAGCGACGGGCGTCCTGCTTGAGCGTCTCCAGCGGATAGAAGCCCATGGGCTGGTTGTTGATGAGGGCGACGAAGAACTCCAGGGGGTGGTAGCGCTTGAGCCACGCCGCCTGGTATGCGGTGACGGCGAAGGCGTGAGAGTGCGACTCGGGGAACATGTAGTGCCCGTTGATCTTGGAGAAGATTTTGTGGGCTGTCTCTTCGTCCACGCCGTTAGAGAGCGCGCCTTCGCGGAAGCGCTCCCACTGCATCTCGATCAGACGCTCGTTGTTAGGCCTCGCGAAGGCGCGCCGGATCTCGTCGGCTTCGGCGGTGTTCATACCCGCGACGTCCATGATGAGTTGAACGACCTGCTCCTGCCACACTATGACGCCGTAGCCGCGCTCGAGGGCGCGCGTCTCCAGCGGATGGTCGTACTCCCACTGGGCGCCGTGCCTGTAACGCTCGACGAACTGGGACACCGCGCTGCCTTGCTCTCCGACGCCCGGCCTGATGAGCGCCACCTGGTACGCCAGGTCGAGCAGGTTGCGCGACCTGAGACGCTGTGCCATCTTGAGCTGCGCCGGCGACTGGAGCAGAAACACGCCCTTTCCCCTGCCCTCGTTGATCATGTCGTAAACACTGGGGTCTTCGGGGTCTATCTGGCTCACATCGAGGCGCAGCCCCTCGTGTCGCTCCACGAGGGAGAGGGTCTCCTCGATCTGGTCCAGCACCGGCAGCGACAGAATGTCTATCTTGGCGAAATTGGCGTCGGCCACGCTGTCCTTGTTCCAGTCCATGATGTAGCGGCCGTCCGTGGCGCCCGCGCGGATAGGGGTCATCTCCGAAATGGGGGACTTGCTCAGCACCATGCCGCCAACGTGCTGTCCCAGCACCTTGGGGGCGCGCATGAGCTGGGGGGCGAGGTCGAGCAGGTCCCGCCAGCCGGGGGCGTCGACGCGGTCGCGGAAGTCCGCGAGCTCCAGCATCTCGGCGCGCAGGTCGGCGGCGTCGTGGGAGTGGAGTTGCTTGGAGAGCAGCGAGACCTGCTCGAGGGGAAGTCCCAGCGCCTTGCCCAGGTCCCGTACTATGCCCTTGAGCCTGTAGGTGCCGATCGCGCCTGCGAGCACGGCGAACTCGGGGCCGAAGCGGCGGTGCACCCTCTCTATCAGCTCATCTCTCAGCCCTCTGGGGAAGTCCAGGTCTATGTCCGGCAGCATCGTCATGTCTTCGGATATGAAACGCTCCAGCGTCAGGTTCCACCGCAGTGGGTCCACGTGGCTTATGCCTATGAGGTATCCCACCAGCAGCGCGACGGACGAGCCGCGCCCCCTTCCGGGCGGCCTCTCCTCCAGCGGCGTCTCCGGGTCCGCCAGTCCGCGCTCCCGCATGATCTGCTGCGCGAGCAGTGCTATCTCCCTGTACAGCAACAGAAAGCCCGCCAGACCGTGTTTGCGTATCAGCGCCAGTTCGGTGCTCAGCCGCTCATCGACCTGCGGGGAGACGGAGCCGTAGCGCCGGGCGGCCGCCTCGTAGCACAGCGTGCGCAGGAAGGAGTCGGGCGTGTAGCCTTGGGGCACGTCGGGGGAAGGCAATTGGTAGCCCAGATCGGTGCTCAGGTCGAAGCCACACCGCTCGGCTATGCGCACTGTGTTGGCAAGCGCGTCGGGACGGCGCCTGAAGAGTCGCTCCATCTGGGCGGGCGTCTTCAGGTACAGGTGATGGTTGGGGTGCAGGTGGGGCAGCGCCTCGTCTATGGTGATGTTGAGAGAGGCGGCGACGAGCGCGTTCTGGAGCCTGTAGCGCTCCGGGACGTGATAAAGGACGTCGTTGGTGGCCACCACCCGGGCGCCCGCGTCGCCGGCCAGCGCCGCCAGGTCGCGGTTGCGCGCGGTGTCGCCGTCCAGAAAGCCCTGTTGCAGCTCCACGTAAACCGAGTCTTCGCCGTACCAGTCCATGAAGCGGCGCAGGAGCTCGCGCGCTTGGCCGGGCCGCACGCCTGGCGCGGAGAGCGGCCCGGCGCGTCCGCCGGTCAGCGCGATTACGCCGTCGGCGTGGGCGGGCAGGTGCTCTGGATCCAGCCTGGGCTCGCGGCGATCCACGGCGTTGGCGAGGGTGAACAGCGTGGAGATGTTGGAATATCCCTGGCGGGTGACGGCGAGCAGGGCCAGGCGCGAGCCGTCGAGCAGCCTCAGCTCGCCGCCCGTGATGGGACGCACGTCCAGGCTCTTGGCGAGCCGGGCGAACTCCAGCGCGCCGCAGAGGTTGGTGTCCGCGAGCGCCAGGGCGGGGTAGCCGCACTCCTTCGCGCGGGCCAGGAGCTCGTGCACGTGTGACGCTCCCAGACCGAACGAGTAGAAGCTCTTGGCGCGCAGCTCGACGTAGGAGGGTGTCACGGCGCTCCCCGTGCCCTCAGGCCCGCTGCCGGTACCACAGGCCGTCGCGCCCGTCGCGGAAGAGGGTGAGCCGCTCGCCGTCGGCCGAATCCACCCGGTAGTACACGCGGGTCACGGGCTGGGGAAGCCACCACAGGTCGAAGCTCCAGAGGTCGGCTATGCGTGCCACCCTGGTCCAGTTGTGCATTTGGCCGCGCTTGAGCAGAACGGCGGTGGGCTGGCGCCGACGACCCTCGCGAACGGACACCGGCATCGGCGGATACAGGGGCTTCATCAGGTCGCCGGCTGAGTGCTCCACTGGCACCTGCAGGGCGCGCATCTCAGGCGCCGGATGCCAGGGCGCTACCTCCACCACCCTGTACAGTGAATGGTCGCCGTTGGAGCGTCCGCGCAACCGCCTGTCCACTTCGACGAGCCGCCTGCTACGGTCCTGTCGAGCGTACCTGTTCGGCAGGCTCAGGTCATGCTCCAGCATGCCGAGCTGCGCGCCCGTCTCGCTGCTGAACCTGGACAGGGTGAGGGTGACATCCTCGATGGGAACGTTGGGGCGGTCGGTTTCCAGCAGGCTGCGCACCGCGAAAGACGCATCCTCCCAGGAGGAGGGCGGGCGCTTGAAGTTGATGGTCTTTTCCCAGGGCGGCGCGCCGAACACCCCGCACCGTATGGACGCCGCGCCCACGTTTCTGCCCTTCAGGTCGGGTCTGGCGTAGGCGCGCTTGAGAAGGGCGTCGAGCGCGGTGAGAAGCATCTCTGTAGACGTGGACGAGAAGGGCATGGATATGTGCTCGACGATGGACTCTTCATAGGGCAGCGGTACGAGCGGGCTGTCGTCGATCCCGTTGCACAGCATCCATATGCGGCGGCCCTCCGCGCCGAACTGGTCGACGACCGCCGCCTCGCTCATGGCCGCCACGTCTCCCATGGTGTGAAGCCCGAAGCGGCGCATCCTGGCGCGGGCGTCGGACGACGCGGGGAGCAGGTCCACGGAGAAGGGCGCGAGGAAAGCCGCGGCGTCCTCGGGGACTCTCGCCGCGCCGAGCGGGTCGCTCGACAGGGCGGCGACGAATGCCGGGAACTTGCCCTCGGCAACGCCCACCCGCGCGCCGAGGTGCTCGGGCGCCGCCTTGAGGAGAGCGCACGCCACGCCCGCCTCGCCGCGGTACAGCCGCTCCAGGCCGTCCGTGCGCGCGTAGGCTACGCCGAGGCCGTCCCTCTCAACGCGGTCGCTCACTTCCTGCAGCGCCGAGACGACCCGGTTGAACACCTGCCGGTAGTGGGCCTCGTCCGCCTCCATCGCTATGATGTTGGCGTTGAGCGACACGGCCTTTTCCAGCGACAGGCCCACGGCGGCGGGTGGCGTCTTGGGGAAGCGGTCCACCACCACCGGGCCGGCTCCTGAGTAGCGGCGCTCGACGATGACCGCGGGCTTGTCGGTCAGGTCGGGCTGCCGTTTCAGCTCGGCCTTGGCCCTGAGGTGGGTTATCAGAATGCACGCGATGGTCATGGCGTCTCCTGCGCGGTATAGTTCGCGCAGAGGCCATTATAGAACGTGCGTTCGTTTTGTCAAGCCGGAAATGCCTACAGGGGCCTGACCGCGGTTGCAGGGCTTGCGGTTGACTACCGTTCGAGGAACATGGTCACATAGTCCGCGTCAACGACCGGCATCGTCAGGCCGATTTCCGAAAGCGTCTTGGTGAGCTCACTGATGTCGTAGGAGCTCGTATCGGCCAGATACCCCTCTACCGAATCGAGGGAGCGGACCAGGAGTTTCAATTCGATGTCGTCTTCCTGGTCTGCCTTCGTTTCCAGTCTCGCCTTCCATTCCGCCAGGTCGACGCTTCCGGTCACGTGTCCGCGGCTCTCCATCCGGGCGAAGACCTGCCCGGCGGGTACCGGCTGCTGTTGGACCACGTTGTAGACCCGGCCGAAGTGCTTCGGATCGTCGGAAATCCTCGTGATCGTGGAGACCAGGAAGTCGACGGGGGTCATCTCGAAGAACCAGTCCGGCGCGCTGGGCGTGCTGCCCAGGCGCGCGCAAGCCTTGATTATCAGCGACAGGAAGTCGTTGGGGTTGAGCGTGCCCGTGCCGCTGTGGTGGCCGATGTTGCCCGGCCTGTAGAGGCAGACGGGCAGCCCACGGGATGCGGCGGACCACACCAAGCGCTCCGCGACCCATTTGGCCTGGTTGTAGCCTCCCTCCATGCGGTCGAGGAAGTCGTCGATTTCGTTGTTCTCCAGATAGGGTGTGTCGTCTCCTCCGGGGAAGACTCCGTTCGATGAGATGTACTGCATCGGCTTTGGGGTGCCGCTGCACGCGAACTTGAGAACTTCCAGGGTGCCGTCCACGGTGTGAGGCTTCGCCACGGAGTATGGGTAGACGTAGTTGACGGATGCGGCGCAGTGAAATATGAGGTCGATCTTCTCCGCCAACTCCCGGTAACGGTCGTCGTCCAGTCCCATCTGGGGAAGGGTAAGGTCCCCGGACACGGGAATGATACGGTCAGCCGCGGACTGGCCGGGCAGTCCGTAATACTTCAGCGTCTCCAGGACGCGGTTCGCGGATTCTCCCCGCCCGTCCGTCCGGTCTCGTACCAGGCAGTAGAAACGCGTGTTCGGCCCGGTGTTGCGCAGTAGCTCGTCGAGGAGGAAGGCCCCCAGGAACCCGGTCGACCCGGTGAAGAAGACCGAAGACGCCTCGCTCAGGCGGGTTTTGGGTGCGTTCCCTTTTGGTGAGATGTCCGCGTCCAGGGTTGAGTCTTCGGCCAGCATTTCTTTGGTTGTCATGTTTTGTCCTCGATGTTCCAGGAATTCCGCCAATTCCGCGATGGTGGGGTACTCGTAGACCTCGGCGCCGCTGAGCTCGATCCCAAACGTCTTCTCAACGTCCAGGGTGAGACTCAGGCCCGCCAGGGAGTGGCCGCCGAGATCGAAGAAGTTCCAGTCGTCCTCCAGACCGTCGCTGTCGACCTCCAGGGCTTCGGCCCACAGCACCCGCAGGGCATGACGCCGCTCGGCGGCGGTGGCGTTGTCCGCCAGCGCTATCCGCTCCTTGAGGGCCTGCCCTCCCCTCTGCAATGGCGGCAGGGCCTTGCGTTCCAGCTTCCCTGTCTGCTGGTTTATCGGGAGTGACTCCAGTTCCATGAAATGAGTGGGCACCGAGTAAACCGGCAGGTACCGCTCCAGCAGGGCGCGCAGTTCCCTGCTCGTTCCGCTCCTTGCGTCCACTTTCCAGGTCGCCTGCGGGCCGCGGGCGACGTAGGCGACCAGCCGCTTGGTGGTCTCGTCCACGGGTTCGGCCACAACCGCCGCATCGGCAACGTCACAGTGCTTGCGCAGAGTCTCCTCGATGGCGCCCAGGTAAACGCTGTAGCCCCTGATCTTGACCATCGAATCGGTGCGGCCAATGATGGTGACCATGCCGTCCGGCGCTACCTCGGCCAGGTCGCCGGTGGCGTAGTACCGCTCCCCGTTCCAGTAGACGAAACTCTGGGCATCCAGGTCGGGCCTGCCCAGATAGCCGCGGGACAGGCCCCGGCCCCCAATCATCAACTCCCCGACGCCAGCCGAAATCAGGTCGGACTCTCCCTGTGGACGTACCATGACCTTCACGCCGTCCATGGCGAACCCCACGGGGCAGGTGTCCATCCCGTCGACGCACAGGTCGGTCAGGTCGACTGTGCAGACATCGTGGGTCTCGCTGATGCTGTAGGTGTTGAATATCCGGGCGGAACAGGGCAGAGAGTCCAGCGCCTGCTTCAGCAGGCTGACCGGCACCACCTCTCCGTTCAGCCACACGACTCGCAGGGACGAGAGCTGCTCCCGCAGCCGGTCGCGGTCTGAAGAGTTCAGAACTGCCTGGAGCAGGGACGGAGTAAACAGAATCTCGGTGATCCTATGTTCCGCGATGAACCTTGTGAGAGCGCGCGGGACGAACACGACATCATCGGGGATGACGTACACGGTCCCGCCTTTCAGCAGCGGGCGCAGGAACTCCCAGAAGAAGAAGATGTTGCAGGCAACCCTGTCCCCAACGCTGTAAGAGCTGAACTGGTACCTGGCGAAATAGGAAGAGACCACGGCACCGCTGGTCTGCATCACTCCCTTCGGGTCTCCCGTCGTGCCTGACGTGTAGGGGAGAAAGACCATATCTTTGTCAGCGACGCGTGCGCAGTGGTCTCCCGAGTCCAGCCGGCCCCAGGATCGGTCGCTGTCCAGAGGCAACACTTGCGTCTGGGTGGTCTGACTCAATCTGGGCAGATGTTGCGCCTTGGTGAGCACGACCTTCGGTTGCGACTCAGACAGCATGGCCCGCAGCAAAGAGTCAGGAGTATCAAGGGCAATTGGCATGAAGGCCCCGCCGGCCTTGAGAGTCGCGATGGTCGCCACGATGTACTCGCGGCATGTCTCCATGAATATGCCCACCGGGTCATCGGTAGTAACGCCGCACCGGCGAAGATAGGCCGCGAGCGCGTCCGTCTCCCGGTCCAGCTCGGCATAGGAAGTCTGGCCGTCGGGAAATACTATTGCCGCGGTGTCCGGGCTCCTGGACGCTTGAGACGCAAAGAGCCTATGTAGATATCTTTCTTCTGAAATCATTTCGTCGTCCCAGGTAAGCCGAAATGCCTTCGAGGCACAACGGGCATACCTACAGAGTTGGTGAGGATGTAGCTTGATTGAAATGATACTCCTGGGCAGGGTGACGGCCTGCTCGCAGGAGTATCAGCAGATGGAGCCTGGGTATCCTGGTCGGTATGGGGTCAGGTCAGACGACGGCCTCTATCGCGTCCCTGATTCCCTGCCGCAGCGTTTCGAATACCTCTC
Organism: Dehalococcoidia bacterium; assembly: GCA_034422735.1. Taxonomy (GTDB): domain Bacteria; phylum Chloroflexota; class Dehalococcoidia; order Lucifugimonadales; family CATOSD01; genus CATOSD01. The sequence continues at coordinate 61,733 of DAOUJL010000057.1, read as the reverse complement.
GCACGCTCTGGCGGGCGTCTACCGTCTCGAAGTCGTACTGATCCGCCAGGCTGTGGAACTCCTTCAGCAGCGATTCCTGGTACTCCACGAAGCTGTCGTGCCGGTCGGCCCTTGGCAGGAAGTCCTCTCCCGACTCCCAGTGGTCCAGTTCCCGGTACGCCAGCACGCGGGGCAGAAGGTGGTCCACGTCGATGTCCAGGTAGAACACCTGGTGGGGGATGATGGCGAACTCCAGCATGTCGTCCAGCCAGCGAGCCGGGACACCGCGGACGCGCGCGCGGGCCATGATGGAGTAGATGTAGCGGTCGGCCAGCACCACCATTCCCGCCTCCAGCGCGGGCACTATGCCCTTCTCCAACCGGTCCCAAAGGTCCGTGGCGTAGAAGAGGTTCAGGGTGAGGAGATCCAGCGTGTGGCCCCTCATGGCCCTGTCGATGCCGCTGCCCGTAAGCTCGGAGCGCCGGAAGCCGGTGTCCATCACGGCGTGGCCTTCCGTCTCCAGCCACTCCTTGAGGAGGGCAATCTGGGTAGAGCGGCCAACGCCGTCGGTCCCCTCGATGACTATGAGGTGTCCGGGCATATCCTTCTGCCCCAGGTCCAGTGGGGTGTGTCCGTAGAATCTGGGCGTAGTCATGGTTCCGTCTCGCAGTTGGGTTTGGCGCTCGTGTTCTCGTGGATTAACCGTCGGAGGCGTTGATGAGTTCCGGCGTTCGGCGGGAGCCGGAGGGTTGGAGGTACCGCCCCGTGAGGCCGGTGCTGACAAGGGCGTCGGTGACGCTGTGGCCGGGCGTCCGCATGACGCCGGGCAGCATGGGCTCCACCAGCTTTCGCACCATCTGCTGCTGCTCGTGAATGGGCTGGGTGGCGTCGATGGTCACCAGTTCGAACTCGCTGGTGAGCCGGTCGTACTCCTCGAGTATCGCGCCCTGGAACTTGCGGAACGCCTTCTCCCGCTTGGAGGTGGGATTGACGTCCTGGCCGGACTCGTAGAAGCCCAGTTCGTCCCGCCCTACTATGCGGCGGATGGACTCGTCCAGGGGCACCTTGAAGTACAGGGCCAGGGAGGGCCGGATAGCGAAGGAGTAGACGCGCCGCAGCCAGTCCCGGTCGACGCCGCGGGCGCTGTCCCGGGCGAAAGCGGTGTAGACGTAGCGGTCCGCAAGGACGATGGTGCCCTCCTTGATGGCGGGCAGTATCTGGGTGTAGACGCGGTTGGCGAAGTCGGCGGCGTGGATGAGGCTGAAGGACATGGGCGTAAGCAGCCTCTCCGCCTTGCCCCGCTTGGTGCTACGCTTGACTATGGGGGAGGAGTTCCACTCGGTGAACACCGTGACATAATTGCGGCTCGTCAGCCACTTTCCCAGCAGGTCCAACTGAGTGCTCTTGCCGGAGCCGTCGATGCCCTCCACGATGATAAGACGGCCGGGGTACTCGCTGTCGTAGGGGTGGCTGCCGTATCGGGGTCCCATCGGGAAGTTCGAATGTCCGTTTTCGTTCATGGCTCACCTCGGCAAATCTGAACTGGGCGGTCGAACTCACTCCTCCAACGCCTGTGGAGGTCAGGGGCGGATGAACTCGACCAATTCGGTGTATGAATCACAAGGCCGCCGCTGCCCGACGCCATATTAACAGATTCGACGCCGGCGTGTGGAGGCAGCCTGCGTTCCAGCTCGTCGGCCAGGACCAGCATCAGGGCCGCCTGGCCCATGTGCCCCAGGTCCTCTTCGGTCAGAATGTGGGTCTTGCGGTAACGCTTCGGCAGTTTCCTGCCCTCGGCCATCCGCAGGATTCCCGCCATCTGGGCGGATTCGCGGTGCGTGAAGCCCGGCATGTCCGTCCGGGTCAGGAAAGATGCGGCCCGGTTGTGCCGGTTGTAGAAGTCCACGGCGCTGCCGATGTCCAGGAGCAGTGCTGCGCATCCGAGGGACGACGCGAGGGTGGCGTGCCGCTCTCCCCACACGGTGCGGGCGATGCTGCCGGCCAGAGCGGCGCGGCGCGCTCCGCGGCGGGTGAATCGCGGCGCGAACCGGCCCATCAGGTCGTCAAGCGTGTTCCGGCGAACGGCTGCCAGAGGCATCAGGGATACCCGGCCGTCCTCGAGAACCGGCTCCGGCTGTCGCGCCAGGCCCTCCCGCAGCCCGTGGCCGGACACCATTATGTACTGGGCCGCCGTGTGCTCCAGCAGCGCATGAGCGACCACGGCGCCGCCCACGATGGAGTGGGTGCGCTCCGGGTTCATGCCCGGGATTCTGGAGCGCTCCTCCATGCTGCGGGAAGCGAGCCGGTCTACCATCTTGGACAGAGCCCTCGCGGCGATGCAGTAGCCGTGAATGGTGTGAAGCGGATAGATACGCTTCCGCCTGTCCAGCTTGGACAACAGCCGCATCGATCCGCCTGTGCCCACCAGAACATCCTCTTGCTCCAGGCGGGGAATCCCGGTCTCGTGCAGGTACTTGCGGACGTATTGGTATGATGCGTGCATGTCTTCAGGGGCGGGCCGGTCCGTAAGCCGGAAGCGGTTGGCCAGCCGCAGGCTGCCGAGCGGGAGCGAGTTCCGGGTGTCCATGGTCCGCCCGGAGAACCCCACGAGTTCTGTACTGCCACCGCCGAGGTCGGCCAGCAGGCCCCGCGTGACCGGCAGGCCCTGCGCGGCCCCGATGAAGCAGAAACCCGCCTCCTCGTAGCCGCTGATTATGCGCAAGTCCACGCCGTATCTGCGGCGGGCGGCCTCGGTGATCTCGGAGGCGTTCCGCGACCTTCGCAGGGCCTCGGTTCCCACGGCGTGGATGGTGGTCACGCCGTATCCGCGGCACACCTGGACGAAGTCCTCGACGGCGTCCAGAGTGCTGTCCACGCCCTCGGTGTCGAGCGCGCCGTTCCGGTCCACATGGCTCATCAGGTTGAGGGCGAGGCGCTGCTGGGCCAGGATCTGCACGCCGCCGGTGTTCAGCTGCATCACCACGGCCCGGGCCGAGCCGGAGCCTACGTCTATGACCGCGGTCAGCGCCGGCTCAGGCGCGTAGCCGTCGGACGAATAGGAATCGGGAAGGAGATTGGGAGTCTCCCAGGGCTGGGGAGGTCCGGTTGTTTCGAGTACTGCCTCTTGGTTGGTCAAGCTTGGCCCCGTTTCTGGTGTTTTCTTGTCTGCAAGTGCCACTTGGAAGGATAAGCACCGGCGGCTGATGCCGCAAGTGTCGTCTACTACTTCGGGAGGCGGTCGCGCCCGTTCACCGGCCCTGCTTGATGAAGTCGGCGACGCGCTCGGCGAGCATGAGGACGGTGAGGTTGATGTTGGCGCGGACGCACTCCGGCATGATCGAGGCGTCCGCGACGCGCAGATTGTCGGCGCCGTAGACTCTGCCGTACTGGTCCACCACGGCCATGGGGTCGGAACTGGGGCCCATCCTGGCGGTGCAGGAGACGTGGTGGCCGGTGCCGATCTTGCTCAGTATCCACCTGTCCAGGGCGTCGTCGGACTGCAGGTCCGAGTCCTCCGGGTACACGCGATTGTCGATCAGGGCCGACATCGACGGGTGGTCCTCCATGCTCACCACCAGCCGGACGCCGTCGCGGAACCGTCGCAGGTCCTCGGCGTTGTCCAGCAGGTTGTAGTCGAGGTAGGGGTGGTCCCTGTAGTCGGCGGAGTTGAGCCGCACCTCGCCCTTGGCAAAGGCGAGGTTCAGGCCCAGGTTCGCGCCCAGTCCGACCAACTCGCCGTCCCAGCCTCCCATGTTGGGGCGATGGGCCATGCCGGCGGACATGTAGACGATCATGTCGTTTTCGAGCGGTGAGCCTTCGGCGGTGTACCTCGCCAGAATCTGGGCGTTGGGCACGTGCCGCTGCAGGTCCACCTCCGGCTTCGTGGCCCACAGAACACTGATGAGCGGATGGTCGGCCAGGTTCTGGCCGACGCCCGGCGCGTCGATCAGGGTCTCGATGCCGTGCTCGGCCAGGTGGTCGGCGGGGCCGACGCCGGAGAGCATGAGCACCTGGGGCGAACTGATCGCGCCCGCGCTCAGGATGACCTGCTCGGCCTCGACCACGAATGACTCGTCGCCGGAGGCCGCCTCGACGCCGGTTGCGCGGGGGCGTTCGCCGGACGTGTCGAAGAGAATCCGCTTGACCAACACGTCGCCCCTGATGGTCAGGTTCAGCCGGTGGCGGGACATTCCCAGGTAGCCGATGGCCGTAGACCAGCGGATGCCGTTGGGGTTGTTCAGGGTCGTCGGCCCCACGCCGGTCGTGCCCGGCAGGTTGTGGTCCTCGCAGTACGGCAGTCCGTAGTCGCGCCAGGCGTCGAACCAGGCCACGTTGCCTTGCCGCCACTCGTCGCGGGGGAAGCGGTGGCAGATGATGGGGCCGCTCGCGCCGTGGAAGTCGCCGGGGTCGTCCTGGTAGGTGGTGTCGGTCTCCACCATGTTGAAGTAGGGCACGAGCTTCTGGAAGCTCCACTCGTAGTTTCCCCACTTCGCCCAGTTGTCGTAGTCCTCCGGGATGCCGCGGATGAATATCTGGCCGTTGATGGCGCTGGAGCCGCCGGTCACTCTGCCCCTGGGCACGTCGATGGTTGGGGCCGCACTGGTGGCCCTGGCCTTGAACTGCCAGTTGTGGTCGCTGTCCCAGATGCTCTTGGTGGACAGGTAGCCGTGCTTCACCTCCTCCGGGAGGCTGTCGACGTCGGGGTAGTCCGGGCCTGCCTCCAGGAGGAGCACCGAGGTGTCGGGGTTCTCGGAGAGCCTGGTGGCGAGAATCGCGCCCGCCGATCCGGCGCCGATGACGATGTAGTCGTACTTCATGCTTTGCCTCCCGGAGAGCGTGCTGTGGCCTGCCCGTACTGTGATAACCTTACAACGCCCGCCGCGCGAGCGAAAGCACCCCCATCCTGACCTTCCCCCTGCGAGGGGGAAGGGACAAATACACACGGAGGAAGTGCGATGCCAGAACCGAGAGTTATTTACATACCCAGACCGGGCAGTCCCATCGACGTGGACCGCGAGTTCTACGGGCGGCTGGGCCGGGAGACGGACAGCCGGAGCCTGGTCGACAGCTTCGTGGTGCCCATACGCTCCGGCAGGGCGTGGCCGGTGCTGGCGGGCCAGATATGCCGCATCGTCGTGGTGGAGGGCGCGCAGGTGGCCGACTTCAACGCCTGGAACCTGAACAACCCCAGGGAGCGGTTCTGGGCGGCGCGCACCAAGCAGCTCCACAGCGCCCACGTCTCCAAGTTCGACCGGCTGTGGTCCTGCCTGCCCTACCTGCGGCCGATGCTCACCGTCACGGGCGACTCCATAGACTACGGGCTGGACGAGGACGGCGCGGGGTGCCACGACCTGCTGGGCACGCGCTGCGACCCATACGTCCACAAGATGCTCAACGGCGAGGACTTCGACTACTGCTGCCACTCCAACCTGGTGCGGGCGGTGGCGCCGTACCACATGGACGAGAGTGACGTCCACGACGTGCTCAACATCTTCCAGGTGACCGGCCTGACCAGGGACGACCGCTACTTCGTGAAGCCTTCACCCGGTAGAAGAGGCGACTACTTCGAGTTCTTCGCCGAGATCGACCTGCTGTGCGCGATCTCCACCTGTCCGCACGGCGACCTGTCGGTGCAGGTGTGGGGCGAGGAGGACGCCAGAGACCCCATCGAGACGTGCAACCCGCTGGGCGTCGAAATCTACCAGCCGGACGCGGGCCTCCTGGAGGGCTGGCAGTCGCCCGCGCCGAGCGACTATCGGGGCATCCACGGGCTGGACAAGGGGTAGCGTTGCGGCGGCCCTCGTCGGCCTCGGAACCGCCGATGGGCGGGGCCTTACGAAAAATCTGCCCAATTCTGCTACATTCCGCACATTCCGTAGCTGGGCGGCCCGGTGTATTTGTCACTTTCTGTGAGCCAAGTTGTTAAGGTTCGTCACGCGCATTGCGCTGAATGTGGCAGGATGTGGCGGTGGCGATCTCGTTGTCACCCTCACCCTGACCCTCTCCCATCAAGGGAGAGGGGATTGTGCGGTGGCACCCTCTGAGGAGTTGGCACAGTGCCCATGGGATAGAAAATAGCACGTCGGTTCTGTAGAATCAAGAGGGGTCGGGCGAAGTGCCACTGTTCGACTGGGGTGCGGATTGGGCAACCACAAGGGATTGCCCCTACTAATGGCTGACCTACTAGGACGATGCAGGCTCCTGCTTGACATAAGTCGTGGGAGTGGGCCTGAGAGTGGGAATTTCTGCGACACAATTTGCGCATACGGGTGGCAGCGATTAGGCAGGTGAATGGCAAGTGAGTGGCGTTTGGGTTACGCGGCTGGGTACGGTTGGGACAGGATTTTCGGTGGTTCGGGCAGGCGGGAGGTGAGTAACCTCTTGGACTTGAAGCTGATGGACGTCGTGGGGCGGCCTGTGGCGGAGCCGTGGGTGGAGGGGGAGAAGATCCCGTGGGACGAGCCGGAGTTCAGCAGGCGGATGCTGGCGGAGCATCTCACCCAGCGCCATGACGCGGCCAGCCGACGCTTCGACAAGATTGACGGGCACGTGGACTGGATTCACCGGGAACTGCTGGCTGGTGAGCCGGCGAGGGTGCTAGACCTCGGCTGCGGCCCCGGTCTGTACACGAGCCGGCTGGCCGGGCTGGGGCACGAGTGCGTCGGCGTCGACATTTCACCCGCCTCGATCGCGTTTGCCACAGCGCAGGCCGACGAGCGCGGGCTGCGATGCTCCTACACGCTCCAGGACATTAGGACCGCCGACTACGGCGTCGGGTACGGGCTGGTCATGCTCATCTTCGGGGAGTTCAACGTCTTCAGGCGTCGCGACGCCAAGGCAATTCTCGAAAAGGCTCACGCCGCGCTATCCCCCGGAGGCGTGCTGCTTCTGGAGCCGCACACTTTCGCTGCCGTGCGCGAGATGGGAGAGATGGGCGCGCGCTGGTACTCGGCGGACAGGGGCGTGTTTTCGGACGAGCCGTACCTGTGCCTGCGCGAGAGTTTCTGGCATGCTGAACTCGCGGCCGCAACGGAGCGCTACTACGTCGTGGATGCGGAGACTGGCGGCGTCATCCGGTACGCGTCGAGTATGCAAGCCTACACGGACGCGGAGTACCGGGGGCTGCTTGCGGAGTGCGGGTTCAGGGAGATCGCGTTTCATGCGGCGATGGGGGGCGGCGCGGATGAGCGCGAAAGGGGGCTGGTGGTGATAGTGGCGCGGAGGGGGTAGTATCGTGCATGGAAGTGAGACAACCCGCTAACAGACGGCCCTGGGTAGCTGTTCGGGCTTGGTGAGGCGTGCACGGTCAACCCTCACCCTAACCCTCTCCCAGTCTTGGGAGAGGGGACTACCGCTTCGCGCGGACAGCTCTTCCACATCGACTCTTAATGGTTACGATATTGGAGGCAGACATGCGGCTTGTGCTGACTAACGCTACGCTGATCGATTGCATTGAGCCGGAGCCGGTTGAGGGAGCGAGCGTGGTGGTGGAGGATGGGCGCATCGCGGAGATTACGCGCGGTGGGCGCGCGCCGGGCGGCGATGGGACGCTGGTGATCGACCTGGAGGGGGCGTACCTGCTGCCGGGGCTGTGGGACGTCCACATTCACCCGGACTACGTGAGGGACCCGAACGTCACGGTGGCGCAGCAGACGGCGCGGTTCGGGGAGAACCTGATGAGCGGGATGGCGGAGGCCGGGGTGGTGGGCGTGCGGTGCGGCGGGTCGGCGCACTTCATGGACGTGGCGTGGCGGGACACCTTCGCGTCGGGCGGTCTGGACGGACCGCGCGTGTTCGCAAGCGGCATATTTCTGACCACGACGGGCGGCCATTTCCTAACGTCCGGGCACGCGCGCGAGTGCGACGGCCCGTACGGGTTCGTCAACGCCGTGCGGGAGCAGATCAAGAACGGCGTGAATCACATCAAGTTGAACCTGTCCGGCGGCGTGATGGGGCCGTTCTGGGACCAGCACGTCCACTCCTTCCTGCTGGACGAGGAGCTGGCCGCGGCGTTCGCGCTGTGCCGACAGCGCGGGTACGACGTGATGGCCCACGCCACGAACCCGGACGCGGTGAAGGCGGCGCTGACCCACGGCGCGCACACCATAGAGCACGCGTACATCATGGACGACGAGTGCATCCGGCTGTTCCTGGAGAGCGGCGCGTGGTACGTGCCGACGCTGGGCATCACACATCTGACGCCGTCGCAGGCGACGTCGGAGCGCGAGAGGCGCTGGGTCGCGCAGAAGAACCTCGCGCCGGACCTGGTGGTGCGCGCCGAGGCGGCGGTGGACGAGCACCGGCGGTGGTTCCGGCGGGCGCTGGACTCCGGCGTGAAGATGGCGCTGGGGTCGGACCTGTACCCGCTCACCGACTCGGCGCTGCTGGAGATGGGGCTGTGGGTCAAGTCCGGCGCGACGACGTGGCAGACGCTGCTGGCCGCCACGAGGAACGCGGCGGAGTTGTGCGGCGTGGGGGCCGACCTGGGCACGGTGGAGGTGGGGAAGCTGGCCGACCTGATAGTGGTGGGCGGCAACCCGCTGGATGACGTGGAGAACCTGGCGGACCTGCGGTTGGTGGTGAAGGAAGGGCGGGTCGTGGCGGACCGGCGCGGGGGGTAGGCACCCCCATCCTAACCTTCCCCCTGCGAGGGGGAAGGGACTTTTCACCCTCACCCTAACCCTCTCCCATCGAGGGAGAGGGGACTTTTCAGAAGGCGCTGCGCTCGTTGGCGGGTGTTTCGGGTTAGACGCCCTCGACGATTATCATGCTGGTGTTGCAGCCTGCCAAGCGGATGTCTTCGAGTTCCCTGTAGCCGTCCGAGTAGATGAACCCGCGGGCGGCATCCAGGCTGTCGAACTCCATCACGACGACGCGGCCGGGCGTCCAGCCGCCGGTTATGCCCTCGGCGGCGCCGCCGCGCACCAGGTACCTGCCGCCCTGGGCTTCGACGACTCCCACGATCCTCTCGGCGTACTGAGCGAACGTGGCCTGGTCGGTTATCTCTACGTCTATGATTACGTATCCTGCCATGTTTTCACCCCCATCCTAGCTTTCAACCTGCACTGTTACTATTTCGATGCCGTGGTACTTCCGGTGGCGCACCGAGGAGGCGTAATGGCGCAGCAGGCGGAACGAGATGTCGCCCACGTCGGGCGTCTCGGCCTGCTCGCTCATGAACGCGATCCTGTCCTCGATGTTCTCTTCGCCGAACACCGCCAGAAACTCCAGCTCGACCGTCCGGGCTTCGGGACGCGCCAGCAGCACCAGCCGCGGCGCCGTCTCGTCCTCGTAGTCTTCACGTAACTGTAACATGCTGCTCAGCGTCTCTTCACCGGCCGCGCACAACTTGTCCGTCGATGCCTGGTCCCATCCCGCGCCGGAGCCGACTTCGCGCAGGAAGGCGTCAATGCCGGGTAGCGCCGACATGTCCAGCTCCGCCTCGAGCCGACGGCGACGGGACACGGCCACTTCCATGACGACCGACATCAGCACCGCGACGAGAACGCCCACGACGACGCTGTTGCCGAACGCCAGTCCCCACGGCTCGCCCAGGAATCCGGCGACCAGGTTGTGGCTCTGCAGGCCGACCGCGATCGAGAGCGACAGCCCGACCGTGAGCGCCTTCTGCTGGCTCAGTCCGTCCTGGACGATCGTGCGGACGCCTTCCACGAACAGCAGCCCCATGATAATCATCAGCAGCGATCCTGTCACCGGGCGCGGAATCGTCAGCAGCAGGGCGACCATCATGGGCAGCAGCGCCAGTCCGACCACTATGGCTCCTATAGCATACCCCACGCGCCGCGCCGCCACGCCGGTGAATCCGATGAGCGAGATGCTGGAGGGCAGATAGATGAATACCGGGATGGCGCCGGCGATTCCCGACAGTAGGGTGGCTATCCCGCCGACGTTCAGCGTGCCCTGGACGGCTCGGAAGTCGATTGCGCGCGGCCTGCGCCAGGAGGCCTGCTGAATCGACGATCCCTCGCTGCTGGCCTTGACGGCCACCACGATGCTCACGACGACGAATATGACCAGCAGCGCCCAGAACTCCGCGTCCAGCGAGGTGCTGAGGCCGGGCCAGGACGAGAAGTCCGGAAGCTCGAACCACGAGGTGTCCATCAATGGGCGGACGTCGTAGACGCCGAGCAGGGCGGCGGCGACACAGCCGGTCAGGATCGAAATCGGCATGGCGAAGAACCGCAGGTAGCCGGATGCGCGCAGCATCAGCAGCGCCACTGCGGCAAGCGTGACCGCCCCGACCGCCGGACCGGCCAGCGAGGACGCGCCGGCGGGAACGTCGTCCAGGCGGGTAATGGCTATGGGCATGGCGGACGCCGCTATCAGCATGAAGGCGACGCCGGAGACCACGGGCGTGATGACCCGACGCAACTGCGCCAGCCAGGCGGACACGGCGAACTGGACCAGGGAAGAGGCGACCACCAGGCTCGACATCACGGCTAGGCCGCCCTCCTCCACGGCGAGCACGCAGACCGCCAGGAAGGGGACACCGGGTCCCATCATGAGAATGTGGCCGGCTCCGAGCCGCCCGAGCCGGGTGGCCTGGAGAGCCGTGACGACACCGCCAATCAGCAAGGCCGTGAACACCGCCCAGGACTGGTAGCTCTCGTCGGCGTCGAATGCGAGCACGTAAACCGTCGAAACCGTGATCGTGTTCGACACCATCAGGACGACGCCCTGCACCGCGGCGCCGAGCGTCAGCAGACGAGGACTGGCCTCGTCCGGCTCGAAGAGTATGTGGTCGTTCTGGCGCAGCGGTCCGACTCCGACATTTGTGGGGACCGGAGGACGTGTCGCTATACTACACCATCGCCGTGCGGCGTCCGCACAGGCTTGCTGTTACAATGGGCGGCGGCAGTCGGAACGCGGATTCGCACGAGAGCAGCGAGGGCGCAATGAGACTTACACCACGAGAGCTGGACAGGCTGACCATCTTCAACGCGGCCGAGCTTGCGCGACGGCGCAGGGCGAGGGGGCTCAAGCTGAATCACCCGGAGGCGACGGCGCTCATCTGCGACGAGGTGATGGAGTACGCCAGGGACGGCAACAGCTACCAGGACACCGTGGAGATGGCCGCGAGGGTGCTGAGCCGCGAGGACGTGATGGAGGGCGTGGCCGAGCTGGTGGATCCGATACGTGTGGAGGCGAGCTTCGCCGACGGGACCAAGCTCGTGTTCGTGCGGAATCCGATACGGTGAATGGGAGGAGGCAGACGTGATACCTGGAGAGGTCGTGTACGCGGGAGGGAGCATAGCCTGCAACGAGGGGCGGGACGCGGTGGCGCTGTCCGTGGAGAACACGTCGCCGTATCCGGTATACGTGACATCGCACTACCACTTCTTCGAGGTGAACAAGCGGCTGCGATTCGACAGGCGGGCGGCCTACGGGAAGCGGCTCGACGTGCCGTCGGGCGGCGGCGTGCGCTGGGAGCCGGGGCAGGTCGTGGACGTGCGGCTCGTGGACATCGGCGGCGGGCGGCGGGTGCACGGCTACCAGGGCTTCGTGAACGGCGGGCTGTCGGGGTCGCAGGTGGGAGAGGCGCTGGAACGGGCGCGCGCTCGCGGATTTCTCGGCGCAGGTGAGTGATCATGCCGTTTGAGATGGACAGGGAGAGATACGGGGCCATGTACGGCCCGACCGCCGGCGACCGGGTGCGCCTGGGCGACACGGACCTGTTCGCGCTCATCGAGCGGGACTACACGGACTACGGCAACGAGATAATGGGCGGATGGGCCAAGAATCTCAGGACAGGCATGATGTACTCGCACCGTCCCGCCAGGGACAGCGAGCTCGACAGCATCATCCTGAACGCCATCGTCATGGACCCGGTGCTGGGCATATTCAAGGGCAGCATCGGCATCAAGGATGGCGTGATAACGGGCGTGGGTCGTGCAGGCAATCCCGACATCATGGACGGGGTGGACCTGGTGATCGGGCCGAACACCGTCGGCTACCGGGGCGACGGTGTCATCGCCACGCCCGGCGGGGTCGACAGCCACGTCCATCTCGGAGACAACCCCAAGCTGATGGACGTGGCGCTGGCCGCCGGGCTGACGACGCTCATCGGCGCGGGGCTCAACACCACCGGGCGCGCCACGATACAGAGCTGGCTGCGGTCGTTCGAGAACATCCCGGTCAACCTGGCGTTGCAGGCGAGGGGTAGCGCGAGCCACCCGTCGCCGATGGTGGAGAGCATCGAGGCGGGGGCCGCGGGATTCAAGATCCACGAGGACGAGGGGGCGTATCCCGACGTAATCGACACGTGCCTGCGGGTCGCGGACGAGTACGACGTGTCCGTCGCGCTGCACACCGACGGGCTGCACGAGGCGATGCAGGTGTCCGACACCATCGAGGCGATAGGCGGGCGGGCGGTCCACGCCTACCACGTCGAGGGCGCGGGCGGCGGGCACGCGCCGGACCTGATCAGGCTGGCGGGCGTGAACAACATCATCACGTCGTCCACCACGCCCACGATTCCGTACACGGTCAGCACCTACGAAGAGCACCACAGCATGACGGCGCAGGTGCACAACATCAACGTGGCCGCGCCGCCGGAGGCCGCGGCGCTGGACGAGCGGTTGCGGCGGGAGACGATGGCGGCGGAGGACGTGCTGCACGACCTGGGCGCGGTGCCCATAATCAACTCGGACTCGCAGGGCATGGGACGCATCGGCGAGGTGATAACACGGACCTGGCAGCTCGCCCACAAGATGAAGGGCGAGCGGGGGGCGACGCACCCGGAGCACGACAACGAGCGCATTCTGCGCTACCTGGCCAAGTACACCATCAACTCCGCCATTACGCACGGCGTGTCGTCCTACGTGGGCTCGCTGGAGCCGGGCAAGATGGCGGACGTGGTGCTGTGGCGGCCCGCGTTCTTCGGGGTCAAGCCGGAGATAGTGATAAAGGGCGGAACGTTCGTCTGGTCCCCTTCCGGCGACGGCAACGCGACCATCAGGCAGAGCGAGCCGGTCATATACGGCCCGGCGTTCGGCGCGCTGGGCAACTCGCCGGCCTCGCTCAGCGCGTTCTTCGTGTCGCGGGCGTCGCTGGATTCGCGCCTCCGAAAGCGGCTGGGGACGCGGCGCAAGCTGCTGCCGGTGAAGAACGTGCGCACCGTGACCAAGCGGAGCATGGTGGGAAACAGCCTGAATCCCGCGATAGAGGTGGACCTGGAGAGCAGGCGGATAAGCGTGGACGGGAGCGTGGTCACGTCCAGCCCGGTGGCGGAGGTGCCGCTGAGCCGCCTGTACAACCTGGCGTAGCGGGCGGGCCGGAAAGACGAGAGCGAATGCCAAAGACCATCTACCTGGCGAATCCCTACGGGTTCTCGACGCAGCAGAAGGAACTGCTGCTGCCGCCCATTGTCGCGGCGTTGGAGGGGCTGGGCCTGGAGGTGTGGGAGCCGTTCGCGCGCAACAACCAGCTCGACTTTACGCAGGCCGGCTGGGCTTACGAGATAGGCCAGCGGGACTACCGCGACGTGAGGGACTCGGACGCCACGTTCGCGGTGGTGAACGGCGTGCCTCCGGACGAGGGGGTGATGGTGGAGCTGGGCATGGCGATCGCGCTGGGCAAGCCGACGTTCCTGTTTCGCGACGACCACCGCCGCGCAACCGACAGCGAGGAGTACCCGCTCAACCTGATGCTGTTCACAGGGATGCCGGAGGAGGGCTGGCGGGACTACTACTACACCTCGGTGGAGGAGATAGCTGACCCGGACAAGGCGCTGGCGCGCTGGGCCAAAGCGGATGGATGACTACGCCCTCGCGGTCGACGTGGGGGGCACTTTCACCGACGTCGTGCTGTTGAACCTGGCCAGCGGCGAGTTCCGGCTGCACAAGACGCCCTCCACGCCCGACGACCCGTCGCGCGGCTTCATCGCGGGCATCTCCCGCATACTGGAGGCGAACGGCGTGGCCCACTCCCAGGTGCGGCGCATCTTCCACGGCACCACCATCGCTACCAACGCCATCCTGGAGGGCAAGGGCACGCCGGTCGGCGTGCTGGTGTCCGAGGGGTTCAAGTACGTGCTGGAGATCGGGCGGCACAGCATGGACCGGATGGCCAATCCGCACGTATGGGTCAAGCCGGAGCGCCCGGTGCCGCCGGAGCGCGTGCTGGAAGTGCCGGGGCGCACCGCGTTCGACGGCTCGGCGCTGTCGGACCTCGACGAGGAGGCGGTGCGCTCGGCGACGGAGCGCTTCCGGTCGGAGGGCATCGAGTCCATCGCGGTCTCGCTGAACCACTCCTACGCCAACCCCGCGCACGAGCGGCGCGCGCGGGAGCTGGTGTTGGAAGGCCTGCCGAACGCGCACCTGTCGCTGTCGTCCGAGGTGCTGCCGGTGTTCCGCGAGTACGAGCGCACGATCACCACAGTGCTCAACGCCTACGTCATGCCGCGGGTGAGCGGCTACATCGAGAACCTGGACAGGGAGCTGCGGGCGCTGGGCGTGGAAGCGCCGCTGCTCATCATGAAGTCCAACGGCGGCGTGATCGGCGCGGACACGGCCATCCGGCAGCCGGTGTACACGGCGCTGTCCGGCCCGGCGGCGGGGGTGATGTCCGCCATCGACGTGGCGCGGAGCACCGGCGTCGAGGACTGCATCTCGTTCGACATGGGCGGCACCAGCACCGACGTGTCGCTGGTCAGCAGGCGCACGCCCACCGTGACGCTGAACGGCAGGCTGGGCGACTGGCCGGTGCAGCTTCCGATGCTGGACATCGCCACCATCGGCGCGGGCGGCGGCAGCATCGCCTGGCTGACGGCCGCGGGCAACCTGAGCGTGGGGCCGCGCAGCGCGGGGGCCGCGCCCGGCCCGGTGTGCTACGGCCTGGGTGGGACCGAGCCGACGGTCACGGACGCGAACCTGGTGCTGGGCCGCATCGACGACACCATCGCGGGCGGCGCGCTTACGCTGGATGTCGAGGCGGCAAGGGCAGCGATACGGGAGAAGATCGCCTCGCCGTTGGGGCTGGACCTGCACCGCGCGGCGCACGGCATATTGCAGATCGTCAACTACAACATGATGGGCGCCATCCGGAACGTCAGCGTGGAGCGCGGCCACGACCCGCGCGACTTCGCGCTGGTGGCGTTCGGCGGCGCGGGGCCTATGCACTCCATCGGCGTGGCGCGACTGCTGGACATGGACACCGTCATCGCGCCGCCGAGTCCGGGCGTCGCGTCCGCGTACGGGCTGCTGGTGGCCGACTTCAAGAACGACTACGCCAGGACCTCGGTCCAGAAGGCGCCCAACTACGACGCCGCAGCCATGGAGCGGGTGTACCGGGACCTGGAGGACGAGGCCGTGCGCTGGCTGGACGCCGAGTCCGTTCCCGCGGACCGGCGGGAGCTGACGCGGTCGGCGGACCTGCGCTACGCACACCAGGGATTCGAGGTGACGGCGGAGTTCGCGGGTCGCGCCGTCGATCGTGCGGCGCTGGACGCGACCATCGAGCGTTTCCACGCGGAGCACCGACGGCTGTTCGGGTTCTCGCTGGAGCAGCCGGTGGAGATAGTGACGCTGCGCGTAACCGCGTTCGGACACCTGGACTCGGTCGGGATGGCGCGGCTCACTGGCGACCTTGGCGCACCCGCCGAGGCGCTTACGGGCAAGCGCGAGGTGTACTTCGAGGACGCTGGTGGGTTCGTGCCGTGCGACATCTTCGACCGAGCGAGGCTGGCGCCGGGTTCTGCCGTGGATGGGCCGGCCATTCTCGAGAACGTCGATTCCACGGTTGTGATCGACCCGGGCTGGCGGGGCAGGATCGACGACTACGGCAACTGCATCATGCGACGGGCTTGACGAAGGAGCGACCACTACATGCGGAAAGACGCTGACAAAGGCGAAGTCGACGCACAAGCCAAGCCGGTGGACCCGATTACGCTCCAGCTCATTCGCGGCTCGCTGCGGTCGGCGCGGCTGGAGTGCGAGCTGATAATCGAGCGCACGGCCATGTCCGCCTTCATACGCGAGAAGAAGGACTACACGGTCAGCTTCCTGGACAGCGAGGGGCAGGAGATCTACGGCGAGACGATGGGCAGCGACATACTCGGCTGCGTGTGGGAGTTCTACGCACCGGACACGATGCGGGCCGGGGACGTGTACTGGTACAACGACCCGTACATCTCGCGCGGCAGCATCAGCCACACGCCCGACATGGTGTTTATCTCGCCCGTGTTCTTCGAGGGGGAGCTTGTGGCCTACTGCCACTCCTTCGCCCACTTCTGGGACCTGGGCGGTTCGCGTCCGGGCAGCATTGGCCCGGCCAACACGGAAATTTTCCACGACGGGACGCTGGTGCCTCCCATCAGGATAATCGAGCGCGGCAAGCTGAACGACGAGGCGTACCGCATCATCCTGCGCAACTCCCGCTACCCCGACCTGCTGGAGGGCGACACCCGCGCGCTGATGTCGGCGGCGCAGCGGGCCGAGGAGCGGGTGCTGGAGATTTTTGCCCGGTTCGGCAAGGCCACCACGCTCGCGGCCATCCGCCAGGACCAGCGGGAGACGTCCGAGTTCGTTCGGCGCAAGACGCTCGACACGATCCCGCAGGGCAGCTTCTCGACCAGTGACTACATGGACACCGACGGCGTCGGGTCGGAGTGGCACTCCTTCCACCTGGAGCTGAACCGGAATGGCGACCTCATCACCCTGGACGCGACCGGCAGCGACGACCAGGCGCCCGGCTCGATCAACTTCATGGCGAGCGACGGCGCCATCGGCGCATACTTCGGCCAACACTTCCACCAGTACGACCCGTCGCTGACGATGAACCAGGGGCTGCTCGCGGCTGTGGACGAGGTGAAGCTGCGGCCCGGCAGCATCCTGCAACCGCAGTGGCCCGCGGCGCTCGGCTGCCGCGCCCACACCTTCACCAAGCTGAAGAACGCCGTCCGGGCGGTGGTGGCCAAGGCGAGCGGCGGCGATGCCATGGCGGCGATGGCGGTGTACGTGATCGCTTACTGGCGGATGATCGACCCGGAGACGGGCGAGTGGCTGCTGTGCAGCGACGGCATCGCCGTGGGGCACGGCGCGCGCACCGGAGCGGACGGCATCGACGCCGTGTACAGCCGGCACAACGAGAACTACCCGGCGGAGTTCATGGACGTGGAGTATCCGCTGCGGATGGAGCGCTACGCCATCAACCCAGACTCCGGCGGGCCGGGCAAGTACCGCGGCGGCTGCGGCATCATCCGGGACGTGCGGCTGCTGGCGGCGGAGGGCACGTTCGGGCTGCGGGTGGAGAACAACCGCTTCCCCGCGTGGGGCGTCGCCGGAGGCAAGGCGGGCGGCACGTCCAGGGTGGTCCTGAACCCGGGACAGACGGACGAAAGAGACGTCCCTCCCTTCTCGGACGACAACCCCTGGCAGGCGGGCGACCTGGTGCGAATCCACACCGCCGGAGGGGGCGGCTGGGGCGATCCGCTCGAGCGCGAGATTCACCTGGTCGAGAGGGACGTGCGCGGCGGCTTCGTGTCGCCGGAGTCGGCGCGCACGGAGTACGGCGTCGCAATCGACCCCGACACGCTGAGGGCGGACGCACCGGGTAGCTTGGCCCTTCGCAGGGATCTGCGGCGGGTGCGGGAGCAGCCCAGGCTGTTTCATCGCTTCTTCTACTTCGACGACGAGGAAGAGGAGCGGCGCTGGATCGAGCGTAACATGCCACGGTAGGAAGGCGGGCACATGAGCAACAGCGCGGACGTGGTCGTGATCGGCGCCGGCGTGGTCGGCTGCTCGGTCGCCTACTACCTTGCGAGGGAAGGGCTCAGCGTGACCGTGCTGGAGCGGGAGGCTATCGGCAGCGGGGCCTCAGCGCACGCCACCGGATCGCTGGGCCTGCTGGGGGCCGAGTTCGCGCCGGGTCCTTCGTTCGAGCTCGCCCGCGCCTCCTTCAACGAGTTCAAGCGGCTGGTCCCTGAGCTGGAGGACGCGACGGACATGGACCTGCTGTACCAGCGCAGACCGTCTCTCCGGTTGGCGCTGGACGATGACGAGGCCGACCTCATCAAGGGCTTCATGGAGTGGCAGCGGCCCCACGTCTCGATGCGCTGGATCGACGCCTGGGGGGTCCACGCCATCGAGCCGCGCCTCAGCCCCTCCATCGTTGGAGCGGTGTACGAGGACGAGTCGGCGCAGCTCGACAGCTACCGGCTCAACCTGGCGCTGGCGCGCGGCGCGGAGCTTCTTGGCGCCGACATGCTGTACCGCGAGGTGACCGGCCTCGTCAAGCACGGCTCCGCTATCGCGGGCGTGAAGACCGCATCAGAGGACATACGCTGCGGCGCCGTGGTCGTGGCCGCCGGCACCTGGAGCCGGGCGTTCACTCCCTGGCTGGGATTCCCGGTCCCCGTCCGCCCGATGAAGGGCGAGCGGCTGTTGCTGAGCTATCCCGGCGAGCCGCTACCGGTGCTCATCAGCTCGCCGAGGCGCGGCCACATGATCAGCCGGATGGACGGCTACACCAGCGTGGGCAGCACAGGGGGCCGGGACTACGACCGGAGGGATCTGTTCCTGGGCGAGGAGTTCGACCGCCGGCCAACCGGGACCGCTCGGCTGGAGTTGCTCCAGCGAGCCGTGGACATCTTCCCGGACCTGGAGCGCGCGGAGTTGGTGCAGCAACTCGCCGGGTCCCGGCCGCTCAGCCCGGACGGCAGGCCCATGATCGGCCCCGTTCCTGGCATCGACAACGTCCTGCTGGCCACGGGCCACGCCACCAAGGGCATACATCTCGGGCCGGCCACGGGCCGCATCATCGCGGACTATGTGCGCCGCGGGTCGACGTGGGTCGTGTCGGATATGACGGAGTTCCTGCCCGACCGGTTCGATGGCTTCACTGGCGCCGACTACCTGCCCGCCGCGCGCGCTACGGACGAGTAGGCGTATTGCGGGTCACACTCCGACGCCCGGTCCCCAGGTCGTACCGAACTCGGCGCGTAGCACCAACTGGCCCGTAAACGTTCCGGCGTCCTGAATCGCCAGGTACACGGCGCACGGGCCGACGGCGCTGGGCTCGACCCTCTCGTGCCAGTCGCGCTGCGTCCAGGGGATGGCCGCGGAGCCCTCGCTGCGCAGCGAGCCGGGGCTCAGTATGTTGACCGCGATGTTGTGCTCCCGCACCTCGTCGGCAAGGCAGAGGCTGAACATGTGCAGCGCAGCCTTGCTGGCGCTGTAGAGTACGCCGCCGCCGAGGCCGGGATCGTTGGCCATCCTGGAGCCGACGTTGATGATGCTGCCCCGCCGCTGTTCCATCATCGCCGGCAGCACTGCGCGGGAGCATAGGTAGGGGCCGTTGGCGTTGACGCGCATGACTTGTTCCCAGCGTGCGGGGTCGATCTCCAGGATCGACTCGCCCAGCACCATGGCGCCTGCGTTGTTGAAGAGCACGTCGATCCCGCCGTAGCGGTCCAGCGCCTGCCGGACCATCGCGTCGACCTGGGACTCGTCGGTCACGTCGCAGTCCACGGCAAGCACGTCCCCGCCCGCCCTCTGGATGTCCGCGGCGGTCTCTTCGAGCGTGCCGGCCAGGCCGGTCGGTGACTGGGCGCGGGCGCAGATGACCACGCTCGCGCCCTCGCCGGCGTACTCATTGGCGATGGCGCGTCCAAGCCCCCGGCTGGCACCGGTGACGATAGCCACCATCCCGTCCATCCGGCCCACGGTTGACTCGCGCCTAGAGGTTCTGCACCAGGTTGTCTGGGGCGCGGCAGAGGATGGCCACCATCTCCTCGTCGTAGGGATTCTCCTCGATGTGCGCGGTGTGGGCCGGCACGAACAGGAAGTCGCCGGGCCCCGCCTCGACCGATTCCTCGAAGTTCTCGCCGAACAGCACGCGCACGTGGCCCTGCATCACGTACACCGCGGTTTCCGCCTCAAGGTGTGTGTGGGGCGGGCCTTTCTCACGCGGGGCCGCCGTCACCTTGCCCATCCAGATCTTGGAGGTGTCGCCCTTGCCCGGCAGAATCGCCGGCTGGCGCACCATGCCGGGCGTCTGCAACGCCTCGGAGGCGTCGCCCACGTTCTGCATCACGTAGGGCTTCTGGGCTGTTATCTGTTCTGTAGCCACTCTCGTCCCTCCTTGCCTCTTCTGGCCAATCCGAAACCGCTGGCAGTATCAGTCCGGCATCCATTACGGGCACTGCTGCTAGTGCTGGATCACGCAGGATATGATAGAGGATTACATGATTGAGTAACCAGACTCTGGTCAGTCCACTGGCAACTCGCTCACAGTCTCGAGTATGGCCGCGGCAAGCTTTAGCGCCTGGCTCGATGACAGGACGCGCATGTCTTGCTTGTTCGCGTGAATACTCAGGTACACTGAGTTTGGCGCCAGCCTACCGTCATCTGCCTTCGTTCCTACTTCAATATCGTCTGGGTAATCCGTCTCTACTTGCCTGGCCAAAACTCTCCCCCCTTTGTCTACTGGTTCCGTGCGGCGAAGACGCTTACGACCTGCGCAAGCTCTACCACACTCTCGCTTTAGTGCCACAGTGAAACGCGGTGAAACCCAGTCAGTTACAGTGTGCACTGCCACGGATTGGACACAAGCGGCAATCACCAGTATGTTGCACGCCACCTTACCACACCAATCAGTCACACAACACTCATTTCAATTGTTCAGAACTGATGAGGCTAACCTGAACAAAGGGCCTTCACCCCCCATCCTAACCTTCCCCCGTCAAGGGGAAAGGGGCTTTTGGCAATCACAAAGTTTGAACAGTCACATGAGGCCCCGCCCGTCTTCGTGTACAATTTCCGGTCACAACTGGCAGAGCCTTCGGGGTGTACACTGGAGGAGGAGGTTTGAATCATGCGAGTGATGGTGCTGGTCAAGGCGACCGAAGACAGCGAAGCGGGCGTCATGCCCTCGGCGGAGTTGTTCGAGGCGATGGGCCGCTTCAACGAGGAACTGGTAGAGGCCGGCGTGATGCTGGCGGGAGAGGGCCTGAAGCCCACGTCGCAGGGCAAGCGCGTTGCTTTCGACGGGCCGAGCCGCACCGTCATCGACGGGCCGTTTGGCGCGACCGGCGAGCTTGTGGCCGGTTTCTGGCTGTGGGAAGTGAAGGACATGGACGAGGCGGTGGAGTGGGTCAATCGCTGCCCCAACCCCATGCCGGGGCCCAGCGAAATCGAGATTCGTCCGCTATACGAAGCGTCCGACTTTGGCGAGGCGTTTACTCCCGAAGTCCAGGAGCGGGAAGATCGCCTGCGGGAAGAGTTGGCCCGTGGCTGATGAGTTAGGACAGCGCCATATCGCGTTCGAGCGCTGTTTCAACTTCCGTGACGTTGGTGGTTACGCCACGCGACGCGGCGGCGCCGTCGCGTGGGGCCGGCTCTATCGCAGCAGCGAGGTCCACACGATGACCGAGGCGGACGCCGCGCGTGCGCGGGGCGAACTCGGCGTGAGGACGGTGATCGACCTGCGGCAGCCGGGAGTGGCCGCTCGGACCGACGACGGGCCGCTCGCGAGACCGCCGACGCGGTATCACAACATCCCGCTGATCGACGACGGCGACATGCCGGAGGACAGCAGTGAGGCGTCGCAGGCGATGGCCGTTCCGCTGGACTATCTCAGACGGCTGGAGCAGCCACTGTACGGCGAGGGAATCGTGGAGTCTCTCAGGAGGATCGCCGAGCCGGGAGCGCTGCCGGCGGTGGTCCACTGCTCCGCCGGCAAGGACCGCACCGGACTTGTGGTCGCGGTGCTGTTGGGGGCGCTCGGCGTGGATGACGAGGATATCGTGAGGGACTACGCCCTCACCGCGCGCTACATGCCCAGGCTGCTCGACCACTGGTGGGAGAACGACAACAAGACCCAGGAGACTCGGTACGAACATCTCCCGCCCTACATCTACGACGCCCGCCCGGAGACTATGGAGCACGTGCTGGACACGCTCAAACAGCGATACGGCGGTATGCGGGGCTACCTGGAGCGGCACGGCGGAGACGACGCGCTGGTACGCAGCCTGGAAGAGGCGCTGCTGGTCTGAGCGCCTATACGACACCCCGTCCGTCACCCCCATCCTGACCTTCCCCCTGCGAGGGGGAAGGGACTTAAAGGAGGCCTGCGTTGGCCGATGCGAGAGTTGCGCCCTACGGTTCGTGGAAGTCGCCGATCACGTCCGACGTCATAGCGTCCGGCACGACCGGAATCGGGCAGACCGCGATTGACGGCGGGGACGTGTACTGGATCGAGCGGCGCGCGTCCGAGGGCGGCCGCAACGTCATCATGCGCCGGGCGTCGGACGGCAACGTCAGAGAGCTTACGCCTCCCGACTTCAACGTGCGCACCACCGTCCACGAGTACGGCGGGGGAGACTTCACCGTCGCGGACGGCGTGGTCTACTTCTCGAACTACGCCGACCAACGCCTCTACCGGCAACGCCCCGGCGAGTCGCCGTCGCCGGTTACGTCCGCGATGGACATGCGCTACGCCGACGGCGCAATCGACGCGGCCCGCAACCGCATGGTGTGCGTGCGCGAGGATCACACCTCGCCCTGGCGCGAGCCGGTCAACACGCTGGTGAGCATCGACCTGGGGAGCGGCGCGGCGCGAGTGCTGGTGTCCGGCAACAACTTCTACTCATCGCCGCGCATCAGCAGCGATGGAGCGCGCCTCGCGTGGCTAACCTGGAAACACCCCAACATGCCCTGGGACGGCACCGAGCTGTGGGTGGCGGACCTGGACGAGTCGGGCGCGCTCGCCGAGCGCGTGCTGGTGGCGGGCGGCGCGTACGAGTCAATCTTCCAGCCGGAGTGGTCGCCGGACGGCGCGCTCTACTTCGCGTCCGACGGGTCCGGCTGGTGGAACCTGCACCGCTGGCGCGACGGACAGGTGGAGGCGGTGTGTGCGATGGAGGCCGAGTTCGGGATGCCCCAGTGGGGACTCGGAATGTCCGCCTACGGCTTCGCCTCCGCCGGGCGCATCATCTGCGCCTACAACCAGCGCGGCACGTGGCACGTGGGTGACCTGGACACCGAGACCGGCGTGCTACAGCCTGTGCCGACGCCGTTCACCGACATAGGCAGGTCCGGCCTGCGGGTGTCGTCCGGCCTTGCCGTGTTCGCGGCAGGCTCGCCCTCGATGCCCGAGTCGCTCATGCTACACGAGCTCGCGACAGGCCGGACCGAGACGTTACGCAGCACCAGCGACGTGTCGGTCGACCCGGGCTACGTCTCCAGTCCTGAGGCTATCGAGTTCTCCACCGGCGACGGCCTGACCGCCCATGCCTTCTTCTACCCGCCGCGGAACCCGGACTACGACCCTCCGCCGGGCGAAAGGCCGCCTCTGATCGTAATCAGCCACGGCGGGCCGACGGCCGCGACCTCGACGTCGCAGAGGCTGGACATCCAGTACTGGACCAGCCGCGGCTTCGCGCTGCTCGACGTCAACTACGGCGGCAGCACAGGTTACGGCACGGCCTACAGGCGGCGGCTCAATGGCAACTGGGGCATCGTGGACGTGGACGACTGCGCGAACGGGGCACGCTTCCTGGCGGAGCGTGGCGACGTGGACGCGGACAGAATGGCCATCAAGGGAGGCAGCGCGGGCGGCTACACCACGCTTTCGGCGCTCACCTTCCGCGACGTGTTCAGCGCGGGCGCGAGCTACTACGGCATCAGCGACCTGGAGGCGCTGGCGCTGGACACGCACAAGTTCGAGTCCCGCTACCTGGACACGATGATCGGCCCCTACCCTGATAGAAAGGACCTGTACGTCGAGCGCTCGCCCATCCACCACACCGAGCGGCTGTCGTGCCCCATCATCCTGTTCCAGGGGCTGGAGGACAAGGTGGTGCCGCCCAACCAGGCCGAGATGATGCTCGACGCGCTGCGTCAGAAGGGTCTGCCCGTTGCCTACGTAGCGTTCGGGGGAGAGCAGCACGGCTTTCGCATGGCGGCCAACATCAAGCGCGCGCTGGACGCCGAGCTGTACTTCTATTCCAGGGTGTTCGGGTTTGAGTTGGCCGAGGCTGTGGAGCCAGTGCCGATCGAGAATCTGCCGTAGCGGCAAGCCCCCGACTTCGGACAGGGAGAGAGGGAGCGCGGCGTCACGCTGGACGGGCGCCCTCGAAGTACATGCGCGGGTTGTCGACCATCATCCGGTCGATTACGCCAACCGGAATGCCCAAGTCCATTAGCCTGGGGATGACGGCGCGGCTGAGCCACAAGTATCCGTCGGGGTTCTGTTGCCTGCCGGGCGTCCCCGACGAGCTGATGCGCGAGAGCACGATGTTCCAGTCGTGTGACATCATCATGTTTGGGGCCAGCCCCTCGTCCAGCCGCGCCTTCAGGTAATCGGTCCGCTTCTGCCATGGAGGAAGGCCGGGACTGCTGAAGGGACTGTTGATGTCCCAGCCCAGCCATACGCCGAGCCGCGCAAGCTCGTGGTGGTAGTCCGGAGCGAGCGTGTTGCTGAGGTGCCCGACGTAGATCCGGTGCGGCTCTACGCCCTCCTCGGTCAGGATACGCACCTGCTCCAGGCCAATCCGCGATTGTGTGGGCGTGTGGGTCGAGATAGGCACACCGGTGCGCAGGTGTGTCTGTGCCGACGCCCGCAGCATCAATTCTTCCTGCCCCAATATCGGATCGCTCGTGGCGACCTTGATGACACCGGCCTTGATGTCCGTGCCGTCGATACCCTGCTCTATCTCCCGCACCCACAGTTCCGCGATGAAGTCCTTGTCCCGGCCCCAGAAACTCCTGGGAATGTCCAGCCAGCAGCCGGTGCAGCAGATGAAATTCACCCCGGTCCGCTCCGATACCTCTCGCATCAGGACGACGTCGCGTCCCAGGTCCAGCGGGGAGACCTCGACGACTGTGTCGACGCCGCCCGCCTTGGCCTCGCTGAACGACTCGAGCGCCATGTCCAGCACCTTGTCGCGTTGCTCAAGCTCCGGGTACGTGACACGAATGCCCGCCGACGAATCGACGAGGTGCTCGTGCGGAAGTGTGAATCCCAGTTCGGCCGTGTCCAGCGGCCCCAGTACCGAGTTTATGGTTGCCATTCAGCACCTCCGGTTACAGCCGCGAACGAGTCGATTCCAAGGTATCGGCGGTCTTCTGGATCTCGGCGATGGTCAGACCCGCAATCCCCGACACCTCGCACTTGAGCCCCGAGTACGCGGCGGCGAACCGCGCGACGCGCTCAAGCGGCCATACGTTCCGCATACCGTAGATTGCCGCGGCAGAGTATGCCGCTCCGGCGCCGAAGCAGTCGACGATCTCGACGGCGGGCGATCTCACGCGGTAGACCCAGCCTGCGCCGGCGACCAGGCTGCCTCGTTCGCCCTGGGTAACGAGCACCGTTCCCACGCCGCGGTCGATCAGGGATCGGGCAATGTCCTCCGGTCTTCCGGTGGCCTCCGGCTCGTCCATGGAGACCTGGCAGATGCTGGCGTGGGGGAGCAGCCCCGAACGAGACGCCTCTTCCTCATAGCGCGACTCCAGGTTCACGAACACGGGCACACCGAGCGCGGACGCCGTCGCCGCGGCCTCGGCTACGCTCTTGCCGTCGTACCAGTCGACGTACAGCATCCCCGCCCCCGCCAGCTCGGCGACGCCCGGCGCCCTGAGCTCGGCAAGGGCGGAAGGTTCGCGGCGCTGGAAGTAGGTGCGGCCTCCCTGGGCATCCAGGATCGCGACCTCCAGCGGGGTCTCGAATCCCTCGACGAGACGCTGCCCGGCATCCACTCCCCAGCTCTCCAGGTGTTCCCTGATTCTATGTCCGTAGTAGTCGTCGCCGAAAGGAGAGGAAATCAGATTGGTTCGAACTCCCCAGTTGGTCAGGATGCAGGAGATTATCGCGGCGTCGTCGCCCACGGTCTCTACGGACTCCTTCATCGCGGCGCCGCCGTTGGGGGGCGGCAGGTCTTCCACCATCAGCAGGAGGCTGTGCGTCAGAAACCCAAAGCAGACGACATCCGGGCCGGAGTCCTCAGCCGGTCGCAGGCTATCTCCCATCTCCCGCTGTTTAGCAGACAAGGCGGCGTCGCCCGGTGTTACTCGTACCAGCCCGACGCGAAGAGCAGGCCGCCGTGCCGCACGATCCACGTGTGTTTCTGCCGTTCGTCGCCCGTCTCCGGGTTGATCAGCACGTAGTCGACCCATCGCCCCGACTCGGTCGCGCCCAGCAGTTCGTCGCCGTAGAAACGCCCCGTGGCGTCCACGCGCAAGCTGGGGTCCCGCCCTATGAAATCGGCATTGTAGTGAGAAATCGTGTAGCCGTCCGCGTCGATGATGAAGACGTACCACTGCCCGTCCACGCTTTCCCTGGTGTTGTAGTAGGCGATGGTGTCTTCCAGGCCAATCGCGTCGTACAGGTTTATGGCCTGCCGCACGAAAGTCTTGGTGTACGCGGGCGCGTCGGACTTTGCGGGGCCGCGCTCGTACCAGCCGGAGCCGAAGGTGAGGCCGTCGTGTAGCACCATCCAGGAGTGCTTGGTCTCGACGCCCGCGTCTGGGCTGGGGAAGTCATAGCTGAACCATTCGCCGTCCTCGTCCGCGACCGCGGCCACCGCGGCGCCCGCCGGGTATCCGTTTGGTCCCAGGATTTCGGACGCGTGCATTCCGACGAGGTCGGGGTTGGCGGCGTGGGCGAGCATGGTCTTGTCCTCGTCACCAATGAAGACGTACCACTGGCCGTCGATGCTCTCTTTGGCGTTGTAGTAGGCGATGGTGTCATCCAGGCCGACGGCGTCATACAGGTTGATCGCCTGCCGCACGAAGGCCTTCGTGTACGCCGGCGGGTCGGCCTTGGACGGGCCGCGCTCGTACCATCCCGAGCCGAAGGTGAAGCCGTCGTGGATCACCATCCAGGAGTGCTTGGTCTCGACGCCGCCCGTGTCGGGGTTGGGAAAGTCATAGCTGAACCACCCGCCGTCTTCGTCCGCGGACGCGACCACGGCGGCGCCTGCCGGGTATCCGTTGGGTCCCAGGATGTCGGACGCATGCATTCCGACGAGGTCGGGGTTGGCGGCGTGGGCGATGAGAGTGTCGTTCGCGTCGAAAATGAAGACGTACCACTGGCCGTCGACGCTATCGGCGGTTTTGTAGTAGGCGAGGGTGTCTTCCAGGCCGACGGCGCCGTAAAGGTTGATCGCCTGTCGCACGAAGGCCTTCGTGTACGCGGGCGGGTCCGATTTCGCCGGGCCGCGCTCGTACCAGCCCGTGCCGAAGGTGAAGCCGTCGTGGATCACCATCCAGGAGTGCTTGGTCTCGACGCCGCCCGTGTCGGGGTTGGGGAAGTCATAGCTGAACCACCCGCCGTCTTCGTCCGCGGACGCGACCACGGCGGCGCCTGCCGGGTATCCGTTAGGCCCGAGGATGTCGTCCACGTGCATACCGACGAGGTCGGGGTTGGCGGCGTGGGCGATCATCGTCCCGTCCTCGTCGATAATGAACACGTACCACTGGCCGTCAATGCTCTCCTCTGTATTGTAGTGGGCGAGCGTGGCGTCGATTCCGTCCGATTCGTACCTGTCGATGGCGTTCCTCACCAGGAACCGGGTGTACTCCGCCGGGTTGGCCCTGCCGGGCGCGGGGACCGCTCCCATCCCTGCCTGCGACTCCCCCAGCATCCGCTCCACCAAGGACGCGACCATAGTTTCGTCCACAATCTCGGGGTCGGCCGCCGCGCCCGGAGGTCCGGGATCGCCGGTGGGACCTTGCGGGCCGGCGGGGCCCTGACAGGCAAGCGCCGCAAGAGTGAGAGCGGCGGCGAACAACGTAGCGAGGAATGAGCGCATTGATGAGCCTTTCGGTCGGGATACAGGGTAGTAATGGGCTAAGGAACGGGTAGCAAATCGCGCAGGGCGACAGTATAAAAGTGCCACAGGTAGCCGATTGGCGTCAAGCCTATTCCCTTTCCTGCTTGCGTGTGGTAGCATCCCACAACTTCAAACGGGCCGGTACGTCGAACAAGGCCGAGGGGCATAGAATCATGCCTGACGTTGCAGTTCCAAGCCATGCTCGCGCGGTCATCATTGGCGCGGGAATCGTTGGTTGCGGCGTCGCGTATCATCTCACCCGGCTGGGCTGGCGAGACGTCGTCATCGTCGACCAGGGACCCCTTTTCGAGACTGGCGGGTCCACCTCCCACGCGCCCGGCCTCGTCTTCCAGGTCAACCCTTCCAGGATGATGATGTCCTTCGCCCGCTACACGGTCGAGCTGTGGACGGGCCTGGAGCTTGACGGCGAGCCGTGCGCCAAGACCGTAGGCAGCCTGGAGGTGGCCTGGACTCCCGAGAGGCTACAAGACCTCAAGCGCAAGGTGGGCCTCGGAATGGCCTCCGGCGTCGAGGCGCACCTGCTCGGCCCATCGGAAGCGCGGGACCTCTTCCCGCTGCTATCCGAGCGCATACTCGGCGCCATATACGTGCCCTCCGACGTGCACACGAAGGCCACACGGCCCGCCGAGGCGATGGCGCGCGAGGCAGAGCGGCATGGCGCGGCATTCTTCGGCGGCGTGCGCGTAACCGGCCTCGACACCCACTGCGGCCGCGCCTCCGCCGTCCACACGGACTCAGGCACGATCAACACCGACCTGGTCGTGTCCTGCGCGGGCATCTGGGGGCCGCGCGTCGGGGCACTCGCGGGCGTGCCCATCCCGCTCTCGCCTATGCAGCACATTTACGCCGTCAGCGAGCCGCTGGCAGAGCTCGCCGGGGCGACGGAGGAGATCGCCCTGCCCCTGCTGCGCCACCAGGACGAGGCGATGTACTTCCGGCAGGAGCGCGGCGCGCTGGGCATAGGCTCATACCGGCACGAGCCGCTGCCCGTCGAGCCGGAGGACGTGCCGGACTTTACCGATCCGGCGTCGCCTCCCGCCGACATGCCGT
Source organism: Dehalococcoidia bacterium (assembly GCA_034422735.1). Classification (GTDB taxonomy): domain Bacteria; phylum Chloroflexota; class Dehalococcoidia; order Lucifugimonadales; family CATOSD01; genus CATOSD01. The sequence continues at coordinate 32,893 of DAOUJL010000057.1, read as the reverse complement.
TCACGCCCCGCCACTTCGACCACGCCCGGTCCGCGGCCGGCGAGGTCATTCCCGCACTCGAAGGAGCGGGCCTGACGCGCAAGTTCAACGGAATGTTCTCGTTCACCCAGGACGGCTTCCCGGTGCTGGGCGAGATGCCCGGCCTGCGCGGCTTCTGGTCCGCACAGGCGGTTTGGATCACGCACGCGGGCGGCGTGGGGAAGGCGATCGCGGAGTGGATAGCGGACGGCGAGCCGTCCGAGGACCTGCGCGAGGCCCACGTGCTGCGATTCCACCCCCACGCCCAGGCGCGCCCCTACGTGCGGGCGCGGGCGTCGCAGCAGTACCGCGAGGTGTACGACATCATCCACCCGCGGCAGCAACCCTCCAGTCCCCGCAACGTTCGGGTGACGCCGTTTTTCGCGCGCCAGAAGGAGCAGGGCGCGGTGTTCTTCGAGGCCGCCGGCTGGGAGCGGCCCCAGTGGCACGCCGCGAACGAGGCGCTGCTGGACTCGCTCAGCCCGCACGGCGCGACACGAGACGGCTGGGCCGCGCGCGAGTGGTCCCCAGCCGTCGCTGCCGAGCATGCCGCCACGCGACAGCGCGCCGCGCTGTACGACCTGACTCCGTTCGGCAAGTTCGAGCTATCCGGGCCGGGCGCGCTCGGCGCGCTGCAACACCTGGCGGCCAACCAGATGGACCGTCCCGTCGGCGCAGTCACCTACACCTCGATGCTCACCGAGAGCGGGGGCATCAAGTGCGACCTCACCGTAACGCGCCTGGCCGAGGACCGCTTTCTGGTCGTGACAGGCGGCCCTATGGGCTTGCACGACCTGGACTGGATACGCTCCCACCTGCCCGCGGACGGCTCCGTCACGCTTACGGACCTGTCCTCCTCCCTCTGCACGCTCGGCCTGTGGGGGCCGCGGGCGCGCGACGTGCTCTCCCGTGTCTGCGACGACGACCTGGGCAACGAGGCGTTTCCTTATCTGCGCGCCAGGCACATCACGGTCGGCGAGGCGCCCGTGCTCGCGCTGCGCATATCCTACGTCGGCGAGCTCGGTTGGGAGCTGTACGCGCCCACGGAGATGGGCCTGCGGTTGTGGGACACCCTGTGGGAGGCGGGCGGGCCGCTCGGATTGGTTGCGGGCGGCGGCGGCGCGTTCGACTCGCTGCGCCTGGAGAAGGGCTACCGGCTCTGGGGCAACGACATCCACACCGATTACAACCCCTACGAGGCGGGCATCGGTTTCGCCGTGCGTATGCGCAAGGGCGACTTCATAGGCCGCGACGCGCTGCGGGAGGTACGGGCGCGCGGCGTGGAGCGCCGGCTGTGCTGCGTTACCCTGGAGGACGCCGACGCCGTTGTAGTTGGCAAGGAGCCTATCGTGGACGGCGACTCGGTGCTGGGCTACGTGACAAGCGCGAACTACGGTCACACCATAGGCCGGGGCATCGTGTACGGCTACCTGCCCGTATCCCACGCCGCACCGGGCACTAGCGTGGACGTGGTCTACTTCGGCGAGCGCCTTCCCGCGACCGTCGCGGAAGAGCCGCTGTACGACCCCGCCGGTGATAAGATGAGGGCCTGACGACCGGACGTGGCGCACAGGAGGAGGATTGAGATGGCGAAGCCGCTTAGCCATAGGATCGTAAGGCCCGGCAGGCGAATCGGGGACCCCGACGTCGAGATTCCCGTCGCGGAGGACCTGGCCGGCGTTCCCGGCATCACCCAGGAGCCGGCGGACGTGGCCTTCTACAGCCGGGAGTATCCGCTCGAAACCCAGGCCATAGACCACTCCGCGGACCGCCAGTGGGCGCTGGTGGCGCAGCCGCAGGACATGACTGACTTCAGGGAGATCCAGGACGCCCGGATGGAGCCTATGTACGAGGAGGCGTTCCACTCGGCGGAAGTGGATCCGACGGGCACGCCGGTTCCGGGCGAGGACCTCACGGAGGACATACGCCGGTTGGCGCGCGAGATGGGATTCGGCGAAGTGGGCTTTGCCGCCCACGACCGCCACTACACATACGCCGCCAAGAAGCGCTGGGCGAGGTTCGACCACGCCGTCTGCCTGGCGTTCGAACAGGACTACGTGCAGACCCAGAGCGGCCCCGGCATGGACGCCGACCGCGCCCGTTTCGAGACCTACGAAGCGCAGCAGGAGCGCTGCCTGGAGCTGGCCGACTACATCAGATCCAGAGGCTACCGCGCCCAGGTACACGACGGCAGCGATTGCAGCGGGCCGTACATTCCGCTGTTCGTAGCCGCGGGGCTGGGCCAGCTCGGCGCGAACGGCCAACTGCTCTCGCCCCACTTCGGCTCGCGCTCACGACTGATGCTCGTAACCACCGACGCGCCGGTGACATACGATCAGCCGCAGGACTACGGCATCGAAAAGTTCTGCCAGAAATGCCAGGTCTGCGTCGGTCGCTGCCCCGGACGCGCTCTCACGCGGGACAAGGTCTGGTGGCGCGGCGTTCGCAAGAACAAGGTCATCTACGAGCGCTGCCGCCCGGTGATGGTCACCTACCACGGATGCGCGGTGTGTATGATTGTGTGTCCGGTCCAGCGCTACGGCATGAAGCCGGTCATGGAGCACTATGTTGAGACCGGGGAAGTGCTCGGCAAGGGCACCGAGAACCTGGAGGGCTACTCCATTGCCGGAAAGGGGCATTTCGGTCCCGGCCGGCTGCCGCAGTTCAGCCGCGAATTTTTCGACATCCCGCGCGGACGCGAGGAGGACTGGCTGTACGACCAGTTCAAGCAGAAGCTGGGCGCGACGGGCGTGCCCAGCGAGGCCGAGCTATCGGACTTCGCCGGTGAGGTGAAGGATGTACTCGACAAGGGTGAGACCACGTTCGACGTGGCCTGAAGCCGAGGTGTGAGCCGTTGCAACCGTTTTCTGAAACCCTGGAGTCTGGCAGGTTCGTCGTCACGGCGGAGCTGAACCCTCCCAAGGGAACCGATTTGCGCCCCCTGCTCGAGCGCGCCGAGGCGCTGCGCGGATGGGTCGACGCCCTCAACCTTACAGACTCCGCGGGCGCGAATATGACGATGGCGCCAATCGCGGCCGCTCACGGACTACTCGGGCGCGGCATCGAGCCGATAGTGCAGTTCACCGGCCGCGACCGCAACCGCATCGCCCTGCAGTCCGATATGCTCGCCGCATCGACGCTGGGCGTGACCAACCTGCTGTGCATGAGCGGCGATCCGCCCGGCGCGGGCGACCACCCGGACGCGGTTGGCGTGTTCGACCTGAGGGCCGAGACGCTGCTGGAGGCGGCGAGCAAGCTGAACGGCGGCGCGGACCTGTATGGCAACAAGCTGTCGGGAGCGCCGAGGCTGTTCCCCGGCGCAGTCGTCAACCCCGGCGCGGACGACGTGGAGCGTGAACTGGCCCGGATGGAGGAAAAGGTCCGGCTCGGAGCGGCGTTCTTCCAGACTCAGGCCGTGTACGAACCCGCCGCGTTCGAGTCGTTCATGTCCCGCGCGAGTAGGTTTGGTTTTCCCGTGCTCGCCGGGATCATTGTGCTAAGGTCCGCGCGAACGGCCCACTTCTTGAATGAGAGGCTGCCCGGCGTGCACGTGCCGCAGCCGCTCATCGACGAGATGGAGGCTGCCGCCGACCCCGGCGCCGCCGCCGTCGAAATCGCCGCCCGCCTCATCCGCGAATTGCGCGGAGCGTGCCAGGGCGTGCACCTCATGACCATCGGAGCGGAGTCCCGCATTCCCGCGATTCTGGCGGCGGCGGGCCTGGAACCCAGCGCGCCACCGTCGGGACGAGACTGAAGGAGGCGGCCTATACGCGACATCTCAATCCGAGTTTGGTCCTCGATTACTGGTGTCTTGTCGAAACACTCCATATGCCATCTAGTCAGGAGGCGCTGGAATGGCCCAAAACCTCGTAATCGACAAACTCAAGCGGCGCCGCGTCCCGGTAAACCTCCGGCAGAGCGGAAACAGCGACGCCCGGATGCTCATATCGACGCGGATCAGAAAGTCCCCCTGGTGGCACCTGTCCAAGCAGGCCGGCGCATGGGCCTACACCACCTACAACCACGTCTACCACCCCAGGGCGTACATCAAGCCGGAAGACGGCGGGCTGATCGAGGAGTACAGGTATCTGACCAATCACGTGACGATGTGGGACGTGGCCTGCGAGCGCCAGATACAGGTCAAGGGACCGGACGCCGCGGACTTCGTCAACCTGCTCATCACGCGCGACGTGGCCAAGGTGCTCCCTCCCATGACGGCGCGGTACGTGATTCTGTGCAACCAGTCCGGCGGCATCATTAACGACCCCGTCCTGCTGCGCGTGGCGGATGACGAGTTCTGGTTCAGCATCTCCGACTCCGACGTGCTGCTCTGGGCGCAGGGAGTCAACTCGAGCGCCGGATACGACGTCGAGATAAACGAGATCGACGTGTCCCCCGTGCAGATACAGGGACCCAAATCCGTGGCGCTCATGGAGAAGATGTTCGGCCATCACGTCCGCGAAATCCCCTACTACGGACTGGCGCACGACAGGCTAAACGGCCACCGCGTGACCATCTCGCGCACCGGATTCTCGGCCGAGGTCGGCTTCGAGATCTATCTTCACGACGCCACCATCCACGCCGACGACGTCTGGCCGCACATACTGGAGCAGGGCGAGGAGTTCAACCTGCGCGTGATCGCGCCAAGCCACGTGCGCCGGCTGGAGGCCGGCATACTGTCCTACGGCCAGGACATGGACATCGAGAACAACCCCTACGAGGTGCGACTGGGCTGGCAGGTGGACCTCACCAAGTCCCGCTTCATCGGCAGGGATGCGCTTGCAGCCATAAAGCAGCAGGGCGTGCGGCAGCGGCTGGTCGGGCTGAAGCTCGGCGGCGACCCCATCGTCTGGTATAACGAGAGCTTCTACCCGGTGCTGAGCGCCGAGGACGGCGAGCACGTCGGGTACATCACCAGCGCGTTCTGGTCGCCCAACCTCCAGTCCAACATCGCGCTGGCCGTGCTGCCCAGGCAATACTGGCGGCGCGGCACCCCGCTGAAGGCCATGCTGCCCGCCAGCGGCGTAGTGGACGCCGAGGTGGTGCGCGTGCCGTTCGTCGACCCGACCAAGGAGCGCCCCAAGACCACTCTGTAACGCGGCGGGCCGGAGCCTGGCCACAAGTTCACAGGCTCCGGCCCTGCCAACTCCTTTCGACTATCCCGCACGCCCGTACTGGCCTCGCGCCCGAAGAAAAACCGGCCCGCTTGAGCGTAGGCCGCCGTTCGCCTAGAATTGCCTCACGACCGGAACCCTACCCTGCCCGACGGAGGCCGCACAGCATGGACTCGCAGATAAGGCTTGTAATCGACCGCCGAGAGCCGTTCGGGGATGGTGGGAGCTTCGGCGACGTCGGCCGCTACGAGCTGCTGTCGGGCCGCGTCGACTTCGCCATCGACCCCGCCGCGCCGGAATTCAGCGCCGTGGTGGACCTGGAGCACGCCCCGCGTAACGCCGACGGATTGGTCGAGTACTCCGCCGACCTTTACATGCTCAAGCCCGTCGACATGGAGCGCGGGAACCGGCGCATACTCTACGACGTCAACAATCGGGGCAACATGCGCTGCCTCCAGTTCTTTAACGACGCCGTGCACGACAACGCGCCGTCCGCGCCGGAGCACGCCGGCAACGGCTTCCTGATGCGGCGCGGCTACACCGTCGTGTGGTCCGGCTGGCAGGGCGACATCAGCCCCGGCGCGGGCCGACTGACGATGCGGCTGCCCGTCGCCACGCTCGATGGCGAGCCGATCACCGGCGCGGTGCGTACCGAGCTGATGGTCGACGAGCCGGGCGTCACGGCCATTCCCCTGAGCGGCAACCACTACACCGACAGCTACGAGGCCGTCTCGACCGACACCGCCGCCTGCACCTTCACGGTCCGCGAGTACGAGCGCGACCCGCGCGTCCCCATTCCAGCCGACCGCTGGAGCTTCGCCTCGGTGGGCGCGGACGGTGAGGCTACGCCTTCTCCGTTCTGGTGCCACCTGCCCGAGGGCTTCCGCCCCGGCTGGCTCTACGAGCTTATCTACGAGGCGAAGGACCCCCGCGTGCTCGGCCTTGGCTTCACTGGCGTCCGGGACTTGCTCGCGTTCCTGCGCCGCGACGCCGCCGACTCAGATGGCACGCCCAACCCGCTCAGCGAGAACGGCGCCGGAATAGAGCGTGTCTACGGCTGGGGACGCTCGCAGAGCGGACGCTTCCTCCGGGAGTTCGTCTACCGCGGGTTCAACGAGGACGTGAGCGGGGGGCGTGTGTTCGACGCGGTCTCGCCGCACGTCTCCGGCGGCGGGCGCGTCGCGCTCAACTACCGCTTCGGGCAGCCGGGCCGGTTCCCGCGCGGGCACAACGACCGGCTCTACCCGTCGGACCAGTTCCCGTTCGCCTACCCGGTCACCACCGACGCGCTCACTGGCAAGATAGACGGCATCCTCAAGAGGCCGGACACCGACCCGCTCGTGATACACACCCAGACCGCTTCCGAGTACTGGGACCGGCGCGGCTCGTTGGTGCACACCGACTCTCTGGGTGGCGACCTGCCGAACCACCAGGGCGCGCGCGTCTTCCTGTTCGCCGGTTCGCAGCACAACGCCGACCCGCTCGGCGGTCCGAGAGAGGGCAACCACCGGCACACGTCCAATCCGCTCAACACCACGCCGCTGCTGCGCGCGCTGCTGGACCGCCTGGACGACTGGGCAACGTCGGGCGCCGAGCCGCCGCCGAGCCGCGTGCCCACCCGCCGCGACGAGACGGCCGTTCCCGCCGACGTCGCCAGGTCGCGCTTCCCTGACATCCCGGGCGCGGAGCACCCCGACGAGTCCAACCGCCTGTACGTGATGGATCACGGCCCCATGTTCGACAAGGGCATATTGGAGGGCGATCCGCCCGCCGAGGATAAGTCCCGCGAGTACGCGGTGCTCATTTCGCAGGTGGACGCCGACGGTAACGAGATCGCCGGCATTCGCACGCCCCACGTCGAAGCGCCCGTCGCGACCTACACCGGCTGGAACTACCGGCCGGCCGGTTCCGCCGGAGAGGCGCAGGCAGGTACGCTCGGCAGTTATCTCCCCTTCGCGGCAGACCAGGGCGAGCGGTCGCGCACCGGCGACCCGCGACGCTCGATTCGCGAGCGCTACCCTACCCGCGCGAGCTACGTCCGGGCCATCGCCGCCGCGTGCGAGAAGCTCGTAAGGGATCGGCTGCTGCTCGAAGAGGACGCCGACCGCTACGTCGAGCTCGCCATGCGCGACCGGGTACTGGACTGACGCCACCTAATCCGTAGCGGCGTCCCTCGCGGGCGCCCGTAGAGGTTACGACGATGACCGAAACATACGACTTCGCTATTGCGGGCTTGGGCGCGATGGGGAGCGCCGCGGCCTACCACCTGGCCAAGAAGGACGTATCCGTGCTCGGACTGGACCGCTACGCGCCGCCGCACACGCTCGGCTCGTCCCACGGCGAGACTCGCATAATCCGCGAGGCCTACTTCGAGCACCCCTCATACGTGCCTATCATCCAGCGCGCCTACGAGCTGTGGGAGCAACTGGAGGAAGAGAGCGGACGCAACCTGTTCCTGCAATCGGGCGGCGTCATGGTCGGACCGCCGGACAGCACGCTCGTCACCGGCGCGGAGCTGAGCGCCCGGATGCACCGCCTGCCCTACGAACGGTTGTCGCCCGCCGAGGTCACTGAGCGCTTCCCCGCGCTCACCCCGGCGGAGGACACCATCGCCATCTGGGACAGCCGCGCGGGCATCCTGTTCCCCGAGGACTGCGTGCGGTCGCACCTGGACATAGCGCGGGCGAACGGCGCCGACCTGCGGTTCGACGAGCCGGTCGAATCGTGGGAACCGGACGGCGAGGGCGTCCGGGTGCGCACCGCGAAGGGCGAGTACAGCGCCGGCAAGCTGCTGCTGTCCGCAGGCGCGTGGATACCCGGGCTGATGAACGGAGTCAGTCTGCCGCTGGAGGTGGAGCGGCAGGTGCTAGTCTGGTTCGAGCCGAAGGACAGCCCCGGCCACTTCGACCCCGACCGCTGCCCCATATTCCTGTGGGACCACGGACAGGACCGCCACTTCTACGGCTTCCCCAACATGGGGACGGGCGTGAAGGTCGCGCTGATGCACCAGGGTGAGGAGACAGACGTGGACTCGCTCGACCGAGAGGTGTCGCGGCGGGACGAGGATGCGGTGCGCGCCATGCTGGAACGCTACCTGCCGTCCGCCAATGGCCCCGCGCTCTCGGCGCAGGTGTGCATGTTCACCAACACCCCGGACACCCACTTCCTGATAGACTCTCACCCGGAAGCGCCGCAGACGCTCGTCGCGAGCCCTTGCTCCGGCCACGGCTTCAAGTTCGCCAGCGCCATAGGCGAGATCCTGGCGGAACTGCTGGTTGACGGGCGCTCCCGGCTGAACATCGACCTGTTCCGCCTCGACCGCTTCGGCGCGGCGAGAGCTTAGGTCATCAACTATCTATAGGAGGCATTCCATGAGACTGGCAGGAAAGGTCGCATTCATCAGCGGCGGCGCGCGCGGCATGGGTGAGACGGAGGCGCGGTTGTTCGCCGAGAATGGCGCGAGGGTCGCCATTGGCGACGTGCTCGAGGACGAGGGGCGGCAGGTCGCCGCGGACATCGCCGCGTCCGGCGGCGACGCCATGTTCGTGCCGCTCGACGTGACCAGCGAGTCCGACTGGGACAGCGCCATCGCCGCGACGGTGGAACGCTACGGCCGCCTCGACGTGCTAGTGAACAACGCCGGCATCAGCGGACGCGGCATGGTCGAGGATACGCGCGTGGAGGACTGGGAGCGCGTGATGGACGTGAACGCGAAGGGCGTGTTCCTCGGCACGAGGTACGCCATCCCGGAGATGCAGAAGGCCGGGGGCGGCTCGATCATCAACATCTCGTCTCAGCTTGGCCTGGTGGGAACGGACAACAGCAGCCCGCAGTACCAGGCGTCCAAGGGTGCGGTGCGCATCTTCACCAAGACCACCGCCATCCAGTACGCCGCCGACCACATCCGGGCCAACTCGGTGCACCCCGGGCCTATCGTCACGCCCATGACGGAGGAGCGTCGCGCCGACCCGGCCACGCGCGAGCTGATGCTGTCCCGCATTCCGCTCGCCAGGTACGGCGAGCCTATGGACGTGGCCTACGGCGTGCTCTACCTCGCCTCGGACGAGTCGTCGTTCGTTACCGGCAGCGAGCTGGTGATAGACGGCGGCTGGACTGCGCGGTAGACAGGGCGACCTCCACGCGCAAACAGGTGAACTTCCGGTTCCCGTGGGGAGGCGTTTGACGGCTCATGTTATCAATACTATAATCTCAGTTTAACGAAACACACCGAGGTGCATCTGAATTTGGCGAACGAAACTGGAAAACGGTATGCTTGCCCCAAGTGTGGTGCGGAGTTCGTCGTAACCAAGGGCGGGGACGGCACCATGATCTGCTGCGGTGAGCCGGTGCCGCTGAAGTAACCGCCCTCGAGAACTCTCACGCCAGGAGTACGTGCGAAATTGTCGAACCAACTCGGACGAAGGTATCAGTGCGAAGTTTGCGGCACGATGGTGCTCTGCACCAAGGCCGGCCAGGGCGTCGTCCAGTGCCACGACGCCGAGATGGCGGTGCAGCAGCCGCGCAAACTCCCCTCCTCCGACTAGTCCGGTCGGGGCTACACCCTCCCAGCCTACCGTGCGCTATGGCCCAGTGGTCATAGTCTGAGGGGCGATCTCAAGAAAGCCAAGGGGCGGTTCGAAAACCGCCCCTTTCGTGCGTCACCCGCGCGTCGACTCCGCTAGACCGCGACTGCGCTCGCCGCCCTGTGCTGCTCGTCAGCGTGATAGGAGCTGCGCACCAGCGGGCCGGAGGCGACGTGCCTGAAGCCCATCGATTCGCCAAGTTCCTTTAGCTCCACGAACTCGTCCGGCGTGTACCACCTGGACAGTGGAGTGTGTTTGTCCGAAGGCCGCAGGTATTGGCCGATGGTCAGCAGGTCGCAGTCCACCGCGCGCAGATCCGCTATCGTCTCCGCGATCTCGTCGCGGGTCTCGCCCAACCCCACCATCATTCCCGACTTGGTCACGCCGTCCGGCGAAATCTGTTTCGCTCGCTTCAGCAGTTCAAGGGACTGGTCGTAACTGCCCCTCGGCCTGACGCGGCTGAACACCCGGCGCACCGTCTCGATGTTGTGGTTCAGCGTTTCGGGGCCGGCTTCCATCACGCGCTCCAAGGCGTCCCAGTTGCCGTCGAAGTCGGGGATGAGCGTCTCCACCTTGCAGTTGGGCAGGCGCTTGTGGATCTGCCTGATGCACTCGGCGAAGATGAACGCGCCGCCGTCCGGCAGCTCGTCCCTGTTGACCGACGTTATCACCGCATACTCGAGGCCCATGCGCTCGACCGTCTCCGCCAGCCGGACCGGTTCACCGAGGTCGAGAGTCAGGGGTTTGCCGGTGGTCACGGCGCAGTACGAGCACGCCCGCGTGCAGATGTCGCCGAGAATCATGAACGTCGCCGTCTTGCGTTCCCAGCACTCGCCGATGTTGGGGCAGCGCGCCTCCTCGCACACCGTGTGCAACTGGGCGCCGCGCAGCCTCTCTCGCAGCTCCAGGTAGTTGGGGCCGCCCGGCATCCTGACCTTGAGCCAGCCCGGCAGCCTTCTTTGCGCGACCATCAGTCCTCCGTTAGCTTGAGTTTCAGGGACATCTTACCAGACTCACGGGGGCGCTTTCGCCACGAAAAGCGACCCCTATTCGGCGGCTTGCCGTTTCGCTAGGGGTGAATCACCACAGTCTTCAACTCCGTCATCTCGAGGACGGCGTACCGAGGACCTTCCTTGCCCAGGCCGCTGTACTTCAGCCCGCCGTAGGGCATCAGGTCGGCCCGCCAGCCCGGACCGGAGTTGATGTGCAGGTTCCCGGAGTCCACCTCGCGGGCGAAGCGCATCGCCCAATCGATGTTCTGGGTGAATATGCCGGCGCTCAGCCCGTAGTCGCTGTCGTTGGCCAGTGCTATGGCCTCGTCGATGTCCGAGAATGGGGTCACGGCGACCGCGGGACCGAACAGCTCGTCGCACGACACGCGCATGTCCGCGCGCACGTCGGCGAGCACCGTCGGCGCGTGCATCGCGCCAGAGTAGCCGCCGCCGGTGACGACCCTGGCGCCCGCGCCAACCGCCTCGCTGAGCCAGGCGTCCACGCGGGCCGCCTCCGATTCTTTGACCATAGGTCCCATGCCCACGCTTTCGCTGAGCGGGTCTCCGGTGGCGATGGACTCCACGCCGTCACGCAGTGCGTCCAGGTAGTCGGCGTACACGCCGCGGCTTGCGATGACCCGCTGGGCCGATATGCACACCTGGCCCGCGTTGGCGAAGCCGCTGGTGATGGTTGCGGCCACGACCTTGCCGATGTCCGCGTCGGGCATGACGATCAGCGGCGAATTCGAGCCGAGTTCCATCGTCACTTTCTTCAGGCCCGCCATCCGGCAGATGTGCTCGCCAATCTCACGGCTTCCGGTGAATGTAATCTTCCGGACGCGGGGGTCGGCCACGAGCGCGTCGCCAACGCGGCCTCCCGGCCCGGTCACGCACTGCACTGCCTCCGCCGGAACCCCCGCTTCCAAAAGCACCTCGGTGAGCTTGAGCGCCGACAGCGGCGTGTCGGAAGCGGGTTTGATGACCACGGAGTTTCCGGCTGCGAGCGCGGGTCCGACCTTGTGGCACACCAGGTTGAGCGGGAAGTTGAACGGGCTAATGGCGGCCACGACGCCGCACGGAACGCGAAGCGTGAACCCCATCTGGCCCGTGTAGCTCGGGGCCGCGTCGAATGGCACCGTCTCGCCGTAGAGTCGCTTGGCCTCCTCGCCGGACAGGCTGATGGTCTGCACCGCCCTGTCCACCTCCGTCCGCCCCTCGGCGATGACCTTGCCCTCCTCCATCGTAATCAGCCGGCCCAGCTCCTCGCGCCGCTCGTTCAGGATGTCGGCGGCCCGGCGGAGTATGGCAAAGCGGTCGTAAGCGGTAAGGCGCGCCATCTCGCGGGCGCCTCGCTCGGCGCTGGCAACCGCCAGGTCCACGTCCTCGACGCCCGCAGAGGGCACAGTGTCGATGACCGAGCCGCCGTAGGGGTTGAGCACCTCAACCTTGTCGTCCCTGTCCACCCACTCGCCCCCGATGTACATCTTCATGGCCATGCTCCTTGGTTGGTTGCGTTATCGGGCGACGCGCCTGCGTGCCCCAGACGCATTATCCCGCAAGCCCCATCATGTGGCAACACGACATCGCAGGATGCCGTTACTGCCGGGCAAACAAAAGAGCTTCCGTCTCCGGAAGCCCCCCGTTTGGTGGAATGGCCGCGCCGCGAGGCGCCGGGCCTTATGCGGCCCTGTTCCTGCTGCCGACCGGCTCGCGCTTGTCCGCGACGGCCGCCGGCACGTCCTGTAGGCGTCCGCACTGCAAGCACTGCTTGTATGCGCCGTATATGTCCTCGCTGACCTTGACGTCGCCCCTACACCGGGAGCACGCCTTGAACTCTATCATTTCGCTGACACCTCCATGTTAGCTTTGAATCTGTGCAGTCTCTAAATCGGCCGAGCATTGGTGAATGGCGGGAACCATCGACCTGGCACCGCCGTCTTTCCATGCCTGGCGTGTGGAAAATCAACACGCTTTGAGCAGCCGGAACGCAAAGCTAGCAGAGAGGGCTTGAGTTGTCAACCACAATTAGGGGGGAGTTTTCTGCGAGTTTTGGCAAGCGGGGCCACAAACGCCAGGTAAGCGACGACCTCGCCAAAAGAGGGGACGAATTGGATGAGTTTCCGTAGGGCAGTCGTGGCGCCGGTGGAAGGCTAGACTTCGGTGTCGTGGACTATCTTGCCGTCCCTCCAAGTGGGGACGGAGCCGGTCGTCTCAATGGCGCGACGCCGAGCCTTGACGGCGGCGCGCCGCATGGCTATCAGGGCGAGCTCAGCGTGATCGAGATCGGGACTTTGCTCCGGCGTTTCAGGCTTCTCTGAGATCATGGGTTCCTCTTCCTTTCTATGAGCAAAGGGGCTGTTCCGGTACAGTCGTACAACACCGTGGTACGCATGGCCGGGCCTCTTAGCTCCCTACCCCAAACTCTCGTCCAGCAGTTCGAGCAGATCCTTGGCCCGGCGGGTGTCCTGCGCTTCCTTTGACCCAATGCCCTCCTCGAACATCTGGAGGCAGAACGGGCAGGATACGCCAACGGTATCTGCCGGGGTGTCCAGGAAGTGGCCGGTGCGGACGTGGTTAACGCGAGTTCCGCGGCTCTCCTCTATCCACATGTGGCCTCCGCCCGCGCCGCAGCAGAACCCCCGCTCGCGCCGGCGCTCCATCTCAACCAGCTTGACGCCCGGTATGGCGTTGGCAATCTGTCGAGGCGCGTCGTAGATGCCGTTGTGCCGGCCCAGGTAGCAGGAGTCGTGGTAGGCGACCTCGGCGTCTATGGTCACCAGGGGCCGAATTCTGCCCTGCTCTATCAGCTCGGCCACGAACTCGCTGTAGTGCTGCACTTCGAACTCGCCGCCCAGGTGCGGGTACTCGTTCTTTATGGTGTTGAAGCAGTGCGGGCAGATTGTCACCACGCGCTTGACGTTGTAGCCCTGCATCGTCTCGATGTTCTGCTGGGCCATGATCTGGTACAGGTACTCGTTGCCCATGCGGCGCGCGGGGTCGCCGGTGCACGTCTCCTCCGTGCCGAGGATGGCGAAGTCCACGCCGGCGCGCTTCAGCACCGACGCCATGGAGCGCGCCACGCTCTGGCTGCGCTGCTCGAGCGCAGCCGTGCAGCCGACCCAGAAGAGCACCTCGGCCTCCGGGTGCTCGGCCAGCGTCTTCACGTCCAGGCCCTCGGCCCAGTCGGTGCGCGTGAAGGTGGTGCCGCGCCAGGGATGGCCGCGCTGCTCCATGCTCAGCAGGGCGTTCATGGCCGTCTCCGGCATCTCCGCCTGCTCCATCACCAGGTAGCGCCGCATGTCCACAATGCTGTCGATGTGCTCGACGCCGACGGGGCACTCCCGCACGCACGCTCCGCACGTCAGGCAATCCCAGAGCGCCTCTTCCTCTATCCAGCGTCCGATCAGCGGCTTCTCGTCCTGCTCGTCCTCGCCCCGCACTACACTGGGACCGGTCTCGAGCACGTGCTCTTTCATGTTCTCGACTATGTGCATGGGCGACAGAATCTTGCCGCTTATGTTGGCCGGGCAGTTGTCGGTGCAGCGACCGCACACGGCGCAGGAGTAGCCGTCCAACAGCTCGCGCCAGTTGAAGTCCTGGATTCGGGACGCGCCGAAACGCTCGGCGGTCTCCAGGTCCATGGGAGTGTTGAGCGTGCCCCTGGGCTCGAGCGACCTCGTGAAGAAGCTGATGGGGGCGGCCACCAGGTGCATGTGCTTGGACAGCGGGATGTACACCGAGAAGCCCAGAATGACGCCGAGGTGCGCCCACCAGCTCAGGCCCTGAAGCAGGTTCGCGGCGTCGACACTCAGTCCGGCGTCCTCGAACAGCCTGCCCAGCGCGCCGCCGATCGGCGCGGAGGCGTGCGGGCCTTCGCCGCCAGCCGCCACGTAGAACGCCTCAGTGAGCAGCGTCAGCGCCATGAGCAGCGCGATGAGCAACAGTATTACCAGCGACTCCTTCTTCTGGGTCAGGTCGAACGACAGCCTGCTGGGCCGCACGACCCACCGGCGGACGCCCGCCCACACGAGCACGATGAAGAAGCCGGCGGCCAGTATGTTCAGGTAGTAGGTGAATATCTTGACGCCGGTCTGGGTGATAATCGTCTCCGAGAAGGCGTGCCAGATCGAGTCGGCGAAGATGAAGAGCAGGTAGCTGGTGGTAAAGGAGAGGAAGCCCCAGAAGATGAAGAAGTGGGCCAGGCCCGCCCTGTCCCTGGGCAGCGACACGCTCTGGAGCACCTTCTTCTGGCCAAGCGTGAACGGCAGCGCGCCCAACAGCCTGCGCACGGGCTGGTCGAAGCGGTTGGGCCGCTTGCCCAGCGTCACCAGGCTGAACACGCGGCGGTGGAGGATGTACCCGGCGGCGCCAAAGGCCAGCAACGTTGCCAGGTAAACGCCTATCCAGGTGGGTATGGCGCCGAACAGACTCTCTGGAGGTACCATGGTCGCGCTCCTGTACTGGCCAAACGCCAGTGCTGAGTGTTAGCGGGGCGAAAGGAGTTTAGCACAGCGCGCGCGGAACGGGCCAGACTAGGACCGCCTGCGGCGCAGCCCCGCCGCCAGCGCGAGCGGCGCGGCCAGCAGCGCCAGATTCGCCAGCGCCGTCGCCACTGTTGGCCTTCCTGTCGGACGGCTGCACCCGTCGCCTGGGGCCGCGTCCTCCGTGGCGAGCGGTTGCACGGTAGCCGTCGGAGTATCGACCGGCACGGGCGAGCGTGTCGGCGCCTCTGTCGGGGTAGCGGTAGGTGTGGCGGTTGGCGTGCGAGTGGGCGTTGGAGTCACCGTGGCCGTGGCAGTCGCTGTCGGCGTAGGCGTGGTAGTGGGCGACGGCGTTCGGGTGGCCCTCGGAAAAACAGTGGGTGAGGGTGTGAGAGTGGGAGCGATAGTCGGCGTAGGGGTGGCGCTGGGAGTCGCTGTCACTGTCGGCGTCACTGTCGGTGTGTGGGTTGGAGCCGGTGTTGGGGTCAGCGTGGCGATCCGCCAGACTGCCGGTACGGGAGTTGGGGTCGGAGTGATGGTAGGGGTGGGAGTCGGCGTCCGTGTGGGTCTCCACCTACGGACGGCCGTCGCCACGGGCACTGAGGTGGCCGTCGGCTCCGTCCCCAGCACCAACGCCCTGGACGAGCCTACCACACTATCGCCCGACGGTCCGTAGTACCTCAGATGCAGTCTATCGCCTTCCGTGTCCACGCTCACCACGCCATCCCCTTCTACCGGAGGTGCGTCCGCTCTCAACTCCACCGCGCCTCTGAACACGTTCGAGTCGACGGCCGTAGTGGCGTCTGTTGTGCTCTCCACCTCCGTCAGCAACGCCCACTCCCCCGTGGGCTCCGCGCTGCTCGAAACGAGGGCGCGCATCGATTTCGCGGGATAGGTGTTGTGGCCGTGGAAGTAGATGGGTAGTTCAATCGTGTTGCTGCCTGAGAAGTTGTTTGCGTGTATTGCCGCATTTCCCGCAAACTCACCATCTACGTAAAACTCGCCAACGATGGCATCTACTCCGTTGACCGTTGCGAGCCAGGGGCCGCCCAGCCACGCACTAGGTATCTGCTCGACGGGTGACTCTGTACCTGATTTGAAGCCGCAACCGGAGCCCCACCCCCGGTAGGCAGACGGTGCTGGTTCGCCGGTGAACACGTTCCAGTGGGTAAACGCGTCCCATGTCACGCCATCCGGCACGGCGTCGACCCAACTCACGGTGCACGGAGACGGGGTGTTCAGTTGCCAGTCAGTCACGTAAAACACGGCGATCTCGCCGGGCATGAATGAGGGTTGGGCAAAAGCAATGTCCGGTAACGGTGTGGGAGTTGGCGTGCGGGTAGGAGTGGGAGATGGAGGCAGGCCCCCGACTTCCGCGGAAGCGATGCTCACCGCCGTCTGCCCCGACGGCCCGTAGTACGTAAGCTGCACCACGTCGCCTGCGCCGTTGACTCTAACCACGCCGTCCCCTTCCACCGCGGCGGCGTCCGCTCTCAGCTCCACCGATCCCCCGAACACACCGGACCTGATGGCCGCCGTGCTGTCCGTGGTGCTTGCCACTTCTGACAGCGAAACCCACTCCCCAACAGTGTCTGCGGTGCTCGTTACACGCACCCGCCGCGCCGACGCCGCGTAGGTGTTCTGTGCGTGGAAGTAGAAGGGAAAGGCGATGGTGCTAGTGGCTGTCAGGTCCGGAATGTCTAGCATCGCGTCACCGCTGTCGAAGAAGTCTGTGATCGAATAATCCTCTCCATTCACGTTAGCGACCCACGGTGAGTCCAGTTCGGGAAACTCCTCCAATGGAGTTGTGGAAGTCGACACGAATGCGCAACCGGTGCCGCGACCCTGATACGCCGAAGGAGCGGGCGCGCCGCTGAGGATGTTCCAATACGTCTCGAAGTCCCAAGTCTCGCCGCTGGGGTCGGCGTCGACCCAGGTGGCGGTGCAGGAGAGTAGGGTGTCGAGACTGGTATCGGTGACGTGGAAGACGGCGGTGTCGCTGGGATTGTAGGAGGATTGAGAGAAGGAGGATTGGGCTTGGAGGGATTGAAGAGTGGGGGCGGCTGAGAGGTTCGGGATGGATAACATCAGGTAGGCCAAGGCTAAAGTGGCGATGCCCAATAAGCCTACGCGAAGTACTGGTAGAGTCATGCGTTCGGACACCTTTCTGAACTCCGCATGGAGTTAAGTGTGAAATTTGCGCCGGGCAGAGACGCTATCATTAGTCAACAGTTGTGTCAAACAATGGCTTGAGAGAGGGGAGCCTGTAAAGACAAGCGATTGACACCCTTTTTCGGGCGGTGCTACACTGTCGGCCAGCAGCGATAGCTTCTTTGAGGTGGTGATTTGCCGGAGGGCTTCGACACCAACTGGACCGCCGTGCTCATAGTCGCAGGGGTCGGACTAGCGGCCATCATCGGGATGTTCGCTGCTTCGTTCATTCTCGCGCCTAAGCGCAAGTCGGCCATCAAAGAGATCCCCTACGAGTGCGGCATCGAGCCCGGGCCATTCAACTGGTCGCAGATCCAGATCCGCTACTACGTCTTCGCGATCCTGTTCCTCATCTTCGATGTCGAGGCCGTGTTCCTGTTCCCCTGGGCCGTGGTCTTCCTCACGTCCATTCCCGCGGTGTTCTACGAGATGCTCGTGTTCATCGCCATCCTCTTCTTCGGCGTCATCTACGGCTGGCGCAAGGGCGTGCTCCAGTGGAGATGAGGCTCGGTCAGGGCTACGAGCCCGGCAGGGGCAACAGTCCGGCGGACAGCGTGTTCGAGCGCGTGCTGCCGAACGCCCTCACAGCCAAATCCGACGAACTGTTCGCGCTGGCGAGAAAGTCCTCGCTGTGGACGCTGTCCTTCGGCCTGGCGTGCTGCGCCATCGAGATGATCAGCACTCACATGTCGCACCACGACTTCGACCGCTTCGGAGTCGTGACCTGGCCGTCGCCACGGCAGGCCGACGTGATGATTGTGGCGGGGACCGTGGTCAAGAAGATGGCCGAGCCGATAAAGCTGCTGTACGAGCAGATGCCCGACCCGAAGTGGGTAATCGCGATGGGCAGTTGCGCGACCAACGGCGGCCCCTACTACCGATCCTACTCCGTGGTGATGGGCGTGGACCATCTCATCCCCGTGGACGTGTACGTGCCGGGCTGCCCTCCCCGTCCTGAAGCGCTGATGAACGGCATATTGCAGCTTCAGGAGAAGATCTCCCAGGACGCCAGGCAACGTGGCGCAAGCCCAGCCTCCTAGGCGCCCCCAAAGGCGCGAGCCTCCCGTTCCGGTCGCCGCGGTCTCGCTGGACGAGCGGGCCGAGGCGCTTTCCGAGCTGCTGCCGGACGTGCTGCGCGGCATAGAGTGTCAGGTCGCCGCCGCCGTGGACGAGGTCACGCTGGCCATCGACTCGAAAGACGTCCCGGCCGCATGCCGCATCCTGAGAAGCGATCCCAGGCTTTCGATGAACTACCTGCGCTGCCTGTCCGTTGTGGACTACGAGGACAGGCTGGAGGTCAACTACCACCTGTTCTCGCGAGAGACGCGACACAAGCTCGTATTGAAGACATCTGTGCCCCACGACAACCCTCTCGTGCCGTCGGTGATCTCGATCTGGCGCGGCGCGGACTGGTTCGAGCGCGAGGGCCACGACTTGTTCGGAGTGGTGTTCCAGGGGCACCCGAACCTTGCGCCGCTGGTGCTCTACGAGGGCTTCGAGGGACACCCCGGCCTGAAGAGCTTCCCCTTCCACGACTACGAGGAGTGGTAGGGGTGAGGGGGAACTGGTTGAGTGGGACGTACAGGACGGCACCGCAGCCGACGATTGAGTGAGGTTCGCCCATGATAAAGGTGAAGTACCGAGCGGAGATTTTCGCGGAGAACGGCTGCTTCGTTGGCTACTGCCGCGAACTGGACGTGTCCAGTTTCGGAGACACAGTTGATGATGCCAGAAGCTCACTGCAAGAGGCAGTGGAGCTCTTCCTGGAAGGCTGTGAAGAATTGGGGACGCTGGACGACATTCTGGCGGAGACCGGATTCGATAAGGTCGGCGACACATGGAAACTGCGTGAGCGCGTCACCGAGGACAGGATCGCGGTCGTAGGTTGAGTTCGCCGTCACGACGCCTGACGCCTGTACATTACCGGGTAGTAGTCAGGCTGTTCGAACTAGACGGTTTCCGGGTTACACGTCAACGAGGAGACCACATCATGATGAACAAGCCAGGTGTGCGCCGGCCTATCGTGGTGAAGACAAGCCCCAGGATGGTCGCCGTGCCCCACATACGCAACAACATGCGAACCGCTGGAATGAGTCGAGAGAGGTATTTTCGGCTGCTAGAACAAGTCAGGTAGCAACCAAGACGCTAAACGAACCATGCAGATACAACAGCAGCCCACACAGCAAGCCGACGCCATCGACCTCATGATAAACATGGGGCCGCAGCACCCCAGCACGCACGGGGTGTTTCGGCTGGTCATTTGGGTGGACGGCGAGCGCATCGTGCGGGCCGAGCCACACATCGGGTATCTCCATCGCGGCTCTGAGAAGCTGTCCGAGGGCGAACTCTACAGCCAGGTCATCACCCTGTTCGACCGCCTGGACTACGTGGCCAACCTGAACGGCGAGCTGGCATTCTGCCTGGCTGCCGAAAAGCTGATGGCGGTGGAGGCGCCGGAGCGCGCCAATCTCATCAGGGTCATACTGTGCGAACTCAACCGCGTCGCCAGCCACATGCTCTTTTACGGCGTGTACGGGCTGGACGTGGGCGCGATGACGCCGGTGCTGTACGGCTTCCGCGAGCGCGAGCGTATACAGGCCCTGTTTGAAAGCGTCACCGGCGCGCGCATGATGCACAACTACATTCGCATCGGCGGCGTGAAGGAGGACCTACCGGACGACTTCGGCAAGCGCGTGACCACGCTGCTGGACCAACTCAAGCGCGGCATCGAGGAATGCGATGAACTGCTGTCCCAGAACGAGATGTTCCTGGCGCGGACTAAGGGCATCGGCGCCATCTCGGCGGAAGACGCTCTTGAGCTTGGCGTGACCGGTCCAAGCCTGAGGGCAGCCGGCGTGGTCGAGGACGTGCGTATTTCCGACCCGTACCTGGTCTACGACCGATTCGACTTCGGCGTTCCGGTGGGCACCTACGGCGACTGCTGGGACAGGTACTACGTGCGCGTGGAGGAGATGCGCCAGTCCATCGGGATTATCGAGCAGGCGATGTCCCAGCTCGAGGACGGGCCTATCATGGCGAATGTGCGGCGCATCCTGCGCCCGCCGAAGGGCGAGGCCTACGTTCGCACCGAGTCTCCCCGGGGCGATTTCGGCGTGTTTCTGGTGAGCGACGGCAGCGACAAGCCGTACCGCGTAAAAGTAAGGGCGCCGTCGTTCGCCAACCTGCAGGCGCTCCAGCACATGCTCCGCAACGCGTATGTGGCGGACGCAGTCGTGATTCTGGGTTCCATCGACATCATCCTGGGAGAGGTGGACCGGTGACCATACAGCAGCTGGCCCTGTACAGTGCTGCCGCCACCGGGTTGCTGGTGTTCCTGTCTGTCATGGTGCTTGCGCTCACGTGGCTCGAACGCAAGGCGTTGGCGCGTATACAGATGCGCATGGGCCCTATGCGCGTGGGCTTTCACGGTGCGCTTCAGCCCATCGCAGACGCGCTGAAGCTGGTCACCAAGGAGGACATCCTGCCCTCCTGGGCGGACAGGCGCGTGTATTGGCTCGCGCCCATCGCGGTGTTCGTTCCGGCTCTGCTGCTGTGGGTCACCATCCCCGTCACACGTGACTTGGTGCTGCGCAATCTGGATCTCGGCCTGTTCTACATCGTGGCGATTTCGGTCCTGTCGGTTATGGGTCTCGTGATGGCGGGCTGGGGGTCGGCGAACAAGTACGCCATTCTGGGCGGACTGCGCGCGGCGGGCCAGCTAATCAGCTACGAGATACCCTTCATCATGGCGATTCTGGCCGTGGCCATGCTGGCGCAATCGCTCGATTTGCGGGTTGTGGTGGACGCGCAGGCCGACTTCGCCAACATCCTGATTCAGCCGCTAGGGTTGTTCATCTTCCTGCTGGCCGGACTCGCCGAATTGGGGCGCACGCCGTTCGACATCCACCACGCGGAGTCGGAGGTAGTTGGCGGGCCATTCGTGGAGTACAGCGGCGCTCACTGGGCCGTGTTCTTCCTCGCGGAGTACGTGAACACCTTTACTATCGCGGCCCTGACGGTTCTGCTGTTCCTGGGCGGATGGCGATGGCCCGCCATGCCGTTCGAGGGGGTGGCGCACTCGGCGCTGTCCGTGGCCTGGTTCCTCGCCAAGACCTACGCCGTGATACTGGTCATCTTCTGGATTCGGGGTACTTACCCCCGGCTGAGGATTGACCAGCTTATGGCGTTCGGGTGGAAGCTGCTGGTGCCGCTGTCGTTCCTCAACATTGTGCTGACCGGCGTGGTGATGTTCTACGACCTGCCACTGTGGGTATTGGGCGTGGCCTCTGTGATAGTATTGGGTGGCGTCTTCTACCTGATATCGAAGAAGCCGGGCACGGAAATCGAGCGCGATACTATCACGGTGCACGCGGCCAGCAGCCTGCGGCGTTAGGAAGGCGCTGGCGCCGATGTTGCCACAGTACGGAAAGAGTGCGATGGTTGCCCTGAGACATGACGAAGTTGCGCGGAACTTCCTGCGGGATGCGGATCGGGAGTTCGCGGCCGGCGACTCTCTCCAGGCGTCCGAGAAGTTGTGGGGGGCTGCCACGCACGCGATAATGGCGCTCGCGCAGCAGCGCGGATGGGACTTCAGGAGCCACCGAGCATTGAAGCTGGCAGCCCGGCGCGTTTCAGAGGAGCAGGCCGACGACACGATTCGTTTGAAGTTTGCGGTCGCGGAAAAGTGCCACATCAACTTCTACCACGGTTTTCTGGAGGACTATGAAATCGAAGAGGTACGTCCGGATGTGCATGATTTCGTCAATCGTGTGCTAGGGTTGCTGGAGTAACGCCTCGTTGCTGAAGAGATTTGGCGGATCACAGACCCACAGCATCTTGTCTTTCCGTGTGATTTCTAGAGATTCGATGAGGCAGTGATGACTGCACGGAAGAAGCGATGATAGGTTTTCTCGAAGGACTGAAAGTCACCCTCAAGACGGCAGGGCGCAAGCCGGTAACGGCCCAGTACCCGGAGCCGCAGAAGCGGTTGGCGGTGCAGGACCGGTACATGGGCTTCCCCGCCCTGCTGTGGGATGGCGACGTGCCGGAGCCTTACTGCACAGGATGCATGGTGTGCATACGAAACTGTCCCACGCAGTGCATGAGCGCCCAGATGATGGACAACCCCAAGCACGTGGAGGGCACCAGCCGGCGGCGCAAGATCATCAGCGAGTTCGAGATCAACCTGGGGCGCTGTATCCTGTGCGGCATCTGCGTTGACGTGTGCAACTTCGACGCCATCGAGATGAGCCACGAGCACGAGCTGAGCAAGTACGAACGCAACGGCAACCGTGCCGATCTGCCCAAGCTGCTGGAGATGGGCCAGGAGTTTCAGGCCAAGACGGGTTGGGAGCCGACGCAGCCGGAAAAGAACAGCGGCGTGCCCGTGGAGCGGCCGGAAGCCGTCGCACAAACCGCAACGGCTGACGCTCCCGCCCCGATGAGCAAAGAGGAGCGACTAGCCGCGGCCCGCGCCCGCGCGGCGGCCAAGCGCCAGGGCGAGGAGGCCGGTTCGCCAGCGGCCGAGGCGGCCCCGATGAGCAAGGAGGAGCGGCTCGCCGCGGCCCGTGCCCGCGCGGTGGCCAAGCGCCAGGGCCAGGAGGCCGGATCGCCAGCGGCCGAGGTTGCCCCGATGAGCAAGGAGGAGCGGCTCGCCGCGGCCCGCGCGCGCGCGGCGGCCAAGCGCCAGGGCCAGGAGGCCGGTTCGCCGGCAGCCGAGGCTGCCCCGATGAGCAAAGAGGAGCGGCTCGCCGCGGCCCGCGCCCGCGCGGCAGCCAAGCGCCAGGCCCAGGAGGCGCAAGAGTCGGAGCACGAAATCCCGTGAGACGTGCGCAAACGTCCAATCCAGTGTGTACCCACTCCCGTACGCCCGCCGAGCCGGGGCGGCGCGTAGAAGATGGAGTACCCGCCTGAGCATGGTTACGCCATCTCTTGTCCTATTCTACGCCGCGGCCGCGCTTACGTTGGGCGGCGCGCTGGGCGTGGTGCTTACCCGAAACATCGTCTATGCCGCCTTCGCGCTGCTCGCGTCACTCATCGGCGTCGCCGGCCTCTTTCTTCTGGCGTTCGCTGAGTTTCTGGCCCTGGTCCAGTTGCTCATCTACGGCGGGGCTATAGTGATAGTGATACTGTTCGCGCTGATGCTGACGCGCATTCAGGACTTCGAACGCCTCACCGACAACCGCCAGTGGCCCATAGCGGCCGTCGCGGCTCTCGGCGTGTTCGGCCTGCTGACCGCCGCCGTGCTGGCGACCAGCACCAGGACTCGCACAGGTGAGGACGGCGAGCCGGTGAGGCAGGGCGTGGGATTCGAGGCGTTCGGGGACACGCTGTTCGCGCAGTGGGCCGTGCCCTTCGAGGTGGCCTCGCTCGTGCTGCTCGTCGCGCTGATAGGGGCGGTAATCCTGGTGCGCCACACCGGAGGACGTGATTGATAGAACTCGCGCACTTCCAGGTGTTGAGCGCGGCGCTATTCGCTATCGGGCTGTACGGTGTGCTGGCGAAGCGAAGCGCGGTGCTCATCCTGATGTCCATCGAGCTCATGTTGAACGCCGTCAACATCAACCTGATCGGCTACTCCGCGTTCATGGACTTCGCCGAGTCTCAGCGGGCGCTGGGCCATGTGATAGTGGTTTTCGTAATCACCATCGCGGCCGCGGAGCTTGCGCTTGCCATCGCTATCATACTGCGGCTGTACCGCAACCGCTCCTCCGTGAACGTCGACGAACTGGACCTGTTGAAGTGGTAGCGCCAGAACCAATGCGTCTAGGCCCGCACGTGCGCCCAACTGTGTACGGCTTGCGATCCTGTAGCAGCTTGTAGAGACAGATGCCTTTAGCCGACACCATAGGCACGAACTGGGCGTGGGTCATTCCGGCCCTCAGCGCTTCCGCATTCTTCATCGTCGCCATAGTTGGCAGATTCCTTCCCGGCAAGGGCGCGTTCGTCTCGATTGCCGCCATCGCGCTGGGCTTCCTGCTGTTCTGGTACGTGTTCGCCGACTTGTTGAGCAGCGGCGACGCCTTCCTCAGCATCAGTTGGCTTTCCATCGGAGAGACCGAAATCACCTGGGGAGTCACGGTCGACCGGCTGTCTGTGACCATGCTGGGTCTGGTGACGTTTGTGGCGCTGCTGGTCCAGCTCTACTCGGTGTCGTACATGAAGGGCGACCCTCGCTTCGGCTGGTACTTCGCGGCGCACGCGCTGTTCGCCGCCGCGATGCTTGCGCTGGTGCTCGCCGACAACCTGGTGTTCCTGTACGTCGCCTGGGAGCTTGTCGGTCTGGGCTCGTTCCTGCTCATCGGCTTCTGGTACGAGCGCCGGTCCGCCGCGGAGGCGGCCAAGAAGGCGTTCATCACGACCCGAATCGGAGACGTGGGACTGCTCATCGGCATCATCCTGCTGTACCGCGCCACCGGCTCGTTCGAGATATCCACGATAGTCCACGTTGCCCAACAGGGCGGTATCGAGCAGGGAACTCTCACCGCTTCGATGGCGCTCATCTTCCTCGGCGCGATGGGCAAGTCCGCACAGTTCCCGTTCCACGTCTGGCTGCCGGACGCGATGGAAGGTCCCACGCCTGTCAGCGCGCTGATCCACGCGGCGACGATGGTGGCCGCGGGCGTCTACCTCGTCGCGCGGCTCATGCCGCTGTTCGAGCTTGCGCCCCTGGTGCTGCACGGCGTGGCGATTGTGGGCCTGGTGACCTTCCTGTTCGCCGGCTCGCTCGCGCTGGTGATGACCGACCTGAAGCGCGTGCTGGCCTACTCCACCGTAAGCCACCTGGGGCTGATGATGTTGTCCCTGGGGGCGCTGAGCGTTGCTGCGGCGATGCTTCACCTGGTCGCCCACGGCGTTTCCAAGGCTCTGCTCTTCCTCGGCGCGGGCAGCGTCACGCACGGCACGGACAAGACCGACATCCGCGAGATGGGTGGTCTGGTGCGCGTCATGCCCATCACAGCGATCACGTTCGTCATAGGAGCGGCCTCTCTCGCCGGACTCGTGCCGCTCAGCGGATTTTTCAGCAAGGACGAGATCATGCTGGCGGTGCTCGACCACAGGCATCCCGTCCTACTGGTCGCCGCGCTGGCGGGCTCGGTGCTCAGCGCCGTGTACATGGCCCGGCTGGTGTTCGTGGTGTGCTTCGGGCGCAACAGGGGCGAGGGCGCACACGAGTCGCCGTGGCTGATTACGCTGCCGCTCGTGGCGCTGGCCCCCTTTGCGCTGCTGCTCGGCCTGGTCGCCTACGCCTGGAGCGATGGCTACACGGGCTTCGCGGGCTACCTGGCGGGCGACAAACCCCACCACGCTCCACTGTGGCTGCCCATCCTGTCCGCACTGCTGGTGCTCGGTGGCCTGGCCTACGGCTGGCGCGCGTGGGGACGGGGCAACACGACGCCGTTCGCGGGGCGCGGCGGCTGGCTGCTTCGCCTGCTGGAGAACAAGTACTACCTCGACGAGGCGTACCAGTGGGCGATCGACAGGATAGCGCTGGCGTTCAGCCGATTCGTCGCGGTGTTCGACCGGGTGGTGGTCAACGACACCGGCGTGGACGGGCCCGCCTGGTCGGTGATGCTGTCGGCGGTGCGGATGCGCCTGGTGCAGACGGGCCGCCTGTACAATTACGGCCTTGTCATGGCGCTGGGCGTCCTGGGCCTGGCGATGCTGTGGTGGCTGGTGCTGGCATAGCGAGATTCCTATAGACCCCCTCTCCCGTCAAGGGATAGGACCGAGGTGAGGGTGAAAGCGTTGGAACGCTACATCGAATCAACTGAGCAGCTTGTTACGGAGATATTCGTGCGCGACATCGAGAAGTCGGTCGAGTTCTACCGGCGGTTGGGATTCGAACTTCTCCGGGACGACGGCGACTTCGTCGAACTCACCTGGGAGGGCCACCACCTCTATCTCGACGAGCCGGGCGGGCTCGGCCCTGTCCCCGAGTCTCCGCAGGCCAACGTGCGGGTGATGGTGCCGGACGTCGACAGGTACTGGGAACTCGCCCAGGAGATGGGCGCGCGCGTGGTGCGACCCATCGCGGACCAGTACTACGGCCTGCGTGACTTCACCATCGCCGACCCCGACGGCTTCGGCGTGCGGTTCGGCACCAACCTCACGGACCAGGAGCAAGGCCAAAAGTAGGCTATGCTGGAGACACTCGACAGCTATCTGCTCTTCGCGCTCATCGCGCTGCCCATGATTGGGGCGGCGCTGCTCATCGCGATTCCCGGCTACCGCGCCCAGGCGGTGCGCTGGACTGCCGTGGTGTTCGCATTCGTCTGCATGATCCTCAGCTTCTACGCCTTCGGATTCTACGACCACACCGAGGGCGGCCTGCAGTTCACCCGCACCTGGCAGTGGCTCAGCATCCCCGGCCCGTGGCCGCTCGGCGACGACGGCATAACGCTCACGCTGGGCATCGACGGCATATCCGCGCCGATGATCCTTCTGACTGGGATCGTCATGTTCACGGGCGTCCTGGTGTCGTGCAAGCTCGAGGAGCGCAACAAGGACTTCTTCATACTCTACTTCCTGCTGCTGGCGGGCGTGTTCGGCGTGTTCGCCACGCTGGACATGTTCTTCTTCTTCTTCTTCTACGAGCTGTCGGTGCTGCCGATGTACCTGCTCATAGGAGTCTGGGGCAGCAGCAGCACCTTCCCGTCTTTCTCGCGCACGAAGGAATACAGCGCGATGAAGCTGACGATCTATCTCGTCGCGGGAAGCGTGCTCATCTGGATCGCGATTATCGCCATCTTCGCGGAGGCTGGACTCGGCACGTTCGACATAATCGCGCTCCAGGAAGCGGAGTTATCGCCGACTTTCCAGAAGATCTTCTTCCCCTTCCTGGCGGTCGGATTCGGCGTGCTCGCCGGCCTGTGGCCCTTCCACACCTGGTCGCCCGACGGCCACGTGGCCGCCCCGACCGCCGTCAGCATGGTGCACGCCGGCGTGCTGATGAAGCTCGGCGCGTTCGGCATTCTCCGCATAGGCATGTTCCTGCTGCCGGAGGGCGCGGAGTTCTGGATGCCGGCGCTGGTGGCGCTGGGCACGGTGAACGTCATCTACGGCGCGATTTCCGCGATGGGCCAGACCGACCTCAAGTACGTCATCGGCTACTCCAGCGTCAGCCACATGGGCTACGTGATGATGGGACTGGCCACGCTTCACCCGCTGGGCGTGAATGGGGCCGTGCTCCAGATGTTCTCACACGGCGTGATGACGGCGCTTTTCTTCGCGCTCGTGGGCGTGATCTACGACAAGACGCACACCCGCGACATCGCCGCGCTGGGGGGGCTGGCCAAGCGGATGGGATTCACCGCGGCCTTCTTCGTCATAGCCGGCTTATGCTCGCTGGGCCTGCCCGGGCTAAGTGGCTTCGTGGCCGAACTGCTCGTGTTCCTGGGGTTGTTCCAGACCTACCCGCTCCTGGGCGTGCTCGGCGTGATAGGCGCGGCCATAACCGCCGTGTACATTCTGCGACTGCTCGCGCGAGTGCTGTTCGGCCCTCTTGGCGAGCAGTGGCGTGACCAGACCGACGCGGGCAGGCTGGAGAAGGTGTCCACGGTGGTGCTGGCCGGGTTCATCCTGCTGGTCGGGCTGTTCCCCTTCCCGTTCATACGAGTGATAGACAGCGGCGTCACGGACGTGCTGAGCCGGTTCGGATAGGTGTTAAGCTGAACGCGTATGGGTAACAACTTTTGGCTGCTGCTGCCCGAGTTCCTCGTCACGGGACTGGCGTTCGCCGTCCTGACGCTGGACTTCGTGCTGCGCCGCGAGCGCAAGCACCTGCTGGGCTACGTGTCGGCGGCCGGGCTTGTGGCGATTCTCGCCGTGGCGCTCGTTCAGCTCTGGTCGACGAAGGACGACCTGTACGACGGCCTGCTGGTCATCGATGGATACGCGCTCTTCTTCAAGGCCTTCTTCCTGGGGCTGGGCGCGGTTGTTATCCTGGCATCCATCGAGTACGTCCGCCGACACCTGGACCATCCGGGCGAGTACTACGGCATAGTGCTGTTCAGCGTGGTGGCGATGATGCTGCTGGCGATGTCGGGCGAGCTGCTGACGGCCTACATCGCATTGGAGCTTCTCAGCTTCTCGCTGTACGTGCTCGTCTCCTACGACCGTTACAATCCCAAGTCCAACGAGGGCGGCACCAAGTACATACTGCTCGGCGCGCTCTCCTCGGCACTGCTGTTGTACGGCATAAGCCAGGTGTACGGGCTGCTCGGAACCACCAGCTTCGCCGGAATCAACGAGGCGTTGGCCGCGTCGCAGGACCTGAGCCCGGGCGTGCTGGTGGGCCTGACGCTGATAGTCGCGGGCCTCGGCTTCAAGGTCGCCGCCGTACCGTTCCACATGTGGGCGCCGGACGTTTACGAGGGCGCGCCCATTCCGATAACCGCCTACCTCGCGGTTGGCTCGAAGGCCGCGGCGTTCGCGCTGGCGCTGCGGTTGTTCGTGGATGCGCTGATGCCGGCCGCGGCCGACTGGCAGGTGATCATCATCGTGATCGCGGCGCTGACGATGGTGCTGGGCAACCTGGTCGCGCTGGCGCAGAGCAACATCAAGCGGCTGTTGGCCTACTCCAGCATCGGCCACGTGGGCTATCTGCTCATGGGCATCGCCGCGCTGGCGGCGGTCGATGGCGAGGGGCGAGTGTCGACGTCCGTGTCCCACCTCGCGTCCAACGGCATAATGCTGCACCTTGTGGCCTACGCAATCACCAACATGGCAGCCTTCCTGTCGATCAGCGCGGTGTACAACGTGACCCGGAGCGAGGAGATTTCGGGGCTGGCCGGGCTGGCGCGCCGCTCTCCCGCCGTGGCGATGGTGCTCGCGGCGGCGCTGTTCTCGCTCGCCGGACTGCCCATCTTCGCCGGATTCGCCAGCAAGTTCTACCTCTTCAACGCGGCCGCGGCCCAGGGGCTGCTCTGGCTGGCCGGCCTCGCCATATTCGCCAGCCTCATCTCGCTCTACTACTACCTGACGATTGTGCGGCAGATGTACATCGAGCGGGCGGAGGACCCAACGCCCATCCGTGTGCCCCTGCTTACGCTGTGGGTGCTGGGCGGGCTGTTCGTTGGCATGATTATCGTTGGCATATATCCCGCGCCGGTGATGGAAGCGGTACAGCACGCGAGCGACGCGCTGTTCTCGCAAAACGCTTTCGCGCAGGTTGCGCAGGCGACGGGGATCGAATAGACGGAGGACAGATGAACCAGAGCAACGACAACGAGTACACCCGCGGCATGGTAGTGGTGGCGCACGCCGACGACGCCGAGTTCGGCTGCTCGGGCACCGTGGCCAAGCTGTGCGCCGAGGGCTGGGATATGGTCTACGTGCTCTGCACCGACGGCAGCAAGGGCACCAGCGATCGCGAGGTCAGCCCCGATGAGCTAGCCCGGATGCGTAAGCAGGAGCAGATAAACGCCGGCAAGGTGCTGGGTCTGAAAGACGTCGTATTCTTGGGATACGAGGACAGCATGTTGCAGCCCACGCTGGAGCTGCGCCGCGACATCGCGCGCGAGATTCGCCGTTATAAGCCGGACGTGGTGATTTGCCAGTATCCCATGCGGACCCTGGACGGCTACTGGGGCGTCGGACATCCCGACCACATGGCCGCGGGAGAGGCGACGCTCGCGGCAATCTTCCCCACCGCGCGCGACCACCTGACCTTCCCCGAGCTGCTCGAGGCGGGCTTTCAGCCTCACAAGGTGGCCGAGGTGTGGATCAACGGCCACCCCGACCCGGACCTGTGGATCGACGTCACCGACCACATGGACACGTCGATAGAGGCCATCGTCGCCCACGAGTCCCAGATAGGCGAGATTCGCGACGGCACCGTCGAGCGCATGGGCGAGCGTCTGCGCCAGTGGCGGCGCGAGCGCGCGGTGGGCAAGGGCATGCAGTACGCGGAGACGTTCAAGCGCATCTCCTTCCGGCGGTAGCCGCTCCCTGACTGCGTAGGGGCCTGCGGCGCTAGTACGGCGGCTCTCCGGGGTCGTCGTATCCGCACGAACCCACCCTGGGCGAGTTGGCGATGGGTAGCGGAAGCGGGTCGCCGTAGTCCTCGTGAGGGTGCGACTCTGCGTGTTCGTCGCAGAGCGTGCCGGGGAGGGCGTAATCGTAGTTGCACTCAATGCACAGCATTGACGCGGGCTGCCCGCAATCTGTACATCTGCGTTCGGGTGGATTATTCCGCGCCATCAGAGCGACCGGATTGGGCGTGGTTGGCTTGCCGTCGCGGATGTCGAGCGCCTTTATCAGCGTGTAGTTGGAGGTGCCGAAATCGTAGATGTGAGTCAGCTCTAAGCCGGGGGAAAACACCTGTCCAACCGTCAACTCCGATGGGATTTCGTCGGTCCCCCAGCCAGCCACCGAGAACAGGCTCAGGTGGCCACAGCACTCCAGCCATATAGCGCGCAGGTAATGATCCAGATCGTTCAGAGTGGCCAGGCCATTCACCTCCAGGTGCAGCCAGAAATCTCCGTCGTAGTAGTCTAGTATTCGCAGATGGTACAGTTCGGTGCTATTGGCGCGAACGTTACCGGCCTCAGCGATTGCGTTCATTGGGTGGGGGCAGGCCCGCAGATGGTTGCTCATGCCACCCATGGTCAGTTCACGCCCACAATAGACACACCCGCCTCTGGATTGCTTTCTTCTGGCCGTCACATGCATCCTCCGTTTGCACGGTGTGGAGAACTGCTACGCCTTCGCCCATTGCCAAGCGCGAATTCCTCGCGTGTTATCCTCGTTCCTACGGGAACACAATCCTGGGACGAAGCGTAGCCTAGGACAGTTGGGCGTAATGAAGTCTGCGATTCTACCAAGCCTCTCTACTCCCGCCTGTCTAAGAATCTTGGTGCCAAGGTGCACATTGTTGCTTGCCCGGAAGCGCCAAACCTACCATTCAACGAGGATATGATTCTCACAAATGCCCTGTCTGGGTGAATTGACCAGTGGCAACATGAAACTGTGTTGGTCATGCAGATGAACGCTCCCATGCTGCTCGCAATAGGTGTCCTCCCATAACTCATCTGGAAGGGAGCAGACACTACAGAACTCAACGGCGGGCTTGCAACACTCACGACAAGTGAAATCATGTCCAACGTTGCGCGCCATCGAAGTTGTTCGGAGTTCGGAAGAGCGAGCGTCAACCCTCACCTTTACCACACTGATGTAGCAAGATGCTAATACGCTACTGCCTCCAGTAAGGAGAGAATAGTAGACCCTCTTCACATTCTCAAAGGCTGTGTGGATGTGATTGGATTTGGCGACTTCAAATGAATGCCGGACATCTATGTAGAATCCGCTCTCGTGATCATCACAGCAACCCAGCCATTCTTCGCGTAGGAATTGATCAAGGTCGTCAAGAGTTCCCCATCCATGAATCTCCAAGTCCAACCAAAATCCATACCCCTCACAATCTTGGGCACGAAGGTAATATACTCCGTCTGAGATTGTTCTCTTTCTGCTAGCCACTGGCGCAACTCCTCTTTCAGGGCAAATCGCCAAGTGTCTCGCCATACCACGCTTGGTGTAGTCACGATTGCAGAAAGCGCACTTACCCATTGCCTGCCTTTTGCCTGGCATCACAAATTTCCCCTCTCAGCGTTGCCACAAAATACCACAAATCCCTTGGCGAGGAGGAAGGCTCGTGGCAAGTCCCAAACGCTTCAGATATCTTCCATCGAGGTAGAATAGCAAACCCGCTGCAACGGCAGATTCAACTTGTCGACTTGCAGGCTGAACCACTAGGCGCAGCCGAAATCAGATCACAAGACGAACAGGAGGAAACAATGAGCCGCCAGAGCGATCTAGATAATCACGCCAACCAACTGAATCCAACCTCGTGGGCGTCCTCGGGATGATAACCAACGCTGTCAGCCATAAGGGTCTCTGGTCCTACATTCGCCCATTCCCCGCGAAGCTTGCCCCGCGAAAACGGTTAACGGGAATTCAGCGAGGTAGGGCCATTGACACGCCAGCACATCCGTGCTACGCTCCTTTCATCACAAACAACCGGCCACTGACCGCCGGTCACCGGCCACCAACGTAACAACCGTGACAACAATCCGTCATACAAATTCCCATCCAAACCGAAATCCGTTCCATCCGTAACCTGAAACGCCGACCGCCCAGCTACGAAATCCGAGGAGATAAAACAAAAGAAACGAAACGGGACACTATTTTCTAGCTTGTTTGTCCCACCCGGCAGTTTGGCACCTGCCTCCGCCCGGATGCTACTCCGCTTGGTAGCCCGTCACTCGTCTATCCCGTCCCCTCCGCTTGTCCCCTCTCCCTCGATGGGAGAGGGCTAGGGTGAGGGTGAAGATGGGGGTGACGCCAGCGAAAAGCCGTCCGGGACCCGCACCGCGCACGCCGCCAGGCCGGCGCGGAGTTCCGGTCCCGGTTCCGCATCACCTTGCCGACGGCGTCCCTGGCCCAATCACGCGGCAGCAGGTCGAGAGGTGCTGCGCGGTCTGTCCTCGTGGCCA
>DAOUJL010000056.1:0-23041 GCA_034422735.1 Dehalococcoidia bacterium | reverse complement strand
CCTCGGCTTGTAGTCGGGCCATTTCACACCGCTCTTCAATGGTGAGTTGGTGATAAGAGCTTCGCATGGCAACACCTTAACAAGATGTTGCACTTCGTTTGTGAGTCTAACGAACCCAGGGGGGCGGGGCACCCCCCAGCGAAGCCACCTGGCAATCTCACACAGCCTCTGGCGACGGCAACCCCTACATCCCGCGCCCCCACTGCGCTAAACTACGAACATGCCCGCAAACACCGCCAAACTCACCTCGATCGTCGAGGAGTACCTCGCCGAGCTGCGCCGCCTCCGCGACTCCGGCGGCGCCACCGGCGAGCTATCCACCTATCCCGCCCTCGCCAACCTCATCGATGCCGTCGGCGCGACCCTCAAGCCCAAGGTGTTCTGCGTCGTCGGGCTTGCCGACCAGGGCGCCGGACATCCCGACATCGGCCTCTACGCCTCCGCGCAGGTGCAGAAGGGCAAGCCAAAGTCCGGCCAGGTTCCGGAACGCGGCGTCGTCGAAGTCAAAGGGCCTGCCGACGACGCCTGGCTGACCGCCGATAGCGACCAGGTCAGCGGCTACTGGAACAAGTACCGGCAGGTGCTTGTCACCAACACCCGCGACTTCGTGCTGGTGGGCGAGGACGCCAACGGCAACCCCGTGAAGCTGGAGACGTTCCGGCTGGCCGGCTCCGAGCAGGAGTTCGAGGCCGAGCTTCACAAGCCGCGCGCCTTCGCTCGCAAGGTCGGCCCCGGACTTGGCGAGTACCTGTGCCGCGCCCTCTCCCATCGCGCCACGATCGCCGAACCCGGCGACCTCGCCTGGCTGCTGGCGTCCTACGCGAGGGAGGGCCTGGCGCGAGTCGAGGCAGCCGGAGAGCCTGCGTCGCTCGTGGCGGTGCGCTCGGCGCTGGAGGAGGCGCTGGGTGTGCAGTTCGAGGGCGAACGCGGCGCCGCGTTCTTCAGGTCGACCCTGGTGCAGACGCTCTTCTACGGCGTGTTCTCCGCATGGGTGCTCTGGTCGCGCAAAACGCCACCTCCGGCGGGCCGGTTCAACTGGCACGAGGCCGCATGGGAGCTGCGCGTCCCGGTTCTGCGCTCGCTGTTCTATCAGCTATCCAATCCCAACCAGCTTGAGCCGCTCGGCCTCGTCGAGGTGCTGGACTGGACCGCCGACACGCTCGACCGCGTGGACCGGGAGGCGTTCTTCGAGCGGTTCGACGAGGGCGAGGCCGTGCAGTACTTCTACGAGCCGTTCCTCCAGGCGTTCGACCCCGCCCTGCGCAAGCAGCTCGGAGTCTGGTACACGCCGTCCGAGGTGGTCCGATACATGGTCGCCCGCGTGGACAAGGCCCTCAAGGACGACCTCGGCATCGCCGACGGCCTGGCCGCCGACAACGTCTACGTCCTCGACCCGTGCTGCGGCACCGGCGCCTACGTCAGCGAGGTGCTGCGCCGGATCGCGCGCAACCTGCAGGGCAGCGGCCTGGGCGCCCTCGTCGGATCGCGGGTAAAGCAGGCCGCCACCGAGCGCGTGTTCGGATTCGAGATCATGCCCGCTCCGTTCGTGGTGGCGCACCTCCAGGTCGGCCTGACAATGCAGGACCTCGACGCGCCGCTGGCCGATGACGACACGGAGCGCGCCGGCATATTCCTCACCAACGCCCTCACCGGCTGGGAGCCGACGGTGCAGAAGCCCCTCCCCTTCCCCGAGCTGGAGGAGGAGCGAGACCGCGCCGAGCGCGTGAAACAGGACACGCCCGTACTGGTCATCCTGGGCAACCCGCCGTACAACGCATTTGCTGGTGTATCTATGGACGAAGAACGCGAACTCTTTGAAGCCTACCACACGGCCCAAAGGGTGAAACTGAATGAAACCAAGGGGCTGATCGATATCTACGTGCGTTTCTTTCGCATGGCGGAGCGTCGCATAGCCGAGAAGACGGGTCGGGGTGTGGTATGTTTTATCTCCAACTACTCCTGGCTGGACAGCCTCTCCTTCGCCGGCATGAGGGAGCGATACCTGGAGGCCTTTGATGTTATCCGCATTGATAACCTCAACGGCGACCGGCGCAAGACTGGCAAGACGACTCCCGACGGCGCCCCCGACCCGAGCATATTCTCCACCCCGGGTGACCCTGTGGGTATCCAGGTGGGGACGGCAGTTACAACCCTTGTACGGAAGGCCGACCACGAGCCCGCTAAGGAAGTCGAGTTTCGGCAACTATGGGGACAGACCAAACTCGCTGAATTGACGGCCACCGCTGAAGTGCCCGCGAGCGAGATGTATGAGAGCATTTCTCCAGAACTTACACTTGGTTTGCCATTTTTCCCAACAAAGGTCAGCGGTTTCTGGTCTAAGTGGCCCTCACTTACTGAATTATTGCCAACATCATTCCCAGGGGCCAAGACGAATCGAGACAGCTTTCTTGTTGACATTGATCTGCCTAGACTAAAGGCTCGGATTAGCGACTACTTGAACCCGGACTTGAGCCATGACGAGATTGCCTCCAAGTACCCTGTCATAATGAAGACTGTCTCACACTTTGATGCCCGCGCGACGCGCGAAATCCTGATGAGGCGCAGGGACACTCCTAAGGAAACGGGTTTCATTGAGTTCACATATCGTCCGTTCGACACACGCTGGCTCTACTGGGAAGCAGAGACCAAGCTCCTGAATGACAAACGTGCCAAATATAAGAAACAGATCTTTGATGGAAACCTGTGGTTTGAAGCAAGACAACGACAGTTGAAGGAAGATTTCTCTCGCGGCACTGTGGTGCGGCATTTCGCTGGGGATTTTGGGAATGGATTGTCACATTTCTTCCCACTATGGCTCCGTGAAGAAGGCATGGCCCTCGACAGCGGCGGCGAGAAGCGCCGCCCCAACCTGTCGGCAGCCGCCCAGCGCTACCTCGAACGCGTCGGCGCGGACGTCGAGGACCTGTTCCACCACGTCCTTGCGGTGCTGCACGATCCGGCCTACCGCGAGGCCAACGCCGGCGCCCTCAGGATGGAGTGGCCCCGCATCCCGGTTCCCGGCTGGCCCGACGGCGACGAAGCCGGAGCAGCCGACAAGCTGGCCGAGTCCGCCGCGCGAGGCCGGAAGCTCGCCGCGCTGCTCGACTCCGACACGCCCGTGCCCGGCGTCACGACGGCCCCGATGCGGCCCGACATCGTCGTCATCGCCGAGCCGTCCACCACCCACAGCGGCAACATGACCGCCGACGACTTCGACGTCACGGCCGGCTGGGGCCACTTCGGCTCCGGCCAGGCCGTCATGCCCGGCCAGGGCCGGGTCGTCGAGCGTCCCTACACGTCCGAGGAGCGCGAGGCCATCGGCGACGCCATCTCGATCCTCGGCGACACCACGTTCGACATCCACCTCAACGACCGCGCCTACTGGCGCAACATCCCGGCCAACGTCTGGACCTACAAGCTCGGCGGCTACCAGGTCCTCAAAAAGTGGCTATCCTACCGCGAAAGCAAAGTCCTAGCCCGCCCCCTGCGCCCCGACGAAGCACACCACTTCGCCGAAGTCGCCCGCCGCATAGCCGCCACCCTAAACCTGGTGAATCAGGCATGAACTGGACGGGTTGAATATGACGAATTCTATATCAAGCTGTCCAAGCCCATCATCGACAAGATCTGGCTCGATGTGCTGGGGTTGAGCCACTTGTGGGAGGATATCGAGCTTGAACACGCACTGGTCGTGAGAACGGCGTATGGCAACGAGTAATGTGGTATACTGACTGAGATGTTAGCTCAAGCGTACTATACCGTGACTCAAGCCACTTGGAGCTCTCCTCTGAAGCGTCTCGGGGGTGCAATAGTTAAGATGACTGGATCCACTGGGCACGATCTGGATGACACGCACGAATGGTTGCGACGTGCCTATGCTAACGCGAAGACGGCTCGGCTAATCGTTGAACATGGCGACCCTGAGTTACGGATTGAGGCCGTGACACAATTGCAGCAGGCTTGCGAAAAGGCGACGAAGGCAGTTTTGCTCGCTAATGGCACAACTTACGCCGACGTAAAGGCAATGGGTCACAACACAATCGGCGCCTACTTGAGCTTGATAGTTCAAATGGGGACAGCCAATCCGCTATCCAAGAAATACCTGCCTCAGCTTGTAACAGAGGATTCGATGAGGACTGTTTCAATGCTAGCCGAGTTAGCGCTTAGCGGCCGGCGTTACAAATCGATGAGGCTCAGCGTCTTGCAAGCGTGGAAGGACATTCTTCCTGAGACATCCAGTGGCCTAGGAAACACTGAGTTAGGCCAAGAGGAATGGCGTCGCCTAACAAGGTCGTTTTCTCGCGAAGTCGCCAAGGCGTTTGTTGAGCTGCATAAGTTGCACGTAACCACATGGAGCAAGTACATTGACAAGATACCGTCTCGGCACGTTGAATTGCGTCCCTTGCTAGCACAGGAGATCAGTCCCGAGGGGTGGCTACTAAGTCCAGACTATGGAGGATTTCCAACGCCACCTAATGGGAAGCGTTCGGCGACGTCGTTCAGGCCAGGTTTTGAGGACGTAGCCCAACTCTTGGTAAGTGAGCACTTAGACGCTGTGTTATCCAGTATCGGCAGCCGGAACTGGCCTCAGACTGTCGACGTTAAGGGGATTGCTTCCCTACTCGCAAAGTGGATTCAGGCCTTGCTCTGGTTACTCTTCTGCGCGACTATCACTACACCCCATGCAGTAAGTTCCAGGTACCCAGCAGAGGTTGGGAAAAGGGGTGCAGCCAAAGGCTCCCAAGACTACACAAGTGCTCTAGGAGTGATGTTCTCTGTAGAAGCGCTTGCGAACATTACCGAAGAGGTCATTGAGCACCTTATCGAACACTATCGGCACATCGAAACCGGACTTACGAGTTTCGGGCGTTAGCCGGCGAAGAGCCGTGGTCTGGGCCTTCCTGGAAGCGGCGATATGACGCGCGGGATTAGGCTGAATGGGTGAGAGTCCACAATGGCCAACGCGGTGCTGCCTAACGATTCCCCAACGAATGTTTTGAGCCTTCAATGGACCTTGATGGCTTTTGCTGAGAGTATTCTTGGAATCCGCGACAGGACCAAGACGATATACCAGCCAGTGTTTACCGACCATGGCCCAAACATTCGCAACACGCCGAATCTAGACGGAGCGTTCGCGGAGTTGAGTCGGAACGCCGAAGGATACTGGCCAACGGTTGTCAACGAACTGGCGCATGAGACAGTGCATCTGCTAAACCCTAAGCCAGGAGATGGAACTTGGCTGTCGGAAGGAGTCGCAGTCGCATTCTCCAACTACGCCCAGCGGCAGTTCAAACTGGAACCTCAAAGTATCAGCATGCCATCATACAGGCGCGCACTGGAGCTTGCGTCGGAACTTCCTCCCCACCCGCTGGCGGCAGGCCGACGTGTCAGAGAGGCTTGCGGCTCTCTCGACAACGCAAGCCAGAGCATTCTTGAGACGCTGTTCCCAGCCGTCGCCCCCGAGACTCTGACGGAACTCTGCAATCCATTTGAGAGGGACTGGTCTGATCCAACCACTCCATAAGGGAGGCATCAGTCATGCAAAAGGCCCTACACATCAGAACAACGGTCCAACCGAGCGGCAGCGTCGGGTTCGCCAGATCAGAGCTGGAGTCGGGGCAGACTGTGGGCTAGGAAATGAGGCTCTCGCAAACAAACGGGCAACATGAAGACAACGCGCTATTTCGATGAGCAGGTGCTCCGTAAACGGCCATACCTCAGGCTCTCATGGTGTGCTGAAGTCCTCGCGGCGCCCATCCATCGGGAGGACCACCAGTGAAACTGCACTACCACCCGGAAACCGACAGCCTCTACGTCGAGTTCAAGTCGGGGCCAGGCGCCGAGACGCTGGAGGTTACGGACGGACTGAACGTCGATCTGGATGACCAGGGCGAGGTGGTAGGCTTCGACATCGACCACGCGTCCCGCCGCATGGACCTGTCCACTCTGGAAACCGAGGCGCTGCCTCTCCACCGAGTGAAGGCGGGCTGACCTCGCCCCCCGCACCCCCGAAAAAAACCGTCACTTTCCTGCGCCATCCGTTCCCATCCTTGTTTCACCCATTCTCACCCGCGTCCCACCAGTCCCCATTCGTGCGCAATTTCTCCCCACAAATTCGCCCCGATCCGCCGATTTCGCCGACGCCCTTGATGTAGACGCACATCCGTGCTATTCTACCACACGCGAGGGACTGACCCCGCGGCCCGGAAACCCTACCCCCAAGCGGGATAGGCGCCCAGGCATCCGTAGCGGCGTCCCTTGTGGGCGCCCGACGCCGGCGAAGACTCGGACGGTCGGCCCGTCCGCCCCCTGTCCTCTTCTGCCACGCGACGCGACACTTATGCCCTGAAGTGCCTACTCCGGCATAACAGATTTGAGCACAATCGCCGGCGTCCTCAGCTACGGATTGGACACAATGCAGCAGAATTGAGCAGATTTTTCGTAGACCCACGCCAAGCGGCCCAACCGTCGCCCCAACGGAGAGGAGTTACGTTGCCCCGACCGCCCGAAAACCTAGCCCTGCTCCTCGTACCAGTCCACGATCTCTTTGCCGGTCGCCTTCCACACGCTCGCGTGCCTGGATATGTGCGCCAGCGCGATGTCCAGGTACTTGCTGCGGAACGGCTGGCCTATCAGCCACGGGTGAAGACTCAGCACCAGCGTCCGGCCGGTCTCTGCCCCGTCGACGTACAGGCCGTCGAACGTGTCGCGGATCATCTGGCTGTAGTGCATGATGGAAACGCCGCGGTTCCACTGGGTGAAAATGTCGTCGACTTCCACGTGGACGGGCAGCGAGAACAGCCTCCCCTCGGCCACCTTCATCGGGTAGGGCTGCTCGTCGTTCGGCCAGTCGCAGACGTACCGTATGCCCTCCGCGGCCAGAAGACTGGGAGTGCGCGTCGACTCGCCGTATTCGGGGCCGAACCAGCCCTCCGGTCTCGTACCGGTCGCCTCCTCCAGCGCTCCGACGGACTCGCGGATGTACTGCCGCTCCTCTTCCTCGCTCATCTCGCTCGAGATCATGCGGTTGACGGTCTGGCCGTGGCCGATGAACTCGGCCCCGCGCTTGTCGCACTCCTCGACCAGGAACGGGTAGTTCTTCGCTACGGTGGCGTCCATGGCCACGGTCGGAGGGATGCCGTACCTGTCCAGTATGTCGAGCACGCGGAAGATGCCGACCCTGTTGCCGTACTCGTGGTGGGAGTAGGAGCGCAGGTCCGGGAAGGTGCCTCGTCCCAGCCCGCCGGGCGACGGCGGCTGAAACCAGCCCTCGGGCATGCTCCACTCGTAATGTTCCAGGTTCAGTATCACGCACAGCGCGACGCGCGCGTCCGCCGGCCAGGTGAGCGCGGGGCGCGTGGTGATGGGAGACCAGTCGTAGAATTCGTTGTCCATGCCGGGTTTGCGTTCTGCGGGCACTGTATCTGCCTCCTGAAGTGTTCCGTACTGTCGGCGTCGCTCGAACGCTCAGCCGCTCACGTGGGCCACGACGTCATCGTAGTAGTGTTCGATGTAGTACTCCGCGATGTCGTCCGCGGTGGTCTTCCACACCCCGTCGTGCGCAAGTATGTAGCTGAGCGCCTCGTCGAGGTACTTGGCGCGGTGGGGCTGGCCGATCCAGTAGGGATGCAGCGCGATGCACATGACCCGGCCGCTTTCCGCCCCCTCCTGGTAGAGCACGTCGAACTGGTCCTTGATTATCTGGCCGAAGTACTCCGCCTCGTGGCCCTGGGCGTTGACCACTACGTCGTTCAACTCGATCGTGTATGGCACGGAGACCAGCTTGCCCTGCTTCACCTTCATCGGGAATGGCTGGTCGTCGTGGAACCAGTCGGTGTGGTAGATGAGACCCGCCTCCGCCATCAGGTCCGGCGTGGCCTCGGTGTTGGTGAGAGCGGGACCGAGCATGCCCTTGAGCTGCTTGCCCGTGTACTTCTTCAGCGTGTCGATTATGTCCCGGTAGAACTCCCTCTCCTCGTCCTCGGTCATGCCGTACAGGTAGCGGGTGTTGTAGATGCCGTGGGACATGTAGTCGTAGTCGCGCTCCACCATCGCGTCGCGGATCTCGGGGAAGTGCTCCAGCACCGCCTCGTTCAGCGAGACGCAGCAGCGGAAGTCGTGCTTGTCCAGCACCTCCAGCATTCGCCAGAAGCCGACCCGGTTGCCGTAGTCGCGGTAGGAGTAGCCCTGTACGTCGGGATGCGGCGTCCGCGACCAGGGATCGCGGAACCTGTTCTCCGGCGGCAGGTATTCGTAGTGTTCCACGTTGGGGGAAATCCACAGCGCAACCCTGGCGTTGCCGGGCCACCGTATGGCGGGCCGGTCGATGATGGGCGAGTAGTCGAAGCGGTCTGGCGGCAGGGCCATGTTCATCTCCTCTCTTTCGATATTTCGATGTACGGTTCTACTGCGACCCTCTCAGTCTTGGGTCCCAGATGTCTCGCAGCGTGTCTCCGAGCAGATTGAAGGCCAGCACCACGATGCTGATGGCGAGGCCGGGGAACAGCGCCAGCGTCGGCGCTCTCTCCATGAAGGAGCGGCCCTCCCTGCTGAGCATACCACCCCAGGACGGCTCCGGGGGTGGGACGCCCAGTCCCAGGAAGCTCAGCGACGCCTCGATGATGATGGCGGCGCCCAGCAGCACCGAGACGAGCACCAGGATAGGGGCTACCACGTTGGGCAGGATGTGCCGGAACATTATCCGCAGGTTGCCCGCCCCAATGCTCCTGGCCGCGTCGATGTACTGGTTCTCCTTGATGGAAAGCACGGAGCCTCTCACCACCCGGCCGTTCCAGGGCACCGCGATGAACGCGATGACGTAGATCACCTTGTCGATTCCCGCGCCGAGTACGGCTATCACGGCGAGCGCCAGGATGAGCGACGGGATCGCCTGGCTGGCGTCGAGCAGGCGCTGCACCAGCAGGTCGAACCACCCCCCCAGGTAGCCGCTGATGATTCCGATGATCGAACCCGCGCCCACCCCCAGGATCACGGCCGGGATGGCGATGAGCAACGAGATTCGCGCGCCGTGGACGACGCGGCTGAACACGTCGCGCCCCAGGTTGTCGGTGCCCATCCAGTAGGTGAAAGTGGGACCCTGCAGCCTGTCCCTTACGTGCGCCTCCAGCGGGTCGTACGGGGCGATGAAGTCGGCGAAGACTCCCGAAAGCACCATTATGACTATGACGGCGGCGGACACCGCCCCGACCGGCTTGTTCCTGGCGACCCTGCCCAGGCGCGCCAGGATACCCGCACGGCCGGGCGCGCGAACGAGCCCGTCGGCGGGAGCTGCCTGTTCGGGCTGCCGCGGTGTGCTTCCTGTTGCCATGTCCGTTCTCCTCAGCAGCGGGCGAGGCTAGCTGTAGCGAATCCTGGGATCGAGCCATCCGTAG
This sequence comes from Dehalococcoidia bacterium, assembly GCA_034422735.1. Classification (GTDB taxonomy): domain Bacteria; phylum Chloroflexota; class Dehalococcoidia; order Lucifugimonadales; family CATOSD01; genus CATOSD01. The sequence continues at coordinate 13,649 of DAOUJL010000056.1, read as the reverse complement.
GTCAGGTCTATCAGCAGGTTGATCATCACCAGGAAGGCGGCGAGAAACATGATGTTGGCCTGGATCTGCGGATAGTCTCTCTGGGTCACCGCTCCGAGCGTGAGCTGTCCGACGCCCGGAAGCGCGAAGATGTTTTCGATGATAACCGTACCGCCAATGAGCGCGTTCATCAGGTTTCCGATGATGGTCACCACGGGGATCAGCGCGTTCTTCACCGCGTGCCGATACACCACCACTCCCTCGGCGAGTCCCTTGGACAGCGCAGTGCGGATGTAGTCCTGGCGCAGCACCTCCAGCATCGAGGAGCGCACCATGCGCGCCGTGGTGCCCGACAGCTGGAACCCCAGAACGATTCCGGGAAGATAGAACTGCGAGAGGTTTCGCACCGGGTCTTCCCACAGCCTGATGTAGCCCAGCGGCGGCAGATAGGCGAAGAACAGGCCGAGGTACACGACGACCATCGTGGCGATCCAGAAGTTGGGCATGGAGATGCCCAGGATGGCCAGGATCCTGGCGGCGTAGTCGGTCACCGTGTCCTGCCTTATGGCGGAGATGATTCCTAATGGAATCGCGAACACCATGCCGATCCCCAGGCCTATCACCGCCAGCTCCATCGTGACCGGGATGGAGCTCCTGAGCTGGTCGACTACGGGCTTGCGCGTGTAGTAAGAGTCCCCCAGGTCGCCGGTGACGACGCCGCGCATCCACCGGAGGTACTGGGTGTGAAACGGCTGGTCCAGGCCGAGCCGGGCCTTCAGCCCCTCGAGCTGCTCGGGGGCGATGTTGCCGGTGTCGCCGACGATCGCCACCACCGCGTCGCCGGGGATGATGCGAGTGAGCGAGAAGATGGCGACCGAAACGAGAAAGAGGGTCGGGATCGCCAGCAGGAGTCGTCTAGCAATGTAACGATGCACAGGCCCTCCCTTGAATCGGCCCAAAGGCGCCGCGGGGCCGTGAACGTCCCGGCCGAGGGCGCTCCAGAGCCTATCCGATATGTCCCTTCCCCCTTGACGGGGGAAGGTTAGGATGGGGGTGAAGGTCTGGTTGTCGGATAAGCTCCAAGGCACCCTCAGCCGGGTCCGGTATCAACGTGTGTAGTAGAGGAGGACGCTGGCGTTACCTATCCAGCCAGACCGTCTCCATGGCGTTCAGGCCCCACCCGTTGACCCAGAAGTAGATGTCGTGGCTCAGCCAGTTGCGAACGTCCGGCTTCGTCCACTCGGCGAACAGGTACACCGCGCCGAATATGCGGTAGATCTGGTCGAACTCTCGCTCGATCACCTGCTTGTTGATTGCGATGCGGGCGGCGCGGTCGAATTCCCTCTGGCTTGCGTCCAGCAGATCGTTCAGCACCGGATCGTCGATGTCGAGGTAGTTGCCCGGCTCGTCCGTGCGCATCATGCGGTAGGTGAAGTCGTCCCAGTCGACGCCGCCGGAGTACCAGGCCCCTCCGAGCAGGTACTCGAAGTCGTGGCTGAAGGAGGCGGCGTTGTACGCGACGTCCTCGTCGACGGTAAGGACTGGCGTCAGGCCAATGTCCTTCCAAAACTCGATTCCGAGCGCCACCTGGCCGTCGATCTGACGGTTGGCCGTGGTGTGTATCGGGAACTCTATGCCGTCGAGGCCCTCCTGCTCCAGCAGCGCCATGGCGCCTTCGGGATTGTACTGGTAGTACTCGCCGAAGTCGGCCGGGGTGTAGGGGTACTCGCGTCCGAGCCAGTCGGTCGGGTAGCCGAGCGACCAGCGGCCCTGGTCGGCGAACGCTGCCTGCACCATGGCGTCTCTGTCCAGCGCCATGGACAGCGCGCGCCGGAAGTTCACGTTGTCGAACGGCGGAACGTCGTGCGGAGGCCCGAAGAAGAAGTTGCCGCCCGCGTTCTGTTCCATCACCCGAAGCTGCGCGCCGCGGTCGAGCTCGGTCCGCTCGATGTTCTTGCGGGCGTCGCCGTTGAGCGACATGTAGGAGTCCATCTGGTCGGCGCGGAATGCCGCCACGCGCGTGGCGTCGTCGAACATCCGAACCGAGGTTATGCCCTCCAGGTAGGGGAGTTGCTGCCCGAACGAGTCTCTCTTGTGGTACGTGGGATTGGCCTCGTACTCGATGATGCTGTCGAACACGTGGTTGGTGATCTGGAACGGCCCCGTCCCTATCGGCGGGTCCTCGTCCAGCCGCCCTTCCTCGTTCGCGGCCTCGGGCGCGAACACCGGGACCAGCGGCCCCGCCATGCTGTACATGAAGTACGCCGCGGGGGACGTAAAGTTGAAAGTGACGGTGTTCGCCGCGTCGTCGGCGACTATGCTCTCCACCTGCCGGAAGATGCTCTTCTGGCCGGTGGCGCGCTCGTCGGTTATGTACGTGTCGTAGGAGAACTTGACGTCCGAGGCGAGGAAGTCGCGCCCGTTCACCGGGGCGAAATTCTGCCACTTGATGTCGTCGGCGAGCGTAAAGACGATAGACTCGCCCGCGTTTACGACCTCCCAGCTCTGGGCAAGGTCACCGGTGAGACATATCTCACGCAGGCAGCGGCCGCTGGTGGCGATGGCCGTCTCCATGGTGTGGTCGGCCTTCAGCAGCCGGTTGTAGACGGCGTTCATCTGAATCGCCAGGGACGAGATGGCCGGGTTGCGAGGGTCCCAGGTGTTGAGGTCGAACCGGCCCTCCAGCCTGAACACTCCGCCCTTCTTGGGCTGTTCGCCGAATGGGTGGGGCAGCTTGCTCCAGTGCCACTGGGCAATCAGCGGGAAGTTCTCGGCCAGGCCCTCGGGGATCAGGTCGTCGGGCCGGTCCATCGCGGCTGCCGGCTCGGCGGGAGTGGGCGCCGCCGCGGCGGGTGCGGCGGTGGTCGGCACGGCGGCGGCTGGCGCGGCCGTTGGCTCCGCCTCTTCCTCCGCTCCGCAGGCCGCCAGGACCGCAAGCAGGCTCAACACTGCCATCAACATTAGTCCGACCGCTACGCTGGGCATTCTCGTCATGGTGTCCTCCTCGTTTGCCGGTCCGTGCGGCGCACGTTCAAAGGCGAATCGGTTGGTTTTGCCACAGACCTCCCAGAGGCGTTCCAATTTCGGCCAGCCGCCTGGAAGCGGGGCAAAGACACAGCAGTTTTGTTTGCGGTTAGTGAATTACGTCACAAAGCCTCCCAAATTCTTATGATGGCCGCATCTGCTATAATCGCCGGGATTGCGGCAATATAGCACCTGCCCGGCAGGGCGTCAACGTGTTCTCCAAAGCGAAGGGGACGCGGATTTGCCAACTCCGACATCCCGGCGCATCCAGGCCGCGCCGGCCCTTAACTGTTCCTGTACAACAGAAGTGTCTCCCAGTGAATGCATCCAGGAGGGTCTCATGACCAACGAAGACTCGCGGTTCAGCCACCTTCTGTCGCCCATACGCCTGGGCTCCGTGGAAGTGCGCAATCGCATCCTGATCAGCGCCCACAGCTCCGGTATGTATCAGAACAGCAGGCCGACTCCCCAGAACAACGCCTACCACGCCGCCCGCGCGCGGGGAGGCGTGGGTCTCATCATCATCCAGGGCACCATCGTTCACCCCACCTCGTACGGCGGGCTCCAAAGCCCCACCGGTTACCTGGACGACGCGATACCCGACTGGCGCGTGCTCGCCGACGCCGTTCACGAACACGGCGCCAAGATATTCGTGCAGCTTCTCCACTTCGGAAAGTCCGGCCAGAGCCTCTCCACCATGCTGCCCCTGTGGTCGGCCTCCCGCACCAAGGCCCTTTCGGGCAACGAGTACACCCACGCCATGACAAAAGCGGAGATAGCCGACGTCATCGAGGGGTTCGCTCACTCCGCCGCCAACATGAAGCAGGCGGGCATGGACGGCATAGAGCTGCACGGTGCGCACGGCTACCTGATACAGCAGTTCCTGTCCCCCGTGACCAATCACCGGACGGACGAGTACGGCGGCAGCGAGGAGAACCGCGCGCGATTCGCCCTGGAGGTGGGGAGAGCGGTTCGAGAGCGTGTGGGCCCCGACTTCGCGGTCGGCATACGCCTCAGCGCCGACGAGCTGCTGTCCGACGGAATGACCCCCAAGGAGATGGCGCCCATGGCCGCGCTGCTGGAGGAGAAGGGCGACTTCGACTTCTTCAACGTCAGCTTCAGCGTCGGCGGAGGAATGCCCTTCGCGATGCAGCAGGCGGACATGACCTGGGAGCAGGCCCCGTTCGTCCACTACGCCGCGGAGATCAAGAAAGCCACCAAGGACATCCCCATATTCACCGTGTGCCGGATCATAGACCCGCAGATAGCGAACGACATCATCGCCACCGGCAAGGCCGACATGTGCGTCATGACGCGGGCGCACGTCGCCGACCCCGAGATAGGCCGCAAGCTGATGGAGGGCCGGCCCTCGGACATCCGCCAGTGCATCGGCTCCAACGACGGCTGCGGCGGGCGCGCTCACCGGGGACAGCCCATCGGGTGCAGCATCAACCCGGAGGCCGGGCGCGAGCTGGAGCTGGGGCAGCTCACCAGGACGGATACCCCCAGGGCCGTCGCCGTGGTCGGCGGCGGGCCGGGGGGCATGGAGGCCGCGAGAGTGGCCGCGACACGAGGCCACAGCGTGGTGCTGTTCGAGAAGGGCGACCGGCTCGGCGGCCAGCTCAACACCGTCGCCAAGGTGCCCTCCAGGGGCGAGTTCGGCAACATAGTGGCCTGGCTGGAGCTGCAACTGGACCGGCTGGGCGTGGTCGTGAAGTTGGGGACCGAGGCCACGGTGGACGCGCTGGTGGAGGAGGGCGCGAACGCGGTCATCGTCGCGACCGGCTCGGCGCCGGTGCAGCCGGACATCGCGGGACAGCGGGAGTCCGGCGTGCCCGCGCTCGCCAGCATCGAGGACGTGATCGAGGGCCGCGTCGACGTGGGCGCCCGCGCCGTGCTGCTCGCCGCCGAGAACCACCACAGGTCGCCCAACGCCGCCGACGTCATGTCCGCCGCCGGCGCCGAGGTCCACCTGGTCACCATGGGCGAAATGGTCGCCTCCGACATCATCGTCACCAGCAGGCCGCCGGTGATATCGCGCATGAAGCGGAACGGCGTCGTCTTCCACCGCGAGCACTGGATCAAGGAGGTCTCCGAGAGGACCGCCGTCCTGGCCGAGGTGGAAACCGGCAGGGAAACGGTGATCGAGGACGTGGACACCATTGTGGGCGGCGAGTTCAACGCGCCCAACGACAGCCTGTACGAGGCGCTGATAGCGGACGGGCGCATTCCGACGGTGACGGCGGTGGGAGACTGCGTGTCCGCCAGGAAGCTGATAGAGGCGATGCGAGAGGGCCACGTGGCCGCGAGGTCTCTATAATGGCCTGATGCGGCCCCGCAAAATCCCGCCCGGAGGACTCACATGACCCAACCCGAAATCTCGCTGTTCGAGGCGATCAACACCCAGAGGGCGATCCGCCACTTCTCCGCCGAGCCGGTGTCCGACGAGGACGTCGCCACGATCCTCCAGTCGGCCATACACGCGCCGAACGGGGGAAACCGGCAGCCCTGGCACTTCCTGGTCGTGCGGGACCGGGAGGCCAAGAGGCGGCTCGGCGAGTGGTACCTGAAGGCCTGGCAGGCCGCCGTTACCGGCGACATGAGGTCCGAGCAGCCGTACCGCTCCGGCGCCGACCTCGGCAACAACATGCCGGACACCCCTGTGGTGATTCTGGTCTGCCAGAGGACCGACAGCTCCGCGACCGGATCGTCGATATTCCCCGCCGTCCAGAACCTGCTGCTCGCAGCGCGCGGCCTCGGCCTGGGCACCGTGCTCACCACCCTGCACACCGCCTACGAGAGCGAGGTCAAGGCCTACTTCGGCATACCCGACGATTTCGAGACCGTGGCGATGATTCCCGTTGGCTACCCCGCGCAAGGCGAGCGCTTCGGACGCCCCCGCCGCCGGCCGCTGGACGAGGTCGCCTCCTATGAGACGTGGGGCGGGGCCAGGGACGACTAGATGACCGACAACGTAACGATCCGCAGGGCCTACGCCGACACGCCATACGGCCAGCTACACTACCGCCACGCCGGCGCGGGCGAACCCCTGCTGCTGATCCACCAGACCGCCACCAGCTCCTACGCCTACGAGCCGGTGATGAGGCATCTGGCGCCGAAGTGCCGCGTTCTCGCCGTCGACACCCCCGGCTACGGGATGTCCGATTACCCCACGAACCGCGAGTACACCGCCGCCGACTACGCCCGCGCCTTCGCCGCCTTCCTCGACAGCCTGGACATCGAGCGCGCCTCCGTGTTCGGCCATCACACCGGCGCCAGCTTCGCCTGCGAGCTCGCCGCGGCGTTCCCCGAAATGGTGGACAAGCTGATCATCGACGGCACGCCGTACTGGGAAGACCCTCTCAACGACTTCCTCAGCAACGTGCACCCCATCGAACTGAAGGACGGCGGCGAGCACCTGGCGGAGACATGGCAGGAGTTGTCCGGGCGAATCGAGCCATTCTTCCCCAGGCCGTTCGACGAGGACACACTCAGAACGCTTCACTGGGAGGTCCTCTTCAAGCTGATAGCGGGAGAGCGCTACCACGAGGCCTACGTCGCCCTGGGCCACTACGACATCATGAGCCGCCTTCCGCTCATCGAGGCGCCGACTCTGGTGATGAGCGGCGAACACGACGGCCTGCGGCGTACCGTCGAGCCGGTGGCGGCCAAGCTGAAGCGCGCTCGCACCCACATAGGGCCGGGCGGCTCCTACCTCAAGACCTACGAGGACCCGGAGGCGCTGGCCGCGGTGATACTCGACTTCCTGGCCGACCCCGGCGTCTAGCCGCCGCCCGCGCGAACCCTGCCCAGCCCTGCCCGTCCCTGCCATTCCGAGCGCAGCCGAGGAATCCCACGCCCGCCCCTACAGCGGCGCGTACGGCCCCCGTATGACCCGCTTCCCCCTGCCCCGCTCCGCCACGATCTCGCCGTTCTCGAACACCACGTCCCCGCGCGAGATCGTGTGCGTGGGCCAGCCCTGTATCTCGTACCCCTCGAACACGTCGTAGCCCGCCCTCGAGCGCATCTCCTCGCCCCGGACCACCCGCTTCAGGTCCGGGTCCCACACCACCAGGTCCGCGTCCGAGCCGACGGCCACCGTCCCCTTCTGCGGGAACATGCCGAACAGCCTCGCCGCGTTCGTGGACGTAAGCTCCACCCAGCGGCCCAGCGAGATCCTGCCCCCCACCACGCCCTCGGAGTACAGCATCGGCATGAGCGTTTCCAGGTTGGCCATGCCCGGCCGGAAGCTGCCGACCGACAGGTCCGGGTCCAGCTTCTCGGACAGCGTCCACGGCGCGTGGTCCGAGCACAGCGTGTCCACGTCGTGGTTGACGATGCCGTCCCATATCCCCGCGATGTCAGACTGCTCGCGCAGCGGCGGCCAGCCCACGTACTTGGCGCCGTCCGGTTCCTCGTACAGGTCCCTGGTCAGGTACAGGTAGATGGGCCGCGTCTCCACGTAGACGCGCTGCCCGCCCGCGCGCGCCTGCCGCGCCTCGTCGAGCGCGTCGGCGCAGGACACGTGAACCAGGTACAGGGGCGACCCCGCCGCTCTCGCCAGCGATATGCCGCGCGCCGTCGCTATCGCCTCCGCGTAGGAAGGACGGCTGTCGGCGTAGTAGCGGATATCGCTCTTGCCCTCCGAGTGGAACCGCTCCTCGTAGTGGTGGTTTATGTTCGCGTCCTCGCAGTGAAGCATGGGAAGGATGCCGTTGCTGCCCGCCGCCTCGAACGCCCTCACGTAGTCGTTCTGCCGTCCGTCGAACGCGTGCATCACCATGAACGTCTTGGTGCTCGAATAGCCCGCGTCCAGCAGCTTCGGGATCTCGGCGATTATGTCCGGAGAGGGGTCGTCGATGATGGGGTGCAGCGTGAAGTCGATGAGCGAGTTACGCAGCGCGTCGGCCTCCGCGTACTCCAGCGTCGCCAGCAGCCCCTTCCTCTCGCCCGGCTGCCGCGCGGTCATGCTGCCCACGGTGGTGATGCCCCCGGCGGCGGCTCCGGCGGTGCCCCAGTAGAAGTCGTCCGACATGCGCGGCGGAGCGCCCTCTGGCTGCGCCTCGGCGAGTTGCAGGTGCACGTGCATGTCCACGCCGCCCGGCACGATCAGCTTCCCGCCCGCGTCTATCTCCCTCGCGGCGGACATTTCCCCGCCGATCTGGGCCACCTTTCCGCCCCGGACGCCCACGTCCGCGACGTAGGTCTCGCCCACGGTAACGACGGTCCCGCCTCTAATCACCAGGTCCATGGCTCCCTCCCCGCCTCGGTGGCGAGCCTTCCGAAAAGTCCCTTCCCCCTCGCAGGGGGAAGGTTAGGATGGGGGTGTCGAAATAGTCCTCCTCTCCCTTGATGGGAGAGGATTGAGGTGAGGGTGAAGGGACTTCAGGAGTTGTCCCTGTACCAGTCCACTATCTCCCGCCCCGTCGCCTTCCACACGCCCCCGTGCCTGTCGACGTGCGCCAGCGCCCTGTCCAGGTACCGGATGCGCCACGGCTGCCCGATGACCCAGGGGTGAAGGTTCAACACCATCATCAGCCCGGTGTCCGTCCCGTCCCTGTACAGCCCGTCGAACTCGTCCTTGATGATCTGCTCGTACTCACCGATCAGCCTGCGCCCGTTGAGCTGGATGAACATGTCGTCCAGGTCCAGGTTGACTCCCAGCGAGAACAGCTCCCCGTCGTCCACGTTCATCCGGTACGGCTGCTCGTCGTTGGACCAGTCGCACACGTAGCTTATGCCCTCCGCCGCCAGCAGCCCCGGCGTGTTCATCGACTCCTGGAACTCCGGCCCGGACCAGCCGACCGGACGCACGCCCGTTGCGCTCTCCAGCCCCTCGATGGACTCCCGGATGTACGCCCGCTCCTCGTCCTCCGACATTCCCGCGTGGATTATCTGCCGGACGGTGATGCCGTGCGCGACGAACTCCGCGTCCCGCCGCTGGCACTCGCTCACCAGGAACGGGTAGTTCTCGGCGACGGTCTTGTCCATCGCCACCGTGGGCCGGATGCCGTACTTGTCCAGCACGCTCAGCACCCGGAAGATGCCGACGCGGTTGCCGTACTCGTGCTGGGAGTACCCGGCGATGTTCGGGAATGGCCCCAGGCCCGAGCCCAGGCCGCCGCTCCCCATCGCGCCCGCCACGACGCTCACCGGCATCGGCGTGTCGTCCGGAAGGTCCCAGTCGAAGTGCTCCAGGTTGACTATCACGCACAGCGCCACCCGCGCGTTGTCCGGCCACCGCAGCACGGGACGGCTTACGATCGGCGACCAGTCGTAGTGGCCGTGGTCCTGCCCATAGTTGCGTTCTCCAGGCATGAAGACTCTCCTATTAGTCCCTTCCCCCTCTCCCCTGTCATTCCGAGCGTAGCCGAGGAATCTAGTGCCCCCGCCCTGAGCCTACCGCCCCACCTGCTCCACCACCTTGTCGTAGTAGTGCTCCAGGTAGTACTCCGCGATGTCGTCCGCCGTCGTCTGCCACACCCCGTCGTGCGACATGATGTACCCGAGCGCCTCGTCCAGGTACTTCGCGCGGTGGGGCTTGCCTATCCAGTACGGATGCAGCGAGATGCACATCACCCTGCCGCTCTCGGCCCCCTCCTCGTACAGGACGTCGAACTGGTCCTTGATCATCTGGCTGAAGTACGCGGCGTCCCTGCCCAGCATGGGCACGATGGCGTCGTTGATCTGGTACGTGTACGGCACGTAGATGAACCTCGCCCCGTTCTTCACCTTCAGCGGAAAAGGCTGGTCGTCCATCAGCCAGTCTGTGTGGTACAGCAGCCCCATCTCGGCCATAAGGTCCGTGGTGTTCACCGTGTTGCCGCCGCCGGCCCCCAGCCTTCCCTTGAGCTGCTTGCCCGTGTGCCGCTTCACCGTGTCGATCATGTCCCGCCAGTACTCGCGCTCCTCCTCCTCGGAGTAGTTGGTTATCGGCCGCGTGTTGTAGAAGCCGTGCGCCATGTAGTCCCAGTCGCGCTCCACCATCGCGTCGCGCACTTCCGGGCAGTGGTCGAGCACCGCGCCGTTGAGGCACACGCAGCACCGGATGTTGTGCTTGTCGAGCACCTCCAGCATTCGCCAGAATCCCACCCTGTTCCCGTAGTCCCGGTACGAGTAGCTGGGAATGTCGGGCGTGGTGGGCCTGCTGAGCGGCGTGTACTCGTACCACTCGATGTTGGGCGCGACCCAGAAGGCCACGCGCGCGCCGTTGGGCCACTTGATGGCCGGGCGGTCGACTATGGGGGAGTAGTCAAAGCGGTCTGGCGGCAGCATTTCTCTTCTCCTTGCGAGGCTCGGTCCGACGCCCTACCCGCCGACCAGCACCTCGTACTCGGACGGCCTTCTGTCCGCCGTCTTCATCGGCGTTATCACCTCGTCGAGGTCGATGGTCGCCGTGATCAGCTCGTCCCCGCCCGACTCGGCGCGCGCGAGTATGCCCCCGTCGGGCGCCACGATCAGGCTCCCGCCGATGAACCGCACGTCGTTCTCAACCCCCGCCTTGCCCACGCCGATGGCGAAGCAGCCGTTGTAGTACGCGGCGGAGCGAATGCACATGTCCGATGCGTCCACGCCCTTCTTCACGTCGCCGTCGAACGCGGGCGTGTTGTACGGCGTGCAGATGATCTCCGCGCCGTTCACCCCCAGCGCCCGGAAGCTCTCCGGGAACCGGCGGTCGTAGCAGATCTGCACGCCCACCCTCGCGCCCGCCGCCTCCACCACCGGAAAGCCCATGTCCCCCGGCGTGAAGTAGCGCTTCTCGAGGATGTTGTTGCCCTCTTCCTTGGGCTCGAACGTGCCCGGTATGTGCACCTTGCGGTACGTGCCCGCGACGCACCCGCTCTCGTCCACGATAGCCGAGCTGTTGAAGTACTGGTCGCCGGTCTTCTCGGCGTAGGGCAGCACGAACGCCATGCCCGCGTCTCTGCCCGTCTCGAACAGCGGACGCGTCACCGGCGACGGCAGCTCCGTCTCGAAGTACTCCTCCACCGACTCCCTGACCACCGTGCAGAAGTACTCGGTCAGCGCCAGCTCCGGGAAGCACAGGAATCCCACGTTTGCGTCCCTGGCCTCGGACATGAGCCCGAGCATCCGCTCGACGGTCTCCCCCTTGGATTCAGAGGCCGGCCCAAGCTGGGCCGCGCCTATAGTAAGTTCTCTGGTCACAGTACACCTCTCATTAGTCCCTTCCCCCTTGACGGGGGAAGGCTAGGATGGGGGTGACGAATTGTCCCTTCCCCCTCGCAGGGGGAAGGCTCTCCGGTTAGTCCCTTCCCCCTTGATGGGGGAAGGTCAGGATGGGGGTGACGATGCGGCCACTAAGCCGGCACCCGCTCCCCGTCCTCGATCGACGCGATGTACTCGTACACCTCGCCTATCGAAACGATGTCGCCGTACTTGGACCCCATGTTGAACAGCGCCGCGGCGTGGGAAAGGTCGAAGCGGTCGAACACCGCGTCCTCCACGATGGACACCTTGAGCTGGTAGCCCCCCGCGTCGACCACCGTGGCGTGCACGCACCCGCTCGTGCTGTTGCCGGTCACGATGATGTTGTCCACGCCCTTGTTCATCAGCATGTTGATGAGACCCGTCTGGTTGAACACGCTCGCCTGCTGCTTGTCCACCAGCAGGTCGCCCGGCTCCATCGCGATCTCGTCCTGGATCTCGGACAGCTCGTTGAGCTCGCTGTACGGGCTCGCGGCGTCGGACAGGCCGAGGCCCGTGCTGACCCTGAAGTAGTGCCTGCTGTACACCACCGGTATGCCCGCCGCCCTCGCCATGGGCAGCAGGTCCTGCATGTGCCGGATCGCCGCCCAGGCGTTGGAGCCCATCGCCCCCGGCATCTCCTTGACCACCTCGTACACCGGCTCGTCCGGCCCGATCGCGCCCTTGTTCATGTCGATAACCAGGATCGCGGGCCGCTCGCCGAACTCAGCGTGTGGCTTGGGTCGCATAGCCTTGCGGTTCGCCAGCATCTTTTTGTCATTCTCAGAAAGGAAATCGTCCCAAACCGGCATATCGCCACCTCCTGCATTGGAAATCCCAACGACCTTCACAGTCGCTCACACGCCGCAAGTATAACACACCCCCCACACCCCGGTTCTAACCCCACCCCAAGCGCCCCTTCCCCCTCGCAGGGGAAGGCTCTCCATTCAGTCCCTTCCCCCTTGATGGGGGAAGGTTAGGATGGGGGTGACGGCCTTTGACACCTTCTGGAACATCTGTTAGATTGGCCTCGCCGTCTGACGGCGGAAGGACTCCGAAATTTGTCAAACACCCTAAGAACCAAAGAGAGCTCCTCTCACCGACCCCCCACGGCGCACCGTACCCGGCAGTGCCACACGCTCCCCTGCGAACCTTAGCCTCTCCTCCTCCAAAATCCGCTTCCGTAGCCCATCCACCCTCTCCTCGGAAAAGGCGCTCCCTCGCCCGTACAGCCCCGTTCCCCGGGGACATCGAGGCGTCTGTTCGAGCGCGGATGCCGCTTGCCGACCGCGGCCCTGAGCCGCGACCCCGTGCGCAAGGTACGCCGCGTCTCTGCCGAGGAACACCCCAACCGGATGGGCGCCAGGCTGTTGGCGTGCGCCAACTGCCCATTCGCAATTCACAGGAGGATACCAACCATGACCAGCAGGTTCACAGAGCTTGAGACAGAGACCTACTACGACGCGCAAGACGCGATTTACCGCTCCATCTGGGATGAGGACGGCGCCGTCCACTGGGGCATCTTCGACGACCCCAACGACACCGATTTCCCGAGCGCCTGCGAAAGACTGAACCAGACGATGGTCCAAAAGGCCGCCATCGACCGGGACTCACACGTCCTGGACCTCGGCTGCGGCAACGGCACGATTGCCATCTGGCTCACCGGAGATACGGAAGCCAGGGTTACCGGAATCGACCTGAGCGGCGTGCGAATCGCGAACGCCCAGCACAAGCTGGCGTCCCTGGACCACCAACTCCAAAGCCGCCTCGGATTCGAAAAGGCCTCGGCCACCGATCTTCCATTCCCCGACGGATCGTTCACTCACGTCTGGAGCCAGGCTGTCATTTACCACGTGCCCGATAAGCGCAAGGTGCTGGAGGAGATTTACAGGGTATTGTCCAAGGACGGCATCCTGGTGTTCGACGATCTCTTCAGACCCACAAGAGACATCACGCCCGAAGCCCAGACCTACGTGTACGACAGGCTGCTGTTCGACACCGAGTTCACCTTCGACTCTTACCGGCAGGCGCTGAAAGACCAGGGATTCGAGGTGCTGGAGGCGCTCGACCTGTCCCCTCACCTGAAGCGGAGCTACCTCTCCCTCGAAGACCGGATACCGACCAATGGCGCCCCGGAAGACGCCGAGCACTACCAATGGCTCGCCAAGGCCTACGTGGAAACCGCCGCGGCCGTCGACAAGGGCGAAGTCGGTTGGGGACTGTTCGTCTGCCGCAAGTAGCCATCCCGCGCCATCCAGCGCCCCCCTGCCATTCCCGTGTGGCCCCCTCCCCTGTCATTCCCGCGCGGCCCCTCCCCTGTCATTCCCGTGAAAACGGGAAGCTGGATTCACATTTCAAGTGCAACAGCTGTTCATTGTAGATTTCCGCCGGGGTGCGGTATTTGAGGCACTTCCTGGGCGTGTTGTTGTAGGCTTGGACTA
>DAOUJL010000055.1:0-23969 GCA_034422735.1 Dehalococcoidia bacterium | reverse complement strand
AGAGGGTGTTTCCAAAGCGTGTCATGAAGGGGCGAGGCGACGGATCATGAGATGAATCATGGCTATGTGTACCCAGGCCTCGGTTGTCTCGGTCAGGGCTTCGTAGTCCTTGCTCAACCGACGACAGCGTCCGAGCCATGCCAATGTTCGTTCAACGACCCATCTTCGTGGCAACACCTCAAAATGGCGCCTGTCTCTCGGGCGCCTCACAATCTCCAACACCCAGCCCGATAAGGACATCACCCAATCAACCAACTGACCGGCGTAACCGGCGTCCGCCCAGATCAATCGCAGGTGTGGAAACCTTCCCACCAGCTTGTTGATGACCAACTTTGCACCATCTCGGTCCTGGATGTCAGCCGGATGAACCACGACGGCCAGCAGCAATCCTATCGTGTCCACGACGATGTGACGCTTGCGACCCATCACCTTCTTACCAGCATCATAGCCACGAGGCCCCCTTTTTCCGTTGTCTTTACAGACTGGCTATCTATGATCGCTGCGCTGGGAGTCGGGCTTCTGCCCTCTGATTGTCTGACGTTGGGACGCAATGCCTCGTGGACTATCTCCCAAGTTCCGTCCAGCGTCCATCTGCGGAAGTATTTGTACACTGTCTGCCAGGGTGGGAGATCGTGTGGAAGCATACGCCACGCGCATCCGGTACGCAGCACATACACGATGCCATTGACTACCTCACGTATATCGACTGTGCGCGGCCGTCCTCCAGGCTTGGCTGGCGGGAGTAAGGGAAGCAGAATGTCCCACTCTTGGTCGGTAAGGTCGCTGGGATATGGTCTGCGTCTCATACACCAAGTCTAATGCAAGCCCAAGACTTTGGGAACACCCTCTCAGGGAAAATTTCAGGGACTGGGGCAACAGTACGTCGTTGCAAACAGCATGTCAATCCAAGCGATATGTCAACCATCCCCGGCATACCCGCAGGGTCTTTCGATTATTGCCAATTGCTGACGATTTCTCGCCATATCCACTTGTTCAGACCAAGTCTGCAAGTTTGGGAGCGGATGCCGGTACGGTGTGAAATCGATAACCGAAAGACCCTGGGCATACCCGCCGGCGGCTAGTGAGGCACCGGCGTCCCTTACGGCGATGCCCTGAACACGTGGGACACCCGGCTCGGCGACAGGTCCGCCTCCGCCAGCTTTTGCCCGCTCTCTGTCATCTTCTGCACTTCCGGCAGGATGATGTCCAGCTCCTCGTCCGACAGCGGAATCAGCCCCATCTCGTCGATCATCCGCTTCAGCGTTTCCCTGGTTACCGCCATGATGCTCCTCCGTGGCCCGCTGGCGCGATGTGTGGCTTAGGCAAGCGCCGCCTCCACCGCCGGCGGCACGGACCGCCCCTGGCCCGCGCTCCGCTCGTAGCGATTCGCCACCCTGTACAGCAGGCTCTCCTCCCACGGCCGTCCGTACAACTGCAGTCCGATGGGCATCCCCGCGCTCGAGAAACCGCACGGCACCGACAGCCCGGGCACGCCCACGAGATTGCCGGGGCTAGTGTTGCGTCCCATCACCGCGGACGAGCCCTCCAGCGAGTCCACGTCGACCTGCGAGTCGCCCAGCGTGATGGTATCGTCCTCGAACCGCCACGCCGGCGCGGGCGTCGTGGGCGTGACCAGGAAGTCCACCTCGTCCATCACCTTCAGCCACTCCCTCTGGATGAGCCGCCGCGCCTGCTGCGCCCTCACGTGGTCCTTGGCCAGCACGAACTGGCCGCTCAGCATGCGGTGGCGTTCCTCCGGGCTGAAGTTCTCCCGCGACTCCCGTAGCTGGTCCTCGTACGCGACCACCGAGTTTGCCCTCGACGCCATTTGCACCATCGGCAGCAGGTCCAGGTGCTTCATCTTCACTGGCCTCGCCTCCACGCCGAACTCCTCCAGCACGGCAACGGCCCGGGACACCGCCTCCGCGACCTCCACGTCCAACGGATCGTAGAAGTAGTTCTCCGGCAGCCCCATCACCAGGCCCCGGATGTCCCTGTCCAGCGCGCCGTCGTAGTCGTCCACGGGCACCGGCACGGTCGAAGGGTCCAGCGGCTCGTCCCCCGCGATGGCGCCCAGCACTATCGCGTTGTCCCGCACGCAGCGCGTGTGCGGGCCGACGTGGAAGTTCGCGGGATCGACCCCTTCCAGGCAGCCCAGGTTGCTGACGCGCCCGTATGTCGCCTTCATGCCGACGATGCCGCAGACCGCCGACGGCTGGCGCACCGACCCGCCCCCGTCCGTCCCCAGAGACGCGAACGTGACATAGGCTGCTACGTTGGCCGCCGAGCCGCCGCTCGAGCCGCCCGCGTACCGCTCCGTGTCCCACGGATTGCGCACCCGGCCGAACCACGCGTTGTCGCTCAGGAAGCCCGCGCCGATCTCGTGCATGTTCTCCTTGCCCAGAATCACCGCGCCCGCCGCCCTGATCCGGCTCACCACCGGCGCGTCCTCGTCCGGCACATAGTCTTCCAGCGCCTTGCTGCCGTCGGTCGTGAGCACGCCCTTCGTCTCCAGCATGTCCTTGAGGCCCACGGGGACGCCGTGCAGTGGTCCCAGCCACTCGCCCCGCATCAGCATGCCCTCCAGCTTCTGCGCCTGACGCAGCGCAAGCTCGGGCGTGAGCGTGATGAAGGACTTCAAGACAGGCTGCATTCGCTCCGCGTGGTCTATGGCCGCCCGCGTAAGCTCGACGGGCGACAGCTCGCGGGACTTGATCAGTGGGGCTACCTCGTGGATGTGGTAGGACAGTGGGCCCAGTTCACTCATGGAGTTTTCCTTTCGTCCGCATCCGCGCCAATGGCTGGAAGTTAGCACTCGCCGGATAGCGTGTCAAACGCACGCAAAGCCCGGAATGGCGGCACGAACGCCCGCTGGCGGGTTCCGGCAGCACGATTCGGTGGTAGAATGTTCTGGCGGGCCGTCGCTGACGTGGCGCCCCGCAAGCCGGAGGCCACCCACGATGCCCCTCGAGAACATAGTCGTTCGCGGCGCTCGCGAACACAACCTCAAGAACGTAAACGTTACCATTCCGCGCGACAAGTTAGTCGTCATGACCGGCGTGTCCGGCTCGGGCAAGAGCTCTCTCGCGTTCGACACTATCTACGCCGAGGGCCAGCGCCGCTACGTCGAGTCTCTCTCCTCCTACGCGCGCCAGTTCCTGGGCCGCATGGACAAGCCCGACGTCGACTACATCGAGGGACTTTCCCCCGCCATTTCGATCGACCAGAAGGGCGTGTCCCACAACCCGCGCTCCACCGTCGGCACAGTCACCGAGGTCTACGACTACCTGCGCCTGCTGTTTGCCAGGGTGGGCCGCCCCCACTGCTACAAGTGCGGCCGCCCCGTCGAGGGCCAGACGGTGCAGCAGATCGCCGACGCGGTGCTGTCCCTGCCGGAGGACAGCCGCATACAGATAATGTCGCCGGTGGTGCGCAGGCGCAAGGGCGAGCACAAAGAGGTGTTCGAGGACGCGCGCCGAGCCGGATTCGTGCGCGTGCGCGTCAACGGCGAAGTACACGAACTGTCCGAGACGTTCGATCTGGACAAGCAGAAGTGGCACACCATCGAGGTAGTCGTCGACCGGCTGGTTATCGGCCAGAGTGCCGAGACCGGCCGCGTTACCGACTCGGTGGAGGCCGCCCTGCGAATGGCGGACGGCGTGGTGCTCGTATCGGTCGTGGACGGCGATGAGATGCTCTTCTCCGAGAACTTCGCCTGCGTCCACTGCAACATCGGCCTCGGCGAGCTAGAGCCGCGAACGTTCAGCTTCAACAACCCCCACGGCGCCTGCGCGCGCTGCACCGGCCTGGGCTACAAGCTCGAGATCGACCCCGACCTGGTGCTGCCCGACAAGCGTCTCAGCATCCGAGAGGGCGCGGTCCAGCCCTGGGCACGGTCCGGTTCGATGAGCCCCTGGTACAGGAGCCAACTGGAGTCGGTCGCAAAGGCATACGAATTCGACACGTCCACGCCCGTCGGCGAAATGGACGACGGCGATCTGGACCTGGTGCTCTACGGCACCAAGGGCAAATCGATAAGCGTCAGCCACGAGACCCAGCGCGGCAAGACCTACCGCTGGCGCACGTCGTTCGAGGGCGTGGTGAACAACCTGGAGCGCCGCTACCGGGACACCGAGTCGGACTACGTGCGCAACGAAATCGAGCGCTACATGGCCGCGCGGCCCTGCCAGGACTGCGACGGGCGCCGCCTGAGACGCGAGGCGCTGGCTGTGACCGTGTGCGGCCTCAACATCATGCAGGTCACCGACAAGTCCATTGGCCAGGCGCTGGATTGGATGCGTGGCATTTCCGGCGAGGCTCCCTCGACCAACGGCGCGTCCCCCGGCGAAACGCTCTCTGAGCGCGACAAGACCATTGCCTCTCAGATACTCAAGGAAATCGACGCGCGGCTCGGGTTCCTGCTCAACATCGGGCTGGACTACCTCACGCTGTCCCGCACCGCCTCCACGCTCAGCGGCGGCGAGGCGCAGCGCATACGGCTGGCGACACAGATAGGCTCCGGGCTGCTGGGCGTGCTCTACGTGTGCGACGAGCCGTCCATCGGTCTGCACCCCGCCGACGACCACAGGCTGATCGAGACGCTGAAGGGCCTGCGCGACATAGGCAACACCGTGCTGATAGTCGAGCACGACGAAGCGATCATGCGCGCCGCCGACCACATCGTCGACCTGGGACCGGGAGCGGGCGAGCACGGCGGCCACGTGGTCGCCTCTGGCACCGTCGCCGACGTCATCGACACCCCGGACTCGCTCACCGGCCAGTACCTGGGAGGCCGCAAGCGGATACCCCTGCCTGAGGAGAGGCGCACCGGAAACGGCAAAGCCATCACCATTCGCGGCGCGAGGCAGAACAATCTCAAGGGCGTGGACGTCCGCATACCACTGGGCGCGCTCGTGTGCGTGACCGGCGTGTCCGGGTCGGGCAAGAGCACGCTCATAAACGAGGTGCTCTACAAGCGGCTCGCCCAACTCTTCTACCGGGCCAAGGACCGTCCGGGCCTGTTTGACTCCATAGACGACGTAGAGAACGTGGACAAGGTCGTGAACATAGACCAGTCCCCCATCGGGCGCACGCCGAGGAGCAACCCCGCCACCTACACCGGCACCTTCACGCCCATACGCGAGCTGTTCGCCACGCTGCCCGAGTCCAGGGTGCGCGGGTACAAGCCGGGCAGGTTCTCCTTCAACGTCAAGGGCGGACGCTGCGAGGCCTGCAAGGGCGACGGCTACATCAACATCGAGATGCAGTTCCTGCCCGACGTCACGGTGCCCTGCGAAATCTGCGAGGGCCGCCGCTACAACCGCGAGGCGCTGGAGATTGGCTACCGCGGCAGGAACATCGCCGAGGTGCTGAACATGACCGTCACCGAGGCGCTCGACCACTTCGAGTACATCCCCCGCGTCCGCAACAAGCTCCAGACCATGAGCGACGTAGGGTTGGGCTACATTCGGCTCGGCCAGCCCGCCACGCAGCTCAGCGGCGGCGAGGCGCAGCGCGTCAAGCTGTCCACCGAACTCTCCAAGCGCGCAACCGGCAGCACCCTCTATATCCTCGACGAACCCACCACCGGCCTGTCGTTTGAGGACTGCTCCCACCTGCTCCAGGTGCTGCACCGTCTCGTGGACGCCGGCAACAGCGTCGTGCTCATCGAACACCACCTGGACCTCATAAAGAGCGCCGACTGGCTCATCGACCTCGGCCCCGGCGCCGGCGACGCGGGCGGCCACCTCGTCGCCGAGGGCACCCCGGAGCAGATAGCCGCGATGGAGCACTCCCACACGGGCCGCTACCTAGCGCCCATTCTAGGCGCGCGCGAACCTGCGGCGGTAGCCGATTAGCCGTTAGGGGCGGCTCTGCCGCGCCAGCCGCCGCTTCGCCTCCTGCCACAGCCGCTCCTTGTCGTCCAGCGGCAGCGCCTCGAACGACACGCCGCGCTCGCGGCACATCCGCTCCATAAGCGCGAACCGCCGGTAGAATCGCACGTTCGCCTTCCGCAGCGCCTCCTCGGCGTCCAAGTCCATCCAGCGCGCCGCGTTGACCGCCGCGAACAGCACATCGCCGAACTCCGCCTCCCGCTCGTCGGCGCTCTCGCTCGCCGCTAGCTCGCCCACCTCCTCCGCCAGCTTGTTCAGCACCCCGGACACGTCCTCCCAGTCGAATCCCGCGTGGGCGGCGCGCTGCTGGATTCCCTGTGCCTGTGCCAGCGCGGGCATGCTCTTCGGCACGCCGTCCAGTATCGACTCCCCCGCCTGTCTCCTCTCGCTGCGCTTGATGGCCTGCCAGTTGGCCATCACCGCGTCCGCATCGCCCGCGTCCGCGTCGCCGAACACGTGCGGATGACGTCGGCGCAGCTTGTCGATGAGCCCGCCGAACACGTCCTCCGGCGTGAACTCTTCCCGCTCACGGCCAATCTCCAGTTGGAACACCAGGTGGAGCACCACGTCGCCCAACTCCTCCACCACGCCCGCGACGTCGCCGCTGTCTATGGCTTCCGCAAGCTCGTAGCATTCCTCCAGGAACTGCGATTTCAGGTCGTCCCGCGTCTGCCGCCTGTCCCACGGGCAGCCGTCCGGGGCGCGCAAACGTCGCAGTATGGCGGAGGCGCCATCGAAGTCGTGGGTGTAGTCGCTGGTATCGCTCATAAGGTCCTCCGGGCCGTTTCTCGCAATGGGCGGCCACGTTGTCTTTCGGTTGGCCAACCCCACGAAGATGCTACCACAGCGCGCGGCGCGGAACGGCGTGGCGGGACGCGTCGCCGCGAACGCGGCCCGTTAAAGGTGCTATCATTGCCGCACACCGCCGAAGGGAGCAGACGACATAGAATCTACCGGGCGAATGCGCGCGAAGGTATGGCTGAAAACGCTGGCGACTGTGCTATTCGTTGCCGCGGTGCCGCTCTTTCTCATCGTCGGCAGCGTGCGCCTGGTCATCAACGCCCCCGCCCTGTACAGCTACGGCTTCGACAGGTACGACATCGCCGCTTACACCGGCATCGAGCGAGAGGACCTTCTCGACGTAGCCGCGCGCATCCGCAACTACTTCAACGACGACTCTGAGTACCTGATAGTGCCCACCACCGTGCGCGGCGTGCAGGTTCCCAGCCTGTACAACGAACGCGAGATTCTGCACATGCGGGACGTCAAGGGCCTGGTGCGCGGCGTCTACTGGGTGCATGAGGCGACGGGACTTTACCTGCTGGCGTTCGCCGCGTTCGGTCTCGCGCTGTACCGGCGTCCTTTCCTCGCGCGCCTAGCGCGTTACGCCGGCTACGGCGGCGGGGTCACGCTGGGCATCGTGCTGCTGGCCGGAGTCGGCTCGCTGATCGGATTCGACAGGCTCTTCCTCGCCTTCCACCTCATCAGCTTCGCCAACGACCTCTGGCAGCTAGACCCGAGCCGCGACTACCTCTTAGCCATGTTCCCCGAGGCCTTCTTCTTCGACGCCACCATGCTCATCGCCTTGGCGACCTCCGTGCAGGCGCTCTTGCTTGTGGCCATCTCAGTGGCATTGCCTCGGTGGTGGCGACCCGGCGTTTGATTGAGCCATCGGCCTCGCCTATAATCCCCTGTGGCGGACAACGAAGGTCTGGCAGCCGCCGCAATTCGAACGAAACGGACGGACAAGCATGAAAATCAGGATGGGCAGTCTTCTCAGGGACGCGCGAGAGGCCCGCGGAACCGTGATCATCATCGACGTGTTCAGGGCCTTCACCACCGCGGCGGCCGCCTTCTCTCGCGGCGCCTCCAGGATCGTGCTCGTCGCCGAAGTGGACGAGGCTCTCGCCCTGCGCGACCGCGGCGTCGGCGAAATCTGCATGGGCGAAGTGGACGGCAAGAGGCCCCCGGGGTTCGACTTCGGCAACTCGCCACACGAGCTATCCGGCGCCAACGTGAGCGGCAAGACCCTCATCCAGTCCACCCGTGCCGGCACCGTGGGCGTCAGCGCCGCGGCCAACGCCGATGTCATCTACGGCGGCTCGCTGGTGCTCGCCGAGTCCACCGTGAAAGCCATCCGCCGCGACGCCCCCGAGTTGGTGACCATCGTCGCCATGGGCGCCGAAGGCCGTGAGCGCACCGACGAGGACGAGCAGTGCGCCCTCTACCTCCGCAACCTCTTCCTGGGCCGCACGCCCGACCACGCCGCGGTCCGCAGCCTGGTGCTGGCCGGCCAGGAGGCGCAGAAGTACGGCGACCCACAGCGCCCCCACTTCCCTGCGGAGGACCGCGACATGGCCCTGCGCATAGACTCCGTCCCTTTCGCCGTCAAGATCACGCGCGAGGACGGCCTGCTCGTCGCGCGGAAACATCCCGTCGACTAACGAAACCCTGCGCCTGAACGGCCAGCTAGTGCAAACGGAAAGAGGAACAATCGCTTGAAATACAGAAGACTTGGAAACTCCGGCCTGAAGGTATCTGAGATAGGACTTGGCGCCAACAATTTCGGGCGCCGCGTGGACGTGGAAGGCACCGCGGCGGTGATCGACCGTTCGCTGGATGTCGGCATCAACCT
Organism: Dehalococcoidia bacterium; assembly: GCA_034422735.1. Lineage (GTDB taxonomy): Bacteria > Chloroflexota > Dehalococcoidia > Lucifugimonadales > CATOSD01 > CATOSD01. The sequence continues at coordinate 15,440 of DAOUJL010000055.1, read as the reverse complement.
CATCGACACCGCCAACACCTACGGCGGCGGCAGGCGCTCCGAGGAATACATAGGGAAGGCTCTCAAGGGCAAGCGCGAAGACGCCCTCATCGCCACCAAGGCCGCCATGAGCATGGGCGACGGCCCCAACGACAAGGGAGCGTCCCGCCTCCACCTCACGTCCGAGCTCGAGATCAGCCTGCGCACCCTGGGCACCGACTACGTGGACCTCTACCAGGTCCACTTCCCGGACGACGACACGCCCATCGAGGAGACCATGCGCGCTCTCGACGACATGGTCAGCCAGGGCAAGGTTCGCTACATCGGCTGCTCCAACTTCGCGGCCTGGCAGGTCTGCGAGGCCATCTGGACGTCCAGGGCCTACGGCCTCGCGCCGTTCGTCAGCGTCCAGCCCCACTACAGCATGATGGAGCGCACCATCGAGGCAGAGTTGGTGCCGTTCTGCAGGGAGTACGAAGTCGGCATCCTGCCGTACTTCCCGCTAGCCAGCGGCTTCCTCACGGGCAAGTATCGGCGCGGCCACGGCGCCCCTGAGGGTACCCGCTTGGCCGAGGGCGACAGGGGCATGTTCACTGACAAGAACTTCGACCTGCTGGAGAGCCTGGAGGCTTTCGCCTCCGAAAGGGGCCACACCGTGCTGGAGCTGGCCTTCGCATGGCTGCTCGCCAATCCCAACGTCAGTTCCGTAATCGCGGGCGCGACTCGAATCGAGCAGGTGGAAGGCAACGCCGACGCCGCGAACTGGGAGCTGACGCCGGAGGAGAAGGCCGAGGTGGACGCGCTGCTGGACGCCTAGCTCAGGCAGCGCAGCACAGGCCTCGGCACTGCGCTCGGCACTTCTCGAGGCAATCGAGCAGCCCGTAAAAGCATCCTAGGCACCAGCACAGCACGCCGCCCTCTTCGTCCTCCTCGCCGCGCACGCCCTCTATCCCCTCGCGCAACAGCCACGGCACCAGCAGCAGCGCCGTCGCCGCGTCGAGCCACCACCAGCCAAGCAGCGCGTTGGCAATGAGACCGACCAACAGCGTCAGCGACAGGTAAGAGCAACCGATGGTCTCCTTGGCCTCGATGGCGATGGAGTGTAGGCCGCTCTGCGCGGCAACGCGCAACTTCCAGAGAGCGATGACCGGCATGATCGCCACGGATGCCGCGGCCAGAGCGATGCCCAGCATCGACTCTTCGGCGCCTGTCCGCTGCGAGAGTGTGATGGTCGACTGCACTACGATCCCGACCGACAGGATGATGAAAGTCCAGCCTATCAGCCGCACCACCCGTCCTTCGATCCGCTCGCCCCGCTCCTCGTCCGCCACGCTCAGTCGCCACAGCACCAGCCCGGCGGCTCCGACCTCCAGGTAGCTGTCCAGCCCAAACCCGGCCAGCGCCACGCTGCGCGCCATCGCCGCGGACCAGAGCGCCAGCACGCCCTCGACGACGTTGTACACCAGCGTAAACCAGAGCAGCGCCTTCGCTGTTCGCACTTTCAGGGCATCTCCTGCCTGTAAGAGTGCCCTTAATGATACCACAGAGCCCGCAGTCCACTCGTGCTATAATTGCGCCCGGCCTGCGCGTGTATGGCTCCCGCTCGCCGGAAGTTCCCAGGCCGAACTCGATAAACCGTGCTGGAGGTGTGCCCTTGAAGCTGCTCTTGAAAGCGGACAGGCTGATCGACGGGACCGGCGCGTCACCCATCCAGAACGGCGCTGTGCTCGTCGAGGACGGACGCATCGCCCAGGTCGGCGCCCGTGAGGACGTGCGCCTCGAGCCGGGAGAGTCGGTCGACGAGATCGAGGTGCCCGGCGGCTCTATCCTGCCCGGCTTCGTCGAGGCCCACACCCACATTCACTGCAGCGCCGAGGCCGACGCCTACCGCCACGTCACCACCGAGAGCGACGCCACCCTCATCATGAGGGGCGTGCAGGCGGTCCGTTCCGCGCTCACATCCGGCGTCACCACCATGCGGGACCTCGGCAGCAAGAACCAGGTCATCTTTCCCATCCGCGAGGCCATCGAGTCCGGCGTCATTCCCGGCCCCAGGCTGCTCGCGGCGGGCACGCCCATCACCACCACTGCGGGCCACTGCAACATGTTCGGCACCGAGGCCGATACCGCGGAGGAGGTGGTGAAGGCCATCAGGCAGCAGTTCAAGTTGGGCGCAGACTGCATCAAGATAATGTCCACCGGCGGTGGGTTCACCCCAGGCACCAACACCCGCGCGCCGCAGTATCCCGCCGAGACCCTCCGCGCCGCCGTCGAGGACGCCGAGCGGCTCGGCCTTCGCGTCGCCGCCCACTGCCATGCCGCCGCTGGCGTCCGCAACTGCGTCGAGGCCGGCATCCACAACCTCATCCACTGCACCTGGCTCGCCGAAGACCCCGACGATATCTACGACTACGACCCGGACGTCGTGGATGTGATGGTCGAGAAGGGCATCTACGTCGACCCGACGCTTGCGCTTGGCCGCCTCAACCAGATGCGAGGACGCGAGCGTCCCGCCGGCAGAGCCTTCGGCGACCCTGAGCGGCGGTTCGAGATCCTACGCGATATGTGGGACCGCGGCGTGAAGTTCGTCACCGGCATGGACGCGGGCATGACCAACGCCCGCTTCGACGACTTCGCCTACATCCCGGAAGTGATGGTGGACAACATGGGAATCTCCCCGATGGAGGCAGTCGTGTGCTCCACCCAGACCTCCGCCGAGTGCCTCGGCATACTCGACGAGACCGGAACGCTCGCGCCCGGCAAGGCGGCGGACGTGATAGCGGTATCGGGCGATCCGCTCGCCGACATCCGCGCCCTCCACGACGTCAACACCATCGTCAGCCGCGGGCGCGTGGTCAAGCGCGCCGGCGAACTGCTCATTTAACGGAGAGAGATCATGGACTACCAGTTCATCCTGCTGGACAAGACCGACAAAGTCGCCACCATTACGCTGAACAGGCCTGAGAAGCGAAACGCTCTCAGCGCCGACCTGCTGCGCGAGTTCAACCACGCCCTGGACGACGTTCAGGAAGACCACGACATCAACGCGGTCATAATCACCGGCGCGGGACGGTCTTTCTCCGCGGGGTTCGACATCTCGCCCGGCCAGACCTACCCGGACCGACCGAGTACCGCGAACTGGGACGCCACGCATCTACCCCCGCGCGCCATAATGAAGCTGTGGAACCTCAGGCAGCCGACCATCAGCGCCGTGCACGGCCACGCCGTGGCAGCCGGCAACGTGCTTGCGATGACTGCCGACTTAGTGATCGCGTCTGAAGAGGCGGTCTTTGGTGAGCCGGAGATCCGCCACGTGGCGCACTCCCCCGCCATCATGCTGCCCTACATCGCGCCCTTCCGACACCTGCACTGGCTGTACTACACAGGGGACATGATCGACGCTCGCACGGCGGAAAAGTGGAACATGGTCAACAAGGTCGTGCCGTCCGACAAGTTGATGGAAGAAGCGCGCAGCGTCGCCGAGCGTATCGCCCGCGTACCTCCGTTCGCGACCCAGATGATGAAGCGCAGCATCAAGGCCGCCTACGAGAACATGGGCTTCACCGAGGCTTTCGATCAGCACCTGATGTTGCGCATGATCGAGAGCATGACCCCGGACGCCGACAAGCAGGCCCTGGACGACATCCGCAACGAGCAGGGTCTGCAATCGTTCCTCCAGGCCCGCGACGGCCCGTTCCGGTAGTCCCCCGGTCTCACACCACCCTCGGCAGCGCCTTGCCGTCGACGAAGTCCAGCACTGCGCCGGACACGGCGTCCGGGCGCTCCATGTACATGTTGTGGCCCGTGTCGTTGACCACCAGTACGTGGAAGTCCGCGATCTCCGCCTCCAGCTCGTCAAGTAGCGGGTAGCCCTTCTTGCGCTCTGCGCTGACGATGTACAGCATCGGCGCGCCCATGTCGCGGAACGCCGGACGCAGGTCCTCGTAGTCGCCGTCGCGCTCCGTCCAGGCCATGGAGGCCTGGGCCCACTTCATGTCTATCGAGCCGTCGGGCAACTCCATCGTCTCGAAGTCCACCACGTCTCGAATCACGTCCGCGCGCCAGCGGCCCGCCGCGCGGTGCCGCGTCAGAAAGTCGAGCATCTCGGGGCGGCTGGGCCATGTGCGCCGAGGACGCTGTGGCGAGTCCACGCGGGAGACCCGGCGCTGGAACGCCTCGTCCACGACGATCATCGGCTCCAGCAGCACCAGCCGGTTGAACAGGCCCGGGGACCGATGCGCGACCAGCGTCGTGACCACCCCGCCGGTGGAATGCGCGGCCACCACCGCGTCGCGCAGCCCAATGGCCTCGCAGAAGCCGCTCAGGTCCGAAATCCTGTCGGCGAAACGGTAGCCCGAATCCGTCCAGGTGCTGTCGCCGCTCCCCCGGCAGTCCACGGCCAAAACCCGGAAGCGATGCCGCAGGTCGCGAGCCACAGCATCCCAGCTCCGGCTCGTCCGCATGTCGCCGTGCACCAGCAGCAGCGGCGGACCGTCGCCGCCCCAGTCGGCGTAGTGCAGCCTAATCGCGCCAACGTCGACGTAGCGGCTTACAGGTCCGCCCATCGCGCCGGGCTAGTCCAGCAGGTCGAGCTGTCGGAGTATCGCCGGAAGCTCGGCCTTCTCGTCCTCGGTCAGCGGCCTGAGCGGGCGCGACACCGTATCGCTGTCCAGCACGCCCATCATCTTCAGGGACGACTTCATCGCCGAGAAGCTGGCAGCATTCGCGCCGCCGCCCTTTGCCACCCGCGCCACGCCGTTGGCGATCAGCAGCTTGGCGTCGCACTCGCGCACCGTCTCGGTGTCTCCGCGCTCGCCCGCCTCCCAGCCGCGGGAGGAGATGGCGGGCACGAGATTGGCGATGCCGGGTATGACCCCGTGGACGCCGACCGAGCCGGATGTGGTAATCCGAAACACCGTCCCCAGGAATCGCAGCAGCTCTATCTCCCCCTGGTCGCACAGGATGTTGAGCTCCGCAAGCAGCTCGCCCGCGCCGGAGCTGTCTTTCACGCCGACGACCGCTCCCTCGCCCGCAAGCGCGGCGACCGTGCCCGGCGCCACCGCCGTCTTGACGGTAACGGGTATGTTGTACACCCACACCGGCCCGCCCACGCGGTCCGCTATGTAGCGGTAGTGGTCGCCAATCTCGTCCTGCGCGTTCGGGTAGTAGTAGGGCGGCGTGAAGGCCAGGCCGTCCAACCCGCTCTCTCGCACCGCCATCGCCAGCTCGATGGAGAGCTGCGTGCTGGGCTGCGACACGTTGCCGATGACCGGCACGCGGCCATCCACCTCGTCGACGACCGTCTCGATGCTGGCCACGCGCTCCCTGTCCGACAGCGCGGCGAACTCCCCGGTGGTGCCGGAAACCCATATGCCGTGCGCGCCGCTGTCGAGAAGGTAGTTCACCAGACGCCTCAGCGAGTCAGTGTCCACCGACTCGTCGTCGTTGAGCGGCGTGAGTATCGGGACGATAACGCCCTTGATCTGCTTGTCGTCAGTGTCGGTCATAAGTCCTTACTCCTTCTCTTGATGAGCTGTCAGCGTATAGGTGAGATCAAAGTTCCAGCAGTTGGAAGCTAACGGCGTAGTCGCAGCCGAAGCGTTCGCCGACCGCGTTGGCGTTCATGCGCAGGAAGAAGTCCGGGTCGAAATCCCGGCCGAGGCCCGCGATGTAAGCCCGGTGCTCCTCGAGCGACGCCACGCCCTGATCAATGTAGTCGGTGACGTCGACGGCGTGCGTGGGAACGTTCGCCCCCGCTATGATCACGCGCATGACGCCATCCCAGGGCTGGTGGCCCTCCTCCAGAAGCTCAGGGAAGATCCAGCGGTTGCCGGCGTCCCGCGCGGCGTCGAGAGCCGCGAGACCGACGGCCCGGTGGTCGGCCATATTGAAGGACGTACCGCCCCAGGTGGTCTCGAAGTTGCCGATCACCAGGGTGTCGGGCCTGTGCCGGCGAATCGCGCGGGAGACGTCCCTGCGCAGCGGCAGCCCGTACTCGATTACGCCGTCGGTGTGATCGAGGAACTCGACGGTTTCGACGCCGACGAGAGCCGCGCCGTTGCGCTCTTCGTCCTCGCGCAGAGGACCGGCCTCACCGGGATGCATGGAGTCGATGCCCGCCTCCCCGCGCGTCGCGAGCAGGTAGACCACTCGCTTGCCCTGGGACGTCCACCGGGCGACCGCGCTCGCCGCGCCGTACTCGATATCGTCGGGGTGCGCCATTACTACAAGCGCGCTGTCCCAGTCCTCGGGTACGGGCAGAAGCCTGGGCGGTTCGGTCATACGATCCTCACTATGGCTCGCGCGGGAGGGCTACAGACCGCCGGCGATGGCGGGAAGGAAGTGCACCTCGCTGTTCTCCCCCACCTTCTCGAGCATTCCCATTGGGGTGATCTCGCCGTCGATGGCGACCGAGATGTTGGGCTTGATGCGATTGCCCTCGACCAGCCGCTCTTTCATGCCGGGGTAAACGCTGTCCAGGTTGTTGACAATCTGGCGCACCGTCGCGCCTTCCACCTGTACCTGGTGCTCGCCCGCGGTCAGCGACTGCATGAGTGAGGGTATGAAAACGGTTGCCATGTCGATACCCCTTTCGCTTGTGTCAGGCGGGATTGGCCCTTCGTTCGCAGGCAAGTGATTTCAACTAAAGGCAGGGCGGGCCTTTCCGGAACCCGCCCCGCGCTCTTGTGCCTATGTCGTCTCGCCGGCGCTGCGCCGGCGAGACTTGTAGCCAGATCTAGCCCCCGTTGGCTTTCGCGGCGGCAACGATGGCCACCGGGTTCATCGGCGTCTCGAAGAGCCGAGTGCCCGTGGCGCGCTGGATCGCGTTGGCTATGGCTGGCGTTGGCGGGATGATGTTGGACTCGCCCACGCCGCGCACGCCGTAGGGATGGCCGGGGTTGGCGACCTCCACTATCACGGTGTCTATCATCGGCAGGTCCAGGCTGGTGGGCATTCGGTAGTCCAGCAGCGTGGAGTTCACCATGCCGCCGCCCTCGTTCATGTAGTACTCTTCGTTGAGCGCCCAGCCTATGCCCTGCGCCGAGCCGCCCTGCATCTGCCCTTCCACGTAGGACGGGTGGATGGCCTTGCCCACGTCCTGGACGACGGTGAAGCGCACCACGTCCGTCTTGCCGGTGTCGGGATCGACCTCCAGGTCGACTATGTTACCGGAGAACGATCCGCCCGCCCCGGTGGGGCTGACGGACGCCGACGCCGATATTCCGCCGCCGGTGCGTCCCAGTTGGCCGGCCAGCTCCTTGAAGCTCATGTTCAGTTCGGGGTCAGCCGTGGACTTGATCACGCCGTCCTCCATGCTCACGGAGTCGGCATCCACGTCCCATATGGACGCCGCGCGTTCTATCATCTGCTGCTTCACCATCTGCGCGGCCTCGTATGCGGCGTAGCCGGTGGCGAATGTGGTGCGGCTGCCGCCCGTTACGGCGGTGAAGCCTATCGAGTCGGTGTCCACCACCGAGGGGCGGATGTCCTCGGCGGGTATGCCGAGCACCTCTGCGGCCTGCATCGAGATGGAGGCGCGCGTGCCGCCGATGTCGGTGGAGCCTTCGGTCAGGTTCACGGTGCCGTCGGCGTTTACGGCCAGGTTGACGCTGGAGTCGAAGCCGATATTGAACCAGAAACCTATGGCTATGCCGCGTCCCTGGTTCTCGCCCAGCGGCGCGCTGTAGTGCGGATGGTCGCGCATCGCCTCGAGCGTCTCCACCAGGCCCACGCGGTTGAACGTGGGGCCGTCCACGCGGCGCGTGCCTTCTTTGGCGGCGTTCTTGAGCCTCAGTTCGATGGGGTCCATGTTCAGCTTGAGCGCCAGTTCGTCCACCGCCTGCTCGACGGCGAAGGCGGCGTTGGGGGCGCCGGGCGCGCGATAGGCGGCGGTCTTGGGCTTGTTCACCACCACGTCGTAGCCGTCCACGACGCCGTTCTCCAGGTCGTAGGGGGCGAGGGCGCACATCGCGCCGGCGCCCACCGGGGAGCCGGGATACGCCCCCGCCTCGAAGGCCAGCTCCACCTCGGCGGCGGTCATCGTGCCGTCGCTCTTAGCGCCTATCTTCACGCGGCTGTAGGAGCCGCAAGTGGGGCCGGACGCCTCGAACACGTCGGCGCGGCTCATCACCATCTTCACCGCCTGGCCCGTCTTCCTGGACAGCAGCGCGGCCACCGGCTCCAGGTACACCGGAATCTTGCCGCCGAAGCCGCCGCCAATCTCCATTGGCGTTACGCGGATTTGAGAGACCGGCAGGTCCAGAATCGAGGCGAGGGCGTCGCGCACGGTGAACGCGCCCTGCGTGCTGCACCAGACGTGCAGCCGCCCGTCGCTATTCCAGAGCGCGGTGGCGTTGTGCGGCTCGATGTAGCCCTGGTGCACCGTCTTGGCCCGGTACTCGCGCTCGACGATGACGTCGGCCTCGCCGAAACCCTTGTCCGGGTCGCCCTTCCGGTGCTGGAAGTGCTCGGCAACGTTGCTGGCCGTGTCGGTCTGCTCGCCGAGCTCGGACGTGAACAGGTCGTCGTGCAGCAGCGGCGCGCCGTCGGCCATCGCCTCCTCGACGGTGGTGACGGGCGGCAGGAGTTCGTACTCGACCTCTATGGCGGCGACGGCCTCCTCGGCCTCGTGCGCGGTGTTGGCGGCGACGCCGGCGATGGCGTGGCCCTTGTAGAGCGCCTTGTCGCTGGCGAAGATGTTGTCTCGCTCGCGCTTCTTGCCCACGTCGCCGTCGCTGGGCGGCAGGTCGGACGCCGTGACCACGGCGCGGACTCCGGGCATGGCGAGCGCCTTGCTGGGGTCTATGGACTTGATCCTGGCGTGGGCGTGCGGACTGCGCAGCACCTTGGCGTGCAGCAGGCCGGCGGTGGTGAAGTCCGCGCCGTAGAGCGCTCGCCCCGTGACCTTATCGTGTCCGTCGTGGCGTATGGGCCGTGTTCCCACCACCTTGTACTCCACGTTAGACAGCACCATGTTCGGCTCGTAGTCGGTGGTGGTCATGTTAGGCCTCCTGCATCTTCCCTGCCGCGTCCTGCACGGCGCGAACGATCTTGTCGTAACCCGTGCAGCGGCACAGGTTGTTGGCAAGCCAGAAGCGTATCTCGTGCTCGGTCGGGTTGGGGTTCTGTTCGAGCAGCGCCTTCGAGGCGACGATGAAGCCGGGCGTGCAGATGCCGCACTGTAGAGCGGCGTTCTCCAGGAAGGCCGTCTGCACGGGGTGCAGTCCCTCGGGAGACGCGACGCCCTCGATGGTAGTTATCTCCTTGCCCTCGGCCTCGACGCCCAGCACCAGGCAAGACGTCACGATGCGGCCGTCGAACACTACCGTGCAGGCGCCGCAGTTGCCGTCGTTGCACCCTTCCTTGCTGCCCGTTAGCCCTATCACGTCGCGCAGGCACTCGAGCAGACTTTGCCGGGGCTCGCACAGGAAGTCCACGTGCTCCCCATTGATTGTGGTCTGTACGTAGGTCTTTGCGGGCATCTATGCCTCCTTAGCTCTCTCGATAGCGGTGTTCAGTGCGCGTCGCGTCAGCACGTTGCACAGGTGCTTGCGGTACTCGATGGTGCCGCGCATGTCCGTGATGGGCCGCGCCGCCTCCTCGGCGATGCTGGCGGCCTCCTGTACGCTCTCGTCGTTGGCCGGCTTGCCCACCAGCGCGTCGCCCGCCTCCCGCACGAACAGCGGCGTTGGCGCCACGGACGCCAGGCACACGCGGGCGGACCTGATGACGCCGTCCTCGAGCTCCACCGAGACTCCGGCCCCCGCTACGGCTATGTCCATCTCGTTGCGAGGTATGAACCGGATGTATCGCGCGCCCGAGTTTGGCTTGGGAGCGGGGAAGTGAAGGGAGACCAGCAACTCGCCGTCCTCCAGCGCGTTCTGGCCTGGGGCCGTGCAGAAGTCCTCTACCGCGATTTGCCGGCTGCCGTTGGGGCCGGCGACGTTGGCGGTCGCGCCCAGCGCGACCATCACGGGGATCGAGTCGCCGCTCGGCGCCGCGTTGCACAGGTTGCCGCCCAGCGAGGCGCGGCCCTGTATCTGCGTGCCGCCGATTAGCGACGCCGCGTCTATCAACCCGGGGTAGGCCGCGCTTACGGCGCTGTCGCCGTAAATTTGGTAGCACGGCACTGCCGCCCCCAGCGTGAGGCCGGAGTCTGGATCGTAGCTTATCTCGTTGAGTTCGGGAATGTTCTTGCCGTCCACCACCAGGTCGGCGTTCGAGCGTCCGACCCTGAGTTGAACGAGCAAGTCGGTGCCGCCGGCCAGAATGCTGGCGCGCCCGCCCGCCTGCGCGAGCAGGTCGATCGCGTCACCGACCGAGTGGGGACTTTCGTAGTCAATCCACTTCAAAGGTCTACCTCCTTAAAATGCTGATGTCTCTGATTGGGCATATCACGCGGGATTGCCATTCGCTGCCGCGCGCGTGCGCACCGACGCGCGGACACGTACGGCAGGCGGCAAAAGTATAGCAAAGCACGCTTGGCAGAACAACAGCGCGCCGCCAGCGGATCTACCGCCTGGCGGCGCAAGAAGGTCTCATGTGAGACTCGCCGAGTATGAGCGCCAACTCCGCCGAATCGACGAACGGCGTTGGCGCTGCCTCCGCTACGGCGCTCTGACGACGGTGCCGTCGGGCAGAATCGTCAAGCCCATTGCATGGGCAATCTCTTCAGATCAATGCCCTCGCGATTGGAACCTGTCAGAGCAGGCATTTGCGCCGCAGATTGTGTTGCCTATTCGTCACAGAACGGCAGACCGAGTTGGCCGAGATCGTTATGGGGCAAGTATTGCAGTTCACTGGGTATGCACCCGCTCAACAGATTGTCCCTCAGGTATAGCTCCCTGAGATTTGGGAGGCTACCCAATGCGGCGGGTGTTTCTCCGCTCAACTGGTTTTCGTCGAGGCCCAGTGTTTCCAAGTTGTCAAGGTTGCCCAGTTCAGGTGGAATCTCTCCGCTTAGCTCATTACGGGAGAGAACTAGCACTTCCAGACCAGAGAGGCTACCCAATTCAGACGGTATCTTCCCCCTCAACTGGTTGTAGTCGAGCCACAGAACTGAGACGCGGTTGTTGGCATTCGTTGTAATGCCATGCCATTGGAAGATCGGAGCGTCGCTTAGCCAGTTGTCGTTCTTCTCCCAGTTTGGGCCGTCGGTGGCATTGTAGAGCGCCACCAGCGCCGGTCTATCTGGGGATTCCTTGGCGACGCCGCAAAACGGCAGACCGAGGTCGCCGAGGTCTTGAGAGGGACCTCCTTGAAACGCCTGGGGGATGCACCCGGTAAACTGGTTGCCAATGAGTCCTAAACGTAACAGGTTGGATAGGTTCCCCAATTCCATCGGTATCTCTCCGCCCAACTGGTTTCTCCTGAGGTACAGTTCTTCAAGATTGGAGAGGCTGCCCAGTTCCGGTGGAATCTCTCCGCTCAACCGATTGTCCCCCAGGGAGAGTGATACTAGGTTGGGTAGGCTGCCCAGTTCCGATGGGATCTCCCCGCTCAACTGGTTCCCGCTGAGGAGCAACGATCTTAGGCCGCCGAGACTTCCCAACTCCGGTGGAATCTCCCCGCTCAACTGGTTGTCCCTGAGGAAAAGCTGGATGACTCTACCTTCGCCGTCAGTATTAACGCCGAACCACTCTTCCATAGGGGCGTCGCTCAGCCAGTTGGTGTTGTCGCTCCAGTTCGGACCGTCGGTGGCGTTGTAGAGCGCCACCAGCGCTTCTCTGTCTGTCGCCGCCTGCCCCGGGGCGGCCAACTGCACGATCAGCGTGTAGTCGCCGCTGCTCGCGCCGTCCCCCAGCACAACGTAGTAGCTTCCCGTGATCTCCGCTCGCCACGTCACCTCAGTCTCCGAGTCGTCCTCACTTCGCGCAACCTCCCGGCCCGCGGAATCCTGGATCGTGATTAGTGGCTCGGTCTTGGAGCCGAACGATATGAAGAATCGGTCCGGCAGCCTGGCCTCATAGTTCATGCCCGCTACGGCGTCGAATACAAACACGTCCTTGTCGCTTCCGCTGCCCAGAGACCCCGAAACGGTCTCCCCCACGGCGATCGAGGTGGCGTTCTGCGTGTCATCGCCGTGGTCGTCTCCCGCCCCTACCGCATCTTCATCTATGCAGCCGGCGTCTGCCATCCGCTGACGGACATCGGCCGGCATCCGGCTGGCTATCTCCATCGCCTTTGCGTTGTCTTCTTCCAGAGATTCGGAGAGAGCTATTATCGCTATGAGGTCTATCTCACCGTCTTTGGGAAACGGCTCCAGCGAGGTCTTGACCTTTTCGAAGGTGGCCAAAGACGCATCGTGCCATTCGGCAATCTCGTCCGGGGGATTCAGAGCCGACATCCTATCCGCCACCGTCGAGAAGGAAGCAAGCAAGTCGCCGTAAGTCTCCGGTTCCTCCTCTCCTCCGAACGTTTCACAGTCCAACCGGGTCAGGTACTCGTCCAGAGACAGCGCGGCTGACGCGGCTGTTGGGACGGCCGTGGGCGCGAGGACCGTTGTGGCCGTCGGCTGTGGTGCCGAGGGCGCGCTCGTCGGTGCGGCCGCCACGGTTGGCGTGGCTGCTGGAGCCGGGGCGAGCGTAGCCGTCGGCGCGGGCGCCGCGGCGGAAGTGGGGCTCGGAGCCGCAGGCTCCGGCGTGGCCGTCGGGCTCGCCTCACCGGAGCATCCGACCAGCACGAGGGCGATGAGCATCACAACGCTCAACGTTAGTATCGAGACTGGCTTCGACATTTCCCACTCTCCCCCAAAGTGTTACAGATTCAGTGTGTAAGTGTCGCCCACCGTTGGGCAGGTTCCCGTCCACCACCGCATCCAGTCGAGTCGGACACTGACGTGGCGTAGACGTTCGCTACAGCATCGCCCCCGATAGCCTGCGCACGATTGGGGCGGTTCAGTGGCTAGGCAACGGCAGCCGTATCCACAGGGGCAGGTGATCGCTCACCTTGTGCTCGAACCTCGGCACCAGACTCGCCCTCTCCCTGGCGGACAGCTCGAGATAGGGGCGGCCCATCAGGGCTTCGCTGAACAGATTGCCGAACTCGAACACGCCATAGTCCGGCCCTTGCGGATTAGCGCCCATCGATGCATTGTCCGTGTAGGCCGGTAGCCGAGGGTCGCGGCTGAACAGGCCTATCTGGTCGAAGGTCTCTGTCAGCCTGGCGTTGGTGCGGAAGACCTCCTCCCGTCCAGGGTGCGCGTCCAAGAACGGGAAGTTGACATTGGCCCCTTCCAACTCGCTGTTCAATGACTTTATCCGCTGCTCTATGCGTGCCCGGTCCCGGTCGGGGTCGTCATAGTCCAGGTTGAGGTCGCCAAAAAGGATGAAGTTCGGATAATAGGCGCGGCTGTTGGCCGTCAACCGGCTCATCAGCCAATCGACTAGCGCGTTAAACTCCTGTCGCCGGTCGGAGATGTAGTTGCCGAAATATAGGTGGGCGTTGACCGCCATTATCTCGTATGGCCGGGTCCCGGGGTGCCCGGTGATGCGGAACGCGACGCAGAACGGCTGGCGGATGAAGCTCAGGAACACTGGCAGATTGAGCCTGGGCTTCCTCCTGCGCCTTCCGGCCTCGTAATCCGCCAACTGCCTGGCATAGGGCGCCATGACGCCGGCAAAGGTGTCGTAGTCACTGGCGATGGAGTCGATGATCTTGGACCGGTCGTAAGTAACGTCGCTTGCCACCTCCATCCGATCCACTGTGTTCCAGCGGTAGATGAATCCGAGTCGCTCCCCCACTCCCGGCTCGCCTGGAAACACGCCGGTCTGGTCCGAGACCACCATGCTGAACTCCGGCCCCAGCAGGGACATCAGCCGCCGCAGACCGCTCAGATCGTCCATGATCTCCTGGACGGCCAGCAAGTCGAAACTGCGACATACGTCCGCCAGAAACTCCCAGGTGTCGTTGCTGCGGCTTCGAGACGACCCCAGCTTGCGGATGTTGAACGATCCCATGAGGACGGAGCCATATTCTCTCTGCGGAAGGCCGTATCGTTCCGAGTCGGCCTCGAGCCGACTGTTGATCAGTTTCCATTCTGCCGAAGTGAACTGCCTCGCCATAGCGCCTCCTTTGCGGGTGTCTCTTATCCGAATACTTACCAGAACACCAGCCTGACAAGCCCGACGATTGCGCCGATGATTGGTAGAACCAGCAACAATCCGAAGAGCATGATGCCGCAGCCCATGACACCGGCCCCGGACAGGTCCCCCATTTCCTCGGCTTCTGCCAACAACCAGACCAGGCAGATGCCGATCGGCGGCCCCAGGACGGCGCCGGCAACAGCTCCGTGCCATACGACAAAGCCAAGCGCCCAAGCCCATACGGAGGTGGTAAGAACCACCCAGCCGGCAACTGCTGCAACACTGATGAGTTTCGAGCGCATCACAATACCTCGGTCGACACAGCCCCCATTCTGTACAGAAGCTAGTCTGCTGGTGTCGCTTCTCTACCGGCCCGTGATCGTCAGAGTGTAAGTGCCTACGATGCCCCAGTTGCCCCCCGTCTCGCCGCGGATGCTAACGCAGTAGTCCCGTGATTCTGGAGCTTCCCACCCGGAGACGTCACTGTATTCGTAACCACCATAGCCGTCGGAAGGCCTAGGCCACACTGACACCCCCGAACCCTCCAGCGTTCCCAGGGCCACATCGATCTGGTAGGTCTGGCCTGCCTCTGCGGTAAAGCAGAAGTAATCTCTCTCCCCCTGGTAGTCTATTGTCCCGCTTATGGATTCCCTTAAGGCTATTTCTGTGGCGCTCTCAACGTCGTCGCCGTGGTCGTCGGATATGTCGGAGGGAGCTACGGTTAGGCTGTAAGTGCCGACGCTAAAGTGGCCGCCCACTCTAACGATGTAATCCCCAGTCTCTGATTCCGGAGTCTTGATGGTGCGCAACGCCTGGTCATCCGAGTCGTGGGATACGTAGCCCAAGTGTTCATAGCGGAGGTTGCCGGCAAAGTCCCTAGTGGAATACAGCAATTCCACCTGGCTCAAAGTCTCCAGTGATTCGAGGGCCACGTCCACTTGGTAGAGCTGACCCGCCTGGGCGGTGAAACGGAAGTAGTCGTTGTCTACTTCAAAATTAATCGCCCCGTCTACGGATTCTCCTACCGTAATGACGGTGGCGTTCTCACTGTCGTCGCCGTGGTCATCCTCCGCTGGCACCTCGTCCGAGCACGCGGTCAGCAGCAAGGCCAAGAGTGCAATGCTGACAACCGTCATTGATGCGAATTTCGATATCTTCACCTCTCCTGTGCCCAGCAATCCGATTGTCGCCATTTGCTTCAACATTGCCGCTCCTTTATGCACAGTCGCTGTCTGCTTTGACATCGTCGCTCCTCTATGCGCAGGGAGACTGTGTCAGATTACTAGGCGCACCCAAAACCGTCCCTCTCGCAAACACCCTGCCCTGCGCTCGCCCACACCCGCTCACTCGGGCCCACGCACCCGAAAAAACCGTCAC
>DAOUJL010000054.1:0-29510 GCA_034422735.1 Dehalococcoidia bacterium | reverse complement strand
ACTCGTCAGATTGAACAGTTGGCCCAGCTCCGGCGGTATCCCACCTGTCAACACGTTCCCGTCAAGCAACAGCCATACCAGGTTGGACAGGTTGGCCAGCTCCGGTGGAATCTTCCCGCTCAGCTCGTTTTCGTTGAGGGACAGTATCATCAAACCGGATAGCTCGCCCAGCTCTGGCGGTATCCCCCCTGTTAGCTCGTTCCCGTCAAGGAACAGCCATACCAGGTTGGAAAGGTTGGCCAGCTCCGGTGGAATCTCCCCGCTCAACTCGTTGTTGTTGAGGAACAGCCATTCCAGATTGGACAGGTTGCCCAGCTCCGGCGGTATCTCGCCGGTCAACTTGCTCCAGTCAAAGTTCAGCTCCCTCAGATTGGACAGGTTGCCCAGCTCCGGTGGAATCTCGCCGGTCAACTTGTTCCAGTCGAAGTTCAGCTCCCTCAGACTGGACAGATCGCCCAGCTCCGGCGGCAACTCTCCGTTCAGCCCGTTGGCGAAGAGGTCCAGCCCTGTTACGCGCCCTCTATCGTCAGTGGTTACACCGTACCACTCCCCAAGAGGCGCATCGCTCAGCCAGTTGGTGTTGTTACGCCAGTTCGCTCCCCCCGTCGCTTCGTAAAGCGCGACAAGTGCCTCACTTTCCGAGATGATTTCCCTTGACGTTGTTGGCGTGAGGGTCGGCGTAGGCACTTGAGGCGTCGCAGGAGCAGCGGTCGCTGTGGCAGGCGTTGTTGGCGCGAGCGTCCGCGCAGGCGCGTGAGGCGCCGCGGGTGCGGCAGTCGCTGTGGCAGGCGTTGGTGGCGTGGCGGTCGGCGCGGGCGCTGGGTCGTTGTTGCAGGAGCCCATCAGCAACGCTGCCAACACTGCCAATGCGGCAAGCCTTGTGGAAATGGTGGTTCGGGAAATCATTCCTCACAGCCTCGTACAGTCGGGCGAGCGCTTGGATGTCGGCTGCTGTGCACAGGACAACCATTGTATATCGCTAATGATGCTGTGGTAATATTGGACTTTCGCACATTGAAACACAACCTCCTTGAGTATTCATCCTAACTTCATTGTGAGAGGAAGTACGGTTCATAGAGGAGGAGAACATGTTCACCAGAATTAGCGTGTTAACTGCCGTTGCGCTCGCGGCGCTGCTGTTTGCCGTCGCAGCCTGTAGCTCGGCCGATGACGGGCCGCCGCCAACGCCCACGCCCATTTCAGCCGCCATGATCCAAGGCTTGATCCAACAACAGATGGCGCCCGCGCCCACGGTACCCCCTCCAGCCCAGGACATGCAGCAGGCCCCCGCCATGCCCGCGCCCGCGGCAGCCCCTGCGGCTCCCGCCGCGCCCGCCATGGATGCGCCCCAGCCTCCTGCGGCCGCGGCCCCCACCGTCCCGCCGCCCGCCGTGGCCGCGCCCCAGCCAGGAGCCACCACCTTCCAGGACACCCGCCGCACCCCGTCGGTATCGACCGCCGTGGACAGGGTGTCGACGTTCAGCCTGGACACGGACCGCACCTCGTACCGCCTCGCGCTCACCTGGGCCCGCGAGGGCTACCAGGTGGAGCCCGACTCCGTGCGCGCCGAGGAGTGGATCAACTCGTTCCACTACGGCTACCCGCAGCCTACGACCAGCGACAGCTTCTCCATCTCCACCGACGTCTTCACGCACCCGCTGGACAGCCGTCTCCACCTGGCCCGCGTTGGATTCCAGGCGCCCCAGTTCGAAGATTACCGTCCCGTGAACGTGACGCTGGTACTGGACGCCTCCGGCTCCATGGCCAACGGCAACCGGTTGGAAGTCGCCAGGGAGGCGGCATACGCTATCCTGAACAGCCTGGGCAGGCGTGACCGCATCGCGGTCGTGCACTTCACCACCGAGGTTATCGGCGAGCACACAGTTTCGCACGAGCCGCCCGACCGTGGGAACGCCTCGAGATCCATCTCGCAGCTCCGTCCTCGAGCCAGCACTAACGTACAGGCCGGCCTGGATCTGGGGGTCCAGCTCGCCGACGAGGCCCGCCGCGCCAATCCGGACGCCTACAACTACGTCATCCTCATGTCGGACGGCGTGGCCAACGTGGACGCGACCCACCCCTTCGCCATACTGGAGTCGGCCTACGACGCCGACGCCGGCAACCCGTTGCGCATCATCACGATCGGCGTGGGCATCGAGAACTACAACGACCAGTTGCTGGAACAGCTCGCCCAGTACGGCAACGGCTGGTACCGCTACCTGGACACCGTCGACCAGGCCCGCACCGTGTTCAGCCGGGCGAACTGGCTCGCGCTGTCCATTCCCTTCGCCGACCAGACGCGCGCGCAGGTGACGTGGGACCCGAACCAGGTGGCGTCGTGGCGCCTCATCGGCTACGAGAACCGCGTTACGTCCGAAGAGTCGTTCACCGAGGCGCGCAAGGAGTTCGCGGAGATTCCGGCGGGCGCGGCCACCACGGTCTACTACGAGCTGGAGCTCACCGACTCGGTGCTCCGCTCCGGCGCCTGGCCGGCGCAGCTAGGCAACGTGGAGCTGAGATGGGTTACACCCGTCAGCAACGATTCCAACCGCCAGCACGCCGGAGTGGTCGCCGGGAGTGAGGCCGACATCCGGTACCCCGCGGACCCGCTGGCGCACTTCGGCGCGATAGTGGCGCTGACGGCCGACATCTACAGCAGCGTTCCGCACCCCGGCGACGCGGCGTACGGTCGCGAGTACCGCGAGCTGTACGACCTCCAGCACCAGCTCGATTCGCTGTCCAGCCCGCTCGGCCACCTGCAGTCGTACCAGGACTTCTCGTTCCTGTTGTCGCACATAATGAGGGACGCGCCCGCCGGCAGCACCACGCGTCCGGCAACCGGCTACAGCCCGTGATCGGCCTCGTACCTTGCGTACAGGCACAAGAGAACGGGAATCGCCCGATGACCGCCAGGGTCGAATAGGCAGGTAGCCATGTTGTTCAGATGCTTGATAATCCCGATGGCGGTGTTGGCCCTGAACGCTTGCGTCAACATCGACATCAACCTGTTTGGCGGCGACGACACGCCCGTGGTCGAGGTGGACGACGTGAGATTCGAGGTGGAGGTCGCCGACACGTCCGCGCTCCGGGACAAGGGACTGACCGGTCGAGACTACCTGGAGGAGCGGCGGGGTATGCTGTACATCCCGGATGGGCGCTTCGCGGGCGCGTTCTGGATGAAGGGCATGCGGTTTCCGCTCGACTTCATCTGGATAGGCGAGGACTGCCGGGTGGTGGACGTCGCGGTGAACGCCCGAATCCCCGCGCCCGGCACTCCGGACGACAGAATCTGGAGGTACCGTTCCTATCCGAGCGCCGCCTACACTCTCGAGGTCAACGCCGGGGAAGTCGACCGCTTCGGAATCAGGGTGGGCGACGAGGTGAAGTTCGAGAACATACGCGGCGGCTGTTGACCGCGAACTCACGTGGTGCCAAGATAGTAAGCGCCGATCCGATAAGTCCCTTCCCCCTTGCAAGGACAAGGTTAGAGCCTGCCCCCGCGAAAGCGGGGGATGGGGGTGTTGAGCAGGTTGTCGGATAGGCTCTAAGCGCATACCACACTGAGAGGAAAAACAACATGCCAAAAGACAAAATCACACAGACTCTCGAGATAGAGCGGGGACAGCTCGACTGGCTCGGCGAGGTCGCCGGGGAGTACGGGCTCGCCGACGAGTCCAAGGCGCTGCGCGTGCTGCTGGACTTCGCCATCCAGGACGGCGACAACGAGCTCATCTTCTCTCCGCAGAACGCGAGGTGCCGATTCTGCGGCTAAGCCGGGCATACGATCTCCTGATAAAGGGAGGGACGGTGGTCGACCCGTCCCAGGGCCTGAACGAGCCTAGGGACCTAGCACTGGCCGGAGGCAAGGTCGCGGCGGTCGAGGACTCGATACCCGCCGACCATGCCAGGGAAGTCCTCGACGCGACCGGCATGGTCGTCACGCCCGGCCTCATCGACCTGCACGTCCACGCCTACTGGGGAGCATGCACCTACGGAATCGACCCGGACCTCAGCAACCTGGCGCTCGGCGTCACCACCGCCCTGGACGCCGGCTCGGCCGGCGCGCTGACGTTCCGCGGCTTTCGCAAGCACAACCTCGAGCAGGCCCACACCAGGCTCTTCGCCCTTCTCAACATCTCCGCGATGGGCATTATCTCGCCGGACATAGGCGAGCTCGAGTACCTGAAGTGGGCGGACGTAGACCTGGCCGTGGAGTGCGGGCTTGCCAACCGTCGCTACGTCAAGGGAGTCAAGGCGCGGCTCGGACGCCAGATACTTGGCGAGAACGACGACGTGGAAGTGCTCGGGCGCGCGATCGAGGCCGCCGAGGGCTTCGGCGGTTTCGTCATGATCCACGTCGGCAACAACCCCACTGCCCTCCCGTCACTGATGGACATGCTGCGGCCCGGCGATGTCGTCACGCACGCCTTCCACGGCTTCGAGGACGGCGTTCTCGACGAGACCGGCGCGGTGCTCGAAGGCATGAGGCGAGCGCAGGCAAGGGGCGTGGTGCTGGACGTCGGCCACGGCGCGGGCAGCTTCTCCTTCAAGTCGGCCGAGAGGGCGCTCGCAAGCGGCCTGCGGCCCGACACCATCAGTACCGACATCAGCAGTCTCAGCTTCGAGGGTCCGGTGCACGACTTCGCGACCACGCTGACCAAGTTCATGCACCTGGGCATGTCCCTGGAAGAAGTGATACGGCGGTCCACCGAAGTTCCGGCGCGTGTGCTGGGCGTGGAAGACGCGCTTGGCACGCTGCGAGTGGGCGCCGAGGGCGACGTCACCGTGCTGCGGCGGGAAGAGGGCCGATTCCCCCTGGTCGACCGGCTCAGCCCGATGACCCGAATGGGCCCGACGCGGTGGGAGCCTGGCAGCACCCTGGAAGCCTCCCAGCGTCTCGTACACGTCCGCACGGTCAAGGCCGGCGCCGTCTACCGGCCCTGGCTCGGCTAGCCTCGCAGCGCCCGCTGCCGGGCACCCAAGTTTCCTTTCACGCCCCTCCGTCATGTCCACGTTTGTGGATTTCACCGAAAAGTGTTGCAAACTGCTCCATTTTGTCTCGTTTCGTAGCTGGAAGCACCGGCGGTTTGCCCTGCCTGGAGACGCTGACGAGTACGGATTCTGGAAGGAACGGGGCAAGATGCGGCGGAAATGGTACAGCCGGCGAGAGTCCGCAGCGAAGGCGTTCGTGAGTACCTGATGGCGTTGTAGTTGTGTCATGGAGAGACAGTAGCACGGATGTACGGTGGATTCAAGAGCGTTGGCGAGAAAGTCACCCGGCTGCACTCCGCTTGGAACGATAAGATTTGGAGGGCCTGGCAAGCGATTGCAGCCCTGTTGCTCGCGGAACAAACGTTTGACAGTGCAACTTTTGGGCAATACACTAGCTCAAGTGTACGTTATTCCACCCAAGAGGCCTCAGCATGTACAACATCCTGACTGAACGGCTGATTCGCATGGACGGGGCCGACGGCTCGCGCCTTGCGGCGTCGCTGCCGGAGGTGTACGCGGCGCTGGTGGCGGACGAGGTGGAGGCGTTCCCGGCGCTGCGTCCTCACCAGCGCCACGCCTGGCACTCCTTCCTGGTGCAACTCGGCGCGATGGCGGTGCGCGAGGCGGGGCTGGCCGAGCCGCCGTCGGGGGCGGACGAGTGGCGGCGCATCATCGGCGGGCTGACGTCGGAGTGGCCCGACGACGAGCCGTGGCAACTCGTGGTAGACGACATCACCAGGCCCGCCTTCATGCAGCCGCCGGCCTCGTCGAAAGCGCACGAGGCGGATTTCAAGAACACCGTCGAGGCGCCGGATGAGCTGGATATGCTGGTGACGTCCAAGAACCACGACCTAAAGCAGGCTATGGCGAGTCATGCGAATGCGGACGACTGGGTGTTCGCTCTGGTCACTTTACAGACGATGGAGGGCTATAGCGGCCGGTTCAACTACGGAATATCCAGAATGCCCAGCGGTTACGGCAATCGTCCCGCATTCAGCCTCGCTCCGTCCATCCAACCCGGCCGCCACGTGGAGCACGATCTCGTCGCGCTGCTGGGCCACCGGCAGGCCATTCTCGACGACTACCGGCTCTCGGACTCCGGGCTTCGACTGCTGTGGGTGATTCCATGGGACGGCGCCAAGGCGCAGTCGAGCGCTCTCTCCAGCATGGACCCCTACTACATAGAGGTGTGTCGGAGGATTCGGCTGAAGGTTGTCGCCGAAAGGATAGTTGCCGCACGAGCCAATGCCGATGCGAAGCGAATAGCTGACGTGAAGGGAATGACCGGAGACCCCTGGGCGCCCGTTGGCACCAATCCGAATCCGAGAGGAACACCTCCCGCGTTTCTGGGGCCTCGCAAGTTTGGCTACGAGAGGGTAGCCGATGGGATGTTCTCCGAGGACTGGAAACGGCCGCTGCTGCTCACGTCCGAGGCGGCCGGCACAGGCGGCAGCGAAGAGATGCAACTGGTCGCCCGCGGCATGGTGCGCGGAGAAGGCGGGACCGAAGGCTATCACGAGCGAATAGTCCCGCTGAGGCACAGGACACTTCAGGTCCTTGGAAGTCCTGGCGTCGCAAAGCAGTTGGAGGACATTGCGAGAGAGCGGCTACAGCAGGTTGGCACGGTGAAGAACATCTTGCGTCACGCGGTGGCGACATTTGCGGCCAGAGGCAACAGCGATTTCAACGCACATCGCAACGGCCAGCCGTCGCCGAACCAGTTGGCGCAGACCTGGGCCAACAGATTGGATGACATCGTCGACGCGGGATTCTTCGACGACTTGCAGGACGAGTTCGACGCGGATGAGGGCCAACGCGATGCCATTCGCAGACACTGGCTGATGAACGGCGAAGACGGGGTGATCGACGACGCCGGGAGAATCCTGAAGGCGGCTGAAGACGCACTGCCATGCCCGTCGATTCACAGATTCAGAGCGCGCGTGAATGCCGACAGGGTGTTCCGGGGGCGTATGCGCGGCAAAGGCGGATTCGCATTCCTGTTTGAAAGTGAAGAGGAGAACCAGGCATGACCGGACAACGCTCGGACCCTGAGCGGTTCTTCCAGAACCAGGCACATGACGTAGCCGCACACTACGGTTGGCGGCCGTTCCATTTGCGTGACAGGGATAGCATCCACATCGTGCGCGGCAGGGGATTCCCCGATCTGATGATGTGGAGAAAGAACCACGAGACGGGAGAGATTGACCTGCTGGCGGCCGAGCTGAAGCGGGACGAGGAAAGCACACTCTTCCCCGAACAGCAGGAGTGGATAAAAGCGCTTGGGCAGCACATTCCCACATACACATGGCGTCCCAGTGACTGGGATGAGATCGAGGACGTGCTTCTCAACGGGACCTCAGGTCGCGGCTATACAGCCGGGCATTCAGTCCCTCCAAGTGTCGTCGGCCCGATACCGTACAACTTCGGCGACGTGATTACCAACACCGTCGAAGCGATTGAGGCCATAGAGATGTCGACTGGTGACAAGGCCAGCTTGCGCCGAATGAACCCTGAAAGTCCCAACAGCGCCGTGTTCTGGAAGCTGATGAGCCAGCGAGGAATCTCAAGAAACGCGGATGTCAGCAAGTGGGGACTCATCATGCACGGGATGGCCGTGATGTCCCATGCTTCGGCCAGAGCTCACAATCCAAGAATCAACGTTGGCCGGGCGCTGTACGAGGGTGATGGCAGCAGAACGCCATTTTACAGCGAGGACCGGCTGTCGACTCTGCTTGCGGCCAGAGGGCCTGCGCTGCGCAGAATCCTGGCGCGGCTGTTTCGGATGCTGGCGAGCCAGAGGTGCGCCTTCAACTGGCGTGAAATGGCGTGGTTCATCCTGAACGAAGGAAGCCACGAAGAGCGGGCCGATGAAGCCAGAATCGAAATCGCCAGGGCCTACTATCGCGCGGAACACAGTTCATACCAGTCAAGTGCTCAGAACGAATAGGGAGACAAAATCATGCCGACACCAAGATTCTTGCAGATACACACCCTGCACTCCTACCCCGCCGCGCTGCTCAACCGAGACGACAGCGGCCTGGCCAAGCGGCTCAGCTTCGGCGGCAGCGTCCGCACGCGCGTCTCGTCGCAGTGCCTCAAGCGCCACTGGCGCACTGCCGATGACGACTTCGCGCTCAGCGCCATATACGGCGCGGCGGACGCCTTCCGATCGCGCAACGTGGTCGACCGTCGCGTGATCCAGCCGCTGCGCGACGAGGGGGCTTTCCCGGACGAATTGCTGGACGCCGTCCAGGAGCAGTTCAACATCGCGGTGTACGGCACTGGCGGCGGGAGCGAGTCCGGCCGCCAGCCGTTGCTGCTCGGCCAGCCCGAGGTGGAGTACCTGCAAGAGAAAGCGAGCGCCATATGCGCCGAACACAGGGAGGACGCCAAGGCCGCTGGTGATGCCGCCAAGCTGCTGTTCCAGCCGGCGCGCCGCAACGAGGAGCGGGACAACTTCATCGCGTTCCGCCAACAGACCTCCCTGCCCGGCGGGCTGGTGGGGGCGCTGTTCGGGCGGATGGTGACGTCCGACCCGGGCGCCAACATAGAGGCCGCAATCCACGTGGCCCACGCCTTCACGGTGCACGCCGAGGAGAGCGAGAGCGACTACTTCTCGGTCGTCGACGACCTGCAGGAGCCGGACGAGGACGCGGGCGCCGCCCACATCGGCGACATGGAGCTCACCGCCGGGCTGTTCTACGGCTACGTGGTGGTGGACGTGTCCGGGCTGGTGTCCAACCTGGAGGGCTGCGATGCCGCAGATTGGCAGAGCGCGGACCGCGAGCTCGCCGCAAAAGTGGTCGAGCACCTGGTGCATCTCATCGCCACCGTCTCGCCCGGCGCCAAGCGCGGCTCCACCGCTCCCTACGCCGCGGCGGACCTGATGCTGATAGAGGCCGGCAGCCGCCAGCCTCGCAGCCTGGCGAACGCGTACCGCCGACCCGTTCCCGCGCTGACCGCCGCCGCCACGGGCGCACTGTGCGACTACCTCGGCAAGCTGGACGATTGCTACGGCGCAAGGGAGGCGCGTCGCGCGTTGTCCGTCGAGCCGTGCGACGTACCGAGCGCCGAGCGGCTGAACTGCGACGCGCTGGCGGAATGGGCCGCGGACGCCGTCCGCGCCGGAGAGGTGGCCTAGCCGTGCGGCACCTCATCATCAATCTGGAGGCACCCTTGATGGCGTTCGGTGGCGAGATCATCGACAACTACGGCGTGATACGTCCGTTTCCAGCGGCGTCACTGCTCACCGGCATGTTCGCCAACGCGCTGGGCTGGCGGCGCGTCCAGCGCGAGGCGCACGAGCGCTTGCAGCGCCGGCTTGTTTTCGCGTCGCGAATCGATCGCGAGCCGGCGGGCGGCTACGCCATGACCGATTTCCAGACCGCGCAGCTTGGCGCGAGCGACCGCGGCTGGACCACGCGCGGGCGACCGGAGGGTCGGGCCGGCGGGGCGGCCACGTACAACGCGCCGCACCTTCGCTACCGCGACTACTACGCCGACATGCGGGTGACCGTCGCGCTGCGCCTCCACCCGCCGGACGACGCGCCGACGCTGGACGACCTGGCCGCCAAGCTGGACGAGCCGGCCCGCCCGCTGTTCATCGGTCGCAAGCCCTGCCTGCCGTCCGCGCGGCTGTGTGGCGGTTTCGTGGACGCGCCCGACGTGCTGGCGGCGCTGCTGGGCGTTCCTCTGCCCGACTCGCCGGACGACAGAGACGCAACCCGCCCGGTGAGGATGCAGTGGCCCGCGCGGGACGTCCTCGCCGAGCCGCCGGAGGGTGTGTCCATCAGCCGCGAGATGATGCTTACCGACGAGCGCAACTGGGTGTCCGGGCTGCACGGCGGCGGCAGGCGCGTCGCAGAGGGCACGGCGAAGCGCTGCGCCTTCGGTCCGAAGGAGCCGGCACAGGAGGCCACGCAATGACCACGACGACCACGGCCACGCTCCGGATGATTCGCGGCGACATCGACCTGCGCGAGTTCAATCGCTGGATGGGCACGAGGCAACTCCAGGACCCGGACCATGCCATGCACTGCCTGCTGAAGGAGTGTTTCGGCGAGCTCGCGCCCAAACCCTTCCGGCTGGTGGCGACGCGCGGCGCGTCCGTCGGCTGCCTTTACGGCTACGGCACGGCGAACGCCGACGCGCTGCGCGAGTCCGCCGCCATGTGCGCGTGCCCGTTGCAGGCGCGTGTGCTGCCCGCCGACCGGATCGACACCAAGCCGATGCCTGCGGAGTGGCGCGTCGGCCAGCAGCTCGGATTCGAGGTGCGCGTTAGGCCAATCGTGCGGCTCCGAAAGGACCCATCGCGTGTGCCGCCCGACATGCTGCGCCGTTTCCGCACCCGTCCCGGCGACGCCGACGCGCCACGCCCCGGCAAGGAGTGCGACGTCTTCCAGTACGAGGCGCTCCAGCACGCGCCGGGGGAGATGGACCGCACCCGCGAGGAGGTGTACGTCGATTGGCTCCGCGAGCAGTTCGAGCGCCTGGGCGGCGCGAGCCTGTACAGAGACAGGTCCGGCCTGGCGTCCTTCCGGCGCACTCGTGCCGTCCGCAGACTGCACAGCCGCCACAGCGAGGGGCCGGACGCGCTGATGCGCGGCGAGTTGGTGGTGACCGACTCCGCCGCGTTCGCCGCGCTGCTCGCGCGCGGCCTCGGTAGGCACCGCGCCTACGGCTACGGGATGCTGCTGCTGCGTCCCGCGTCGGGGCGGAGATAGGAGACCCCCGGGGAGTGCCGGCCATTGCACCTTAACAAGTCAGTACCAGGGCCGCCGACGTAGGATCATACGTCGCCCCGCACGCGCGGGGATAGACCTGTGTACGTGGTGTGCAGGTACATGGTCGAGGGGGTTGCCCCGCACGCGCGGGGATAGACCTATGGCCAGCAGCCGATAGAGCACGATCACGTTGGTTGCCCCGCACGCGCGGGGATAGACCCCAGCCCACTGCCTCGGGTGCGACCAGCGTTTCGGTTGCCCCGCACGCGCGGGGATAGACCCCGCGTGCGTTTCTCCCTTACGCACTGAGGGCCGGTTGCCCCGCACGCGCGGGGATAGACCCATGATCGTCAACACGGCGACGGCGCACGTGGAGGCTCCCCCGCCCGCGCGGGGATAGACCGATGGCGATGGCTCCGGCCGCGCCGGACCCGGAGGCTCCCCCGCCCGCGCGGGGATAGACCCGGCACGAGCTCGTTCAGAATTGTCGCGACCATGGTTGCCCCGCACACGCGGGGATAGACCTCAACAGTTTATCGGGGAGGGTACCTTCCAGGTGGCTCCCCCGCCCACGCGGGGAAAGACCCTGACAAAGCTGAAGCCGAAGCTCCGCCTCGCCGCCCCCCTACCCCAGCGCCAGCGCCGCCGCAGGATTCCCCACCGTAATCGCCCCTATCACGTCCTCCGAAAAGCCCTTGCGCCGCATCTTCGGCACGATGTTCTCGAAGATGTGCCCATACCCGTGCCCGCCGTACCGCGTCAGCCTGTGCTTCGTTGCGATGTCCTGGCCGATGACGATCCTGTCCGTGTAGCCGGCGTCCGCGGCCCGCTTGATGAAGTCCAGCCGCTGGGCGTCGCTGGGCATGTCCAGCTCGGCCTGCGGATAGTACGACCCCTCGTTGCCGAACAGGTCCCACTCCAGGTAGCAGCCCGACGCGGCTATCCGCTGTACCGCGTCGAACTCGAACACGGTACGGTCCAGGTGCCCCATGATCACGCGCGACAGGTCCGCGCCGCCCGCCGCGAGCAGCTCCAGTATCTCCAGCGGCGCGTCCGGGTGGCGGCCCGGATGCACCAGTATCGCCGCGCCCGTCTCCCGCTGCGCCACCGCCGCCGCCAGCAGCGACCTGCGCTCCGTCGTCGCGAGCGGCCAGCTGCACCCCACCTCCCCGATGATTCCCGCCCTTATGCCGCTGCCGTCCACGCCCTCCGCGACGTCGGCGATAATCTCCCGCGCCAGCTCGTCCACGCTCTGCTCGCCCATCCCCTCCGGGTGCACCGCCGCCACGTAGTACCCCGCGCCCATCACGACGTGGACGCCGGCCTCGCGTGAAATCCGTGCCAGCGCGTGCGGGTCGCGCCCGATCTGCGCCGTGGTCGCGTCCACTATCGCGCCGCCACCCGCCTCCCGGAACCTGCCCACCTCATCGACCAGCGTGTCCAGGTCCAGCAGCGTCAGGTTGGCGCGGTTGCTGTAGTAGTTTCGCCGTATCCACCCCAGGTTCTCCAGCGTTATGGGCGCGTCCGCCAGCTCGGGGCGCGGCGTGTCCTGCGCCGGGCGGTACATGAACGAGAAGTCGATGTATAGATGCTCGTGCGTGGTGGTTGGCCCCAGCTCCGAGGGATGCACCGGACCCAGCACCGTCTGCACCAGGCCCCTGTTCCCGCCTGCTGACATGGCGATTCTCCCTGTAGTATGGTGGCGGCACAGCGTAACACGACAGTCCGGCGTCGCAAAACAGCGCGCCGGAGGTCCAGGCAGATGGGAGGTCCCAGCCATGAGGTTCGCGGCGTTTACCACCGTGGCGAGTTCCGCCGGAGAGGCGACCGACGCCGGGCAGTTTATCGACAACCTGCGCCAGCAGACCGTCCTGGCCGAGGAGCTCGGCTTCGAGGCGATGTGGCTCGGCGAGCACCACTTCGGCCCCTACGGAATCGGCGACCTGCCCAACCCGATCCTGCTCGGCGCGGACCTGGCCGCGCGCACGTCCACCATACGCATCGGCCAGATGGCGAACATCGCCCCCTGGTGGCACCCCATACGCCTCGCCGAAGACCTCGCCATCCTGGACAACATGACCGGCGGCCGCCTGGAGGTCGGCTTCGGCAGGGGAATCTGGCCCTACGAAGGCCCGCAGTTCCACCCCAACGCAGACCCGCGCAAGGACGTGGAGAACCGCGAGCTGTTCCGGGAGACGGTCGAGGTGGTGCGCGAGATCTGGAACAACGAGTACTTCTCCTATCGCGGCTCCAACTACAGCTTCCCGGTCGACGACACCGTGTTCTCGCACCCGAAGTACCCGTCCAACCCCGCCTGGCAGGACGGCGACCGCGTGACGAAGCTGAGGGTGACGCCGAGGCCCCACCAGAAGCCGCACCCGCCGCTGTGGATGACTGTCTCCACGGACCGGTCGGTGACCACCGCGGCCGAGCTTGGCCTGAAGGCCTGCTACTGGCAGCCCCCGCCTCGCAGGATACGTCAGCGTATGGAGATCTACGCCCGCGCCAGGAGCGAGCGTGAGGGCAGGCCGTTCGCCCTGGGCGAGGACCAGGCGGTGATGCGCTCGACCTACGTCGCCTCTTCGATGGAGGAGGCGCGCCGCGACGCGGAGGAGGCCGTAATGTCCGCGTTCATCTTCAACGACCCGTTCCGCGGCAGGCAGGTCTTCACCAACCCGGGCGAGGAGCTGGACCCGGACGGCAAGCTGGACTGGGACTTCCTGGAGCCGCGCACGCTGCTCGTAGGCTCCCCAGACCACGTGGTGGAGCGGATCCAGGAGCTACGGGAGGTCTGCAACCTCGACTACCTGCTCATCAGCTTCGCCCACATGGGCATGCCGCTCATCAAGACGCTGAAGAACCTGGAGACCTTCGCCACCAAGGTCATGCCGCACTTCCCCGCCGATAAGTCCCCTCTCCCTTGATGGGAGAGGGCTAGGGTGAGGGTGACAACCAGCGCGCTTCCGCTCGTCCCCTCTCCCTCGATGGGAGAGGGCTAGGGTGAGGGTGACAATGGGGGTGAAGCGCCCCTCAGTGGTTCCACTGCGGCGTCCGCTTCTCCAGGAACGCCGAAATCCCCTCGTGCGCGTCATCCTCCAGCAGATTGCCCACCATCACCCTCTGCGCCAGGTCGTAGGCGTCCGGGCGCGGCAGCTCTATCTGCCTGTAGAAGGCCGGCTTGCCGATGGCCAGCGTCTGCGCGCTCGCCGACGCTATCTGCCGCGCCAGCCGCTCCACCGTGTCCTCCAACTCGTCGTCCGGCGTCACCCGGTTCACCAGCCCCATCTCCAGCGCCTCGCTCGCGGGCACCGGCTCGCCCGTCAGCAGCATCTCCATCGCCTTCTTGGTGGACGGCACCGACCGCGCCAGCGCCACCCCGGGCGTGGTGCAGAACAGCCCTATCTGGACGCCCGGCGTGCAGAAGGACGCCGATTCGCCCGCCACGGCCAGGTCGCACGTGGCCACGAGCTGGCACCCCGCCGCCGTCGCCAGCCCCTGCACCTGCGCGATGACCGGCTTGGGCAGCAGCCGGATGGCCTCCATCACCTCCGTGCACAGCGCGAACACCTCGGTGTACGACGCCTCGTCGCGGTCGATAAGCTCCCGCAGGTCGTGGCCCGAACTGAACACCGGCCCCTCCGAGCGCAGCACCACCACGCGCACCTCGTCATCGCGTTCGAAATCCCCGAACAGGTCTCGCAGCTCCAGCAGCGTCTCGGTCGACAGCGCGTTCCGCTTCGACGGGTTGTTCAGCGTAAGCGTCACCACGCCCTCGCGGGACGTGCGGCGCACCATCTGTTCTTGCATCATCACGGCCTCCTGCGGCCATTCTACCACGCCCCTCACCGGCAGTGATTGCCAATAGTCCCTTCCCCCTTGACGGGGGAAGGTTAGGATGGGGGTGAAGGCGCGTCGTTCAGGCTCGCCCCATCACCTCTTGGACGCTGAGCCGATAGAAGCCCCCCTCACCGGCAGTCCTCCACCAGCTCCGCGTCGCTCTCCCCCCCGCCCCCCACGCGATTCCCCACGCACCCGTCCGCGTCCGCGGGTCGCCTGACCGGCGCCTCCGCCGTCACCCCGGCGTACCCTTCCGCCGTGCGCTCGCCCCGCGCCAGCACGCGCGCGTCCGTTCCGTCCCCCTCCACGCTGTACAGCACCACGCTCCGGGCACGGAGCTCGCTG
The DNA here is from genome assembly GCA_034422735.1 of Dehalococcoidia bacterium. Classification (GTDB taxonomy): domain Bacteria; phylum Chloroflexota; class Dehalococcoidia; order Lucifugimonadales; family CATOSD01; genus CATOSD01. The sequence goes on along the minus strand of DAOUJL010000054.1, from coordinate 14,613 downwards.
CCCCTGTCGTGCACCCCGGCGGGCTGCGCGGCGATCCTCGACCCGTCCGGCGACCACGCCGATATCCCCTGTATCGGAGGCCCTCTCTCATCGCCGACCACGCTGCTCACCAGCAGCGAGTAGTAGACGAACGAGTCCTCGATCTCCACCCTCACGCCCGTGGACTCGAACAGCACCATCGAGCCGTCCGGTGACCACGACAGGTCTCCCAGCCACAAGTGCCCGAAATCCCCGATCGGGTGGCCGAACAGCGTATCGAGCTCATTCAGGTTGCGAAACAGGGCCACCACATTGACCGCATCCGATCCGTCCGCCGCGACGGTGTAGAGCGCGCCCCCTTCATCACCCTCCAGCCCGGCCACCGCAATCCGCTCGCCGTCCGGCGACCACGCCGGCCCGCTCACCGCGTCCGCAACCTTCGCAAGCCCGGACCCGTCGGCGCCGACCGTGTACACGGACCTGCCCGCCTCCCAGTCGCCGTCGTACTCGTACACCACGAACGCTATCCTCTCGCCGGACGGCGACCACCTCGGCGGATGCGGACCCGCCGCAAAGTAAGGGTCGTCCGCGCCGGGCCCCACCAGCCGCACGTCCGAGCCGTCGGCGGCCATCGTGTACAGCCGGTAGTTCCTGGCGTCGTGGCCCCCTGCCTCCGCCCGGCTGGAGATGAACGCGATGCGACTGCCGTCCGGCGACCAGGCCGGGTAGTTGTCCACGTGACCGTTATCGGTCAGCCGCCGGGTCTCCGTGCCGTCCAGTTCCGACACCATCAGCTCGAAATTGGCCCCGGTGGAGTACCTGCACGTCGAGTAAACGACCCTGGAGCCGTCGGGAGAAATGTCGAAGTACATCATGGAGCCGGTGTACATCCCAAGGGAGTCCGAGAAGGCCGAGTTCTCGATGGGATTCACGATCTCCCGCACCTGGTGACCGTCGGCGTCGACGTCATACAGCCCGACCGGCGGCGCCCCGCTCCTGCCCACCGAAAAGTCGAACAGTATCCGCGAGCCGTCCGGCGACCACCGGACGTGGTTGGCGACCTGCCACGCCTCCGGAAGCCCCGGACCGGAAACGCTGCACGGCGTAACGCCCGAACCCGCGGCGGCGACAGGCGCTGGTGCAGCCGTCGGCACGGGCGTCCGCGTCGCCTCCGGCGCAAGCGTCGCCGTCGGCCCGACGTCCCCGCCCCCGTCCCGCCCACACCCCAGCGCCAGCACAGTGGCCACCAGCGCGAGCAGCAGGACTAACGAGCGTGTACGAACGGGCATGGTGTCACCGCCCCGCCCCGAAGTCGAACGGCACCGCCTCCACCTCCTCGATCCGCTCGTCCGCCGTGTAGCGCCACACCCCCACGTGGCCCCGTACCAGGTCGCCGTTCTCGTCCCAGTCCAGCGTCGACGACGCCCCCTCGTAATCCACCTCGCCGCCGCCCCGCACGACCCGCAGCGCCTCCGCGACGCCCTCCGGCCCCGCCAACGCGACCTCGCCGGGCGCCGACGCCACCGAGCGCAGCCGGTCCCGTATCGCCACCCCGTCCGCCGTGCCCGCCGCCTCCGCCGCCAGCGCGATGGCGACCACCGCGTCGTAGGTCTCCTTCACGTAGGCGAACGCCGGAAGCTCCCCGTGCGCGTCCAGGAACGCCTGCTCCCATAGCGCCGCGGACTCGCTCCCCGGCGCGCTCGTGCCCGCCGTGCCGTACATCCCGCCCAGACGGTCGCCGCCGATGTTCCGCACCAGGTTGGGACTCTTGGCGGCGTCCCCGAACGTGAAGCTGTCGTACAGCCCGCTCTCCAGTGACTCCCGGACGATGGTCTCGGCGTCCGCGCCGGACGCTATGATCACCAGCGCCTGCGCGCCGCCCTCCGCCGTCTCGGTGATCGCGGCAAGGTACGAGTCCTGCCCGCGCTCCACCGCCGCGAGACTGATCCGCCCGGTCCACGCGGCCCCGAACGACTCCGCGAGCCCCCGTCCGTAGGCGTCGTCCTGGTAGATGACCCCCACGCTGTCGAACCCGCGCTCGCGCGTCACGCGGGCCAGCACGGGGCCTTGCGCCGTGTCCGCCAGCGCCGCGCGGAAGAAGAAGTCGCCGTCGTCCGCGGTCGTCAGCAGCGGCGACGTGGCGGAGGGACTGATGTTGACCACGCCCGCCGGGCCGGTCACCCGCTCCGCGACCGGCAGCGAGTTGCCGCTGGAGCTTGGGCCGACTATGGCGTGCACGCCCTCGGTCTCGACCAGACGGCGCGCCTCGGCCACCGCCGTGTCGCTGTCCGGGCCAGCGTCGCCCCGGGCCGTCTCGACGTCCATGCCGAACACGCCGCCCGCCTCGTTCACGTGCTCTATCGCGAGCAGGAAGCCGCGCTCGCGCCACTCCGAGCGGTCGGCGGACGCGCCGCTGAAGCTCATCAGCAGTCCTATCTTTAGCGGCTCGCGTTCGGCCTCCGCGGCGTCGCCCCCGGTATCGCCGCACGCCACGGCCACGCCCAGAGCCAGCGCCGCCGCGGCCGCCAGCGCGAAGATACGAAAGCGCGCCATCCGTCTCATCGTTGTGTCCCTGCGGGTGTTATCCTAGCCTGCCGTACGCCTCCGGCAGCGCCTCCTCCAGCCGCTCGAACCCGCGCCACTCGCCGTAGCGCGGCGTAAGCGCCGCGATCGTCGCGGAGGCCGCGTCCTGCGCGCTCCTGCCCTCCCTCTTGGCCGCCTCCAGGCTGCCGACCATGTCGTGGATGAAGTCCCGCGCCTCCACCAGCGCGGCGTGCTCCCCGACCGGCCCGTGCCCGGACACGAACCGCGGCGCGTTCAGTTCCACCAGCCGGTCGTCAGTGGCGGGCCACTCCGACGGGTAGCTGTCCGCCAGGAAGGGCATACCGCCGTCCTGCGCCACGTCCCCGCAGAACAAGATGCCGTCGTCCGGCAGGTAGATGTGCGTGTCGCCGCCCGTGTGCGCCCTGCCCAGGAACAGCAGCCGCACCTCCCTGCCGATGTACAGCCTCATGCTCGTCTCGAACGTCAGATTCGGCGGCGTGATGTTCACCAGCTTGGCCTCCTCGGACCAGGGGTCGCCCGAGCTCACCACCTTCTCCCGCCACTGCCTGTTCCACTCCACGTCCACCATCTCCTCGTAGCAGTTCTCGTGCCCGATGATGGTCGCGTCCGGAAACTCCTCGTTGCCCCAGGCGTGGTCCCAGTGCGAGTGCGTGTCCACCAGGTACCGTATCGGCTTGTCGGTGATGTGCCGCACGTCGTGGATCAGGTCCCGCCCGAACGACGGCACCCGCAGCGAGTCGATCACCAGCACGCCGTCGTCCCCCACGATGATGCCCGCGTTCGTCAGCCCCTCGTGCAGCCGCGCGAACACGCCCGTTTCCAGCTCGATAATCTCTGTTCCCGGAGTAGTGGCCATGGTATTGCTCCTTCCTGACTGTATAAGAGCCTTCCGATAAGTCCCTTCCCCCTTGATGGGGAGAGGTTAGGCCTTCCGAATTGTCCCTTCCCCCTTGATGGAGGAAGGTTAGGATGGGGGTGATAACCTGATTGTAGCTTAGGCTCTGAGCGCATACTGTACACAGGTTCCCGCCGCTCCGCACCCACCGACCGCCGCAACTGTGAGAAATGTACGCGAGGCGTCAGTCCCCTCTCCCAAGACTGGGAGAGGGTTAGGGTGAGGGTTGAGAGTATGCGCCTCAAGCCTGGAACTGTACACCAACCCCGAAATGGCATAACCTGTCCCCTAACCTCACAGGCGGTCCAATGAGAGTGCGTCACCCACCGAGAACCCTCCCCCTGATCCTGACCCTCTCCCTGCTCGCCGCCCTCGCGCTCCCGGTCTGCAGCGCGCCCCGGGACGAGCCTGACCTGCCCGTCAACACGGCCAGCCCGCCAACACCGCATCCGCAAACGGTCCCCTCGCCAGAAACAAGTGCAGGGCCGCTCCCAAGCGGTCCGTATCCAGAGGCGATGATCATGATCAGCAAAACTACTGTGACGGTGGACGAGCCTCTGACCATAAATGGCTCCGGCTTCTGGCCGGGCGAGCCGGTGACGCTCGCGCTCGTCATCGACAACATCGTCAGCTACGTCGTCGGAGGCCGCACCGCCGAGCAGCCGACCGCCAACGCGGTCGGCGCGTTCGCCGTCAGCTTCGACTCCATCAGGGGTGGAGGCGGCGGCGAGCGCGGCGCACTCGAACGCGCCCCCGGCGTCAGGTCGATTCTCGCCGTGGGCGAGGACGGCAGCAGAGCCAGCTTCCCTGTAATGATCACCAGCGCGCCCACGCTCTCAGTCGCCTCTAGCCTGGCGGCCACCGCCGACACCGCGCTCAACGATGAAACCGGCGGCTTGGACACCACAATCACCGCATTCGGCGCAGGGTTCGCGCCCGGCGAAGCCGTGACCATCACGATCGTCAGCCTGGTGGAAGGCGCCGACAAGATTCTTATCGGCATCACCGCCAACGACTCCGGCGAGTTCGAGGTGAGCAGCACGCTGGCCGGCGCAGCCCCCGCCGAGGGCGCCGACCCCGAAATGCCCATCGCACCCGGCTTCTACACCATCCTCGCCGAGGGCAACCGCGGCTCCGCCGCCGCCAGCGTAATGGATGTCGAGCAGTACGAGCTGCCCGAAGCCGACGAAGACGAAGAGTAACCCAGCAACCTGGTTACATCCGAACAGCCCAAACGAAAGCCCCCGCCCCGCCTGGAACTGTACACCAACCCCGAAATCGCGTAACCTGTTGCACAATCTAGCAAGGGAACTCTTGTCCAAATGCGCCTTCTACCAAAGCCCGTCGCCCTAACCCTGCTGGGTTCCCTGCTGTTCTTCCTGCTATTTGCCCCGGTGCTGTACATTTTCCTGTTAGCTGCGCAGCTTGGCGAACGATCGGGCGAGCCCGGCGAGCCCGGCCTACCCGGGCTGCCCGGCAACCCCGGTCCGCCCGGCCCTCCCGGTGAGCCTGGTCTCCCCGGGCTGCCCGGCAACCCCGGCAATCCCGGCCCGCTCGGTCCGCCGGGACCCTCGGGTCCTCCAGGCCCCACCGGCCCTCGAGGCGGAGAGGCGCCGTCGCCCGAGGCCGCGATACTGTTGAGCAACGGCATCGCGTCCGTGGACCAGCCCCTCAGCGTAAGCGGCTCCGGCTTCCTGCCCGGAGAGCCTGTGAAGCTCTTGCTCGTGATCGACGACGTCGACAGCCACGTCATAGGAGGCCCCACCGCCGGGCAACCAATCGCCAACGCCGCCGGCGCGTTTTCCGTCAGCTTCGACTCCATCAGGGGCGACGGCGGCGGCGAGCGCGGCGCACTGGAGCGCGCCCCGGGCATCAGGACGGTCCTCGCTGAGGGCGAGGATGGCAGCAGGGCCGCCGCGCCGCTGATGATAACCCGCGCGAATCCTCCCGTGACCTCCGTCGCCAGCAGCCTCACCGTCGATCACGAAGACGTGCTAAACGAGGAAACCAACGGCGTGGACTTCATTATCACTGCCGCTGGCGCCGGATTCATCCCCGGCGAGCCATTCACTGTCACGATAATCAATCTCCGGCCCGGCGACGCCGACAAGATCCTGGGTGGCGCCGCCGCCAACGAGTCCGGCGCCTTCTCGCTGACGGCGACGCTCGCCGGGCCGACCCCAGATGAAGGCGCCGAGCCGGGTTGGCCCATATGGTATGGCGCCTACACCGTCCTCGCCGAGGGTGCCTACGGCTCCGGGGCGACCGGCGTGCTGGTTATAGCCCCAGAGTGGGTGTCGGATGTAATTGTACAGTAGCCCGCGGCGCGGTCACGCCGGGACCGCACGCCAGGCTGCGAACTCGCAAGAACCGTTCCGCAATCTCAAAGGGAGTCCAATGAAAGTACGGCGTTTAGTAAAGGGTGTCGCCTCAACCGTTGCACTCCTCCTGTCGTTCGTCCTGGTCTCCGTCACCGTGCTATTGTTTGTGCTCGTCGCGTCACGATTTCGCGAACCACCCCAGGGCCCGCCCGGCCTCCCCGGCAATCCGGGCAACCCCGGCCTACCCGGCCCTCAAGGCGAGCCCGGCCTTCCTGGCCTGCCCGGCGCTCCCGGCGAACCGGGCAAACCCGGACCACAGGGTCCGCAAGGCCCCCAAGGCCCGCTCGGCCCTCGGGGCGAAGACGCCATCCCCCCCGTCGCCGCGATCATGGCGAGCGCCGGCGTCATGTCCGTGGACGAGCCGCTCACCATCGCAGGCGCCGGCTTCCAGCCCGGCGAGCCTGTCAGGCTCCTCCTGCTCATCGACGACACCGTCAGCTACGTCGTCGGAGGCCGCGCCGCCGAGCAGCCGACCGCCAACGCCGCTGGCGCATTTCATATCAGCTTCGACTCCATCAAGGGCGACGGCGAGCGAGGCATTCTCAGACGCGTCCCGGGCAACAGAGCGATCCTCGCCGAGGGCGAGGACGGCAGCAGGGCCAGCTTCCCTGTGGTGATAACCAGCGGGCCCGCGTACGTAACCTCGGTCCTCAGCAGCCTGATGGCCACCGCCGAGACGATTCACAACGCCGAGGACACTTACGACGCCTATGCCAACAGCTTTAGCACCACGATTACGGCGGTGGGCGCCGGTTTCATCCCCTATGAAGCCGTGACCATCACGGTGCTCGACGCCAAGCCCGGCGCCGACAAGATCCTGGTCGGCGCCACCGCCAACGATTCCGGCGCGTTCATGGCGGAAGGTAAACTGATCGGCGCCGCCCCCGCCGAGGGCGAAGACCCCGAAATGCCAATCGCCCCAGGCGTCTACACCCTCCTCGCCGAGGGCGGCACCGGCACGGTGGCTACGGGTCCCCTGGTGGTCGAGCGAAAGGTACTGCAAAGGCCCGAATAAGGCGCAGCGCGACTCCCACCCCCCAAAAATCGTGTCTCAAACCTTCCCAACCGCGTAACCCAAACGCCACTTCCATTCCCGCTGGCGTCTCGAATCTTCCATGCACATGCCACACACATGCCGCAAAAATTCCCACTCTCAGGCCCACTCCCCCTCCGCATTCGTCATTCCCGCGAAGCTTGTCCCCGTGAAACCGGGGAGCGGGAACCCAGGGGGGAGACTTGGCCCTAACCCCTCTTGATTCTACAGCACACACGTGCTAATCTCCATCCCATAGGCGCTCTAGCTACTGTTCAGAGGTGGGGATTGCCAAAGTCCCTTCCCCCTCGCAGTCCCCTCTCCCTTGATGGGAGAGGGTTAGGGTGAGGGTGAAGGTGGGGTGAAGACGAAGACCACCATCGCGTCCCTGTCACATACTGCGCCATGCCTGCGCCAAATTTAACACCGGTGTATCGCTAATGAGCAGAAAGGGGACAGCCCTCCCAGCTACGAAATGGGCAGCATGTAGCAGAATTGAGCAGATTTTTCGGAAGGCCCCGCCCCGCGCCGCCCCGCGAGACCCTTCCCCCACGTTAGCGAGTGGTGTAACATTCCAACTACACGGCGTCGCGCGGACGCCACGAAGGAGCGACTATGAACAAAGCTGGTGGCGGCGGACTCATCGCCGCGGGTGTGGTGCTGCTCTTGCTGGGCCTGGTGCTGCGCCTTGACCTCATCGACTGGCTGATAGACTTCACCGGCATAATCCTGATAATCATAGGCGTGGTGCTGGCGATAGTGGGCCTGATCCAGGTCTTCTCCGGGCGCGACGAACTGAGTTAGAGCGGTGCCGGCCCGTAGGCCGAATCTGCGACCCGCGCCCCACGACCACACCCCAACCGGAGGAACGACCATGGGAATGCTCTCCAGGATGTCCACCATAGTTAGAGGCAAGATGAACCGCCTTCTGGACTCGGCGGAAAACCCCGCCGAGTCCCTCGACGTCGCCTACGACAAGCAGATGGAGATGCTGCGCAACGTCAAGCGCGGCGTCGTCGAGATGGTCACCGCCAAGCGCCGCCTCGAGCTCCAGGCCGCCAAGGTCCAGGAAAACGTCGCCAAGCTCGACGGCCAGGCCCGCCAGGCCCTCGCCGCCGGCCGCGAGGACCTCGCACGCGTCGCCCTCCAGCGCAAGCAGGCGTCCCTCACCGAGCTCGACGGCCTCGACCAGCAGATAGCCGGACTGGAGCTTGAGCAGGAAAAGCTCACCCAGGCCGAACAGCGCCTCCAGAGCAAGGTCGCAGCCTTCCGCTCCCGCAAAGAGGTCATCAAGGCCCAGTACAGCGCCGCACAGGCCCAGGTCCGCATCGGCTCCGCCCTCTCCGGCATCTCCGAGGAAATGGGCGACGTCACCCTCGCCGTCGAGCGCGCCGAGAACAAGACCGAGCAGATGCGCGCCCGCGCCGGCGCCATCGACGAGCTTGTCGAAACAGGCACGCTGGACGACTTCACCGGCAGCTCCGACCCCCTCGACCGCGAGCTCGCACAGCTCACCGCCGCCCAGACCGTGGACGACGAACTGGCGCAGCTCAAGGCGTCCCTGCCCTCCGGCCAGCGCGACGCCCTGCCCGGCAGCGAGCGCGACGCCCTGCCCGGAGGTGAGCGCCGATGATTGTGCGCATACTCACCGAGGGCCAGTACAACCTGCCCGGAGCCTACATCGACGACCTCAACGCCATCGACAACGAACTCGTCGAGGTGGTGGAAGCCGGGGACCGCGAAGCCTTCGACACCACCCTCAAGCGCATGCTCGACCTCGTCCGCGAAAACGGCACGCCCGTACCCATAGACGAGCTGGTCGAGTCCGACCTCGTCCTCCCCGAGCCCGACATCACCCTCGAGGAAGCCGGCGAACTCTTCGTCGGCGAAGGCCTGGTCCCCGACTAGGCCCCCTAGAGTCCCTTCCCCCTCGCAGGGGGAAGGTTAGGATGGGGGTGAAGCGCTCCCAACACCAGAAAGGCACAACCTTGCCCGACAACGACACCACCCCCCAACCCGCGCCCCAGGACAGGATCCAGTGGATCTACTCCTCCCAGGGCGTCGACCAACTCGCCGAACGCTACGACCGGTGGGCCGCCGACTACGACGCCGATCTGCTCAACGACTTCGGATGGCTCGCCCCGCGCCAGGCCGCCGACGCCTTCCAGCGATACGTCCCAGCCTCCGCCCGCATACTGGACGCCGGTGCTGGCACCGGCCTCGTCGGCGTAGAGTTGAAGCGGCTGGGCTACTCCAGCATCGAGGCGATGGACCTCTCCGCCGGTATGCTCGAAGAAGCCCGCAAGAAGAACGCCTACACCGCCTTCCACCAGATGACCCTCGGCGAAACCCTCGACTTCCCCGACGGCGCGTTCGACGCCACCATCTGCGTCGGCGTCCTCACCCTCGGCCACGCCCCCGCCAGTTCGCTCTACGAAATGGTCCGCGTCACCCGGCCCGGCGGCCACGTGGCCTTCTCCCTGCGACCCGACGTCTACGAGAACAACGGCTTCCGCGAAGTCCAGGACGAGCTCGCCACTACCGGCAAATGGACCCTCGAGGAGGCCACCGAACCCCTCGCTGCCCTCCCCAAAGGCGAACCCGACGTCCTCTTCCAGGTCTGGGTCTACCGCGTAGGTCAGTAATAGTCCCTTCCCCCTCGCAGGGGGAAGGTTAGGATGGGGGTGAAGCCCCGATCACCGCCCACCCCGCACAAAATCCGCGATCCGCTCCCCTATCATCATCGTCGTCACGTTCGTATTCGCCCGGATGCAGTCCGGCATTATCGACGCGTCCACCACCCGCAGCCCCTCCAGCCCGTGCGCCCGCCCGTACTGGTCCACCACCGCCATCGGGTCCGAAGCCGGCCCCATCTTGCACGTCCCCGAGATATGCTGCCCCGTCGTCGCCTCCCGCAACAACCACTCGTCCAGAGCGTCGTCCGACTCCATCTCCGCGTCGGTCGGCTCGATACGCTCCTCCACCAGGCTGCTGAACTCCTCTTTCTCCGCCAGCTTCAAGGCCAGGTGCACCCCTTCCCGCATCCGCTGCCGGTCGAACGGTTCCTGCAGGTAGTTGTAGTCCAGGAACGGCTGGACGTTCGGGTCCGTCGACGTGAGCCTCAGCTCTCCCGAGCCCAACGCCAGGTACAGCCCCACCGTCATGCGGATGCCCAGCGGCTCCATGCGTCCCCCGCCCCGGTTGACCCGCTCCGTAGCGTAGGAGCTCATTATGATTATCATGTCGTTGCGCAGGTCCGACCCCTCCGCCGTGTACCGCAGCGCGAACTGCACCCTCGGCGCGAACCCGTCCAGCTCGAACCCCTCTTTCGTCTTCCACGTCACGTAAACGATGGGATGGTCCCGCAGGTTCTGCCCCACCCCCGGCGTGTCCCGCACCACCCGTATGCCCATCTCCCGCAGATGCCCCGCCGGCCCCACGCCGGACAGCATCAGCAGTTGTGGCGACGCGATTGCCCCGCTGCTCAGTATGATCTCGTCGCCCTCGACGTTAAACACCTCACCGCCGCTCTCCACCTCCAGCCCCGTGGCCCGGTTGCCCTCGAACACCACGCGCCGCACCGTGCAATTGGGCCGCAGCGTAAGGTTCAGTCGGTGCCGCGACGGGTTCAGGTACGCCAGCGATGTGCTCCAGCGAATGCCGTTCGGGTTGTTGAACGGCACCGGACTCAGCCCAACCGAATCCGGGTTGTTCAGGTCCGGGCTTTCGGGAAAGCCGTACTCCTTGCAGGCCGCGCGGAACGCGCTCTGGGCGGGCAGCCACTCCTCCGGCTTGAACCGCCGCGCTATGATCGGCCCGTCCGTGCCGTGAAAGTCGTCGTGGATGTCCGTGTCCGTCTCCAGCTTGCGAAAGTAAGGCAGCAGACTCTCGAACTTCCACTCGTCGTTCCCGAACGACGCCCACGTGTCGTAGTCCTCCGGCACGCCCCGCAGAAACATCTGCCCATTGATCGCGCTCGACCCGCCCGTGACCCTGCCACGCGGCACCATCATCGGCTCCGCCGTCTCCGACGCCTTGCCGATGAACTGCCAGTTGTGGTCGCTCGTCATCACGTCCGTGGCCGTGGCGTAGCCGTGCCTCACCTCATCCGGCAGGTTCTCGATCTCCGGGTAGTCCGGCCCCGCCTCCAGCAGAAGCACCGACCGCTCAGGGTCCTCCGACAACCTCGAAGCCATGATAGCGCCGGCCGACCCGGCCCCAACCACAATCGCGTCGTACTTCATCGTACCCTCCTGCCTTGCCGTTCGTGCCGCACCTACGCGCGGATGATATATCCGCCCCAATTGGCCGTCAATAACAGCTATTTCGCCCTCCGTGTTAGAATGGCCGCCGACACGACCACCACACACAGGGGAAGGAGCCTTCGCAAATGGCTGAGATCACCAGACGGCAGGCCCGCGAGCTTGCCACCGCCGCCGGCATCGACCTGGACGACGCCCGCGCCGACGCTGTGGCTGCCCGCCTCAACGCCGTGCTCGACGAGCTGGGCAAGCTGCCCGCCGACGCCATCGCGGACGTTGAACCCCTGCCCGTATTCTCGGCCGGGGAGGCTTCCGATGACTAACCCAACCACCTACGCGCTGTCCATAGAGGAATCCGCCGCCGCCCTGCGCAGCGGCAACCTCTCCGCCGTCGACTTGGCGAACGCCTACCTCGACCGCATCGACGCCCGCAACGACCACCTCGGCGCCTACGTCACCGTCACCCGCGACGCCGCCCTCGCCCAGGCCGAGCGCGCCGACAGCGCCCTCGCCGCCGGCCAGGACCGCGGCCCGCTGCACGGCATCCCCATAGCCGTCAAAGACATCATCGACGTCCGCGGCGTCCGAACCACCGCCGGCTCCCGGGTGCTCGCTGATAACGTCGCCGGCAGCGATTCCACCCTGACCGAGCGCCTCGACGACTCCGGCGCAGTGCTGCTCGGCAAGCTCAACCTCAGCGAGTTCGCCATCGGCGGCACCATCGACCACCCCTACGGCACCCCGCGCAATCCCTGGAATACCGGCCACTCCGCCGGCGGCTCCAGCAGCGGCTCAGGCGTCGCCGTCGCCGCCGGCCTGTGCGTCGGCGCGCTCGGCTCCGACACCGGCGGCTCCATACGCGGCCCCGCCGCCTTCTGCGGCATCGTTGGCATACGCCCCACCTACGGCCGCGTCACCCGCGCCGGCGTCGTCCCCATGTGCTGGTCCATGGACACCGTCGGCCCCATGACCCGCACCGTCCGCGACTGCGCAATCATGCTCGCCGCCATCGCCGGCCGCGACGACCGCGACACCACCTCCAGCCGCAGCCCCGTTCCCGACTACCTCGCCTCCATCGAGGACGGCGCCAACGGCCTGCGCGTCGGCCTCCCCCGCGAGATGTTCGAATACGAGGCCCTATCCGCCGAGACCCGCGAGGCCGTGCTCAGGGCCGTCGCCGTGTTCGAGGAGCTTGGCGCCTCCTCCGAGAACATGTCCCTGCCCACCACCGAGCACAGCGGCGCCGTGTTCGTCGCCAGCGCCGACGTGGACGCCGCCTCCTTCCACGAGCACTGGATCAAGACCCGACCCGACGACTACGACTGGAGCACCCGTATCAGGCTCGAGTCCGCCCTCCTCACGCCCTCCACCGCCTACATCAAGGCACAGAAGGCCCGCGCCAAGATCCGCCGCGAGCTGCTGGACGCGCTCGACCGCTACGACGTCCTCGTCTTCCCCACGGGACCGGTCACCGCCCCTGCGCTGGCCGCCTCCACCGGAGGACCGGGCGGCTACTACCAGGGCCGCTCCGACCTCGGCCGCCGCCGCTACACTAGCCCCGCCGCCCTCGCCGGGCTGCCCGCCATCTCGCTGCCCTGCGGCTTCTCGTCCGCCGGTCTGCCCATCGGCATGCAGATAGTCGGTCGCCCCTTCGACGAGGCCACCGTCTTCCGCGCCGCCCGCGCCTACGAGCGCGCCGCCGACTGGCCCGCCATCGCCCCCGACACGCTGTAGGGGCGCCCCTCGTGGGCGCCCTGAAGGAGCACCCGCCATGACTCGCATCCACGTCCTCGGCGCCGGCACCCCGACGCCAACCCCCACCCGCTTCGGCTCGTCCTACGTCCTCCAGACCGGCGACGACCACCTGATGATAGACTGCGGCCCCGCCGCTACCGCCAAGCTGGTCCAGGCCGGCCTCTGGCCCACCGACGTCGACTACCTCTTCTTCACCCACCACCACTTCGACCACGACGTCGACTACCCCTGCTTCCTGCTGTGTCGCTGGGATCAGAGCATCGGCAAGGAGAACCGCCTGCAGGTGTTCGGCCCCACGCTCACCGAGCAGCTCACCCACCGCATACTGGACGAGCGCGACGGCGCCTTCTCCCACGACTGGATCGCTCGCGTCAACCACCCGCTCAGCCAGCAGGTCTACGTCAACCGCGGCGGCGTGCTGCCCCGAAAGCCGCCCGATGTGCTGGCCAAGGATGTTGGCCCCGGCAAGGTTTTCTCCGGCTCCGACTGGCAAGTCACCGCTGCCCCCGCCGAGCACGTACAGCCGTACCTCGACTCCCTCGCCTACCGCGTCGACACCCCCGGCGGCAGCGTCGTATTCACCGGCGACACCCAGCCCTGCGACTCCGTGCGCGACCTCGCCAAAGACGCCGACGTGATGCTGTGCATGTGCTGGGACGACCAGGAGCGCATGAACGAGGTCGGCGAGTCCGGCGGCCAGTGCGGCACCACCGGCGCGGCGGAGCTAGCCCAATCCGCCGGTGTGAAGACGCTCGCGCTCGTGCACGTCGGCCCGCACCTCTCCCGGCACCCCAACATGGAAAAAGGCATCGGAGACGTCAAGCGCATCTACGACGGCCGCCTAATCTTCGCCGACGAGCTCATGTCCTTCGACGTCAAATAATCCCTTCCCCCTCGCAGGGGGAAGGTCGGGAAACGGACCTACTCGCCGCCCCCCAGGGACTCGATGTAGTTGCCGATCTTCAGAACCAGCACGAAGACGCCCACCGAAACCAGAAGCGCGCCTACGGCCACCGTCAGGCCTGAAAAGGCTGTGATCAACATTACTGTGTCCGACACTTCAACACCTCTTCCAAGTTGACCTTGCCCGTTTCCGGCGCAAGGGATACCGGTTTCGTGGCTATACCACAACGAGGCCAACGTTATCACAGTGAAAGATGTGCCGCAAACGCACCCTCGTCCGTGTCCGCCCTGTGCCGCCACGGGTTCCGCCCGCAACCCGTCGCATAACCGACCCTTAACCTGACGTTAACCTCGCGTTCACGGCCCGTTGACGCCCCTCCGCTATTCTAAGCGCCTGAAAACCCGCCTTGAGGCGCAATCGAATACCGCGATAGGAGGCATCGGACTGGCAATGAGAACGATACGTCGAAGGTTAGCAGCCATTATGCTGCCCGCCCTGGTCGGAGCGCTGGCCGCTTCGTTGCTGGCGTTCGCGCTGGCCTGCGGCAGCGACGAAGAAGACCCGACCCCCGCGCCCCGCGCGCAGACCACTGCGCCGACCCAGGCCCCGGCAACAGCGCCGCAGACTCAGACACAGCCTACCCAGCCGCCCGCGCCGTCAGCGCAGTTCACCGGCCAGATAGCCATCGCCGGCTCCAGCACCGTCTTCCCCATCAGCGAGGCCGTCGCCGAGGAGTTCAGCATCGCCAACCCCGACGTTCGCGTGAACGTGGCGTCCACCGGCACCGGCGCCGGAGGCCGCGCCATGTGCGCCGGCGAAATCCAGGTGTGGAACGCATC